>CAYMEE010000034.1:5848-25781 GCA_964389455.1 uncultured Methylophaga sp. | reverse complement strand
GAAGTCATCAGATTCTTTACTACCGGATACTTCCTTTCTGAGCGCGCGTGGCACCACACCGAACCTAATCACTACGGTAAATGGGCCTTTGTAATCAGTAATGCAGATTTGCTGGATAGCGAAGCGGATCGGCACAGCTTGATGCAAATTGCTGAACGCAAAATGATGAACCCCGATGCCCGGATTGATGAACTGGCATCCACTCTGAGCAGTGAAGGACAAGCCGTTCTGGCACTCGTTAATAACCTAGAAAGAGAACGCAGTGATGAACTGATAGCAGCGCTGCCAGGAGGAGTCAAAGCGGAATTGGAAAAGCTGAATCTCGCCAACAAAGACCTGTCTGCCCTGCAGGCCGACTTGCTGCTTATTCACGGTACTGATGACAACATCATTCCCTATTCGCAGAGTGTGGCACTTGATGCTGCTGTGCCAGAGCATCAGTCCAGGCTATTCCTTATTGATGGTCTTGCTCACGTCGATTTACAGCCCTTACAACTGGACCAAAAAAAGGCTTGGCAAGCTATTCATGCACTTTTGAAGTTCAGAAAAGGGACTGCAAAGCATGGAGAAAAATGTATTGATATCACCACAAACAAAGCCACTTTGAGCGAAAGAGGAATGAAACCGACTACTGCAGCTCGTTTTCCAGAATATGCTGGTATTCACGGATACGCTGTACATAGCGGACCGGCTCTGTCCCCCTGGCGTAGCCGTATTTCAAGTTCTGGTAATACTTCTTCTGGGACAGTAGAGGCAGCACCTGCTTCATATCATGCCACTCATAAGGGCTCAAATTGAGCTGCCTGGCCAGTGACTGAGCGTCATGCATGTGACCTCTGCCAATGTTGTATGCGGCGAGGCCCAGATAGAGTCTGTCGAGGTATTCAACCTGGTCATCAAACCGCCCCATCATTCGTCTCAAATAACGGGCACCACCGATGATACTCTGTTTAGCATCTGTTCTATCCACGACATCCATGGCCGTAGCAGTATTTTTTGTTAACATCATGATGCCTCTCACGCCCGTGGGTGAGACTGCGTCTGGGTCCCAGTGTGACTCCTGATATGCCTGGGCAATGAGCGTCATGTATGGCACGTCGTACCTTTCTGCCGCCACTCGGAAAAACTTTTTATAACGTGGCAAACGTTGGTCGATACGACGCTTAAGCACACTGACATCAACGTAGTCGAATTCTTTGAAGTAACCGTAGTAGCGATCCCTGAGCTTGCTCATCGCTTTACTTCTTTCAAACTCATCAAACCACTGGTTCAGCTCAGACCGTAGCTTTACTGCTCCAGCAGGAAGATATAGTGCAATCGGCTGTGATTCAGTCAATTGCATCATGACGCGTAACTCAGGGAAATAGCGTCGATTGATTTGCATGATAGAAGAGTCGGCGACAGTGCAGTCGACTTTCTGTTCCGCGACATGCTCAAGTAACTCTTCCGTAGACAGTTCATCCGTTTCCTGCCATTCAAGCTCTGCATTCCTGTTCAGCTTGATTTCACTCAGCCTTTCAGAATAACTGCTGTCTGCCACAACCATAATACTGACCGCAGAGAGCTCATCATAACCTTCAGGCTTATAACCATCCCGATGGCAAACAAGCACTTGATGAACACTATCGTAAGTCGGCCCTGGAAGAAATTTCTGATTTCTTGATGGTAAAACTGTTAACCCGGCTGCAGCAACATCCGCACTGCCGCTGTTCAGGGCATCCAAAATATCACCGATACTGTCTTTGACGATAAACTTGGGCTCAACATTCAGAGACTCGCTGTATCGTTGTCCCATGTCGTATTCAAAGCCTGTAGGCTCCCCATCGGCATTGATATACCAGGTGGTCGGTGAATTACGAGTCACAATTCGAAGCTGCCCTGAGCTTTTGATTTCTTCCAGCGTGCGTTGCTCTCCGGTTTGCGGTGACTCGCCGCAGGCTGACAACACAATGATCAGGATGAATATCGACAATCTGAAGTGATGCATAGCTTTAACATGACATCAACAGACTTGTATTTCCAGACCTGATCAAGCAACTGACTCGCCTAAATTATTGCCATAACTGGCTTTGACGGCTTTTTACAGAGATCTGCCGGCAGCTAAATAGGCTTGTAAAAGATTCTGTTGCGCGCTACCTTCAGTCTCTGGCTTCTCTTTGGAGGGCAACAACGATGACCACGCTTTTGTTATTAATTTTGACTATCACTAACCTGGCTTCAGCCCCAATTGAACGCGGCAATATCACGAGTTGTGCTTACCAGGCTGGTACGGCTTATGAGATTCAGCAGATCCGTCAGAAGGAAGGACATGACTGGAAAGAGTTTGAAGCCAATATCCTGAAGATCTACAGCGAATCCCAGGGTCGCAAAGATTTACTTATCATCGCTGAGCGCGTCTTTATCCAGCCGGTAGAAACCGACGCCGACACCATTCATGATCAGATTTTCAATGCCTGTGTTCAGCGTCAGCAAGGGACCGAGCCCCTCACCTGAGCTGTTTATTTCAAATGCCCGGCATTGTGGAGTTCACGCTCGTCCTGTGGCGGCGGGGTCCATTGATAGACCCAGGTTTCGGTAATAGGCTGTCCATTAACAGCAAGATAAGCCTGCAAATCGATCGGCTGGGTGCTATTGTCCGGAGGTACCAAATCAAACATCATGCGATAACCGTCAATCGCATGCTGCGGTCGAGCCGAGGTAATTTCCACTCTGCCATCAGAACTTTTGATAACAGCCTCAACTTCGGCACCTTCTGCCAGCATTGAGAGTCGCCCCCCACTGAAATCGACCACAAAACGCTTACTGTAATATTCCCGCTTTTTGCCGATCACACCACCAATACCGGTGAAAGTATCCACCACTTTTGCCCGATCTGTGCCAGTAGGAAGATTACTGCCCCAGTACATGTTGTAGCTGTAGAGCAGTTCCTGACCCGGCTCGACCACCTTTTCAGGATTCCAGAAAGCCACAATATTATCGAAGGTCTCATCCAGTGTCGGTATTTCTACAAGCTGAACTGCACCTTTACCCCAGTCATTCAGAGGCTCTATCCATAAGCTGGGTCGCAGTTCATAAAAAACACCGTCATCCTGGTAATGATCAAAATCGCGATCACGCTGCATCAGCCCAAAACCTTTCGGGTTATCGTCTGAGAATGAATTGAAACGGAGTTCTCGTGGGTTAGCTATCGGTCGCCAGAGCCATTCACCATTACCGGTGTGCATAAACAGACCGTCTGAATCATGAATTTCAGGTCGCCAGTCCCAGTTGGCACGGCGGCTGTTTTCCCCAATCATATACATACTGGTAAGCGGGGCAACGCCCAGACGTTCAATCTTGCTACGAGGATAGATCGCAGCATCAACCCGTGTTTTCAGTACATCCCCCGGTATGATTTCAAAGCGGTAAGCGCCGGCAACACTGGGCGAATCCAGCAAGGCAAACACGATGACTTTCTCACTGCCTTCTTGCGGCTTTTGCAGCCAGAAATGGGTGAACATGGGAAACTCTTCGGGCTTTGGCAAAGCCGTGTTTACCGCCAGTCCACGTGCTGACAAACCATATTGCATTTCTTTGCCTACAGCCCGAAAATAACTAGCACCCAGGAAGGAAATGAAATCGCGTTTCCAGTCATTCTGAAATTGCATGCGAAAGCCGGCAAAGCCCAGATCGGATGGCAAAGCCTCACTGTTTATCTCAGACTTGCCGTAGTCAAACATAGAGGGTGAGTATTCGACCCGAGTCACTACCCCTTCATTCAGTTCATAGACCTGAACCGGCTTTTCGAAATAAAGCCCCAGGTGGAACAGCTCAGTCCTGAAAGCCAGTTCATCATCACGCCAGAGGGCATTGTCTTGATTGTATTGAATCTGCTGATAGTCATCCCAATCCAACCCCTGCAAGCCTTCAGGCAAGCTGGACTGCAGTTCCTGATAGGGTTGCTCTGCCAGGGATTTTGCATGGCCTTTCAGCCAGGCATAAGAAAAAGGCTCACCGGAGGGTGCCAATATCTGATCTGCTGCTTTGGCATGATGAGAAAAGATCAGTGTCATGCTGAAACACACAGCAAGCCAGAGCGAGAGTGAAAATGACTTTACTCCCACTGTGCTGAAATCTTGTGAGGAATTGTCGTTGATCTGTCCAGTTAGCGGATAATTCAAATGTCTGCACTCCTTTACCTTCAAGCTCATCCCATCGCTCAAAGTAGTCATGATGACTGTCAGTAATGACAAAGATAGTTTTTCAAGAGGATTTGACGGAACTGTGACTCAGTATCGCAAATATGAAATTCAGAAGATTTGAAATCGCACTCAAAACTGTTTGAATCAATATTGCTGCAAACAGTTCACTTCATTCGGACAATTGCGGAGTGCTATTGAGGAACTGGGAAAAACTTTAGCGCTTACCCTGCGCCCGCCGGTAATCAGAAAAATCAACAACCCGGGTATTTCGATGGGTCGATAGATGAATTAACGCTGCTTTTTTTCCGTCAGCATGAAGATTGCTGAGGATGATTTCGGTCTGCTGCAGCAGATTCTCGACCGGCGTCATGGCCTGCTCCGGTCGAATGACCAGGCCGGCTATCAAGAAAGAAGCACCTTCTTCCTCTTCCCTGGAATAATCTCTCCTGATGGCGCGCTCAATGCGTTGCATCAGGGTTTGATGACTATCAGCGTCACTCTCGGCAAAAAACAGAAACTCATCGTCTCTGAATCGCACGACGATATCGCTCTGTCTCAGAATCTGAGCTAACTGACGAGCCAGTTCAATGTAAATTTTGTCATACACTTCATGCATAAAAGCACTGTGCTTGTCATGACTAAACCGGACATGACAGTGAACCAGCAGTCCCTGCTTTTGCTGCTGGCGGGAAAGTCTAGAGAGTGATGAACTGATTGCCTTGAGTCCGGATTGCCGGTTCATAATCCCGGTTATGGCATCAACCTGCAGCTTTTCCTGAAGTTTCTGATTGGCAACCAATAATTCCAACTGGGTTTTGATCAGGCGTCGTCCCAACCGTAATTTGGCTTCCATATCAATCCGGTTAATCGGTTTGGAGATGAAATCATCAGCGCCGGCATTGAGCGCCTCAGCCTCGGCATGACGATCGGTGTTGGCCGTCATTATTAAAATGAAGGGCTCAACCATCAGTTGCATGCTGCGTATGTGCTCACACAGCTCAATGCCCGTAATTTCAGGCATAAACCAGTCCATGATGATAATGTCAGGTGCACCGGGTTTCTGCAGAATTTCCAGCGCTTCACTGGCGGAAGACACAGCAATAGGCCGATAGTCGAGACTCTCGACTATTTTCTGACAAAGTAAGGAGTCGATTTCAGCATCATCGACAATCAGCACTTTCATATAATTTTGCTAACTGGTTCACATATTTATCACTATAGACCTGAATTAACTTAAAAACCAGCACCTTAGCCACATGACTATGCAAGCAGCAGAAGAGTGTTAAATTTGAGCTTTATCCATTGTCAGTAATAGAGCGATTTACTTGCCCTGTTTGTCTCAGTGGTCTTGCCACAGCAACGTTCAACCGAGAGCGTCTCATGAATCTGTTGTTCGAATACGCTCAGCCACAGGCCTGCAGCACGGTGATGAGTGATAAAACTGTAATGAATCTGCGGTAAAGGTGGACTTAACGGCCTGAAACAGGTTCCTTTAAGGCAAGCGGTTGCCATTGAGCGGGCAATGAAAGCAATACCTGCCCCAGCTGCAACGAAACCGATGGCTGCGTGACCTGACTGCGCTTCTATAATTTTGTGAGGTTGAAAGCCGGCACCCTGACAATGACTGATAATTTCATCGTAAAGCATCGGGTTCATTTTTCTTGGAAACAGGATCAGGGCTTCTTTAGCCAACGCTGACAGGGGCACCACATTTATCGCGGCCAGGAAATGATTATCTGGCACCATCAAACCGAGCGGCTCTGGTCTGATATCCAGGCGATGCAGTTGAGGATCCTCAGGTCGAGACATGATGAAGGCGCCGTCCAGATTGTGCTCAATGACATCACTTATCAACTTATCGGTCATTGCCTCTGAAAACTCGAATTCATATGTCGGTAACTCCTGCCTGATGTCCCTGATAAGTCGGGGAAAGAAACTGGCCATTGCTGCACAGGTATAACCAATTTTTATCGCGTCAGCACTATTGTCCTGAGTTTTCAACAAAGAAGTCGTCTGATGAAGCTGCTCGAGCACCATGGGTAGTGTTGCATATAGTGCTTCGCCGGCTTTTGTCAAAACAACGGAATTCTTGTCCCTGACAAATAGTTGGCAATCCAGAGCCGCTTCCAATTGAGCAATATGTTTGGACAAGGCTGGTTGAGAAATAAATACAGCCTCAGCCGCCCCCCGGAAACTGAGTTTTTCTGCTACAGCCAGAAATGACCTGAGTTGCTTAAGGTCAAATTTGAACTGATAACTCCGTGCAATCAGCTGATTCATAATTAGTATTAGACCTTTCCTGTAAATAGCTTATAACCTCGACTAGGTCACATTTCCCCCTCATGTGAGGGAGTGACCAGGGGTAGCTGACAATGGTTTAGCTTCCAGAAACAGTGCTTTTTCTGAAGTTAAGCGGCTGCTAAATAATGGGAGGTAGCCATGAAGATTAATGAGCCAGTCACTCAGGTGGAAGAGAGCTATTCGAGTAGTGCCAACATCCTTTCCACCACAAATAGTAAGGGAATTATTAGCTATGTCAATAAAGACTTTATTGAGATCAGCGGCTTCACTAAAGAAGAATTAATAGGCAAAAGCCATAATGTTGTCCGCCATCCGGATATGCCTCCAGAAGCCTTTTCCATGCTGTGGGACAGGTTAAAATCGGGTGAATCCTGGATGGGGCTGGTTAAGAACCGTTGTAAAAATGGTAATCACTACTGGGTTGATGCTTATGTCACCCCCACCCTCAGAGATGACGGTGAGTTAGAGTATCAGTCCGTCAGACGAAAACCCTCTCGGGAACGTGTGGAAAGAGCGCAACAACTTTACAAGGGACTTCGTGCCGGCAAAAAGATGAACCAGCTCCGCGATCGCTTGCCTTACCGGCTAGTTCTAATACTCTGGGCTGTTCTACCCATCCTGGCTTCTCTTGTCGTTAGTCTGTTTGTCCCATTCGTCACGCCTGCTTTTTTTGTCCTCTTTGCTCTTGCAATCTCAGCCGCTGGTCTGTGGCGTTCCAGTCAGGCTTTGAGCGATTTGTTCAGACATGCAGGCGATATTGTTGATGATCCTGTGGCACGTTATGTTTACACCGGTCGTCAGGATGAAGTGGGTAATCTGATGCTTGCCATGCGCTTTCTGGAGTCAGAAACAGCCGGCCTGATTGGTCGCATTGCAGACAGTGCTGGTTCGATGGGACACAAAACACAGTCTCTCGGTGATGCCATCATTGCCTCAAAAGGCTATGCAGAACAGCAATTCAACGAAACGGAACAGGTCGCCACAGCTGTCAACGAAATGGTGGCTTCAATCCAGGAAGTCTCTAAAAATGCCCAGAACACCAGCATGATGGCCAGTGAGGGCTTGCAAGCTGTTGAAAAGGGTCAGGCGGTTATCAACACCACGACTCAAGTCAACCGGCAATTGCAGGAGAGCTTTGTTCAAGCCTCAGAGACAATCAGAGCATTGGAGAAAAGTAGCCAGGACATCGCTATCGTCCTGGATGTCATTAACGATATTTCCGAACAAACCAACCTGCTTGCCCTCAATGCTGCCATTGAGGCTGCTCGTGCCGGTGAGGCCGGTCGGGGTTTTGCCGTGGTTGCAGATGAAGTGCGCTCCCTGGCCAGCCGAACCCGGGTCTCGACCGAAGAAATACGTGGCATGGTCGATCAATTACAGGCTGATGCCACTCAGGCCGTCAACGCCATGGAGCAGGGTATCAGTCATGCAGAAATGAGTGCAGAGCAAGGCAAAGAAATCGTCGATGCGTTTGAGCATATTCTGCATACCATAGAAAACATTAATGATATGACCCGACAAATCGCATCCGCTGTTGAAGAGCAAAGCGCGGTTTCGGAGGAGATTAATAAAAGTATTCACACTATAAGAGATTCATCTGACCGCAACTTCAAAGAAGCTGATAACACCGTCACTATCAGCGATCACATGAGCCAGGTCATCTCAAGCTTTCATGAGCTGGCAACGCAGTTCTGGGCTAAACAAACGGATTAAGCAGGATAAAAATGGATTTTTTATGCTCAACCTGAGACAACACCCTGTCATTCTGGAAGAAATATTCAAACGCTCACAGGAAGGCATCATCGTTACCGATGAGCATGTCAACATTATTGCCTGCAACGATGCATTTTGCCGGATCACGGGCTACAGTCGAGATGAGCTGTTGGGCAACAATCCGAGCATGCTCAGTTCCGGCAAACATGACACTGATTTTTACGCTCTGATGTGGCAGACAATCAGAGACCAGGGCTGGTGGCAGGGCGAAGTCTGGAATCGTAATAAAGAAGGTGAATTTTATGCTGAGTTGCTGACCGTCAACCGCCTACAACTTGATACGAATGAGGCCCCCTTCTATCTCGGCATGATGTCTGATATCACTAAAATGAAAGAGCATCATGCCACACTGGAAAAGCTGGCCCATTATGACTCTCTGACCGCACTGCCCAATCGTAATTTGCTCGAAGATCGTTTTGAACGTGCCATTGCCAAATGCGATCGGATGCAGGAAATGCTGGCAGTTTGCTTTCTGGATTTGGATGACTTCAAACCGGTTAATGACACCTATGGTCACTTTATAGGTGACCTTTTACTGATTGAATTAACACAGCGTGTAAAAAATACCATCCGCGAGCAGGACACTGCATCACGTTACGGTGGTGATGAGTTTGTCTTGCTTTTGGGCGAGCTTCATAGCCGTCATGATTGTGAAATGGTATTAAAAAAACTTCTCGATGTGCTGGGCGAACCCTATGAAATTGAAGGAAATAAAATCAATATCGGTGCTTCGATTGGATATACTCTGTATCCCTTTGATCGTGGCTCACTTGAGTCATTGATAGATCACGCCGATCAAACACTTTATCGGGTTAAGAATAACGGCAAGAACGGTATCTCGATGTATGGTGATGCAGCCTTGGCAAATCAGAGTTCACGGTTTGCTTTCAATCAGCCGGAGGTACTTTCAGCGATTAGCGCAGGCGAAATGAGACTTCATTTTCAGCCTAAGCTTAACATCGCCAATGGTGAGTTAATCGGCTTTGAAGCGCTGGTCAGATGGCAACATCCTGAAAAAGGCCTGTTAATGCCACTGGAATTCCTGCCTGCCATCAATGAATCAGACGTCGAAATCAGTCTCGGTTTATGGGTCATTCGCGAAGCCCTGACGCAGTTGCAATATTGGCACACGCACGGCCTGCAACTAACTGTCAGTGTCAACTTATCTGCATACCAGCTTGCTCGCGGTAGCTTTTTAGAGACCCTGAGCAAAATTTGCCAGGACTTCCCCGATACTGATTTAAGTTATTTCCAGATTGAAATACTGGAAAGTCATGCCCTTGACGAGCTTTCCACAATAAAGAACGTCATTCATGCTTGCAAAGAAAAGCTTAATATCGCCACAGCACTGGATGATTTCGGTACAGGCTATTCCTCTTTGAGTCATATCAGGGCCTTGCCCATTCACTCGGTCAAAATTGATCAGTCTTTTGTCCGTAATATGCTCAATGACCCCAATGATTTCAAAATCGTCGAGAGTGTGATTTCGCTGGCGACGTCATTTGACATTGACGTGATTGCAGAGGGCGTTGAGTCACTCAAGCACGGACAGATTTTACTCTGTATGGGCTGCAAGCTGGTGCAGGGCTATGCGATTTCAAGACCTATCCCAGCCGAAAATGTGCTGAGCTGGTCCTGTGACTTTATAGCTCCCAATTTATTGCTTGAAGAATATCGTAAAATCAGTTGTTTACGGGTCTCACAGCTTCGCTTATTCGCACACTTTCTGGATGTCGAACTCGAGCATGCCAGACGTCGTATTCTGCCATCAGATCCCGTGCGCAGAACTGTGCGTCCCGATCATATGTTCAAGGAAAGCAGCCACTGCCGTTTCTGGCTCAAAAAGGCCTTTCATGTTCATTTCCTTGAGCACACATTTCTTCATTACATTGATCAGGAATACAGTCGCCTGTCCCACCTCATCAGCAATTGTCTGACTCTGCTTAAATGCGGCGATGAGTCTAATGCAGTAAAAGATTTTCAGATAGCAGAAGCGCAGTATCGAAAGCTAATCGAAGTGATTGCTAAAAAGCTGGAGCGGCTTAATCAGGATGCCGCGATGAACCCAGCTCATTGATGCAGCGACAGCCAGCCAGAGGGCTGACTGTCGTTTGCAGGTAACTACCAGAGCGACTCGCCGGTTTCAGGGTTGTACATTTCGTGGTGAATGGTATGGCGATTTTCAATCAGTTCATCAACGCTGGGCGAACCAGTCATTGCGCGTTGAATCGCGAGTTTCATCGCTTCGTAATTGGTACGGTACAAATCTTTACGATCAACATCAGGGTTAGCCGCTGCTTCCGGTGATATCCAGATCATCGCAATAATGCAGAGTTCTTCTGCATGTTCTTTAGGGATGACACCCTCAATAACACTGTCCAGTACCGCATCAGCCACGGCTGACTGCACGACGCCGCCGAACAGGGCAACATAGGAACCGGACTTGATGGTGACTTTAGGCACGATCATCGTGGCAGGTTTGACCTGCTGATTAGTCGCACGGATGGCAAACATACGGGTATGACCTTCTGTTTGTCCCATCAGGTTGGCAAACGCCGTACCTGCCGGGCCCTTCACACTGCCGATCAAAATTTCCGGCATCGCATCGGTACCCTGATCCTCACTGGCAAACACGGTAGCTTCACCGGTTCTAAACCAAACTGGCTCTGACATGGTTTTACTCCAAAAAAATAAAAAAAGCGCGCAATTTTATGCTTGTTTTTACAGGACTCACAAGCATTTATTGATCATGCGCTGAAGCCAGTGATAGCGCTATTCTCCAAAAGGGTTATTCACTAGTGAGTTAACGTAAAAAAGCCGGCAGTTGCCGGCTTTTTTACAGTGAAATATAAGTTACTGATTGACCCATTCGCCATTAGAATTCCGACATGCTGTGCCGGTCACCACTTCCCGGCGACCATCCATGTAAACATCCATTTCATATTCACGACATGGCTGACCAGAAGTGTTATAGGTTCTTGTTGGCGTAAAGTCATATGAAGCGCCGGTATCCGGATTTTGCCAGGTGTTAGTTCGTCCAGTGGGATAGGTTTCGAGGGTAGATGCTGCACGACGGCGATCAAGTTCGTCCATATCAGCACCGATTTTGCCGCCGATAATCGCGCCCAATAAGGTACCACCAATGATGGCAGCTGTTTTACCGCTACCATCACCGATATTCGAACCCAATACCCCACCAACGGCACCACCGACACCGGTTCCGACCGTTTGTTTATCCACACTACAACCCGCTACGAGCAGAGACAGGCTGAAGCCGATAGTTAAGATTAGCTTCGAATTCATAAAACCTCCTTTAGCGCATGATATGAGTTATAGACTGATGAGCTTTGTTTCAGGTTCGCTGGCAATAAGCTTAATCAGTGATTTTGCAGGCTGATTCACAACTCAAAGCCTCATTTAAGGGGCTGGACCCGCGTTTTTTCACATTATTTTCGCTGTCAGGTCTTAATATAAATTGATACCCAAACTGAGAATAACCATGTCACAAACAAAACCTGCTGTATCATCTAAACCCCGTGAAGAGCAGCGCTTGCCTTGCCGGGGCTGTACCCGAAGCTGCAAACTTTATTCAGTCTGTCACGGTACGCCCTGGCGTCTGGAAGCGCCGAAAACGTCTCACTGAACGGGTGACACAAAAAAGCCGGGCTGGAACGCCAGCCCGGCTTAGCGAGTGGATATCAAGACTTAGTAAGCCTCTTGTTTCATCATTTTCTGAACACGGCTTCGCAGTTCCGGATCAGCATCAATGGCCAGTGAAATATTGGCATATTCCTCGCGATACAAGCCAGCTTCCTCAATCGCATCAGCCATATCACGCTTAGCATCGATCAAGAGTTCTGAATCGCGCTCATCACTGGCTTCGAGCACTTTGTCTGAATACTGATCACGGATCTCTGTCAATTCGTCCTGAACTGCCACATAGCTCTGCAACTGTTCTTCAGTGAATTCGGCATGAACCTTATTGCTCAGTGGCGCATCCTCATCCATGGCAATGACATAGCGTGTTCCATACATCATATCGACAGGCAGGTCGCGTTCAGTTCTTTGTTGAACATCCGCCCTCACACCGGGATCACTCCGTGCAGCAATAGCAACTCTTGAGTAGCTATCGAGCGTCATTCCACCCTTTTCAATAGCTTTTGTCATTTCCTGGGTGTACTCACGCTCCAGTTGTTTTCTGGCTTCAGCGTTTGCTGCGTTGTCTATCCGGGCTGAGAAGCTCTGTTCGATCGTGGTCAACTCATCCTGAACGTCCGCAAAACGCTGAATATCCTCATTAACTACGTCAGCTTGCACATCCAGTCTTATTGTCGGTGTGTGGTTATAGAGGCGTAACACTTTGGTGTGCTGTCCTGACCCCGCCATGGCTGTCATTGAAGCGGTAGACAGACCAGTTGCAATGAGTAATGTAAGCATTTTTTTTGCGGTATTCATAAATCCTCCTTAATTTTTACAACTTGACCTTAAGGAAGCGAAAGCCATGCCAGCCAACCACAAAAGCTAAACCATTGTAATTAAAGGTATTACAACCTGTGTAACGGATGGACTTATAAACAGTGTGCCCCGATGACACAATAGGCTGATTTAATGATACAGATGTGTCATTTCGACACACATCAATTAACTACATCGCTAGTTCGTTGAAATTGCCACTTTCAGCACCCCATCACGCTGATGAGAGAATAAATCATAAGCCTCAACAATTTCCTCGAGTTTAAAGCGATGTGTGACCATGGGTTCCAGGTTCAGCCGGCCTGACTGAATGACACTCATCAGCCGCCGCATACGCTCCTTGCCCCCCGGGCAGAGACTGGTGACGATTTTATGATCTCCAAGGCCAGCGCTGAATGCATTGAGTGGAATGGTCAGATCATCTGAGTAAACCCCCAGGCTGGATAAAGTGCCACCGGGTTTGAGCACGCGCAGTGCAGCTTCAAAAGTAGTCTGGATACCTAAAGCTTCAATCGAAGCATCCACACCACGGCCACCAGTCAGTTTCAGAATCTCATCAACGACATCCACTTTGCGGAAGTCCAGTGTGACATCGGCACCCATTTGCTTAGCCATGCTCAGGCGTTCATCAACACCATCGACTGCGATAATCAAACCGGCACCGCGAAGTCGAGCGCCGGCTGTAGCACACAGACCTATCGGTCCCTGTGCAAAGATCGCCACAATATCACCAATTTTAATATTGGCAGATTCAGCCCCGGCAAATCCGGTGGACATGATGTCAGGACACATCAACACCTGTTCATCAGTGAGCGCCTCGGGTACTGGGGCCAGGTTGGCCTGTGCATCAGGCACCAGCAGATACTCAGCCTGGGCGCCATCGATAGTGTTACCAAAACGCCAGCCACCCATCGGTTTGTAGCCGTGACTGTGGTTACCACCGTCCTGTGCCGAATGACCATCCTGACAAGCGTATGAATGAAAGCCGGGGCAAATCGCACCGGCAATGACGCGTTGGCCTTCCTGATAGCCCAGTACATTTTTCCCCAGCTTCTCAATGATGCCGACAGGTTCATGACCGATGGTCAGGCCCTTCTCGACAGGATATTCCCCCTTAAGAATGTGCACATCGGTGCCACAGATAGTGGTTGTGGTGACTCTGATTAATGCATCATTGTCGCCAATATCAGGCACCGGTTTATCCTCAATTTCAATGCGACCGGGCTCAACAAAAACAGCCGCTTTCATCATTTCAGCCATGACAACCTCCTTTGCTCATGAATGGCGTCAAAATTAGCAAGGGGATATGTCTGCTTCAAGACCGATCTGCAATAGGTCTGATCCAGATCAAGCAGGTATCTATCAGGCCTAGTGCAGTGGTGCCAGCCAGGCGGTACCGCCGAGTTTTCGCTGCTGCTCCAGATTCCAGCGCGCACGGTCGATCAAATGTTGCTGGGGATGTGCCGGGTCGTATCTAAGTGGGCTGGGCAGGCTGGACGCTAACAGCGCAATTTGCATGGGACTTAGTTGCGAGGCTGATTTTGAAAAGTGATAGCGACTGGCGGCTTCCAGACCAAATATGCCATGGCCCCACTCTGCGATATTAAGATAAACCTCGAGAATACGCTGCTTGCCCCAAGTCAGCTCTATCAGCAAGGTGAACCAGACTTCCAGACCTTTACGCAGCCAACTGCGGCCGGTCCACAAATACATATTTTTAGCGACCTGCTGACTGATTGTACTGGCACCTCGCAGCTCACGCCCTTTGGAAGCTGCTTTCAAAGCCGAGACAATCGCATCGAAATCAAAGCCCTGATGCATCGGGAAACGCTGGTCTTCGGATGTGATTACTGCCAGCGCTGCCTGCTTGGGTATTTGCTCCCAACTCAGCCATTGCTGATGTAAATAGAAGTTATCCTCACTACTCAACCAGCGATCTGCCATCACCATGGTGTAAGGGGGATTAATCCATCTAAACGGCACCACCATCAGCAGACTGAGCGTGAGCCCTGCCAGCATTAACAGCAGTAAAAAGCGAAGAAGCCATCGTTTAAAGTTTTTCACATCGTGATCCTACCAGAAGCCATCACTGGGGTATTGCCTGACTGACGGAGCTTGTGAGCTCAGTGTCAGTTTGGGTAGTATGAGCACATCGCCAGCCAACGACGGCTGTAGCGCACTTCCCAATAGATATGGATTTATCATGAACAAAATTTTTCTTGCCGGACTGATGCTGGTGATGGTGGGTTGTACCACCGCATCCCCCAAACAGTTTTACCGGCCTGCTAATTCAGAGGCTCAACTTGAGATAACGGGCCGTTTTAACCAGATCAGTTTTGAGCACCAGGTCGTTATCAATGGTGAGACCGTGATTACGGGTGACCTTCCCTACAACTACGATGCTGCTACTTTTTCAGGGGAGTATGAGGACCGGAAAGTAAAATCTGAATGTCAATGGAGAAAGAAAGTCGATCTTTCCTGTCTTATCAGTATTGACGGCGAAAACGCCGCCACCCTGACTTTCTGATATCAGTGCTGAAAGCCTTTCATAATGTCATCGGCTGAGCGCTTATCCTGCTCGTCAGCGAGCAGATTGACAATATGCTCAAACTCCTCGCGCTCGTCGATGACAGCCTGAACACAGTCCGGGTCCAGCTTTCCAGCCGAAGTCATTAATTGCAGCTCTTCCAGTGCGGCATCAATTGACCAGGCTTTTTTATAGGGTCGACGACTGGTCAGGGCATCAAAAATATCTGCCACTGTACTAATTCTCGCCTCAAGTGGAATCTGATCGCCGCTCAGGCCATTGGGATACCCGGAGCCATCCAGATACTCATGGTGATAAGCGACGATATTCATCATCAGCTCGGTGTCACGCATATTCACTAAATCATAATCTGCCAATAAGCCCTGTAACAGCACGACGCCCTTGTTGACATGTGTTTTCATGATTTCTCGTTCTTCATCATTATGCAGGCCGGGTTTACACAGAATTTTATCTGGCACACCGATTTTGCCAATATCATGTAAAGCAGCAAACATAAAAATATGCTCAACCCATTCATCACTCAGCTTATATTTCGACGCCAGGTATCGGGCGATGATGTGAGCATAATGTGCCATACGATCGAGATGAAGCCCGGTCTCAAAGTCCCTCATGTCTGCAAAGTCGCGAGCAATTTTGGTTGTAGCCAATAAGCTCTGCACCATCGACATCTCTGCCACGATGGTCATATTGATGATCTGCACATGCAGAATCAACTCACGCTGAAGACTATCGGCGAAAACATCAGCTTCAATGGCATCAAAGAATATAAAACCAATGAAACGTTGACCGTGCAGCATGGGGACAATAAAAGTGGATCGATAGCCTTTTTCTCGTAACCAGGCTGCATGGTCTGGATCAAGCTGATTAAAGCCGGCATCAACATTGACCGCACAGAACTGAATATTTTTCGCAAGCTCTGCCAAATGCGGGGAGTCGGCCAACAGCAATTCATGGTTTTCTGCACCAGTACCGCTCAGACAACTGGTTAAAAATGTCTTGAGCTCATCAGTTTGACTGTCATAGAGGGCACAACTCAGGCGGGTAATGGCGGGAACCTTTTGCAGTATAGCCTGATGTAAAATTTCCAGCCGACCATTGAGGGTATCCGGTTGATTCACCAACATCGAGATTACCCTTGCATCCATATCAAACTCCCAATCCTTTGTGACAGATGATTCTAACGCTGGTTTGAATCAGAAAAAAGCCCGATACGAGAAAGTTTTAAATTCCCTATCCACGTTTAAGTTCTGCTAATATTCGCCGGCCGCAACTGCTGCTGTGGTTTTACATGCCCTGCCTGGCGGGGACTTTTTATTACAGGGATAATCAATGCCTCAAATTATTATTGATAAAAACCCATCTGAAGCTCGGCTTCAGGAACTGGGTGTTGCTAACTGGGAAATCTGGGATTGCCCGGTGACTGAATTCAGACTGGATTTTGACGAGACTGAAAAAGCCTACCTGCTGGAAGGCGAAATCGTGGTTACACCGGATGGTGAGTCACCTGTGACCGTGGTTGCCGGTGATTATGTGGAATTCCCGGCTGGCCTCAAGAGCTTCTGGCAAGTCACTAAACCACTTCGTAAGCATTACAGCTACGACTAGCTAACAAGGCATCTTCGGATGCCTTTTTTATTTCAGCGCTTGGACAACGCAAAAGTTAAGCGCAGAATAAAACTGTAAATCATAAAATGCGCTAAGCCTATGAATGCTGATATCAAGCGTATGCTGGAGACAATCAGGCAGGAAGCCAGGCTGACTGCAGGCTATACAGGAAGAGCACAGTTTGCAGATAGCGTCATGTCGGCAATGGGGGACGTAAACCGAGCGGATTTTGTCCCCCAGATTGCTCATTCTCAGGCGTTCAATAACTCACCACTGACCATCGGCTATGGCCAAACAATCTCCCAACCTTTTATCGTCGCACTGATGACCGATTTATTGGATTTATCTCCTGATGACCTCGTGCTTGAAATTGGCACAGGGTCTGGTTATCAGACGGCTGTTCTGGCCAAATTGGCCAGGCAGGTTTATAGCATTGAGCGAATCGGAGCACTATCAGAATCAGCGGCAAGTCTGCTAAAGCAGCACGGCTTTGATAATGTCCGCTGCAGACACAGCAATGGCTATGATGGCTGGCCGGAACAAGCCCCCTTTGACGCCATTATCGTGACCGCTGCCAGCTCGTCAGTGCCACCGGCATTGCTGGAACAACTCAAACCCGGCGGGCGCATGGTACTGCCACTGGCTGAGACCGGCTTCTATCAGCAACTCACGCTTATCACCAAAAACGAGCAAGGTAAGACTGAGTCAAAGCCTGTGCTCGCAGTCAGCTTTGTGCCACTGGTCAATGACTGAGCTTCAACTGTCACAGGCTGCTTCCAGCATCACCAGTTTGAAGGGGTCGGCCCTTTTCTGCATGTTGTTTTCCACCAGCCATTGATCCTGCAAGCGGTAAGCTTCAGCCTCGAGCACACCCCAACAGCTGTCGCTGTTTTCAGCATTGTGCCACTGAATATAATGCACCAGTTCATGCAATAAGCGGGATTGATCAATCAGATTCTGATGCTGGAAGTTGCCATGCAGATAAATGGTGTGGCGCTCATTGTAGAAGCCCTTCAGTTGCATGGCTTCACAATTAGCAGCCTGTACGCCGTAATTCACACAGAGATTGCCGACCTCGGTGATAGCGACATTGGGCAATTCAACCTGGATATCATAGCCGGTATGAAAATGCAGCCAGGCCATCATCGATAACATGAGCGCGTCCATAAGCTTCTCCTGTAAAAAACAGGTCAACACCATTATGCGCTTGTCATCAGCAAACACCAGTTTTCTGATCTAAACATTAACAGTCTGATTTATAAGCCTTATCATAGAGCTAAATTGAGGCAGTGAAGGTAAACCGACATGGCCGAATTAACACTGCGTTTCTATGAAGAACTAAATGACTTTCTGCCGCCTGAAAAAAAGAAGCGTCAGTTTTCTCACCCGATTAACCGCAAAGCCTCTGTCAAAGACGTTATCGAATCTCTGGGCGTGCCACATACTGAAGTTGAACTGATTCTGGTTAACGGTCACTCGGTGGACTTTCATTACCATGTCAGAGATCGTGATGAAATCAGTGTTTATCCCGTCTTCGAAAGCTTTAACATCAGCCCGCTACTGCGCTTACGAGACAAACCATTACGAAATGTTCGTTTTATTGCCGACAGTAACCTCGGCAAGCTGAGTCAGTATCTACGACTGCTGGGATTTGACTGCTTATATCGAAATGATTACGAGGGTGCCGAAGTGGCTGACATCGCGCTTCAGCAACACCGCGTGGTATTGACCCGCGATCGACGTCTACTGCAACGCAAAATCATCACCCATGGCTATTTCCTTCGCTCCGATCAGCCCAAAACACAGGTAGGTGAGGTGCTGGAAAGGCTCGACTTGTTTGATGACACAGCGCCTTTCACCCGCTGTGTCAATTGCAATGGGACGCTGCTGGAAATCGACAAACAGGAAGTACTCGACAGGCTCGAGCCACTGACCCGACAGCATTATGATGATTTCAAAATCTGTGATGACTGTGGGCAGATATTCTGGCCCGGCAGCCATTTTGAACGGGCTAACAAGTTGCTGGAAGAATTTATAGCGGGCAGAGAATAAGTCCCGGGCACAGAGACATGCCCGGGATGAATCCATCAATAGAAATCAATCGTAGCTGACAAACTTACTGTTCGTGGCGCGCCCAGCACCAAATAGCCATTATTCGGGAAACCACCGACAGAAGCCCAGTAATCCCGGTCAAACAGATTATGAACCCGCGCTCTCAGCGTAAGATCCTGATTACCCAGTGCAACAACATAGCGAGCGCCGATATCGACAGTAGTCCAGTCATCAACTTTCAAGGTATTAGCATTATCTGCATAGCGTGAACCGGTATAAGTGACGCGAGTGTCAAGCGCAAGATTATTTAACTGCGGGATCGCCCACTCGGCACCCAGAGTGGCTTGCCATTCAGCGACACCGATTACATCATTACCCTCAATCGCTGCGTTACCCGTCTCTTTCTGTTCTGCCTCAAGCCAGGTTACACCGCCCAGGAGTTTGATGTCGTCGGTCGCTTTCCCATAGAAGGTAAACTCCACACCCTGGTGGCTATCTTCACCTTCTACACCATAGACATTATTGGAAATATCAACATCATTACGTGGTCTGTCGGTGGTGAAGTAAGCGAGGCCATAGCCCATCTCATCTGTTTCATATTTCAAGCCCAGCTCGTACTGTTCAGAAACGAATGGTTCCAACGCTTCACCTGCATTAGCGTAGCCCAAGTCAACAGGCACACTTCCACCTTGCTGAAGATTCTCAATATAGTTGGCATAAACGGAGAGTTGATTGTTATGCCTGTAAACAAGTCCTAAAGCCGGTGTTAACTCACGCTCTTTGTATTCAGAACCACTGAAATTGTTGAAATCATAGCCTAAATCTCTGACATCCAGAGTTTGATGACGTAATCCCAGCGTGAATAGCACGGTGTCATCAAAAAATGACAGTGTGTCGCCAATCGCAAAACTATTGAGTTTAGTTACGGCATTCAAGGCAGGATCCAGTGAGTTAGCGAGCAGCTCACTACCGTTTGGCTCGGGTTGTGAATAATACTGTG
>CAYMEE010000034.1:0-5748 GCA_964389455.1 uncultured Methylophaga sp. | reverse complement strand
AGTGAGTTAGCGAGCAGCTCACTACCGTTTGGCTCGGGTTGTGAATAATACTGTGGGTTATAGAGGTTGGTTGCAAACGTATCAAAATCAAACAGGAAAGCATTCTTGGTTTCTTGGTTGAAATAAGAGTACGAGACAACCCAGTCGTGACCGACACTACCTGTTTGGAGCTGACCTCTCAGCCCTATTTCACCGGTATCGACGCGGTCTTCACGATTATTATCAAACCTGGAAAAACTGCCATCACCGTTAAGGTTGGATACATTGAGGTTCGCGAGTGAGTTGGATTCATTACTTCGACGCATCCCATAGGCTGCCCAGCCAGTCACATCATCATTGAAATCGTATTCAGCTCTGAATGTACCAAAGACATCATCTTCATCAGAATATGACCAAGGTTGCGCCCAATTGCTATCAGAGTCCGGCGCTGAAGGGATATCAGTTAACCCCGATAAGGTAACATTGGTTCGAGTTTCATCCAGTTCATTATCCTGAGTACCTAAATCAGCTGATAAACGAAGTTTGTCTCCACGATAATCAAGGCCAACAGAGAAAAGACTCAGATTTGCCTGCTCATCTTCTATGCTGGTGCCACCATCACGATAAGCTGCATTAACCCTGACACCAAATTGTTGCTCATCACCGAAACGACGTCCAACATCAAGTGCTGCATACCCATGTTCGCCGTGCTCTGTTCCTACCGTCATACGTGTCAAAGGGTAGTTCGGTGCCCGTTTAGGTAAAAGATTAATCGTACCGCCGATGCCACCACCACTTGGAGTGGCCCCTGTCAGAAATGCGCTGGCACCCCGCAGCACCTCAACCCTCTCAAATAATTCTGTTGCGATGTATTGACGGGGCAACAATGAGTAGAGCCCGTTATAGGCGATATCATCTGAAGTGAGAATAAAGCCACGAATAAAATAGGATTCCTGAAAATTACCGAAACCTCTTGCTTCTCTGACACCGGGGTCAGCCTGCAGCACATCACCCACACTCTTTGCCTGCCGATCCTGAATAAACTCATTGGTATAGCTGGTAATACTAAAAGGGGTTTCAAGGTGATCCTTGGTGCCCAGAATCCCGGCTCGGCCCCCTTCGGCCACCTGGCCACCTTCAAATGCCGGTGAGAGCCCTTCTGCAGAAGCATCAGCACTCGCTGTGACAGTCAGCGAATCAAGCTCAACTGCGCTCTCTTTTTCGGTAGGTTCTGCTGCTACTGCAAAACTTTGAGCACTACTCAAGGCAATAGCAATGCTAAGTGTAAGTGGTTTGATATGGGATGACATGGGCCGGTAACTCTCCGTAGGTTTATCTTTCGGACAATATTCTACGAAAGCCTTACCAGCATGTAAATGATAATGTTTATTATTTAGTTTTGTTACACATGTAATAATTGCTCATTATTCGTCATTAGCCAGTTAAGTTCAGTCTGACAAGCCTGTTTTGTCCATGAGACTCCCATGTCATGGTCTTCAGAATGGCAAGCTGAACGATGCTTTATCCTGATTGGGCTTCATCAATGACAAAATGCTATTTAATTGTCATCAGCTGAGCTGTTTTATCTTTTGAGCAGGACACTGTCTGGCTAAAGCCTGCTTCATGACGAATTTTTGAGCAGAACCCCTATTGCTGATAAGGTTTTATCATGTAAGCTAGCAAAAAACCGCAAAGGAATGGCTGTGACAGACTTCAATACCGCCTCCCATCCCCTGGTCAGTGACGACCTGCTCAAACAATGGCAGTCGATGCTGGATTTGTTAGCAGATTATATGACCGTACCGGTCGCTCTTATTATGCGACTGGATCACGATAGAATCACGGTCTGCGTCAAAAACAATTCAATAAGCAACCCATATCATGTCGGGGAAACAGAAGTCCTTCTTGGCTCGGGGCTTTATTGTGAAGAGGTGGTTCGTAGTAATGCCCCGTTGTTTGTTGAAAACGCGCTCGAAGACCCTAACTGGCAAAATAACCCCGATGTAGAAAAAGACATGATCAATTACTATGGTCTGCCTTTACGCTGGGCGAATGGAGATATGTTTGGCACACTCTGCGTGCTGGACTCCGAATCACACCGATACGACAATAAGCAGCAGGGTCTGATGGAACAGATGCAAATCATGGTGGAAACCCATCTCGAACTGCTGGAAAAAAATCACAAGCTGGAATTGCTCAGCAAGGAACTGCAGAGTCTCGCTGATACGGATGACTTAACAGGCATCTGGAATCGTCGCGCCTTCATAGAACTGAGTAATAGAGAGCTTCAAAGGGTTCAGCGCAGCAAACACCCCGTGTGTTTACTGATGATGGATATCGATGACTTTAAAGACATCAATGATGCCTTCGGACATGAAGTCGGCGATGAAGTCCTGAAGCTCTTCTCTCACTGTATCTCAGCTAATAAACGCGCCTACGATATTTTTGGACGCATCGGTGGCGAAGAGTTTGCCATGCTGCTACCGGAGACATCACGACCTGAGGCCATGGAATTGGCAGAGCGAATCCGGCATAAAGTGAGTGAAATTTTCTTTCATAAACACCATGCTGAAATCCGGGTTACCGTTTGTATCGGTGTTTATGAACTGGCCAGCAACGACACCACCATACTGGCCGCGCTCAGCAAAGCCGATGAGCGACTCTATGCCGCCAAACGAGCCGGTAAGAACAAAGTCATGGACTGCATCAACTGACCTTAGCCTGCCATAGGTTGCATTCCGCATTGACGTAACAGGCTCTGCCAGCTTTCTGTATGCCGCTTGATGGCTTGTTCAAATTGTTGCCACAATCCATTTTGGGCTTGTTTATCGATGACCTGTCGATAGTATGATTTAAAAGACTCAGGCATCACATCCTGCTGTGACTCAGCCAAAACTGAAAGGCCTTCAAATATCCGCTCACCATCCCGACTGACCTCGGATATATAGGGTTGTATGCGTGCAATGTAAACATTGAAGAACACCCCTTTCACCTGCTCGGCACGGGGATTAGGTTTACCCTGGTAACAGAGTGGTTTTCCACTCATTTTCTGCTCCAGCATGGCCGTACCATCATTGAGCCGTGTAATCAGCAGTCGAACACTGTTGATAATCTGCCCACCACTGTGATCAAACACCCACCGCTGCTGAATCTCACCCATTTTTTCTAAACCGGGCTCTATCTCGCCTGACTTGATCTCCTGTAAGACCCCCCGGGCATGCTGCAGGTCAGCAGTGAGAGTGCCTGTGCTGATGTGGGTCTCACCCCGCTGGTAAAAGCCACTCGATTGGCTCATCAGTTCTGCCATTGGCTCATCGGCCCATACCGTATTCCAGAAATAGTCTGTCAGCGTGTCTCTTTTCTGCGCTATGGCCGATTCCAGCTGTTGCCTCAGTTTCTGCTGCTCTATTTTTGGCAAACATTGACTGGCTTTGTCGATGAAGCGAAGATGATAACGCAAGTCATTGAGCGGTGTCATGACTCTGCCCATAGCGGAATTACGTTCACCCACCACAACCTGAAGCTCGCAACCATACAATGAGAGGAAATCGAGCATGTTGATTTTGATCTGCTCAATATCGATGCGCCTGTCGCGTACTCTGGGGAAGGTCGGTATTTCCATCAGCGCACTGCGCTGAGCCTCCACGTCCAGTACTCTGGCAAGTCGATCGATATAAGTGTCCATCATACTGTCAGGCCTGGAAAACGGATCACAGGCCGACAGCAACAACAGCATGCAGACAATGCATATTCGACTGATACACTGCATAGGCTTAGGTGATGAGCGTCATTGCCTGTTCTGTAGACATAAACATTTCACACTCAGTCAACGCCACAATATCGTGCTCCTCACCTGACTTTGCATATAAATAATCACCTTTATGCAGTTCCACGCCCCCTATCAGTACCTGTCCGTTTAGCATCATGATCTCGGCATTTCCCTCATGAACATGATGGGGAAAATGCGCGCCTTTTTTCATTCTGATGATGAGCGTTCTGCCGCCTTTGTCATTGACACGGAAAACACTCCTTTCAATGCCTTGCTGTTCCGAAGTCTGCCAATCCCGTTCTGTTGCTCTATTCACTAACATTGCTTTTTCCCTGAGTTTCGAAGCCTTATTCCAGATAGCCACCAGCAGCCTGAATCACGCTCAAGGATCCAGGTTTTGTCAGCCAGACAGCTAATGCCATTTTTTGTTGTTTTGTTTCGGGCCGTTGATCAAGCACCACTTGCCAGTGTCCCTGCCCTTCAAGCGCTCTTTTATCCAGTACGACAAAGTCATGCACCAGAGAACGACCACGGTTTTCACCCGCTTGGACTTCACTTTTTAGCCCCATCCCCAGAACCGCGATATGGGCTGTCAGCGTCTCATCCGAGTCGAAAAAAATTGATAACTGCTTCTGACTGAGTTGGGCGCGAAGTATGCCAGGCTCGCTCAAGGGCTCCTCTGGTAGCGACTGACCATTGAACCAGCCACGCCATTCACGGCTGTTGACCACCAGGCCGGGTGTGTAAACCTGAGATATAAGGCCCTGACGCACCAGTTCCCGCTGACGCTCCGAATAAGCTGGCTTTGCATACGGGTCCGGCCAGCCCAGCTGATCCCAGTAGTCAACATGGAAGGCCAGCGGCAATAGTGTTTTGAAAAGGCGGGGATCTGATTTAAGTGATGACAACCATTCATCAGCAGGCGGGCAACTACTGCAGCCCTCTGACGTATATAACTCAACAACCATGGTGCGCTCAGCAGTGCTGGAAATCTCGAGTGCCGCTATTTGAGCAGGTAACAGGCAGACAATGATCAGCATTAGCCTAAGCATGGTTTCCTCACGAGTTAGCGAGTTGATTCTCTCTAAAGATGAGAACCTTGCTTCAGGCGTGAGTTCCGGTTTAAGTTGTCATGAGGCGAATTTCCGCAAACAGCCAGGTGGCAGCCAGTGACTCAGTTTTTCATTTAACAGCTGCGGGTCCACCGGTTTGCTGAGGTAATCATCCATCCCTGCGTCAAGGCACTTTTGCTCATCTTCTCTCATGGCATGTGCTGTCAACGCGATCACAATAATGTCATTTCGCAGCATAGCCGGATCATGTCTCAGTTTTTGCGTTGCCTCGTAACCATCCATTTCCGGCATCTGACAGTCCATTAACACGAGGTCATAGCTTTCCTCGCGGAGTTTCGAAAGGGCTTCGATGCCATTCTCAGCGACACTGACACTGACGCCAAACTTCTCCAGTAGGCCTTTGACGATAGTGACATTCATGGGGTTGTCCTCAACGACCAAAACCCTGGCCTCGAACTCGGTAGGCGAATTATCTATAACGGGTGTCCCCATTTGCTGCACAGCCTCACCATCCACAATCGACAATATGGCGTTATATAACTCGGACTGAACCAGAGGATAGCTCACTATCAGATCGGCACTGTCTCTGAGTAGCGCAGGCAGATCACTAAGCATCGACTGGGGACAGGTAACAAGCAACGGTTTCTTCAGTTGCAGGCTTGCTATATGTTCAGCTTCTTCATGCAAGAACTCTGAATCCACCATCATCAACTGATGCACGCTATCTGTGGCATCCATGGCAGCTGATGCAGATTCGATATCAGGGTGATGTTGGTAATGCACACCCCAGGCACTGAGTACACTCTCATAGAATTTTCGATAAAGTGGCGTTGCACCGACAATAAACAGCTCGACCGAGGCAAAGGGCTTATACAATTCAAGATTCTCGTCATGATGACGTTCGAGGGTCATTTCGAACCAGAAGCG
>CAYMEE010000033.1:8332-26945 GCA_964389455.1 uncultured Methylophaga sp. | reverse complement strand
GCGATCTGATTATGGCCGCCGAGAAGGTGACCCCTGAGGCTATCAACTTTATGGCTCGCTTTGGCCGTGGCCTGATTTGTCTTACATTGACTGAAGACCGTTGCCGTGAACTGCGTCTGCCTCTGATGGTCTCCGATAACCAGACACCCTACTCAACTAACTTTACTGTCTCGATTGAAGCCGCTAAAGGCGTCACCACCGGTATCTCCGCTGCCGATCGTGCGCTGACCGTGCAGGTGGCAGTCAATCCCGACTCCAAACCGGATGACCTGGTGCAGCCGGGCCATATCTTCCCCCTGAAAGCCCAGCCGGGTGGTGTTCTGACCCGAGCCGGTCACACAGAGGCCGGTTGTGATCTGGCGCAGCTCTCGGGTTGTTCGCCGGCGGCGGTGATTGTCGAAATTCTCAATGATGATGGCAGCATGGCGCGAAGACCGGATCTGGAGAAATTTGCCCAGACCCATAATCTCAAGATAGGCACTATTGCCGATCTCATCAGCTACCGGCTGGAAAATGAAATGACAGTGAAGCAACTGTCACACTGTGATTTTCCTACCGATTATGGCGATTTTAAGCTGCATAGTTATCAGGACTCAGTCAACGGCCAGGTGCATCTGGCATTGGTTTACGGCGATATTGAGGCTGAAGAAGAAACGCTGGTGCGGGTACACATGGCCGATCCGCTGGGTGATTTGCTTGGCTCAGTCCGGGATCCCAGTCACTGGCCTATTCCGGAAGTCATGCAGAAGATTCAGCAGGCTGGCAAAGGGGTGCTGGTGGTGCTGCGTCAGCCCGAACAGAATAAGCAGCTGGCTGCCAAAATTGCCCGTTACCAACTGGAAGATGAAGCGGAAACGCCACCGCCGGCTGTGGGTGGCTGGGATTTACGTACCTTCGGTGTCGGCGCCCAGATTTTGGCTGATCTGGGGGTCAGGAAAATGCGGGTCATTGGTACGCCGACCAAGCTGACCGGGGTCTCCGGTTTCGGTCTGGAATTAACCGGTTATCTCGAGGCCGACGAGTTTTGAGCGACCCTAAGCGGATTGTCATTGTTGCCGGTGAAGCATCGGGTGATGCCCATGCGGGCCGCATGATTGCCGCGCTCAAAGCCCGGCGCCCGGAGATCGAAGTCTCAGGTATCGGCGGTGATGCCCTGCGTCAGGCGGGTACCGAGATTTTTACCGACTTCAGAGAACTGGCGGTGATGGGCCTGGTAGAAGTGCTCAAGCGCTACCGCGAGATTAAAGCTGTCTTCAATCAGCTGGTCGAGCGTCTGCGTCGGGAAAAACCGGATTTACTGGTTCTGGTGGATTATCCCGGTTTTAATCTGAAACTGGCTAAACAGGCACACAAACTGGGCATCCCGGTGCTGTATTACATCAGCCCCAAAGTCTGGGCCTGGCGGCCGGGCCGGGTGAAAACCATTCGCCGTTATGTTGATCATATGGCGGTGTTATTTCCCTTCGAACAAACCCTGTATCAGGATGCAGCTGTGCCGGTAAGCTGTGTCGGGCATCCCCTGGTCGATGCCGTGCATTCAGATCTCAGTGCCAGACAGGCCAAAGCGCAGCTTAAGATTGATCCTGAACACCGGGTTTTAGGTTTATTTCCCGGCAGTCGCCGCAGTGAAGTGGAAGCGCTGTTGCCGATCATGCTGCAGACTGCGGAGAAAATTAAGCAACGCCATTTTGATCTGGAAGTGTTACTGCCGCTGGCACCGGGACTGGACAGGGCATTTCTGCAGCCCATGCTCAAGCAGTCTCAACTTGATATTAAGGTGGTGTCTGGCGACTTTTATGATGTCATCCGTAGTTGTGATGCGATCGTTGCCGCTTCTGGCACTGTGACGCTGGAAATTGCCCTGATGGGGGTGCCGCATCTTATCGTCTACCGCGTGGCGCCGATGAGTTACCGGATTCTCAAGCGTCTGGTCAAGATTCCCTATGTCGGTCTGTGCAACATCGTCACCAATGACAATATCATCACTGAACTGCTGCAGGATGAAGTCACAGTGGATAATCTGGACCAGAACCTGACGCCATTGCTTACGGACCCACAGGCCAAGACACGTGCTGAATACATTCGACAGCAGGTGCTGACCGCCCTGGGGCCGGCGGGCGGTGCAGATAATGCCGCGCAGGTGATTCTAGACAGGCTGGATGAGCAAAATGACTGACATTCTGCTGGTTGCCGGGGTTGATGAAGTGGGCCGAGGGCCACTGGCAGGTCCCGTGGTGACTGCGGCCGTGATTCTGGATCCTGATAATCCCATTGATGGTCTCGCCGATTCCAAGAAGCTCACCGAAAAGCGCCGTGAATTACTTGAGCCCATGATTAAAGAAAAAGCCCTGGCCTGGTCACTCGGCAGAGCCGAGCCTGTCGAAATTGATGAACTTAATATTTTGCAGGCTTCACTGCTGGCGATGACGCGAGCCGTGGAATCACTGACAATCTCACCGGGGCATGTATTGGTCGATGGGATTCATGCTCCGGCTTTGAATTGTCCGGTCACTACTGTCATTAAAGGTGATCAGTCTGAACCTGCCATCGCAGCGGCTTCAATTCTCGCCAAGGTTGCCCGAGATCGGGAGATGGTAGCACTGGAAGCGATTTACCCGGGATACGGTTTTGCCAAACACAAAGGCTATCCCACCAAGCAACATCAGCAGGCTTTGATAGAGCTGGGTGCGACTGATATTCATCGTCGCTCTTTCAGTCCAGTTCAATTGGCCTTACTGTAACGCCATGATGCTCTCCGGGGGCTTGGCAGAGGATATTCTCAATCAGCTCAGCACGGGTATGAATCTGCATATTTTCAAAAATGTGTTGTATGTGATCTTTGACCGTATAGAGGCTCAAATCCAGCATGTTGGCAATGGATTTATTGGATTCACCTTTCGCATACAGCAGTCCGATCACTTCCTGTCTTGGCGTAAAATTCATGTACTTGATGTTGTGAAATAGCAGCATTGAAAACGGGACTTCCCAGTTGATGCTCAGGTGAACCTGA
This sequence comes from uncultured Methylophaga sp., assembly GCA_964389455.1. GTDB lineage: Bacteria > Pseudomonadota > Gammaproteobacteria > Nitrosococcales > Methylophagaceae > Methylophaga. Next base: position 23,935 of record CAYMEE010000033.1, on the reverse strand, counting down.
GGCTCTCGCTGTCCATATTCATCATCTCTGATGGGGAAGCCCTGTATCGAAAAAGTGCCCCAATGGCTGCATGTGTTCAGTTCAGCATTGACGCTGTGGGGAGGAGAATCCAGTAAACTGGATATCAGTTCCATGATCCCCGGGACTTTTCTTATATCTAAATGACTGGTTCGGGTGAGATTCCCGGGCAGTTTTTGTAGTGCAAGACTGAACAGGTTTTTACCTTCGGGACAAAAATGTGTCACCTCTCCATATTGATTCGTGATGACTTGCCCTGTTCGCCAGCCTCGAGTTGTTTTTTCACTCTCAGACTTACCCAGCCCCCTGATGAAATATGTCGTCAATATTTCCAGTAATCTGGGATCGATATATCTCGCATCAGTCTGATCCCTGTCCCAGTTCAAAATCAAAAAACCATGCGGCGTTTTATTACGAATGATAGGTAAAACACAAGACTGGTGATAGCCGTGTGCCAGAAAGCACTGTCGGTAGAATCGACTCAAAGCGTGCGATTGCCATTGAGAATCATTTGTCCTGATAAAGGAATAATCGAAAAGCGGTTTCAGCCTGAGAGGGGGGTGGCTATCAATAAACGTTTTGATGGCGCCTGTTGCTCCATCCTGGTCAGTTTCATCATAGAACTCGGTGAGTTCCTGTTTTCTATCTACCCATCCATAACTGTTGGACAGGCTTGAAATGTGATGATGAAGCTCTGATAAAAAGGCAGGGATAAATATTCTCTCTGGTAAACCCAGTTGAGCTAACAAAGACAGACGATATAAATGCTCAAAGCCAGACATTTATATTGAAGCTCCTGATAAATAATGAAAAATTATTTATTCATAATTAAATAGCGTACTTCATAATATTTTAGAAAACAATCAATCATCCCCCGCATAAGAGGGGGGTGAATATCCCCCGTCAACAGGATTAAAGGCACCCATTAATTTCAATACTGTAGAGAGTGTGTTTTGACACACTTCTGATTCATAAAATTAAGAGGGAGCTAGTGATGAATTTTTCAAAAAAATTAAGTGCTTTGGCTTTTGCCGGGGTACTGGGAATGTCTTCTAATGTCTATGCAGTCCATTGTCCTGATCTACCATCTTTTTCTGATTTCACTGATGCAGTAGATGCTGCCTATCAGGACACACTCGGTTTGGGATTTGGTCTGGGGATGTGGGCCACACTGATGAATACAGCCGGTGAAGTTTGTTATGTGTACTCTGTTGATGGAAACCCAGCAACCGCTAATGGTGGGGCTGATGCGGGGAATACAGCATGGCTGGGTAGCCGGGTTATCTCTGCTCAAAAAGCGAATACTGCTAATGCGTTCAGTTTGGATGGACTCTCCATTCCTACAGGCGCTGTTACTGTTGCAACCTATGAAGGCGGCAGCCTATACGGTTTGCAATTCAGTAACCCTGTCGACACACAAGTTGCCTATAACGGCGATGAGAACGACTTCGGAACAATGGACGACCCATTGGCTGGTAATGATGTGAGAGTCGGTGGTATTAATGTTTTTGGTGGTGGCATCGCACTCTATGAGGGGGGAGTTAAAATCGGTTCAGTAGGGGTTTCCGGTGATACCTCCTGCAGAGATGCAGCAATGGCGTGGGTGCTTCGAGATTATCTGGGGTATAACAATCCTCCTGGTGGTCCAGGTGCGGATGATCTTCAGCTTGTGGTTGGTGGACCAGTCACAGCTTTGTTCCAACAGCCAGCCTGTGGGGTAAATGACCCGGATGATGCCGGCCTCTATGGTGTGTATATCGTGGAATCTGATGCTGGTTCTAATGCATGTACCGGAAATGGCAATAAGCCAGCATGTAATTAATCACAATAAAAATTGTATTTAAAAAATTTTTCTGCCCCCCTCCCCCCCTCTTTAGGGGGGCTTTTTTTGTCCGCCACATAAAACCATTATAGAACTAAGGTTAAGTGCGTAACTCATAACGACAAAAAGGGATAGTTGTGCAGCAGGAAGATGGCTTCACCTTGCTAGAACTTCTGGTAGTCATGGTTATCATTGGACTACTCGTAGGCTACGTTGCACCTCGCTATTTCGCTCAACTGGGTAAATCCGAAATCAATGCTGCCGAAGCGCAAATCGATGCGCTCGAGACAGCACTCGATATTTATCGTCTCGATACAGGGTATTACCCCAGTCAGGAGCAGGGCTTGCAAGCGCTCGTTCTGCAACCTGACGACAATCCCAGATGGCATGGCCCCTATCTCGAAAAATCCATTCCGTTGGATCCTTGGGGACAACCTTACATTTACCAGATTCCTGGAGAAAGGGGGGAATATGATCTCTTTTCCTATGGCAAAGATCGCCAGCCCGGCGGCTCAGGTGAGAATGCCGATATTTACAATCGGTGAAGTAGGGCAGGATCATGGATTTTCGTCTCCGGGTTGCCAGCGCTTCTTCATCACCGCATAACATCCGGCTGCAAGCGGGCTCGGTTGAGCAGGCTCGCTCAGAAGCGGAAAAACAAGGCTATGTTGTCCTTACCGTCAAACCTTATGGCCTGAAACTCGGCAGACAAAAGTTTCCATTACTGCTATTCACTCAGGAACTGACCGTGCTCTTGAGATCCGGCCTGTTGCTGACCCAGTCATTGGAGACGCTCTCAGAAAAAGAAAAGAACCAAGAGGTACGCACGACCTTACTCACCCTGGTCGACTCTATACGCTCAGGCCGTACCTTTTCAGATGCGCTCGCAGCTCAGCCGGCACATTTCCCCAGCTTATTCATTGCGATGGTCCGGGCTTGTGAGACCACAGGCAATCTGGCCGAGGGACTGGAACGTTTCGCCCGTTACCTTGAACAGGTAGATGTGCTGAAAAAACGCCTTGTCTCGGCCAGTATCTATCCAGCACTGATTCTTGGTTTTGGCTTTTTGGTGATGCTTTTTTTGCTGGGCTACGTGGTGCCTCGGTTCAGTCAAATCTATGAAGCGCGATCCACAGACTTGTCCACGGCATCGGAAGTTTTACTGTTCATGGGGACCGTTGTTGAGGCTCATGGTCCACTGTTGTTATTGCTGTTTCTGGGCTTTCTCGCACTCTCCGTGCTCTTCTTTAGCCGGCCTGCGGTCAGAGCACGCATCGGTGAAATGATGACCCACACCCCCATGATCGGAGAGCGGATACGGACTTATCATCTGAGCCGGTTTTACCGAACTTTTGCCATGTTGTTACGCAGCGGCATTCCTGTTGTGTCAGCACTGTCGATGATTAGTGAACTTTTGGGGATGACTGTCAAAACGCATGTCGATAAAGCCCGCCAATTTATTCTCGATGGTCAGACATTTGCACAGTCAATGCAGAAGGCTGATCTGGTGACGCCCGTGGCGGTGCAGCTGTTCCGCGTTGGTGAGAATGCCGGCAACCTGGATCAGATGATGGAGCAGGCTGCGAACTTTCACGAGGAGGAGATGATTCGATGGGTGGATGCTTTCAGTAAGTTGGTCGAACCAATACTGATGGCATTGCTTGGGGTGGTGATAGGTCTGATTGTATTTCTCATGTATCTGCCTATCTTTGAGTTAGCGAGTGGATTGTGATGTTTAATCTGCAGCCAGAAACTCAAAAAATAGCCCGATTATTGCGTGAGGTACGTGAGCAGGGAGGAGATCCCGCTACTAAGTTCAAATTGCTTGAGGAGCAGGGGCAGTTAGAAGGAGAAAACCTGCTGACAGTGCTCTCATCGTTGCTGGCTATACCGACCATCAACTATCAACAATTGTCGCAATGTATAGGACAGTTCGACTTACTGAGCTTTTCAGAGGCGATGCGTCATCACTGTGTACTGGTCAGAAATAGTGATGACGAACTGATACTCGTCTACGCCAATGTTTTTGATGAAGGACTGCAGGCGTGGGCTAGCGAGCAAATCAGAAAACCCTTTTACCTGAGGTTGGCTCAGGATGCTGATATTCAGGCTTTTCTGTCATCTCAGGAAGAGTCTATGCGGGCGGTCGATAATGCCCTAACCGCGGTTGGCAGTCTGCAGGCATCTGAACGAATGATCGAGGAATTGTCACTCAATTCCATAGAGCGTGATGAGAGCCAGGTCGTCAAATTGGTTCGCTCTACGCTGTACGACGGACTCAAAGCTGATGCCAGTGATATTCACATTGAAACCCTGACCGACGGGTTAGCGATTAAATATCGACTCGATGGTGTTTTGAACCAGATGGGGGCGGTCAAGGAGTCAGGGCTGGCAGAGCAGATCATTTCCCGTATTAAGGTGATGGCAGAACTGGATATCACTGAAACCAGGGTGCCTCAGGATGGTCGATTTCGAGCTATTTACAAAGGTAGGGAGGTTGATTTCCGGGTATCGGTCATGCCGAGTGTACACGGTGAGGATGTTGTTATCCGGATACTCGATAAGAAGTCACTGACTCAATCTGAAAAGGGTTTGAGTCTGACTGCACTGGGCTTTGATGAAGAGGTGATAGCTAAGTTACGTCATCATTTCCGTAATCCTTACGGCATGATTCTGGTGACGGGGCCGACTGGGAGCGGCAAAACGACTTCGCTCTATGCTGCTATCAGTGAAATAAACAGTGGCCTAGATAAGATTATTACGATTGAAGACCCGGTCGAATACGAATTGTCCGGCGTTCTGCAAATCCCGGTTAATGAGAAAAAGGGACTCACTTTTGCTCGGGGCCTGCGTTCGATACTTCGACATGATCCAGACAAGATCATGGTCGGTGAGATTCGCGATCCTGAAACCGCCCAGATAGCGGTTCAATCAGCATTGACCGGTCATTTAGTCTTCACCACCGTTCACGCCAATAACGTGTTTGATGTCATTGGCCGCTTCCTCAACATGGGGGTAGACCCATACAGTTTTGTGTCAGCGCTTAATGTCATTATCGCCCAGCGTCTTGTCAGAACGAATTGTCCTGCCTGTAGCCAGAATGTGGATTTGGCTGCTGACCTCCTGGCCGAGTCTGACGCTACGCCCCCGGTCGGTGCCCTAGCCAAGAAGGGCGTGGGCTGTGGTGTGTGTCGAGGAACCGGTTACAAGGGGCGGCGTGCTGTTGCTGAAATTCTGAGTCTGGATGATGAGTTAAGGGAGATGATTGCGGCTCGTGCTTCTATAAAAACAATCAAAACATATGCTCTGCAGCATGGTACACGGCTATTGCGCGCTGCGGCACTGGACTTGGTATGGCGTGGAATTACCACGCTGGAGGAGGTCAACCGTGTTACCGCGATGGACTGATAGCGAACGATTAGTTCTGGGACAACATAGCCTGGCGCTGCATCGCCGTAATAAAACTCACGCGGTGAATTTGACCCTAACTGACTCCAACCACATTGATTTCGACAAACTGGCTGTGTCCTTACCAGCGCAATTGCGAAAGCTAGGCGGGCACAGAATTAATCTGGTCCTTTCAAACTATTGGATTAGATACCTGATTTTGCCCTGGCGAGATCATGTCTATGCACGAAAGGATTGGTTGGCACTGGCCAGAAATAGCATGCAAGCGCAATTTGGTGTCAACGCGGCTGAGTGGGACGTCGACGTTCATCTGCAGGGGTACGGGAAGCCTGTGGTTTCAGTCGCCACAGATCAAGCTCTTGTCACCGGTCTGGACAGACTGGCGGACCAGCTCGGATGGCAAATTCAACGCATCGAACCTGCCTTTTCGGCTTTAGTGAATCGACACCCGAAACAATGGCGTGGGGACAGTTGGTTGATGATGGCAGATGATAACCGTCTGCTACTGGTGGAGTCTAAAGCGGGTATCTGGCATCGAAGCAGCTCAATGCTGTCTTCGCCCGAAATGCTGAATCACCATGCCATGATGCTGTTAAATCAGGCACGACAGTTTAACCCTGAAACAAAAAAACGTCGCTTGTATCTCTGCCGTACAGGTGTATTGCCGGAGCAGAACCTGGTTGAGGGACTTGAAACTAAGCTTTTGCCTGCAGACTGGTTGAGTAATGAAGTCGAGGCGGTTAGCCAATGAAAGCGGTGATGCTTAATTTCTCCCATCAGAGCCAACGCAGGCAGCGCCGGCGGGACGGGACTGTATTGGTTATCTGTCTGTTAATGCTGGTCTTTGTCGGTCGTGAAGCCCTGTCTATCAAGCAGGAGCTTCTGAGCCAGCAGAGCAAATCAGAGCAGCAAAAGGAAGCACAGCACATCCTATCCCCTGTGGATCCGCTAAAACAGAAACTGGCCTATGAAATGGCCGATAGTCTCAACCTGCCCTGGTATGAATTACTGGAAGCTTTAGAAACGGTTAAAAAGCCCCATCAGGCTGTCTTTCTGAAACAAGTGATACCTGATACGCGTAAGCATCAGGTTGTGATTAATGGCGAAGTCAAAGAGCTTGATTCGCTATTGGCTTACCTGGATAGCCTGAACCAACATCCCTTGTTCAGTAATGCTTTATTGATGAGTCAGCAACAAATTGTGCCCGTCAATAGTGGTATGGCATTCAGCCTTAAAATGGAGTGGCATCATGAATAGGCTGCGTTGGTATCTTGCTCGTCAGGGAGATCGAATTCCTCTACTGACACTACTTGCCTGGCTGACTGTGATTAGCTTGATCGCAGCCATGCTCTGGTTATTTATGTTGAAAAGCATCCCAGAGCCTGTGCAGCAGTCTGAAACCCAACAAAACAATCAAGTTCAGACCTTGATTCAGCCATCCAGTGAGGTTCTGCTCGCTGGCGCGCCCAAACTGGTTCAGGTCACCAGATCCCTCGAGATTCTCTATCAGCTGGCGGAGCAACATCAACTTTCTCTGGAAGAAGTCGTCTATCAGGACCGGCCCACGCAGGACAGCGTTTTGCTGGAATATGCCATTGATTTCAGAGTGCAACAAACCTACCCACGAATAAAAGCATTTATCACTGAACTGCTGGTGGCAATACCTTATCTGGCGCTGGAGCAGATTAGTTTCGAACGAGAAGATATAAACAGTAACCAGATTCAGAGCCATTGCCGCTTCAAGTTGTTCCTGGAGAGAGGCAATGGATAGTGCGGCGCTGAAAAAATGGAGTCTGTGGGGGGCACTATTGCTGCTGACTCTGATCCTGGTATGGCAAGCGCCGGCCCCGGATCGGACTGAAGTGGTGGAAGCTTCCAGGCATCACACTGAAATTGATGAACGGCGCTTAGCTAACACCAGGGGGGACACCACAGGCGCTGAAATAAAACTTAACCCCAGGAAAAAAGGGGGAGAGACAGTCGATTTATTCAGCGTGCCCATCACCTCAGCGCCCAAACAGGTAGCCAGACCGGTAGTGATAAAACCTGTAGCGCCGCAAGCACCTAAAACCGTCGCATTGCCTTTTAACTACATAGGCATGTTTGAGTCCGACCAGACAACAACGCTGTTTCTTATGGAGGGCAGCAGACTCCATCTGGTTCAGGAAGGCGAAACAATTAATGATGAATTTCGCCTTCAGCGCATCGATAGAAGCGCTAATGAACTGGAATGGTTGTTACTGCCATTGAATGAAACCCGCAAGATGAGTATGGACCGATGAAAATAATAACTTACAAACGAGCAAACTCCCCGTCAGTCTTGCTGCTGATAGCTACAATGCTGATCAGTCTCTCTGCTTGTAGTCTGGATGTCAGAGATAACTTGATTGAGTATGGTCCGGAAGAGAGAAATCCACCTCAAGAGATGGAGAAGACTAAGTTCGCAGACCAGGAAGTTCAGAATCTTATTGTGGAGGCTGATAACCAGCTTATTCGCGAACAATATGAGCAAGCCGTAATCAGTTACAACAAAGTACTTCAACTGGACCCTCACAACCCAAGAGCCCGTGAGGGACTGCGACGCATAGCTAATTACCAGCAGCATCAACTGTGGCTGAATGAAGCAAAAAATTTGATAGGCAAATCTGAGGATGAGCAGGAGCGAACTAAAGAGCTACTCAGAAGGATATTGTCTGAGAATCCCGCTAACCGTGAAGCAGATAAGCTTTACCAACATATTCTGGCTGAGGAAGAGCAAAAGCGGCTCGATGCGCTGCGCGTCAAGCTCGCCTATGATGCCCCCGTCACACTGGAGTTTCGTGAGACCGAATTCAAGATAATCATAGAAGCATTGGCCAAAGGCACCGGGATAAATTTCACGCTGGATAAAGATGTTCCCAGTAATCTGCGAGCGTCCATTTTTGTGAAAGATATGCCGATCGAAGATGCGATGGGAATGCTGGTGCAATCGAATAGCTTACGCATGAAGGTATTGAGCACAGATTCTGTGGTTATTTACCCGGACACAGCAATTAAAATTCGCCAGTACCAGGACCTTCTGATTCGCAGCTTTTATCTGCAGTACGCCGACCCACCTGCCATGGCGGGCTTGCTGCGTTCGATACTGGGGGTCAAACAGGTCGAGACGGATGAGCGCTTGCCGATGATTATGATCAAGGATGTGCCTGAAGTGATGCCACTGGTGGAAAAACTGATCGCGGCTTATGACGTACCAGAACCCGAAGTCATGCTGGAGATGGAAATTATCGAAGTCAGTCGAAGCTTTGGTTTGGATAGTGGGGTCCGGTGGCCGACACAGTTGTCAGTGCTGAGTGGTCAAGGCGCGCTCACCCTGGAGCAGCTCCGAAATACCGACAGTTCCACGATTGGTGTGAGTCCCAACCCGGCATTGTTATTTGATGGCCAGGATTCACAAATTAATTTACTGGCTAACCCGAGGATCAGGGTGAAAAATGGAGAGAGCGCCAAAATTCACATTGGTGACCGGCTGCCGATTATCACCTCTAATGTGGCCTCCACAGGCGTCATTTCGGAAAATGTTCAATACATTGATGTCGGACTCAAACTGGATGCTGAACCACTTATCAATCTGGGGGGAGATGTCGATATCAAGCTGAATCTGGATGTGAGCTCAATTGGTAACTCAAGAACGACCAACTCCGGTTCATTAGTGTATGAGATTGGTACTCGCAGCACCTCGACACATTTACGGCTCAAGGATGGCGAGACTCAGGTATTGGCTGGACTCATTAATGACTCTGACAGGAAAAATATCAGCAAGATACCGGGCTTGGGCGATATTCCCGGACTGGGACGGTTATTTTCAACGCACAGCGACTCAAAAATCAAAACCGAACTGGTATTGATGATCACCCCGCGAATCGTTCGTCAACCTCACTCTCCAGAAGCCCACCTGAGTGAATATTGGGTTGGCAGTGAATTACAGGCAGGAAGGAGTTTTACGCAGCCCAGAAGTCGTGAAGACCTATCCAACCTTTTCAGGGCGGGCACCCCCCCGGCAGCGCCACGAAGTCAGCCTGATGAGCCCGCATCACAGGAGCCGCAGGGCCTGAATATTGAGCTGCCGCCGGGATTAACGTCTGAGTTTTAATACTGATCATGCATTCTCGTGGCTTTACCTATATAGAGATCATCTTCACCGTGGCGATCGTGGCTTTGATGGCGACCGCCATTGTTCCTTATGTGGAGTTGAGCGTGACGCGTAAAAAAGAAGCCGAACTCAGACATAACCTGCGAGAAATTCGCACTGCGCTGGATGCATTTAAAAAAGCAGTAGATGAAGGAGTGATTGCCCAGCCAGCCGATGCCTCAGGCTACCCACCGCGATTGGAAATGCTGGTGGAGGGTGTCGTTAATGCGCAGGACCCGGAGCAAAGGCCGATCTATTTCCTGCGTCGTTTACCCAGAGATCCGATGTATGAGGGCGCTATAGAGACAGCTGCAGCTACCTGGGGTAAACGCAGCTACGATAGTCCACCTGATAACCCCTCACCGGGTAAAGATGTATTTGATGTCTATTCCTTAAGCCGGGAAAAAGGGCTGAACGGGGTGCCCTATCATGAATGGTAGCGTGAAAGGCTTCACCTTTGTTGAGCTGATGGTGGTGCTGGCCATTATTGCCGTCCTGCTGACGGTTGCATTACCACGTTATTTTTCTGGTCTGGAACGGGCTCAAGAAGCTGTGCTCAGAGAAGACTTGTTTGTTATGCGGGAGGCCATTGATGACTATTATCTTGATAAGGGACGCTACCCAGATTCATTACATTCATTGGTAGAGGAGCGCTATATCCGCGAGATTCCCGTCGATCCGCTGACAGACAGCCGTGAAACATGGCTGCTGTTAGGTTTACCCCAGGATCCCGCAGTTGTTTATGATGTGAGGAGTGGTGCTGATGGTGAAGCCTCCGATGGAAGTCGATATTCAGAGTGGTAAGTCACAGAGTGGATTTGCCTATATGGCGCTACTGGTAGTGATAGCTGCTTCGTTGATGGCCCTGTCTGCAGCGATGCCGGATAAATATCAGCAGGCCAAGCGTGAACGGGAGGCTCAACTTATTTTCGCCGGACAGCAATACAGTAATGCCATTCGTCTGTTTTATGAGAATCCTCACGTCAGTGTCAAACGCTATCCAGAAAATTTTGAAGAATTGCTGGAGGACAAACGAACGCCAAAGCCAATGCACCACCTCCGTCACCTATACAAAGACCCGATGACTGACACAACGGAATGGGGACTGGTCAAAAATACAGAAGATCAAATCATCGGCGTTTTCAGCCTCTCTGAAGGACAGCCGCTTCGAACCGACTTCAGTCTCTATCCAACGGTTGTGGTGGTAGGTGGCGAAGAATACAACGATTGGAAATTTGTGTATCTGAGCAACTAGCTAATTGAGACCGCTAATAGTATGAATTCCAACGAGCCGTGGTATTATTCACGGCTTATGCTGTCTCTGAACAAACTCATCAACAAACTGGTCAAGGGCAAAAACGGCGATAGTAGCCGCAGTCCTCGTGAACCCGTTATCGTACCGCGCAACGAGCATACCATCTCGCGTAAACAAATCAGCCAGAATGCGCTGAATGTGTTGTATACGCTGAAGGATGCCGGCTTCGAGGCTTATCTGGTCGGCGGCTGTGTGCGCGACTTGCTGCTCGGGCATGAACCCAAAGACTTTGATGTTGCCACCAATGCGCTGCCGGAGCAGGTGCATAGCCTGTTTCGTCGCAGTCGTTTGATAGGCCGTCGTTTCAAGCTGGTGCATGTGCGTTTCGGCCGGGATGTGATTGAGGTAGCGACATTCCGTGCACCACCTGAGGCCAGCAGCCATGTTGATGAGCAGGGCCGGATCATGCAGGACAACGTCTACGGTAGCCTGGAACAGGATGCCTGGCGTCGAGACTTCACCGTCAACGCCCTTTACTACAACATCCGTGACTTCTCTATCGTCGATTACACCGGCGGTATTGACGATCTCAATGCGGGGCTTATCCGGCTTATCGGTGATGTTGAAACTCGTTATCGTGAAGATCCGGTCAGAATGCTGCGCGCCATCCGCTTTGTCGGCAAACTGGGTCTGAAGCTGGATAAAGAAACTGAAGACGGTATCTTCAAATGGGCCAGCCTGCTGGCAGATATCCCGCCGGCACGACTCTTCGATGAGACATTGAAACTGTATCTGACCGGTAATGCCGCTGTTACCCATGAGCTGTTATGCCACTACGGTCTGTTTGATGAAATGTATCCGCAAACAGCCGCCTTGCTGCATGAAGAAAAAGACGGTTATCCGCGTACCTTGCTGATGAAGGCACTGGAAAACACCGACCGCCGTATTGATGATGACAGACCGGTCACACCAGCGTTTTTGTTTGCCGCCTTGTTGTGGGAGCCGGTCAGACAGCGAGCACAAATTTTAATGGAAAACGGCATGCCTGAGATTCCGGCCATGCAGCGTGCTTCCTCAGAAGTGATCACCGATCAGGTCCAGCGGGTTGCCGTGCCCAAGCGCTTCAGTATGGTGACCCGTGATATCTGGAACCTGCAGCCCAGACTGCTGAAACGTCAGGGCAAACGCGCTTTCCGTTCACTGCTGCACCCGAAGTTCCGTGCGGGCTATGATTTTCTGGCTTTACGTCATGAGGCCGGTGAGCCATTGTCAGATATTGTCGACTGGTGGACCCGCTTTCAGGATGTTTCCGCCAACGAGCAGGAAAAAATGGTGGCATCGCTGTCCGGCAGCGGTAAAGCGACCAAACCCCGCCGCCGTCGCCGGCGCAGAAAGCCTGCCGCCAACAAAGCGCCAAAGGATGAATAATGCTGGCTTATATCGGGCTCGGAAGTAACCTGGCAGATCCGCAGCAGCAGGTTCGCACCGCGATTGACGATATCAGTGCCATCACAGAAACATCGCTGCTTGTTCAGTCCTCGCTCTATCACAGCCCGCCAATGGGGCCGCAGGATCAGCCTGATTATATCAATGCCGTGGTGGCTGTTGAGACCGCATTGTCGCCTCATGCCTTGTTGGACGCACTGCAGCAGATTGAGCAAAAACACGGCCGGATCCGCAAACGTCACTGGGGTGAACGGACATTGGATCTCGACATCCTGCTGTATGCTGATAAAGTCATCGAAGATGAGCGCCTGACAGTGCCGCATCCCGGTATTGCTGAGCGTGCCTTTGTCGTTTATCCGCTGGCGGAAATAGCGCCGGCCCTGCAGATCCCGGGACAAGGCAGCCTGGCTACAATAAAGGCTAACTGCCCGCCGGAAGGAATAGAGCCGTTGGAAAACAAGCAGTCATGAATCAGTCTTTGCCCCATCACTATATTGTTGTTGAAGGTCCTATCGGCGTCGGCAAAACCCACCTGGTCAAGCGTCTGGCCGAGAGTTTTGGCGGCACGACCCTGATGGAACAGCCGGAACATAACCCTTTCCTGGAAAAGTTTTACCTTTATCCCAAGCAGTCAGCATTGCCAACACAGCTCAGCTTCCTGATGCAACGGGTGAAGCTAAGCAAAACATTGAACCAGGACGATTTGTTCAATGACCTGCATATTGCTGATTTCATGGTGGAAAAGGACAAACTGTTCGCCCAGATTTCACTGGATGATGATGAACTGGCGCTGTATCACATGGTGTATGACAATCTGACACTGCATCACCGCACGCCGGATCTGGTCATTTACCTGCAGGCTTCGCTGCCGGTACTAAAATCGCGTATCGCCCAGCGCGGTATCAACTACGAACAGCATATTGAAGAAGGCTATTTGAAACGGCTGGCCGATACCTATGCCGACTTTTTCCACTATTACGATGCGTCACCCTTGTTGATTGTGAATGCTGAGCAGATAGACCTGGTTAACAGTGAGCAGGACTATCAGCAGTTGCTGGAACAAATCTGCAGCATTCAAAGTGGACGTCATTATTACAATCCGCTCCCGATTAAAGAGAAGAAATAATCATGAGTCGCTTGAGTCTGACTGCACTGCGGAAAATGAAAGCAGCACAGGAAAAAATCGCGGTATTGACCGCTTATGATGCCAGTTTCAGCCATGCGCTGGAGGATGCCGGCGTTGAGGTGATTCTGGTCGGTGATTCTCTGGGTATGGTGGTACAGGGCCAGGAAAGTACGCTCCCGGTCACTGTGGATGACATGATTTATCATACTGCCAATGTGGTCCGCGGCAGCGAAAAAGCTTTTATCATCGCTGACCTGCCATTTATGAGCTATGCCAATGCCGATCAGGCGATCGCCAATGCGGCTCGGCTGATGGCAGAGGGTGGGGCGCAGATGGTCAAACTGGAAGGCGGCGCGATTATCGCAGACACCATCGCAGAGCTCACCGCCCGCGGCATTCCGGTCTGTGCTCATCTCGGACTGCTGCCACAGTCAGTGCACCGGCTGGGTGGCTATATTGTTCAGGGACGGGAACATGAAGCGGCCGATGAACTGCTGGACGATGCCTTAAAACTGGAGCGGGCGGGTGCCGATATGTTGGTGCTGGAATGTGTGCCTGCTGCCCTTGCAGCGAGGGTCACAGACGCATTAAGCATTCCCGTTATCGGCATTGGCGCAGGTAAAGACTGCGATGGACAGGTTCTGGTGCTGTATGACATGCTGGGACTGACCCCGGGAAGACGTCCACGTTTCAGTCATGACTTTTTGGCTGATACCGGTGCCATACAGGCGGCTATCACTAAATACGTCCAGGATGTGAAGAGTGGTGAATTCCCTACGCCGGAGCAGCAGTTCTGATGCAGGTGGTCGATAATACCGTCGCGCTTCGAACCCGAATCAAAACCTGGCGTGCCAACAATGAAGTCATTGCCTTCGTGCCTACCATGGGTAATCTGCACGAAGGTCATCTGTCGCTGGTGAAAAAAGCGAGTGAACTGGCAGACCGAATTGTCGTCAGTATTTTCATCAATCCGCTGCAGTTCAACGACCAAAGTGATCTGGAGAAATACCCGCGCACCTTGAGCGAAGACATCAACTTGCTGAGCGAACTCGAGTGCGACCTGGTGTTTACGCCCGATGAAAGCGTTATGTACCCGCAGGGCATGACAGAGCAGACCAGCGTGCATGTCCCCGGGATGGATGACAAACTCTGTGGTTTGGGGCGGCCGGGTCACTTTGATGGTGTCGCCACGGTGGTCACCAAACTATTCAACATGGTCCAGGCCGATATTGCCGTGTTCGGTGAAAAGGATTATCAGCAGCTACTCTTAATCAAAAAGCTGGTGGCCGATCTGAATATCCCGATTGATATTGTCGGCGCGCCCACCCACCGTGAAGACAATGGTCTGGCCATGAGTTCGCGCAATAATCTGCTGACAGAAGATCAGCGCTTACAAGCGCCATTGCTGTATCAGCAGTTGATGACGATACGTACAGCACTGGAAAATGGCGAAACCGATCTTGACGCATTGACTCAGGCTGCTCAGACTCAACTCAGGGAAGCGGGGTTTGAGCCGGAATATCTTGATATTCGCCGTGCTGATGATTTGCAGTTGGCCGTGGCGGGAGAAAAGATAGCGTTGCGTATTCTGGCCGCCGCTCGACTCGGCTCAGTCAGGTTGATAGATAATATTCTGTGTGACCTTGCCTGAGCTTCTCTAACAAGCGATAATATTGGGCTAACTCACAAGATTTGTCCGCTATGCAACTGACACTCTTAAAAGCCAAACTCCACCGCGCCTGCGTGACTCATTCCGAACTGGAATATGAGGGCTCTTGCGCGATCGATGGACAATTTCTGGAAGCCGCTGGTATTCGTGAATACGAGCAAATCCAGATTTATAACGTCGCGAATGGTGAACGCTTTACCACTTATGCTATCCGCGCCGAAGACGGTTCCAAGATTATTTCCGTCAATGGGGCGGCCGCACATAAAGCCTCGCCGGGTGACCGCATTATTATCTGTGCTTATGTCAGCATGGACGAAAAAGAAGCTGAGAATCACAAACCCACCTTGGTTTATCTCAACGAGAACAATGACATCACCCATATGCGTCACTCGATACCGGTGCAAGCGGCCTGATTGAGCTGAAGCACCTCCGGCTGCTAGCATCACAGCTTGTCCATTAAATAGCCGGTTCCTCATTTCTCAACGACTCTCTGCCAGCGCTGCGTATTCTTTGACGCAGCGCTGGTTGATATCCCCTAAGCTTGATGCCTGTCATCTAAGCGTCATCAAACTGCCATCAAGCGGTAACAGCATGATCTTAAGCTTGCCATCCAAAGGCAAGTATAGAGACAAGAGATGCTCAATATCGAACAGGCAGTTCAGCAAAAATTTCCCCGCTTTCAACACAC
>CAYMEE010000033.1:0-8232 GCA_964389455.1 uncultured Methylophaga sp. | reverse complement strand
AGATGCTCAATATCGAACAGGCAGTTCAGCAAAAATTTCCCCGCTTTCAACACACCAGTCCCTGGATCAAAAAGCCGACACTGGGCTTTTTACGCAAAATCACCCACGAGCATGAAGTCAATCGCTTCCTGGATCTGCATCAGGATCTGCGCGGCTTCGATTTTATCGATCAGGTATTGGACTACTTCAATTTCAGCTATAGCATCAGCCATCGTGACCGGATCAATATCCCAGCCACCGGTCGCGTCGTTATTGTCGCCAATCACCCGCTAGGTGCGCTGGATGGTCTGTCTCTGCTCAAGCTGGTGGGCGAAGTCAGACGTGATGTCAAAATCGTCGCTAACGATATGCTAATGAACTTCGCGGCGCTGGAATCACTGTTCCTGCCAGTCGATAATCTGTCCAAGTCAACTCGAAAAAGCAGTGTGTCGCGAATCGTCGACAGCCTCAATAATGATGAAGCTGTTATCGTATTTCCTGCCGGTGAAGTCTCCAGAATCCGCCCAAGCGGTGTGCGTGATGGCAAATGGAATAGCGGGTTTCTGAATTTTGCCAAAAAGACTAGTGCGCCAATCCTCCCTATCTTTATTGGTGCGCGGAACTCCTCATTGTTCTACAGCGCCTCCATGGTCTACAAACCCCTGTCAGGAATGATGCTGGCACATGAGATGTTCAACAAAAACTCCATGAACATCACCATGCGAGTCGGGGAAGCGATTTCTCATCAACAAATTGAACAGTTGCCATTGGTTAAAGCGGAAAAAGCCAAGCTCCTGCGTCGCCACCTATACCGGATAGCGAAAGGCAAAAAGTCATTGTTCAAAACTGAACAGACTATCGCCCACCCGATAGAGAGACGCTTTATCAAGCGTGAACTGCAGAACGCAGAATTGCTGGGTGAGACTGCAGATAACAAGAAAATCTATCTATTCGACTACTGCCCGGATTCGGCGGTAATGCATGAAATCGGCCGGCTTCGTGAACTGACTTTTCGTCAGGTGGGTGAGGGGACAGGAAAACGTCGCGATTTGGATCGTTATGACCGGGATTATCGCCATCTGATTTTATGGGATGAGCAGGAACTGGAAATCGCCGGTGCCTATCGCCTCGGCGAAGTGAAACGAATTCAGGCACAGGACAGTAGCCGCGGCATTTATAGTGAGGCGCTGTTTGCTTATGACAAAGAGAAAATGCAACCCTTCTTTGAGCAGGGGATAGAGCTTGGGCGCAGCTTTGTCAGCCCTAAATACTGGGGAAGGCGCAGTCTCGATTATCTCTGGTATGGCATTGGTGCCTATCTGCAGCGTTACCCTGAAGTGCGTTATCTGTTCGGGCCTGTGAGCCTCAGTAACAGTTACCCTGATTTTGCTAAAGCGCTTATTGTCAGTTATTACCAGCACTATTTTGCCGATAACCATCAGCTGGCTTCTGCCCGTGTTCCTTATGTCGTCGATGGTGAACTCAAGCAACAGGTCTGGCAGACGCTGACCGGTGAGGATGCTGAAGAAGATTTTGCAGCCTTACGTGAACAGCTGACCCATATGAATGTGACCGTACCAACACTCTATAAACAATATGCTGATGTTTGCGAAAAGGGGGGGGCATGTTTCATCGATTTTAATATCGATGCCGATTTTGGCCACTGCATTGATGGTTTGGTGATGGTTGATCTGCAACAGTTGAAAGCCAGCAAACGCAAACGCTATCTGGGTACGGCTGCCTGAACTACCTAGTCAGCGGCCATGGCACTGTTTGAATTTTCTACCACTGCCACAGAAACACGCATCGTTTCTGCCCAGTTTAAACGGTGGAAGAAACAGGCCGTCATGATAAAACCAGCGGCTGGCTTCACGGGTAAAACGTGAACGCTCATGTAACTGGCCTATGGGATCATCGTCGTAAAAAGCCACAAATTCGACTTCTGCCAGATTATTGGTTTCTTTGTGATCGATGATTTTCAATCCCAGCCACTGAGTCTGTGAAATACTTTCCTTCAGAGCTTCACGCTCGCCAGGGTGGCGTTTGGAGGGGTGTAGGGTCTCCAGCAGGTAATCGACCAACCCTAGACAATAGGCGCTGTAGCGCGAGCGCATCAGTTTTTCGGCATTGTCAGCATCACGGATATGGTGATGAAAAGGCGCACAGCACTCCTGATACAACTGGCCGCTGAGGCAAGGACAAGCTTGAGATTGTTCGGACATGATAAAAATGCATCATTGCTGCTGCAAAGTCGCCATTCTACGTTATTACGACAGTAATTTCGAAATGACAAACAGTCTGATTAGTGTGAAATAACTCACATTATTGATACTGTTTCGCTAGAGGACTAATATTAAACATATATCTCCCAGGCGGGATGATTTCGATTCCTGGATGCAATCCCAATCTCCCGGCGCATATGGACACCTTGTTGAGGGTAGAAGTATGGGTCAGTCTTCACGCTCAGTCTTATTGTTTTCCCCCTCGGGAACGAGCCAAGCCTTGTATGACTTGCTCATTGGCCACAAGTGGTCAATATTGCTGGTTGATAATCTCTCGCAGGCGCGCAACAAATTAACTCAGGATGAACCTTACGTTGGCGTGGTATCACTGGATGTCAATGACCTGCCGCATGTGCTGGATGATTTGCCTGAGCTACTCGCCTTGTATCCGGCAGTCAACTGGATATTTTTGCTTCCGGAGCTGGAATTGATTTCAGCTGAACAGGGAGAAAGAATCGATAGTTTAATTAGTCAATACTGTTTCGACTATCATCACCAACCTTTACAGGAAGCGCTGTTCCTGTATGTACTAGGGCATGCTCAGGGCATGGCAGAAATTGCTCGTCATCCGGCAAGGATCAGTTCATCTGAATATGCGCATTACGGCATCATTGGACGCAGTCGGCCAATGCAAGATTTATTCAGACAAATAGAAAAGATCCGTAAGCTGGATGATCCGGTATTGATATCAGGAGAAACCGGTACAGGCAAAGAATTGGTCGCTAACGCGATTCACTATCATTCATCCCGCTCAGATAAACAACTGGTCGTCATCAACTGTGGCAGCCTGGCAGACAGCCTGATACAGGCTGAATTATTCGGTTATGAAAAGGGTGCGTTCACAGGCGCTTACCAGCGCAAAATTGGGCGTATCGAAGCCAGCAACGGTGGGACACTTTTCCTTGATGAGGTGGGGGACTTGCCGCTTAGCCAGCAAGCGAACTTATTACGTTTCCTGCAGGAAAAAACCATCGTGCGCGTGGGTGGCTATGAAGAGATTGAGGTAGATATCAGGGTTATTGCGGCGACCAATATCAACCTGAAACAAGCGGTGCAGGAAGGTCGATTCCGGGAAGATCTTTTTTATCGTCTGAATGTCTTGCATGTGGAAGTGCCCCCACTTCGTGAGCGGGGAGAAGACATCGAATTACTCAGTCGATATTTTCTAAACCGGGACCTCTGTGCTGCGCGATCTCATCCCCGAGGATTAAGTGCCCAGGCATTGCAGGTAATAAACCAGCATGACTGGAAGGGCAATGTCAGGGAGCTTGCTAACACCATACGTCATGCTCAACTCATGAGCGAATATCGTCTTATCAGACCCAAGGATTTGGACCTGGAAAGACGGCAACGAGCCCGCAAAATATCTACTCTGGAAGAGACTCGCGCCGATGCCGATCGAAATGCAATTCAGGACAGCCTCAAGCAATACCATAATAATGTCAGTGAAACTGCCCAGGCACTGGGTATTTCAAGAGTGACGCTGCACCGTCTGATTAATAAATATCAGCTCAGGGTTGAATAGACTCGCACGGTGTTTCATCTCTGAAACACGCTAGAAAAACACCTTCACCTAAAAAATGCACTAAAAAAACAATGAGATAAATGCATTTCTCTGCACAGGCATAGATCAGCTGTATCAGCCGTGCAACAGTTTCACCTGTCAGCGGTGAAAAAAATCCTGCGGTAATCCATAAATAAGCACAAAAAACAAACACTTGTAGAGTCTGGCTCAATGTTTGCCATCTATTTCATTGCAAGGGAGGGAGCTATGCGGAAAGCGGTGTTTGGACGCCGTGATTTCGTATCGCTTTGTGATAATCAATAACACGCTTGAAGGAGATTCAGCATGGATATAACAACCCTTAGAGAGAGGTGTTGTAGCGTCCTGATGGCATTCCTAGTGGTGCTATTTACAAGCGCTACAGCAGTATTTGCAGCTGATTTAGAACTGGAGGGAAATATTTTAAACGATGGAGATCCAGACTGGGAGGACATCTTTGATGTCTCTGGTACTAACGTCCCGACCCAAGCCAATCCGTTACCTGCAGGCTTTGTAGAATCGGTATTCGTGCGGGACTTTGTGCCGGGTGCTTCCGGCCCCGATATCTCCACCTTTACCACAGGTAGTAAGGATACCCTGAACATCACCCCAGGATGGGAATGTACCCGCAGCAATAATGTTAACGATAAAACCGATATTGTTAATGCTTACGCTGCTGCCGCCACCAACGGCGATATTGTTGTCTATTTTGCCATGGAACGGTATTCCAATGAGGGTACCGGCAACATCGGTTTCTGGTTCCTCAAAGATGGTAGTACTGGTTGTGCGGTACAGCCTAACGGACCTAAAACATTGCCATTTACCGGTAATCACAGCGACGGCGATATTCTGATTGTGGCCGAGTTTGATAACGGTGGTGCTAATGTGACTATCCTTGCTTATCGCTGGGTTGGCGGTGCCGGCGGCTTCCTGGACCCAACGCCGGTAGCAGCCGATAGCAAATGCGTTAATGGTGGTGCTGCACAGAACCTGTGTGGCATTGTTAACGGCAACCTGCTGGCAGGTTATGGTGCTGCCACAGATGTTCCCTGGCTGACAGAAACCAAACAACCGGGCAACACACCTTCAAATGATCTGGATGTTTCAGAATTTTTTGAAGGGAAAATCAACCTGACAGCACTGAACCTGGTTGGCTGTTTCACCAAGTATATGGCCGTTACCCGGTCATCCACTTCATTGACAGCGACTATTTTTGACTACGCATTGGGCGACTTCTCATTGTGTAGCATTGATGTCACCAAAGCCTGTACCACTGGTATTGATAACCCGGTTATCAATAATACCGGCGATAAAGTGGTGACCACTTTTGATGTCACAGTGACCAATGATGGCGCTGGCAGTGTCAGCAATGTGACCATTGAAGAAGACATCACACTCAGTGCCGGTGAATCATGCGAACTGATCGCGATCGACGGTGATACCACTGGTCTGCCGACTGATATCAGCAATGGCCTGCCTGTAGAGATCGCAGCCAGTCTGGCCAAGGATGCCAGTGTCGTGGCTCAGGTCAGATGTACCACTAACGACAATCCATTGGATAACAAAGTCACAGCGAGGGCGAAATCTGTTGCCTCAGCCGGTTCAGCGGACCTGGTGGAAAGCTACGATATGACTGAGCAACAACTGTGTCCGTTAGCCATCAGTCCGATGATTGATGTCAATAAATCCTGTACTGATGTCAGACTGACAACAGTCGGTGGGGTGCTGACCATGGAAGTTGAGGTCGATGTTACATTGACCAACACCTCGCAGGAAAAACTCATCAATGTATTAATAGCCAATGTGGTCGGTGATACCGCTGGTGGTACCCCAATCTCACTGCAGCATGTTGATTCAGATGGTGAAACTGCACTGCCTGCATTCGACGGTGACCTGGCTCCGGGTGAAACCGTGTACTTCGAAAGTGTCTATGTACCGACTGTCGTCAAAGATGGCGGTACCGATCCTGCCACTGCCTCATTCGAAGACAGGGTTGATGCATCCGGTGTAGGCGCAATCAGCGGTCAATCTGCGACCGATTTCAGTACTGCTGATTGTCCTCTGTGTCCACCTCATGAAGAGTAGACACATTCCTCGATGCTAACAGAGGAGGAGAAGGTGGCTGGTGCAATGCCAGCCACCTTCTTTTTATCGGTCAGATGGGAGACTAGTTGGGCTTACCGCCACCTTTGCCACCGCCATTACCACCACCTTTTGTCGTGTCACCCCCCTCACTGCTTCCACTGGATTGTAGGCTCAGGCTCACTATAGCGCTATCACTGGCCTGACCATCACTGATGGTGTAGCTGAAACTGTCGCTGTCTTTAAAGCGTTTGGCTGGAGTGTAAAGCAGGCTGCCATTGGCATTCACGCTGACATCGCCCTTGGCAGCGCTGCCGACAGCAGATATATAAATCGGGTCATTATCGGCATCGCTGTCATTGAATAAAACGTCGATGACGATAGGCTCAACCGTTGTCATCACAGCATTATCATTGGCTGCATCAGGGGCTGAATTAGCATTGTCATTACTGACCACATAGCTGACGGTCTGGCTTTGACTGTAAACAGGCTGATTACTATTCGTTACCGTGACAGGCAGCTCATAAAAGCCATCGACAGCCTCCGTGCCGGAGGTCACCGAGAGTACGGCCGAGGTACTTTGTCCCGGGTCCAGGCTGATTTGTGGTGAATTGACGCGCCAGCCGGAGGGCAGAGAAGAGGTGATATTGAAACTGGATGTATCACAGCTGCTACTGTCTTGGTTGGTCACGTTGATCGTGAAATCCACCTGAGTGCCGGCTGCTACCCACTGGCTTTCTATCGGGCTGACACTCATCTGCGGATTGGCATAACTACAGCTTGGTGAACCGCCTCCACCACCATTAAAACTGACATAAACCGTGGCCGACTGGCTGTCGGTATGTTCTGTTGTGATGGAGAGCCCGGTTGCAGTGTCTGTGTAACTGTTGCCAGCCACAAGAGCCGGATCGTAGAGATCCGCGAAATTACCTGAAAAGGTCGTGCTCTCGGGTGTCATATCCAGCAGGTAACTACTGTTACCGTCATTGTCACTGCCCAGTCTGACAATCACACCATTAGTGATGTTGGTATCGTTCAGATAGGGGTCAGTCACAATAAACAGGTCTTCACCGACAGGCTGGCGAAATTCGACGTAATACCAGCGATTGCTGCCCGTGGCCGGATCAACATCGCGGTATATTTTCAGCGCCTTGGCATTAGCGCTGGTGGATTCAAAGTGCTCGATAGCATAACTGCCGGCTTGTTCCACCGTGACAATGGGCGGAGTCTGACTCTGGTTCAGCCATCCCAGGCGTTCTTTTTCAAAGGCATTGAAGTGACCAGGCTGAGCACCCATGGTATCAAGCTGATCGCCATAGGTAATGGAAACACAATTGGTGTCGGTCACATCACCCTCGCAGTTCAAACCATGCGCATGTAACAGGCCGAAGTTATGACCCATTTCATGAGCCGGTACTTTGCTGTATGGCACCCCATTAACCCACGCGCGTGTCTGCGTGCCGCCAACGGTAGCAAAGCCGGACCAGCTGCAGCTGTTATTCGGAAAGACATAGACATAACGATCATACTGACTCAGATCGACCTTATTGGCTGTGGCAATGGCGTCTGCCGCATCGGCCATACCCCACTGGTTACAGCTGTCAGTACTGTTGATGGGTAATGTGTACCAGCCAAGGATGTCTCCCGTCAGCCAGGTTTGCTGATAGGAGTTTTCCAGGAAGAAATTATTAATCTGGGTGAAAAAGCGCTGATTCATATCAGAAACGGACCAGGGCTTATTGCCCGGGTTGTCCTGGAAGTTAATCAGAAATACAGCTGTTCGCTGTTCTCCGGTCGTGTATTCGAGCGCAGCAGGTGCCGATGAGGTATCTGGATCACCGCTGCCGCCAGCAGCCAGCATCAGTTGTTCTTCACTGGTGGCGATAACAGGTTCTTCACCGGTATTGACCAGCACGCCGTGAACACGAATAGACTGACCACTCATGGCCTTGTGGTGGTGATCGCCTGCAACGGCCAGTTCAAATCGCTTGTCCTGCTGTTTGATGTAAAAGTGGAGGCGATTGTTTTCAACCTGCTCATGATCTTCAAAGAAAACCTGTAATTCACCCTGGGCGTGTACCCAGCGTTCAAGTTTTTGTTTTACCCCATCAGGAAATTGCTGCTGGACCTTGTCGGGCAGGGCATAACGCAGAATGGTTTGAGGATCCGTTTTAACCACTTCGCCCAGCAATAGCTGACGTTCGCTGGCTAGATCATTGAGTTGCTGTTCTATTTGAGTTTGCTCATCCGAACTGGCATGGCGATAGCTTTGCAGTAAACGGTTGAGTTCAGCGGTGAGTTTGGCGATTTTATGGCGCTGTTGATTGATGTCAGATGATGTTGGCG
>CAYMEE010000032.1:2151-27608 GCA_964389455.1 uncultured Methylophaga sp. | reverse complement strand
GCGATGCTGGTTGATGGTGATGAGGGGCTGCGTGAACAATACCAGCATGTATTGCCGACACTGGAAACCATGTACGAATTGTTCAAAGTCATGCAGGACGCTCGTGATGAGCGCGGTGCAATTGACTTTGAGATGACCGAAACCCAGTTCCTGTTCGATGGGAACCGCAAAATCAGTTCTATTCAGCCGCGTGAACGCAATGATGCGCACCGTCTGATTGAAGAATTTATGATCGCGGCCAATGTCAGTGCCGCCCATTTCCTGCTCGAGCATCAGATCCCGGTACTCTACCGCGTGCACGAAACCCCATCAGAAGAAAAACTCAGTGGTCTGAGAGATTTTCTGGGAGAACTGGGCCTGTTCCTGGGTGGCGGAGATGATCCGGAGCCCCGGCATTACGCCTCGCTGCTGGCTACTGCCAGCAAACGCCCGGATGGGCATCTGTTGCAGACCGTAATGCTGCGCAGTATGAAACAAGCGGTATACAGTCCGGACAATATCGGTCACTTCGGCCTGGCGCTTGATGCTTATGCCCACTTCACCTCGCCGATCCGCCGCTATCCGGATCTTCTGGTCCATCGTGCTATTCGTCACATCATCAATGGCCGCAAAATCAGTAAATGGCGCTATTCGCACGAAGACATGGTGCAGCTCGGTGATCACTGTTCGATGACCAGCCGCCGTGCTGATGAAGCCACCCGCGATGTCAGCGACTGGCTCAAGTGTGAATACATGCGAGATCGCGTCGGTGAAACTCATCAGGGTGTGATCAGCGGGGTCACCGGTTTCGGCTTATTCGTTGAACTCAGCGACATCTATATAGAGGGTCTGGTACATGTCACCTCATTGAAGAATGATTATTATCAGTTCGATGCCACCGGCCACCGGCTTACCGGTGAGCGTACCCGCAAGGTATACCGGCTGGGTGACACTCTGACAGTCAAAGTCGTCCGCGTGGACCTGGATGAAAAGAAAATCGACCTGGAACTGGTTTAGAATAAAGCCGCCTCTCTGGCGGCTTTAATCAGCTTCATTTCAGTGTCAAAGACAGATTTTCCTTGACCAGAAAAATAAAGACAGTAAAATTATCGTCTTTCTAAAGCAAGGGGCCGGCAAAGCCTCGCTTTCTGCAAAAAATTAATGGTGAGTGTAGCTCAGTTGGTAGAGTCCCGGATTGTGATTCCGGTTGTCGTGGGTTCGAGCCCCATCACTCACCCCACTTTTTCCTAGTCTTCTAATTCATTCCTTTACGTCTATAATGTGACCCAGTTCACATAACAGGGATGATATATGTCTGGACTGACTCCACTCACTCAACGTGTCAACGCCGCGCTGCTCAGACTGGCAGACGAACTCAACACCAATAAGCTTCAATTGCCTTCACCTCCGGATAATTTGCTGCAACTGCGAAGGTTGATCCGGGAACAGGCTGATTTCGAAACAATTGTCAGCATACTGGCACGCGACCCTCACCTCTCTGCCCGAATTATCAAGATAGCGAATTCATCGCTTTTCAGTTCACGCCTTCCGGTCTCTTCCGTCAAAGCCGCAGTTACACGCCTCGGCTCTCAGAAAGTATGCAACCTGATCACCGGTCTCGCTATCACGCAGTCATTTGTTACAAACCAGACCCGGGGGATAAAAAATACGCTCCAGCATTGCTGGAAAACAAGTATTCAGGTCGCCGCGATTGCCAGTGTGCTGGCTAAGTCTTTAACCGACCTTGATGCTGATGAAGCTTTGCTGGCCGGACAAATTCATAACATCGGTGCTCCACCGCTATTGCTTTATCTGAACAAACTGAGTGAATTGAATGAGGCGCCCGAATTAAAAATCAAAGTCATTCACCTGGTGCTAAGCAAGCGTTCCGCTCAGGTAGGCACAGCCATCCTCAAAAAATGGCAGTTTCCTAAGGCGATGCAAGAGATTCCTGTGCTGGCAAGCTCGGACAAAGCAACTGAAACTCACACCCTCACGATCACAAGTCTTATTCAACTCAGCCTATTGCTGAAAGACATCAACTGGCAACGTCCACTGCAGGCACTGTCTCCTGAGGTCACTAATCACCCAGCTTTCCCACTTTTATGGGAAAACAAAGCTCACGCTATTGAACAGTTAAATCATCTGGCAGACGACATTGTGCAGATCAAAGAGATGCTGTCAGCTACCTAGCATCAATGACTTAGCAACGCTGTGTATAACTGCCTGGCAAATGACTTGCACAGTCATGGGCTCCTACGTATAATGCGCTTCTTCATTGCCGGTGTAGCTCAGTTGGTAGAGCAACTGATTTGTAATCAGTGGGTCGTAGGTTCAAGTCCTATCACCGGCTCCAGAACAAATAAAGGGTCATGCTTTTGCATGGCCCTTTTTTGTTTCTGCGCTTCCTGACTCCACGCTCTAAGCTCACAGCCATGATTTTTTACTCACAAAAACTGTGGATAAGTCTGTGAGTATCAGGCGCAAAAATCCTTAAGCTGCTCTCAGCGTGACAATTAATTAAATTGCTCAAAAAATCATCAGTGCCGATCGGTATCCCCCATCATTGCGGGCGTTGCATCTCATCGACTGCCTGATTATCCTTGAACAGACAGTTTTCTCGTCAATGTTCCCTGTTTTATTTAATACCCACTCTGAGGTTGCTGCGTTATGGTCGCCAATACCAAACAAATCCTGATCTTACGTCACGCCAAGGCAGAGGCGGCTTCCCCAGCCGGTGATTTCGCCAGGTCCCTGACCGACATCGGCAGACAACAGGCAGAAAATCTGGGGGCGGCCTTGCTGGAACAGAAACAGATTCCACAATCGATATACAGCTCGACAGCCAGGCGGGCACTACAGACAGCTGAGCTGGTCTGTGAACAACTAGCGATGGATACACATGACATTACACGGCGTGACGAGCTTTACCTGGCTGACATTGAGACTTTCCAGTCGTTGCTCCGTAACATCAATAACCGCATCACTCGGGTACTGCTGGTGGGTCATAACCCGGCACTGGAGGATCTGGTGGAGGATCTTAGCCAGACTGACTTCGTCAGTGATCAACCTGATGGCAAGAAACTGATGCCAGCGTCTTTGGTCCTGCTTGAGTTTGACGGTGACTGGACTGATCTCAAGACCGGCAGCTGTGAACTCAAACAACGACTTCACGGTAAACTGCTAAAAAAGTACTGAAGACCAACATTGCCGTCTGTCGGGCACGGCAGCAGATCAATTCGGCATCAGAACGTGCCTGAGTGGCGCTTTATCGACCAGTAAATCTTCCAGCGTGTATTGGCCCAGCACCTGATACATTGCCTGCTGTGACTCTCGTAATATACCGGTCAGCCTGCAGACTGGGATCAGGCAACAATCGCCTTCTCCCTGCACACAGGGCAACAGCCCCTCATTACCCTCGGTCTGGTGCAATACCTCGCCCAGATTGATGGCTTCAGCTGGCCTGTTAAGCATGAGTCCACCGCCTTTGCCCCGAATGGTTTTGATATAACCGGCCCGGGCCAGAAAGTGCACGACTTTGGTGAGGTGATTGTCTGAGATCTGATAGCGCTGGGCAATATCTCCAATGGTCACCCGCTGCTCCTGCTGCAAAGCCAGGTACATCAGGACACGCATAGAATAGTCAGAGAAAGTGGTGAGGTGCATGACTGGCTGGCTGCTATCAGATACTGAGAGTTCTATTCTAGCGTCATGATCAGTGACTGATAAAATAAACCAGAACGAGATTACTGATGAACAGTAACAGCGCCAGACCACGCCAGAATCCGACCGGGTTACGCTGCATCAAGGGCAGTTGTTCTTCCCGCAGATAATCCGGGTTGGGTTTGACCAGATCCGACTCAAATTCAGACAGTGCCTCATAACGCGACTCCGGTGATAACTGTACCGCTTTGCGAATGGCCTTATCCACCCAGTGCGGAATATCACTGATAGATTCGCTGACTGAGCGGTAACGCAGCCTGTTAAGCCCCGCCTGGTCACGCACACCAGCTAACTTGTCGCCGTAGGGCAACTTGCCAGTCAGCATCTGGTAAACGATACAACCCAGGGCAAATAAATCAGACTGCGCAGACCCGGGTTTGCCAATCAGATATTCCGGTGCAGTGTAATGTTTCGTTCCCAGCAGTTCACGACGTTCCACAGGTGTTGAAATATCAGCGATACCGGCGATTTTGGTAGAGCCAAAATCAAGAATTTTGAGCACGCCGTCATGACTTATCATGATATTACCGGGCTTGAGATCCTGGTGCAGCATATCCAGCCGGTGAAATGCCCGCAGACCGGCAACAATCTGTGGCACCAGTTCGCGTACCGATTTCAGATCCAGGGTACCGACGTCATCCAGCCACTGCTCCAGCGTTCTGCCATTGACGTACTCCAACACGTAATAGAGAAATCGACGCGGCCGCTTCTGCTCGATGGTTCTGACCACATGCGGGCTGTCAATGCGACGTCCGATCCACTCTTCCAGTTGGAAGCGTTCCAGATACGCCGGATCATCCTCGAAATTGACCGACGGTGTTTTGATAACCACTTTCTCGCCGGTTTCGGTATCAACTGCCAGGTAGAGCTGACTGGTGGAACTGGCATGCAGCTCACGGGTAATTCGGTAACCATCAAGGATCACCCCTTCATACAGTTCCGGCGGAAATGGCAACGCCGTCAGCTGAGCAAAAACTTCATTGGCATCCTGCGTCGGCAGTTGCTCGACTTGAAGGATCAGACAACTCACATTGTCCTGGCTGTCCTGCTCCAACGACTGCTCACAAAACTGCTTTGCCAGCGCATCCAGATCGCCGGTATCACTGCCAAGCAGACTGCGTAGCTGTTTATGGCTGAGTACATCATGAATGCCATCTGTGGTGAAAAGAAAACGATCACCCGCCTCGACCGTCAGCGACTTGTAATCAATATCGAGACAGTAATCGACGCCGAAGGCGCGTCCCAGGTATTCCTTGTTATCATCAATGCGAATGCGATGATCGGTCGTCAGTTGCTCAAGTTCACCATCACGATACAGATAGATCCTCGAATCACCGACATGAAACAGATGTGCCGTGATCGACTTAATCACCATGGCACTGAACGTGCTGGCAAGACCTCTTGAGGCATCCTTGAAGTGATTACTCTGGCCATGTAACCAGGTGTTAATCGCGGTCAGTACCTTACCGCCGGACTGCTTCACCGACCAGGAATCAGGCGTGCTGAAATAATCACTGATAAAACCAGTCACACAGGCCTGACTGGCCTGCTTGCCCTCGGCACTGCTGCTGATACCATCGGCCAGTGCACAGGCCACACCCTTGGTTTCAAGCAACGCCAGGTTGCCGGGCACGGAGAAGCCCAAAGAATCCTGATTTTCGTCTTTACGGCCTTTATCAGAATACTGGCCAACCGTGACCTTTAACCTGGCTACCATCTGCGTTCCGTTTTAGTGAACGTCAATCATCTGCACGGTACCATCAGGCAGGATTTCCGCCATTTGGCCGCGCGGCTCGTCCATAAACTGTACCGCAATCAGGGTCACCACGGCAGTCGCAGCGATGACAAAGAAGAATGTCTGGGCTGAAACCAGTGACAGGACAGTGAGGAATGTCACCGCGCCAACATTACCGTAAGCACCGGCCATACCGGCAATCTGACCGGTCAGACGACGTTGCACCAGTGGTACCACGGCGAATACGGCACCTTCACCTGCCTGCACAAAGAAAGAACAGGCCATGGTCGCCATGACCGCAAACACCAGGAACCATTCCGGCGTAATCATACCCAGAACAACGTAGCCGACGGCGAGGCCACTGATACAGATTGTCAGTGTGCGTTTACGGCCCAGCTTGTCACTGAAAAGACCACCGACCGGGCGTGATACCAGATTCATAAAGGCAAAGCCGGAAGCCAGTAAGCCCGCCTGTACCGGACTGATATCAAAAGTATCACTGAAAAACAGCGGCAACATAGAGACCACTGCAAGTTCAGAACCGAAAGTGGCGAGATAGGCCAGGTCCAGTACTGCCACCTGCTTGAATTTGTAACGGTGAATCTCGGGCACTTCTGTGGTGAACACTTCTTTGTTGACCTGATAGATGTGGTAAACCTGATAGGCAAACAAAGCGACCAGACCAGCATACACTGCATAAGTGATGTTCTGAGACAGCAGTTCCACACCGCTTGGTGACAGTTTCCAGGCCAGCAAAGCCAGTGCGGCATACAGCGGAACGCTCATGATGATGTAAAGGAAGAAATCGCCTTTGCTGGTCACTTCCATCGCACCACTTTTCTTGGGTTTGAAGTAAGTCGAACCTTTAGGCGTATCAGACACACTATTGTAATAGATGAACGCGTAAATCAGCGCAATGGCACCGGTGGTCGCCAGTGCGTAACGCCAGCCGTTATCGCCACCGTACATCAAAGCCAGTGTAGGCAAAGTCATGGCTGCAGCGGCTGAACCGAAGTTACCCCAGCCACCATAGATACCTTCCGCTAAGCCAACCTGCTTGGCAGGGAACCACTCTGAAATCATTCGGATACCGATAACAAAACCGGCACCGACAAAGCCCAGCATAAAGCGGGCAACAGCCATTTGCTCAAAGCTGTCGGCAATGGCGAAAAAGAAACAGAGAAAACTGGAAATGCCCAGCAACATGCTGAACATGATTTTAGGGCCGTATTTATCCACCAGCATACCCACGACAATCCGGGCAGGAATGGTCAACGCCACGTTCAGGATTAACAGGGTTTTGACCTGCTGATCATCAAGCCCCAAGGTATCGCGAATCGCGACCATCAAGGGAGCATGGTTAAACCAGACTACGAAAGTGATAAAAAAGGCCATCCAGGTCAGATGGAGAGTTCGGATGTTTCCGCTGAAAGACAGCAGGTTTAGCTTTTGACTAGACATGAATTCAGTTCTCTCTTTAGAACACGTTACCAACATTGGTTCGCGTTCTAAGTGCTGGAATCATGCCAGTTCTGTAAGTGTCTGTTTTATTGAGAGATGAGCAGAATAAATAGGTATAAAAAGCACTGATTTAAGTCTAAATCGGTGCACACTGCACTATGATTGTGCGTGCTTTCAACTAGGTGATTCGTCTTCGTCAGGCCAATCCAGATCACAGCAAAGCACATAGACCCTCTCGCCTACAGCCACGGCTTGCGAGACAGTCACACACATATGCGAACCGGCTACCGACAGGTAGGGTCGGCTGACCTGGGTCACTCCCGGGTTTTGAATTGCCCTGTAATGATAATGTCTGTGCGACCAGTTAGCGTTTTCACCAGCCAGCAAGGGAGTAAAACGTATATCCAGCTTGGCGGTGTACTTCGGTGAATACAAGCTCTTGCCTATCTGGAAGCCCTGTTCATCAAGCAAGTAACAGCGAACTGCACGCTCATCCTCAAACACTGAAGCACCGCATTGTTCAAAAGGTTTTAATTGTCTCAAGGCTTCAACTTCAGCCTCATAGCGGTGTTTGAACGCTTCAAAGTGCGACTGCAATTTGCGATTATACTGACTGCGGACGTTGTGCTGGCGTTGCAGCAAAGCTTCCAGCTTGGCAGCAAAACCGCGGTCGCGTTTTACCTGTTTATCCGGCTTGGCAAAATAGAACCCCTGCACCATATCGGCGTTACTGGAAATTGCGACCATCGCTTCTTTCTCATTTTCAACACCTTCAATCACCACCAGGCTGCCAGTCTCGTGAATCAGCGACACGATGCCGGTCAGGATCCGCTCAACTTTAAGTGAGCGACCGGCTTGTCTGACCAGACTGCGGTCAATCTTGACGATATCAGGCTGCAACTCCCATATACGGTCAAAATTGGAATGCCCGGCGCCGAAATCATCAATGGCGATAAGACAGCCCAGTTGTCGGAAGTGCTGAATCAGTTGTTTCAGATAGACTCGGTCATCTATTTCGCTTTCCAGAATTTCAATAACAATTCTTCTGGCAGGAACCATGGTCTGGCTCATCAGCTCTCGCATAAAGCCTGCATCGGGACGCTCTGTCACCAGACACTGGGAGTTGAGATTAACGAACAGCCAACTCTCATCGTCTACAGCATGGCTGAAGTTACGGGCATGTAATGCACGACAGGTACGATCCAGTTCCAGGTGCTCTCGACTGCTGGACGGTCGCTGCATCACCTGCATCGGGCTGATGTAGCGCCCTTCAGTATCGTAAGCACGTAACAGCCCCTCATAACCGACCGGTTTACGATGCGCGATACTGAATATGGGCTGAAACGCTGACGATAATATTAGGTTGTCATATTCAGCACTAAAGCCTTGTTCGCTGGAGGAAAGTTCTATCATCCCCACCTGGACCCTCGTAGATGATTGTGCACAATATTCTAACATTCTATCTATCTGTTTATCGTCAATTTTTCAGCGTACTTAAATAAAAAAAGCCTGCACCGGATTGATGCAGGCTTACTTCCTCAGGCGACCTTGCGTGCATGCCGCTCATGAAGAAAATGAATCACTTCGGAGCGGTAGTGGTTATAGTCCGGGTTATCAGCCAGTGCCAGCCGTTTTCGCGGTCGCGGCAGCTTGACTTCCATCACTTCACCGATAGTGGCAGCCGGCCCGTTAGTCATCATCACGATCTTGTCTGATAACAACACCGCCTCATCGACATCATGCGTGATCATGATAACGGTGTTATTAAGGTCGGCCTGAATATCCATCAGCGAATCCTGCAGATGAGCCCGGGTCAGGGCATCCAGCGCACCGAACGGCTCATCCATCAGTAACACCTTGGGCTCCATTGATAACGCCCGGGCAATACCGACACGCTGCTTCATGCCGCCGGAAATTTCCGATGGCATCTTGTGCTTCGCGTGGGTCATGTGCACCAGTTCCAGATTATGCTCAACCCACTCGCGAATCTCTTTTCTGCTGCGGCTGGCACCGAACACCGATTTAACCGCCAGCTCCACATTCTGGTAACAGGTCAGCCATGGGAACAAAGAGTGATTTTGAAATACGATGGCACGATCGGGGCCTGGCTCATCGACTTCCCTGCCCTCCAGCACCACACCACCTTCGGTCGCTTTATAGAGACCGCCGACAATGTTCATCACTGTTGACTTACCGCAACCCGAGTGACCGATAATGCTGACAAACTCGCCCTTTTCAATCTTGAGATTGACGTTATCCAGCGCCCGG
The DNA here is from genome assembly GCA_964389455.1 of uncultured Methylophaga sp. Lineage (GTDB taxonomy): Bacteria > Pseudomonadota > Gammaproteobacteria > Nitrosococcales > Methylophagaceae > Methylophaga. Next base: position 18,442 of record CAYMEE010000032.1, on the reverse strand, counting down.
AACGGACCATTAGGCGTTGGAAAATCGATACTCACATGGTCAATATTGAGATATTTATCCATTGTCTGGCTCCTAGCGAATCACAGCGTTTTTGTCGTAAGAAAAGAATTTCTGGAAGCTCAGCGTGATGCGATCCAGAATGAATCCGATGATGCCGATAGTCAGCACCGCCACCATAATGCGACTCAGTGAGGATGAGCTGCCGTTCTGGAACTCATCCCAGACGAATTTACCCAGTCCCGGGTTCTGTGCCAGCATCTCAGCGGCAATCAGTACCATCCAGCCGATACCCAGCGAAATACGCAGACCAGTAAAGATCATTGGAATAGACGCTGGAATCACGACTTTCCAGACCGTGGTGAAATAATTGAGGCGCAAGACCCTGGCAACGTTGATCAAATCCTTATCAATCGAAGACACACCGACAGCGGTGTTGATCAGGGTGGGCCATAGAGAACATAAAGTGACGGTGAGCGCCGAGGTGATAAAGGATTTCTCGAACATCGGATTATCAGTCACATAGAGTGCACTGACCACCATGGTCACAATGGGCAACCAGGCCAGCGGAGACACGGGTTTAAAAACCTGAATCAACGGATTGAGCGCCGAATATAAGGTGTCCGACAACCCCGCCACGATGCCCACAGGAACCGCAATCAGCGTGGCTATCAAAAAGCCAATGAATACGGTAAACAGACTGGTCAGGATCTGATCAAAAAAGGTTTCCTTGCCGGTGTAGGGGCGGATCGTGACCTCGGCATCCGGGTTTTTCTCCAGCTTGGCAGCATTACGCTGTTCCTGACGCTCGTAAAAAGCCTGTTCCCGGTCACGTGAGGCATTGTGCTCGTCTACCAACACATTGACCTGTTCCCAGACCTGGGTCGGGCCCGGCACCTGGCCGAGACTGGTGATGACTTTCGCCGCCCCGAGGTGCCAGAGAAACAGAAACACAGCGATAGCAAACAGGGGGACGCCGACCATCTTGCCCAGTTCCTGCAGCTGGTGTTTGGGCGATTCGCCCGCAGACAGCCTGACCAGCGGGATAAACCAGGTGAAGCCGGTCAGCTCAAGGAAATAAATCAGTTTGTCTTTCATAGTGACTCTTTCGTTGGTTTGGAAACAATCACCCTGCCTGCAAAGCAGACAGGGTGGCTTGCAGTTCCGGTTTTACTCGACAACTTCCTCACCTTTCAGGCCAATCGGGAACTGTTCCAGATAAGCATTGGGCTGAGTGCCGTCATAGGCGATACCATCAATAAACTCGGTTTGCGCTGGTTTGAAACCGGTTTCAGTTTCAAAGTCAGGGAAAGCCGAGGCCGGCAGTTTGCCTTCTTCGATCAGCTCTTTTGCTGCGACCGCATAGATATCTGGGCGATAGACTTTCTTGGCGATATCCATATACCAGCTATCGGGTTTTGGTTCGGCAATCTGGCCCCAGCGGCGCATCTGGGTCAGATACCAGACTGCATCGCTGTAGTAAGGGTAGGTCGCGTTATAGCGGAAGAAGACGTTGAAGTCAGGCACTGCCCGCTTGTCACCTTTTTCATACTCAAAGGTGCCGGTCATACTGTTGGCAATCACTTCATAGTCAGCACCGACATAACGACTCTGCGACAGGATTTCCACCGCTTCAGGACGGTTGGCATTACTGTTTTCATCCAGCCAGTGCGCGGCGCGGATCAAAGCCTTCACGACTGCGATATGGGTATTGGGGTTTTCTTCTGCCCAGCCCTTACTGACACCGAAGACTTTTTCAGGGTTGTTTTTCCAGATTTCATAGTCAGTAATGACTGGCACGCCAATGCCTTTGAAAACAGCCTGCTGGTTCCAGGGCTCACCCACGCAGTAACCATAAATGGTGCCGGCTTCCATCGTGGAGGGCATCTGAGGTGGTGGGGTGACGGAAAGCAATGCATCCGCCTGTAACTGACCGCTGGTATCACCTTTGTGCGGGGCGTAAAACCCAGGATGGATACCACCGGCTGCCAGCCAGTAACGGAGTTCATAGTTATGCGTCGAGACCGGGAAAACCATACCCATATTGAAGGGCTTGCCTTCGGCTTTGTAGGCGTCGACAACCGGCTTCAGCGCTTCTGCACTGATCGGATGCACGGGTTTGCCATCCTCACCCATTGGCACATTCGGTTTCATCTGGTCCCAGATTTCATTGGAAACAGTAATACCATTGCCATTCAAATCCATACTGAATGCGGTAATGATGTCTGCCTTGGTGCCAAAGCCGATGGTGGCGCCCAACGGTTGACCTGCCAGCATATGTGCACCATCTAGGGTGCCGTCAATGACGCCATCCAATAGCACTTTCCAGTTGGCCTGCGCTTCCAGCGTGACGTAAAGCCCTTCGTCTTCAAAAAAGAACTTTTCATAGGCAATGGCCAAAGGGGCCATATCAGTGAGTTTAATAAAGCCGAATTTGAGTTCCGGCTTTTCGATTTCACCCGGTGCGGCGTAGGCACTGGTAACGGACATCATGCCGGTGCTGAATACCAGGCTGGCTGCGGCCAGACTTTTGACCAGCTTACGGCGTGTGATGGATAACTGTTTTCGCATTATCTGCTCCTGAATTTTGTTCAAAAAAAAAGACGCACTCGCAGGCTTATTGCCGACAAGGACGTCTTTATCCAGAAATTAAGTTTTGATTTACCCGTCGTTGGGTTGTGACTCACAGGAGTGTTAGCAGATAATATGCCAACTACATGCCTAAATTTTTAATTGTTTAAAATCAGTAAATTACTTTATTCACGCTGTGTTTAACTGGTATCTAGCATGCACAGTTAAGGTTCATCTCAAAGCCTACGCACAGCGCTGGTGCGCAGGCCATATGACTTCATACAGATTGATATCAGACTGACTTCTTGGGCTCCAGCAAACTGGCTGTGGCCAGGATGTTGTGTGCTAATTGGGCCAGCCGCATATTCTGATTCATTGCTGAGCTTCGCAGCAGCCGATAAGCCTCATCTTCAGTACAGTTACGCTGTTCCATAATGAGTCCCTTGGCACGATCAATGATCTTGCGATCGGCCAGTGAGGTTTTCAGCTCCTTGATGTGCTGCTGCATCGAGTGATACTGGCGGAACCGGGCCAGGGCGGTTCGTAAAATTGGCAGCACCCGGTCTTCACGAAAACCATCAACGATGTAGGCACTGACACCGGCTTGAATCGCCAGCTCGATCGCATCATCGCGGTCATCATGGGTGAATATCACAATCGGAAGCGGGAACTGCTCATTGATCACTTTGAACTTGCTGAGCATATCGTTATCACTGTTATCCATCACAGCAATAATCAGTTCCGGTTCGACCGTCCACTTCAGTGTCAATAATTGCTGCAAGGTGGAGCCTTCAAAAATAATCTTGTAAGGCGTGTCCGTCAGTGTCATTTTCAGGCTGTTGCTGATATCGTCGTGCTCACTGATGACGATGGTATTAATGTTTGTGTCTGAAGTCATGGCAGCGTTGCTCATATCATTCGTGTGTGTTGTTGCGAGGCATAGTGGATGATGATGCCGAAGACTTTCAGCACTTCATCAATTGCCCGGGTGGAAACATTAAAATAGTCGTTGGAATCAACTTGCAGCCGCCCCTCTTTCAAAACATTGAGCTCAACCATGTCCATCAGTTTGCTGATACTGTCGCTGATGGCCTTGGACGCATTTTGCAGTGCGTGGTGCAAATCATCATTGTTGATGCCGTTGATTTGTTTGACCAGTTCATTGGTGGTGCTTTGCACCGAGATTCTGAGAAAGTCGAGGATGATTCGATCGGCACCTTCACAAACCCCGCGGGCACAGATCCCGGAACCAACCGCACGTGTTTGCCCCACTGTTTCTGCGACGCGCAATGTGTCGAGGCAAACTTCAGATACCCGCGTGCAGCGATCCAGCATCATCCGGTGCAGATCATGATCCCGCATCACATCATCCAGTAGAGAAAGCTGACCATCTATCATCAGACTGTGCTGACGGACCAGATTGTGTGATTTGAGATCTCCGGCCAGGGCATGTTTTTTCAGTCTGGGCCAATGTTCGGTAAAGGATTCCCATTGCGGAAAGCGCTTGAGCTGCAGGCTGTCATTACTGGAGATAAGGTGGTCGATATCACCCTGCAGGCTGACCAGCTGGGGTTTGAGTTTGTTATTACCCTGGCTGACCGCGTTACTCGTGCCACGATGTTTCTGGCAACTGTCTATGATGCGTTTCATATGCACGGTCAGCAGAATGCCCTGTTCAATACGACGCTGTTCTTCACGTCTCAACACGGTAAGACGACTGATAAGGTATATGAGGCACACAACGGTGAGGCCACCGACAAATATCGGGTACATCTTTGCTCTCCAGTGAACAAAATTAGGTTGTAAGGCCCAGTGAGCCCAGCAAATCAAAACGATTTGCCAGGACTCACTGGCTGGTATTTATTGCCATGCAACCAGAAAACCGGCCATCAGCCCCAGCGGGGAAATCATGACCATGAACAATAATTTCCCCAACTCTTTCAAAAGAAATACAAAATCAATGATGTAACCCATTTCTTTACCTCCTGTAAGGTTGGACTGAACAAAATTTTGCATAAGCTGTGCCAAAGAAATAAGTATTAATTATCAACAACTTGAAAAACACCCGTGCGCCATCGCTGCCACAAAATGGTGTACTGGCAGCGGCTTTGAGCAAATATGGTGCAACCTTGCAGCGCCTCAAAGGGCCAGATTTCAGACATACAGATATAAAAAAGCCGGGCTGAGCCCGGCTTCTTGATTCAGATACGAGGATTGTGGTTAGAACTTGAGCTGACCATAAAGCCAGAATTTCTCGGTATCGACACCGCCAAATTCATCATCCGCATTGTAGTCGGCGTATTTTACGCCCACGGTGTAATGCTCTTTAAAGGTCTTCTCCAGCATGATGTCGAACTCATCACCGGCATCCAGACTGTCTTCATCAGTTTCAAAATCATGGTAAACCGCGACCAGTTTGGCACCGAGCACATTCCCAACCAGCGTAACGTAGGTGTCTTCCAGGCCCTGCGTAGGCGTATTCAGAAAAATATCCGCCCAGCCCTGATAAGCATGGTTCGTTCCGAGCGGGGTACGGAAGCTGAATGTACCGTCACCTTCCTGAACTTCATGTGACAGCTTGAGTAACCAGCCTTTGTACTTACCGCCCAGTTCCAACAGATAATAATCCTGTTGGTCCATTTCACCATCAGCGTAATCATCCTGGGTCGCGTACTCAGCGGTATAGACCACCTTGAATGCTTCATTCAGCGGCTGGGCACCCGATAATCTCGCCCCATAAGTCGCACGTGAGTAGGCAGAGTCATCCAGAGAGTCTTCATAATCCAGCAGGTAGGCATAGCCTTCCAGATTACCAATCGGCAAGCCGCTGTATTGCGCGTTAAATAAATGGCTATCCATCTCGATTTCGCCATCCTCCACCATCAGCGGAGCGAGGTTACCATCTTCGCCAAAAATGGTCTGGACCTTGTCCAGGTAGGCATAGCTCAAGGTAGTGTTGGGCAGCGATTTATTAACGATACTGAAGGCATCAAAGGTCTGCCAGTTTTGACGCCAGCCTACTGTACCGATGAAACGATGAAATGGCGCGTCACGGTAAGTAATGATCTGACGGCCAAATTTAAATGTCGTGTCGAAGGCATCATAAGCAAGATAAGCTTGATTGACTTCAGTGCCTTCCGGGTCGGCCACAATAGAATAGCCGGGTTCGCCATTAGTACCGGCCGCATTAAAATCGTCCGGTCCCAGATGTGACACATCCTCAAACTCAATAAAACCACTGAAACCATGAAAGGCACCGGTTTTATAACCCAGCGTCGTACGCAGCGTGAACGCATCAGCGTCTTCCAGCGCATTATCCTGATTCACATTTTCATAACGGGCTCGGGCCGAAAAGCTTACCTTACCGCCAGTCAGCGCATCGATAAACGCATCTTCTGCCTGGGCTGTAGTCGGGGCCAGTGCCATACTGGTCATCCCGGTGGCTAACAGGCTCAAAGCCGTCAGTTTTTTCATTTTTGGCATTGTTTATCCTCGTATAAAAAAAGCCATGCAGGTCACCCTGTCATGGCTTCGTTACCTTGATTGATGTGTAGTTAATATCGAAAAGAAAGATGGCTGCGTCGTTGCAGAGTCACTGCCGATATTTTTTGCAACCATGATGCCAATTTTATACTTCATTGTTTTTATTGCGTTTTTAACTGGAGCATGACAGTTGCGTTACAGGAAATGCACCATTTAAATACTTATTTCTTTTCCATTGCACTACAGTGAATCAAAAAGAGATAAATCCAATCGCCACAAACAAAAACGGGACGCCGTAAAGACGTCCCGTTTTGCTTGATTAATTATCAGTGTCCTAATGGCCGAGTAATTTCTTTAACTCCGGCACGCATGAACCACAGTTGGTGCCGGCATTAAGTTTGGCACCGATTTCATCCACGTTTTTGACATGACCACTGCTGATTGCCTCTTTCAGGGTGTTCTCACCAACACCGAAACAGGAGCAGACAATGGCACCGCAATCTTTCTGACCTTTACCTGGCTGCCCTACAAGCAGACTGTATCGCTCGGCATCAGACAGGCTAGTGGCTGTGAACAGCTGAGATAACCAGGAACGGGCCGGCAGGTCATGGCTTGGCGCGATAAAAGCCACACCTTCGAGCTTGTTGCCGACAATTTTACCGGCGCGGTAACGTCCGGCTTTTTTATCAATAAAGTCTAGCCACTCCCCTTCTTTGCCCAGGTGTTCCTGTGCCCAGGAATCCGGATGAGTGATTTCTTTTTCACCAGCAATTTCATAACGCCAGAATTGAGCGCCTCTGACTTTCACCCAGTAATTGGCATCCTTCACCGTGATCGGTTTGCGGGAGAGAATAAACCCATGCCAGCTAGGCTGATAAGGCCTTATTCTGACCGGGGTATGTTTCGATTCCGGCTGACCTGAGATGGGGTCATAAGCGGCTGCAACCAGAGCATCGACCCGGGCCATCGAGGCAAACTGGTTACTCCAGTGAATCGGCACAAATACGCTGCCCGGTCGTTGCTCATCGGTGAACACGACGCGAACAATCATTTTGCCCCACTGACTGCTGACCTCTGCCAGCGCGCCATCGACCAGATCCCAGTTCTGGGCATCCACAGGATGGATCTGCACCATCGGCTCAGGGATATGGGCGTTCAGCCGCACCGCACGACCGGTACGGGTCATGGTATGCCACTGGTCGCGAATGCGGCCCGTGTTGAGCACCAGCGGATACTCATCCGAGGTCAGATTCTGCGGCAGTTTGGGCTCGATTGGCAGCATTCTGGCTTTGCCTGAAGGCGTAAAAAAGCGGCCGTCGCTGAACAGTCTGGCTGTGCCCGCCGGCGCTTCTGCGGTGACCGGCCATTGGATCGGGGCCAGCTTTTCATAGGCTTCATCACTGATGTCAGCCATGCCGCTCAAATCAAAATCGCGGCTCCCGTTATTTTCAAAGGCAGACAACCGCGCATGCTCACGGAATACATCCACCGGTTTTTCAAATGGGAACGCTTTTTCAAAGCCCATCTTGCGGGCCAGCTGGGTAATAATCCACCAGTCGGGTTTGGCTTCTCCGGGCAGCGGCAGGAAAGCCCGCTGATGACTGATACGACGTTCCGAGTTAGTCACTGTGCCGTCTTTTTCACCCCAGGCCGCCGCCGGAAGCAGAATATCAGCCAGCTCGGTGGTGTCGGTATTACTCTCACATTCCGACACGACCACCAGCTCACATTTCTCCAACGCAGCTTTAACGCTGTCGGCCTCGGGCAGGCTCACTACGGGATTGGTGGCCATAATCCAGACGGCTTTGATTTTGCCTTCGGCCACATCTTTGAACATATCGATGGCTTTGGCCCCATTTTCGGTTGCCAGTCGATCAGTTTCCCAGAAGCGTGACACGCGGTCATGATGCTCCGGGTTGGTAATCTCCATATGTGCCGCCAACTGATTACTCAGACCGCCGACTTCACGGCCACCCATCGCATTGGGCTGACCGGTAAAGGAAAACGGACCCATTGCCGGTTTGCCAACCCGGCCAGTAGCGAGGTGACAGTTAATAATACTGTTGGTTTTATCGGTGCCGGAAGTCGACTGGTTAATGCCTTGAGAATAGAGCGTGACGACCTTTTCGGTGGAAGCAAACAACTGATAAAACTTAACGATATCCTCTTCGGATAATTCGGTGACTGATGACACCTGCGGAATATTACCAGCACTCTCTTTTGCTGCCTTGATGGCAGCGGAAAAGCCTTCGGTATGTTGTTCCAGGAAGTCCAGATCCAGATAGTCTTCCTGTTTGAGGTAGTTCAGCAAACCATTAAATAATGTCGCATCACTGCCAGGTCTCAAAGGCAGGTGCAGATCAGCGATATCACAGGTTGAAGTCTTGCGGGGGTCAATCACAATCACCTTCAAATCAGGTCGCTGCTGCTTGACCTGATTAATCCGCTGATAGATGACCGGGTGGCACCAGGCCAGGTTGGAGCCCGCCATCACCAGTAAGTCTGCCTGCTCCAGATCCTCATAGCTACAAGGCACCGAGTCACTGCCAAATGCACGCTTGTAACCGGCCACCGCCGATGACATACACAGCCGTGAATTGGTATCGATATTGGCACTACCGATAAAGCCTTTCATCAGCTTATTGGCGGTGTAATAATCCTCGGTCAGAATCTGACCGGAGACATAAAAGCCGATGGCACTGGGGCCGTATTTATCGATGATATCTTTGAATTTTCTGCTGACGGTATTCAGTGCCTCATCCCAGGAAACACGTTTACCTTCCACTTTTGGATAAAGCAGCCTGTTAGACAGATCAACCGTTTCCCCCAGTGCCGAGCCTTTGGAGCAAAGACGACCGAGGTTAGCCGGATGACGGGGATCGCCCTCTATCGCGACATTACCGTCAGCCTGCGGTGTCGCCAGGACACCGCAGCCGACGCCGCAATAGGGACAGGTGGTCTGTATAGTGTGTTCTTTACCCAAAACAGATGACTCTTTTATAGCGAAATGTAGACCACGCCGTTTTCGATTTTGGTCTCAAACGTACGTGTGCAGCCTTCATCAGGTCCGGTTGCTTCACCACTTTCCATGTCGATGACCCAGTTATGGAGCGGACAGGCTACCCGTTTATCATAGACGATCCCCTGCGACAACGGACCAGCCTTGTGTGGGCATTGATCGTAGAGGGCAAAAACTTCATCGCCTGCGGTTCTGAAGATGGCCACATCGCCATCTTTGGTCACCAAAACGCGTGACCCCTTGTTTGGAATATCGGCCAGCGGGCCAACTTCGGTCCAGCTCATGCTTACCTCTAGCTTACTTGTTTAATCGGAATGTAGTTTTCTTTGTACTTGGCAGCATGCTCTGCCCATGGATCTGTCTGCGCGTTTTCCTGTGATTCATAAAAACGCTGAGCCAGACGTTTACGGTTAGTCTCATCGTCAACCACCAACGCCTGTACATGTTTCAGACCGACACGCTCAATCCACGGTGCGGTCCGTTCCAGGTAATGACCTTCTTCACGGTAGAGCTGCATATAAGCCGCGATATACTCCATCGCTTCTTCTTCCGTGGCGACTTTGCACAGGAAGTCGGTTGCCCGGACTTTAATACCGCCGTTACCGCCGACATGCAGTTCATAGCCTGAGTCGACACAGACCACACCGATATCTTTAATCGTGGCTTCAGCACAGTTACGCGGACAACCGGAAACAGCGATCTTGAATTTATGCGGCGTCCAACTGCCCCAGGTCATTTTTTCGACCTTGATACCAAGACCAGTCGAGTCCTGAGTACCGAAACGACACCACTCGCTACCGACACACGTCTTCACTGTGCGCAGTGATTTACCGTATGCATGCCCGGAGACAAAACCGGCATCACTCAAATCAGCCCACATTTTGGGCAGATCATCTTTTTTCACACCCAGCAGGTCGATACGCTGACCACCGGTGATTTTAACGGTGGGCACAGCGTATTTTTCAGAGATATCAGCAATCGCCCGAAGTTCTTTCGGGTTGGTCACACCACCCCAGATCCTTGGCACTACGGAATAGGTACCATCTTTCTGGATATTAGCGTGGGCCCGCTCGTTAATAAAGCGTGACTGCGGATCATCCTGGTACTCTTTGGGCCAGCTGCTCAGCATGTAGTAGTTGAGCGCTGGACGGCAGGAATGACAGCCATCCGGATTTTTCCACTCCAGCGCCTCGATCAGCTGTGGAATGGTTTTGAGCCCCTGCTCTTTGATCGCGGTTTTGACTTCATCATGGGACATCTCAGTACAACCGCACATGGCTTTTTTGCTGGGCGTATCGTTAAAGTCACTGCCCAGTGTCGAGGCCAGGATCTGCTCAACCAGACCGGCGCAGGAACCACAGGAAGCCGACGCTTTGGTATGTGCTTTGACTTCATCCAGAGTATACAGATTGTGCTGGGAAATCGCTTTGGTGATATCGCCTTTGCAGACACCGTTACAACCGCAGATTTCAGCATCATCCGGCAGATTGTCGGTAGAGTTGGCAGCGCCATGACCGGAATCACCGATATGGTGCTGACCAAACAGCATGTTTTCACGAATATCGGACACATCGGTGCCGTCTTTCATCAACTGGAAGTACCAGGTGCCATCCACGGTATCCCCATACAGCACAACACCGATGAGGCGATCATCGCGAATCACCAGCTTCTTGTAGACATGACGGGCGGCATCTTTGAACACCAAATCTTCAGTGTCTTCATCACCATTGAAATCACCGGCTGAAAACAGGTCGATTCCGGTCACTTTCAACTTGGTTGAGGTGACGGTGCTGATATAACGGGCGATGCCCATCTGCGCCAGATGGTTGGCACAAACTTTGGCCTGTTCAAACAAGGGCGCGACAAGACCGAATGTTTGGCTGCGGTGCTGCACACACTCACCCACCGCATAAATGGTCGGATCAAAGGTCTGCATGGTGTCATCCACCACAATACCGCGTTCACAGTGAATGCCGGCAGATTGGGCCAGCTCGATATTGGGACGGATACCCACAGCCATCACAACCAGGTCGGCATCAATTTCACTGCCGTCTTTGAAATGGACTTTCTCCACCCGGTCTTCGCCACTGATGGATTCTGTGGCATGACTCATCAGGAAATTCAGGCCCTTGCCTTTCAGTTCCTGCAGCATCAAATCCGAGGCGGCGCTGTCGAGCTGCTGGTTCATCAGGGTTTCGCTGATGTGAACCACTGTGACATCCATGCCCTGTAGCATCAGACCGTTGGCGGCTTCCAGCCCCAGCAGACCACCACCGATAACCACTGCCTTCTTATGCGTTTTGGAGGTTTCCAGCATGGTGTCCACGTCTTTGATGTCGCGGAAGCTGATGACGCCAGGCAGATCTGCACCTGGAACAGGCAGCATAAATGGACGCGAACCAGTTGCCAGCAGCAGTCGATCATAGGGTTCGGCGGTACCGTCGTCAGCAATGACCTGGCGTTTGACACGGTCAATCTGAGTGACCTTCTTACCCGAGTGCAGGCTAATGTTATTATCTTCATACCATTGCAGATCATTAATCATGATCTCGTTAATGGTCTTCTCGCCCGCCAGCACTGGCGACAGCATGATACGGTTATAGTTACCGTAAGGTTCTTCGCCGAATACAGTAATGTCATATTTCTCAGGTGCGAGCTTGAGTAACTCCTCCAGCGTACGCATGCCTGCCATGCCATTACCAATCAGCACTAATTTCTCTTTCATGGATCTCTCCGGTATTAACTACCTTTCAATATCGCAAGCACCATGCCAACTCATAAGGTGTTGATATTGTTAAAAATGCGCAGTTCGGAAAGCCCTTAATTGGTGCGACAAATACTTATTTGTGCACCAAATTGAAACAACACTTCTCCTTTTTGATGCAAGGTGACTTTTTTACAAGATCATAGTGACATTTTTTAAGGCTATGGCTCGCTCTCAATCCCTTTTTTTACATTTCCCTTTTATATTAAGCATTTACAATGCTTGTTTTCATTGTCCTTGTGACGTTCATGTCTGAAACCAGCTGAATACCTGATTTGACGGCATGGTATCTGGTTTAACCAACAGAGACACAAATCAGAGAAAATTGATCTGGATCAATGTGCCGAATGGCTCTTCTCAATGACTATAAGCGGTCAGGTTCAGACTCAAATTAATAATAAAACAATAAAAAAGGACGCTCGACAGATGCCTGAGCACGCTAATTCCAGTAAAGGCTTTATTAAACGACATTTCTATAACCGTTCCATTAAATCATTTTTACTCAGTGTGTCTGTTTTCTTTTCAGCACTGGGCTTCTTATTGATTTATCTGGCGGCCGACCAGGTCAACAAAGCCTCAATCAAAACCGCTTCTGTCAGTGCCTCAAAGGAGCTGGTCCAGGTTATTTTTCAGGGCGTAAAGTTGATACAGCAACACCCCTGGACGCTGCATGAAGTGGATGACTATCTGAGAAAAATTGAGCGCCAGCACCCGGCCTACCAGGTCAACATTAATTTTCTCGAGCACACACCAATAGTGAACGCCGCTGCAAAAAACCTGGCAGCCAATCAGACCCAATTTCACACTGATGCCAGTAATACGTCGCTCAAATTTGAGTGGCCGCTGATGAATAACGGACTATGTAGTGACTGTCCGCAATCGGTCTTTGCCGATAAACCGCTGGCGATCATCGACATCAATCATGACTTAGCTCCGCTGATGAACAGCGCCGAAGAAAAGCTGATGACCAATCTGATTTATCTGGCACCCTTACCTTTTCTACTGTCGATATTGGTTATTGCTTACCTGCACCGTCGCATCAATCGTTCCATGTTCGAGCTTGAAGACAGCATCGAACAGGTTCATAAAGTCTCCGATTTAGGCAAACTGGATTTGCAGCATAATCAATACGGCTTTTCCGAACTGAACCGCATCTACAGCAAAGTGGATAAATTATCGAATCGCATGCGCACGATGGCGGTCGACAAGGATCTGCTGGAATTTGAAATTCAGCTACTGGAAAAATTTGTTATCACATCCGATGTGGTACGCGACTGGCGTGAATACATCAGTATTCTGCTCACTGAAATCAATGCCGTGATGCCGGTTTATAACCTCTACTCGATTTTCAAAGTCGAGGATGAAACCTTTGCGATGGAGTTATTCTGGCTGGGCCCTCCCTCTGCCACAACCAAAAAACAGGTTGAGCAGGCGATCCTTGAAGATATGAGCGAGCACCCGCTGTTTCAATCTCAATCTGGCATGGAGATACTTCATCACACGGCAATACCCGATGCTCAGGAAATAGAGCTGGCACCGGAAGATATTCGTCTGCAAACAAAAACACTGATGCTGGATAAGCCCAAAATCGGGGGGATTGTCGGCATCGGCGTCAACACCGATGTCAGCCAGGATAATACCCGGATGCTCGTCACTAGCAGTATTCTATCGACCCTGATCAATGTCGTGGGCTCAGTCAAAGCGATCTACAAATACACCAAGGATCTGGAATATTACGCCACCCGTGACCCGCTCACCGACCTGCATAATCAACGTATCTTCTGGGAGATGCTCGACTACGAGGTGCTGCGTGCCAGACGTCATGGATATAAGTTCTCTGTGTTGATGATCGATCTGGATAACTTCAAGAACCTGAATGACTCATACGGTCATGGCTTTGGTGACAAGGCATTGCAAGCGATCAGCGCTGTCTTAAGGGAGGCTTTACGCGCCGGTGACTTTCTTGCCCGTTACGGCGGTGACGAATTCGCTGTGGTACTGCCGGAGAGTGATCTGGAACAGGCTCAACTGGTGGCTCAGCACATTCTGAAGGGCACCGAAACCATTGATTTATTTACACCGGATACCGGCGAACGAGTGGATGCCGGCATGTCGATCGGTCTTGCCGTATTCCCGGATCATGCTGACAGCAGCAAAGACCTGTTCATGTTTGCTGACAATATGATGTACAAGGCGAAGAGCCACGGAAAGAACCGCGCTTACACGCCAGATGAGGATGATATTCTGGAAGTATTCCGGGACATCAATGAAAAGAGTCTGATGATCAGCAAGGCTATCAAGGACAAGGCCGTTATTCCCTATTTCCAGCCCTTGGTCAGTACCCGCAATGGCGAGATCAAAGCCGTGGAAGTCCTGTGCCGGATCATGACCGATGATGGTCATATCATGGGCGCACATGAATTTATCGAAATCGCTGAGAAGCTGGGCATTATCCATAACCTGGATTTTGTCATGTTGGAAAAAGCGCTATTACAGATGGAGCGGGAACACTACGACGGCATGATCTTTATCAATATCTCGCCCCGTTCTCTGGTGCTAAGTGAATTCTTACCCCAGGTCGAACGTATCGTCGAAAATGCCAGCATTGCCCGCGAACGCATCGTGTTTGAAATCACCGAACGCGATACGGTTAAAAACATGACCTTACTGGAAAAATTTGTGATTAACCTTAAAGCGGAAGGTTTCAAGCTGGCAGTGGATGACTTCGGTTCGGGCTTCTCTTCTTTCCATTACCTGAAGCATTTCCCGATAGACTTCGTCAAAATTGATGGCGAGTTTGTCGCCAATATGGTTCATAACGTTAAGGATCATGCGGTGGTCCGCTGCATCTCAACACTCGCGCATGAACTCAATGCAGCCACCATTGCAGAATATGTCGAGAGTGAAGACGTGCTGGCCGCAGTCCGGGATATCGGTATTAATTACGCTCAGGGCTACCACATCCGACGGCCAACCCCATATATATTGTCACCGGCACATGATGTCACGCTGCAGAGAGCAAAACTGAATTGAGACTAAGCTGCCACATCCTTGTGGCAGCCCGGTAACAAATTTTATGGTGAGGCATTCCAGACATGGGACTGCAGTTGCCATTCGCCGGCATCGTTCTGTTCCAGTACGGTCACCAGCACGCCACCGAATTTTACCGGTTTCTGCTCGGCATCCACGCCTTCAGCCTGCCAGTAACCAATCTGGGTGATCTGATTATCAGCGGCGATAATATCCACTGTTTCAATTTTGTGGTTATGCACACCATTATCAATAAAGCCTGAAAACAGATTACTGATGGCTTCATGACCTTCCAGCAGTTTGCCATTGCCGGGGGAAACACTGGCATCAGTATCATAAAGCGCTACCAGTTCATTTAATTTTCCCTGGTTCAGGGCCTGATTCCATTGTTGATTAGCCTGGCTGACAATGGTTTCCGGACTGTCTGCCATGACCACACCACTTAAACTCAAGGCTGTCATGGCTACAAATAAGTGTTTCATACTCTGTCTCCTTTAATTTAATTAGGAAGCTAACTATTATCACAAAAAATAGCTCAGTCAAATACCTGAGCCTGCTGATTCAGTTTCATTAAAATCTGCATCAGCTTGTCACCCTCTTCATCTGTCAGCGCAGTCATTAACTGTCTGACCCGACGATAATATTCCGGCATCACCTCATCCAGTTTCGCCTGTCCCTTAGTGGTCAGCTTAACCAAGCTCTGCCTGCGATCTTTGGGTGACACCATTCGACTCACCAATTTGTCCCGTTGCAGACCATCAATCAGTCCGGTCATGGTGGCGCGACTGACCCCGGCTTTTTCAGCCAGTTTCGACGGGCTGGAGCAACCATCGTCCTCACGCATCAGCAATACCAACACCCACCAGCGTCCCTGCAACAGTGCATGTGCGCCAAGGTAACGGTCCAGGCCGTTGGATAAATCAGTCGCCACGCGCAGAAAAGTCAGAAACTGAATCACTCTGTCGATATCGGCATCGGGATAGCGATCAGCAAACTTCTTAAGGATATGCGCGTCAGGTAAGTCTTTGAGCTCCAGCATAATTCAGATTATAGTTAGCTTCCTAATTAATTTCAATTCCTGACCGTCTATCAGATTCAGTTTCATTTAATTTAGGCTTCAGCTTGGTTTAAGTCCAGCGCATTAGCATGACAAGTGTTCATCAAAAAAGGAGACTGAACATGAAATTAATGAGTGCAATTAGCCTTAGCAGCGTTTTAACTGTGCTGTTCTTGTCTGCGCCACTTCAAGCCGATGACGATGATATGCGCAAAATGAAAACCTTGTCCGAAGGCCTGGGACTGATTTCTCTGGAACAAGCCAAGGCTAAAGCGCTGGAAGCTAAACCCGGCGTGATTGAAGATGCCGATCTGGAAGATCGTGATTTCAGTAAAGGCTGGGATTATGAGTTTGAAATTGTCGATGTCGA
>CAYMEE010000032.1:0-2051 GCA_964389455.1 uncultured Methylophaga sp. | reverse complement strand
AAAAGAAAGATCCGCTTCATCACAGCCCGGTCCATCATCTTCCACCAACAGCCGCAACCCCTGATTTGTCATGCTGATATCAAGCACTACCGTTTGCTGGCACCATTTGCAGGCATTATCGAGCAGATTCCCCAACAACTCGAGCAGGTCTTCACGATCGCCATTGAAGCGGACGTTTTCAGCAAGATGACAGTCGATTTTCAGTACCTTGTCTTGATAAATCCGCTGCAGCGTATCTGAAAGCTGTGACACTATCTCGGTCAGATCCACTCCTTTACCCGGCATCGTGACGCCAGCCACCCGCGCCCGTTTCAATTCTCTGTCGATAATTTGCCGGATATCGCTGGTTTGTTGATAAATATCTGCGCGGAGGGAGGCATTATCCGGAGAGCTCGATTCAGCAATCTGATTCACCAGGGTCAATTGGGTTTTAAGCCGATGTGCGAGATTTCCCAATGCTTGCCTGGAACGGCGGGTTTTTATGACCATGCTCTGCATCAGCCGGTTGAGTTCAATCAGCAAGGGTCGGATTTCATCCGGTGCGTTTTCATCAATGCCTTTTATCTCCCCTTGTCCCAACTGTTCCAGTTGTCGTTTTGCTTTACTCAATGGTTTTAAAGCCTGACTGACCAGGCCCGCCTGAAACAGCAGTAAAATCAGAAAACCACCGGCAGAGAGCAGCGTAAACACAAACTGAAAACGCTGTTTATCCTCCAGCATCCAGGCAATATCTTCAGCCACGGTAATGGTGAGCTGTTTGCCCTGTTTCAGGTAGCTTGCTGAAACAGCCAGCAGGGGTTGGTCCTGGGGGCCGGTCTGGTAATGAACCAGGCGTTCACCCATCGCTGTCGGCCGGGTAGTCAGGTTGAAGTCCCATAGTGAGCGTGAAAACATTTGCTGATTTTCAGTTTCCACAGCGAAATAAAGACCGGAAAAACTACGTCTGTAATTACTGCTGAGGCGCTCATGGTCCAGGACCAACTGACCATCGGGATTGACTGTCAGGTTGGCCAGCAGGCTTTCTGTTTCTTCCTGAAGACGGCTGATCACCTGTTTCTCGATCAGCCGGTCTATGGTCAGGGTCAGCCACAGCCACTGCCCCAGCAGTAATAAAGCCAGTACCAGAGTCAGGCCGATAGCGAGCCGGCTGCGAATCGACGTCATCGGCCTTCCCGGCCAAAGATATAACCTTGTCCGCGCCGGGTTTGAATCAGTCCCTGTCCCAACTTCTGCCGTAGCCGATTGATATAGACCTCGATGACATTACTGTCTTTGTCGCTGTCCAGCTGATAAACATGCTCGGTGAGTGTCGTTTTGGACAGGAGTTTGCCTGGGTTGAGCATAAAGTAGCGCAGCAGTTTGAACTCGGTACCGGTGAGATTGAATTTCACGCCACTTCTGAGACTGACACTTTGATCAGCTTCGTCGAGTGATAAGTCGTTATAAGTCAGCGAACCGGGTTTGAGGCCGGCATAACGGCGTAATACCGCGTTGATGCGAACCAGGAGTTCTTCAATCTGAAAGGGTTTCGCCAGGTAGTCATCGGCTCCGGCTTTAAAGCCCAGCACTTTATCTTCCCAGGCATCGCGCGCGGTGAGAATGATCACCGGCGTGAGGTTGTCACGCGCTCGCCAGCTTCTGAGCACATCAAGGCCGGACTGTCCCGGGAGTCCCAGGTCCAGCACGATCAGGTCATAAGGTTCGATATCGCCGATGGCTTCAGCATCGACACCGTCAATCGACAGATCAGTGGCATAGCCGGCACGGTTCAGTGCATCCTGTAGTTTTGGCCCCAGGCCCGGGTCATCCTCGACCAGTAACAAGCGCATGAACTAATCCTCGCTTTCCAGTTCAAGCAGCTCTGCAGTGCTGGCATCCAACTCCAGTTCCCAGACTTGGCCGCGATCATCGAGAATTTCAAGCTCGTAGACGTAGCGGTCATCTTCCTCATCCAGTTCTGTTTCCAGAATCTGGCCGGGTTTGACCGCCATGGCAGACTGTATTACTTGTTCCAGCGGTAGAATATCGCCCCGCTGTTGCAACATGCGGGC
>CAYMEE010000031.1:0-30798 GCA_964389455.1 uncultured Methylophaga sp. | reverse complement strand
GTCAGTAAATTCCAGGGATTTTACTTTGCCCGTCCCTCATTTAACGGCTTCCCCAAAATTAACTGGTAGTTATTCACCAGTTTGCCACCCGGCGCATGACGTGAAAAATCAGGTTCTGCTCATTGACGCCGGAGACAGCTGAAGCACCGGGCCCAATCGCATAAATCGCCACATCCTCACCGCCGTGGGTTTCTGATCCCAACGGCACCAGCGCTTCCTGATGATAACCTTTTGCCTCGGTATCAACATGGCTGAGATCATGACGTCCTGGCTTTGCTCGCTGTTGGTAGGTGACATCCGCATCGGACTCATCCCCCAAATCACGGAAACCCAGGCCATTGGTATAGCCCAGCGTGGTGTAAGGCATGCCATCCTCTGCTGCTGCCGGTTCTTCTTCGCCGATATTAACGACTTTCCCCAGGATCGGATTACCGCGTTTGGGATAACCGGCCATGGTAAACACATGACTGTGATCAGCCGTCACAATAATCAGCGTTTCTTCGCTATCGGTCTGATTCAGGGCGACCTCGACCGCACGGGCAAACTCAATGGTATCGGTAAGAGCATTAAAGGCATTACCGGCATGATGGGCATGATCTATACGCCCGCCTTCCACCAGCAGGAAAAAGCCGTTTTCATTGTTATCCAGAATATCAATCGCTTTGGCTGTCATCTCACTAAGCGACGGTTCGCCGGCATCATCATTGCCGCGGTCAGCCTCATAGCGCATGTGTGAGTCTTCAAACAGAGCCAGCAATTTCTGAGTTTGAGCTGGATTGACGGCATCAAATCCCGCCTGATTCTCGATGTAGTGACCGCCCGGATACTGTGCCTGCCATTCATCAATTAAGTTGCGCTGATCATTTCGATCACCGCTGAATAAGCGCATATCATCCGCATTGTCAGCGGCAGACTGATTGGGCAGAAAATGACGACGACCGCCGCCCATCATGACTTCAATGCCATCAATATCAGCAGCTGGATAGCGTTGTTGCAGTCGCTGTTCAAAGCTGACCAGTTGTGAGGCAATATCTTCACAGCCTGCTGCCAATGCATCCTCTGGCAGATCAGCGCTGTCTTCCCAGTTACGCTCAGGGGACTTGGCATAGGTCGCTGCTGGCGTGGCATGCGTCACTCGGGTTGTGGTGACAAAGCCCGTCGACTGCCCTGACAGTTCTGCAAGTTCCAATGCGCTGATCAGTTCATTACCACTGACGCTCGCGCAGTCACCGCGTGTGACGTCTTCATCAATGCCGATAATACCCGCATCTGTTTTGACGCCGGTGATCATCGCGGTCATGGTACCGGCTGAATCCGGTGTCTGCGCATCCACATTGTAGGTTTTGGAGAGCCCGGTAAACGGAAAGGCTTCAAAGCTCAGGCTGTTCTCTTCCCCTGCCAGGCCTTTGTTCTGACCATCCAGAATCCGCGCTGCGGTAATGGTGGAAACGCCCATACCATCACCAACAAACAGAATAATGTTTTTTGCTTTTTTGCCGGGATCAAAAACCGGCTTTTCTGCGAGCTCGCTTTGCGCCTGTTCAAACCAAGGGTTTTGGCTTTGACTCTCGGGAATCATGCCATCATCACTTTGCACAGCACTGCTGAACACTAACAGGGCAACAAGATAACTATGGCGATAACGCAACACGGCTCGTCTCCAATTTAAATCAATGTCGAGCTTAACGACTATTTGTGACTAGGTTTTTGCAAGCGCCGAAACGGGCAATTCAATTTCACCGTAATAATCAGCAAAAACAACTTCTACCCTGAGCCGCTCAGCTGACTCTGCGAGCGCTTTCGGGCTGGCAAGCTGTTGTAACCACTGCTTCGCCTGTGCGCCAGGTATCAGGTTACAGATATCACCGATGGGCCAGTGGAAATACAGCTCATGGTTTTTCTTCTCAGTAAGCACGTCCGGATCAGTGCTTTCCGGAATAGGAATATAGGAACTGAACATTTCCAGTCCGCCCTGCTGCTCCGGGTCGTTGGCAAAATACTCCAGTGAGATATCCCAGCCCCGAACCAATCCAGCCAGATCATTACCCTGCTCCAGACTGAACCCATACATCGCCAGCGTACCGTCATTCACCTTGGGCAACTTATTGAGCGATTTCTGCACTGCTTTGATGGCCTGTCCATCTTGTTCAGTGAGTCCTTCCAGGGAAAGCAGCCAGTCACCCAAATCAATGGCCGATTGAATAAGTTTCTTGTGGGATTTGTCGAGCAGTATATTAGCCATAATGATGAATAATTAAGCAAACACGGTAGTAATGAGGTAAACGGTATAGGCCACATAAGCTGAGAGCAGAATGCCGCCTTCAATGCGGTTAATACGACCTTGTCCACGGAAACCATAACCGAACACAAACAGCGAAAGCGTCAGCACGATCATGGTCATCATATCGCGATAAAGCAGTTCCTGGCTGACCGCCATGGGCGTAATGCTGCCGGCGATACCCACCACAGCCAGTGTGTTAAACAGGTTGGAGCCAATAATATTGCCCAGGGCGATGTCGTGCTCACCTTTTCGGGCGGCAATCACTGATGAGGCGAGCTCCGGTAAGGAGGTACCGATGGCGACAATCGTTAAACCAATAATCAGATCACTGACACCCAGCGAGGTAGCAATTTCCACCGCGCCCCAGACCAGTAGACGTGAACTCAGAATCAATAACAGAAGACCGATGACCAGCCAGAACACAGCTTGCTTGATTGGCATCTGCTTCTGCTCGAGCTCCTCATCCATTTCGGTACCGAACTGATCGGTCTTTTTCTGCATGCCCTGCCAGATGGTCCAGCCCATAAGCACAACAAAAACCAGCAACAGGACAATGGCATCCATGCGTGACAGATTGCCATCCCACAACTGCCAGGCTGCGGCGAAAGTAATAATAGTGAGGATAGGCAGTTCTTTTCTCAGCACCTGCGAATGCACTGCAATCGGGCTGATTAATGCTGTAATACCCAGGATCAGGGCTATATTAGTGATATTGGAGCCATAGGCGTTACCCAGGGCGATTCCCGGGTTACCCTGTGATGAAGCCAGTGCCGAGACCACCATTTCTGGTGCCGAAGTCCCGAAACCGACAATGACCATACCGATTAACAAAGCCGGCATGCCAAAATATCTGGCAGTGGCTGCAGCGCCTTCAACGAACTTGTCCGCGCTCCAGACCAGTAAAATCAGCCCGAAAATCACAGCAGCAATAGCAAGACTCATACAGATGAATACTCCGATTCGGTTGGTTGTAATCAAAAGCTTGCCAGATCATAGCAAGCTTGCCACTGAAGCACAGATGAATCTGCTGGACTTAGTTTTTTTGTGTCTTTTTGATTGAGCTGTGTGCCTGATGGAAATCCTGCACCCAGTCGAATACCTCGTCAGCAGGCATCGGTTTCGCAATGTAGTAACCCTGCACCGTATCGCAACCGATTTCCATTAAAGTCTCACATTCTGCTTTGGTCTCGACCCCTTCCGCCACGGTATGTCGCTTGAAGGTTTGAGCCAGTTCGATAATGCCTTTGACGATAGCCATATCGCCGGCACTTTGATGCATCGTACTGACAAAAGACCGATCTATTTTCAGCGTTCTCACGGGTAACTGGCGAAGGTAAGTCAGGGATGAGTAGCCTGTGCCAAAGTCATCCAATGCGAAGTAAACCCCTAATTGCTCACCGGCGGCCTCCACCACCTCTGCGGTCTGCCGGGTTTCAAGTGCAGAGGTCTCCAGTAACTCCAGTTCCAGCAAATGCGATGGCATATCAGGATGTGCTGCCAGCAGATTTTTCAGTTTTTCGATGAAATCATAGTGCTGAATCTGTCGGGCCGAGACATTGACACTGATCTGTAATTCCAGTCCTTGTTGTTGCCATTGCAGAATTTGCTCAACCGCCTGTTCCAGTACCCAGTCACCGAGGGTGATAATAAGTTCATGGGACTCAATGAAGGGAAGAAACTCTGAGGCCCCCAACAAGCCTTTCTCTGGATGTCGCCAGCGAATCAGCGCTTCCATGCCTGTCACTTCACGCGTCTTCATATTCACTTTGGGCTGATAAAACAAACAGAACTCACCATCACGCAGTGCACTGCCGATTCTCTCTGTGCGGGCATGATGTTCATGTACCTGCTGGTCCAGTTTCACATCAAAGATATGATATCCGTCACGGCCCGCCTGTTTGGCTTCGTACATCGACAAGTCTGCATGGCGAATCAGCGTATCTGCATCGACATTATCCAGCGGGTAAATGGCGACGCCGATGCTCGCAGAAACAGAGAGGATATGACTGTCCAGGGAGAATTCTTCTGCAATGGACTTGTTGATTCGGGTGAGAACCGGGTCGAGTTCCTTAACGTCAGTAATATTGGTAATCAGCAGAACAAACTCGTCGCCCCCCATTCTGGCAACAGTGTCACCACTACGAACGACTTCGTTCAGGCGTTTTGCTACCTCAATGAGCAGTTTGTCACCGACATCATGACCGAAGTTGTCGTTAACAGGCTTGAAGCCATCAAGATCCAGAAAGCAGACTGCCAGCATGGTATCCCGACGACGGGCTTGGGCCAGTGACTGTTCAAGCCGATCAGAGAGCAAAGTACGGTTCGCCAGTTGTGTCAGCGCATCATAATGTGCCAGATCTTCCAACTGACGCTCGGTGTTTTTGATTTCTGTAATGTCAGCAAACAAGCCGAGATAATTGGTTATCCTGCCCTGTTCGTCTTTGATAGCACTGATGGTCAGGATCTCAGCATAGAATTCACCGTTTTTCTTGCGGTTCCAGACTTCGCCACGCCAGCGCCCGGTCTTATCTATGGTCTCCCACATACTCTGGTAAAAATTTTTGTCCTGACGACCTGAGGCCAAAATACCGGGATCATGGCCAATCAACTCTTTCTGATCATAACCAGTGATCTCCGTGAAGGCATGATTCACCGTAATGATGCGGTTGTCTTTATCAGTGATCAGAATGCCTTCCCAGGCATTATCGAAAACACTGGCATGTAAACGCAGCGCTTCCTGTGCCTTGAGCCATTCAGTGACATCGTAAAACCAGCCAATCACACAGCTTTCGTTCTCATACTGAATCGGAAGATAGGTTGCCAGAACTGATTTTCGTCCCACGCCAGGAATATCCAGGTGTGTCAGCCTATCTTTAATTTTGCCACCGGACTGGATGGTTTCAAGAAAGTCTTCATAGTCATTCTGTTGCTGGTAAAAATCGGCAGGATCTACCCCCAGGACCTGTTTGGGATCTAAATTCAGTAACTCTGAATAACGCCGGTTGGCGTAGATGACTTTGTGGCCATTATGCGTCGCGATGCGTATCGCCGTCGGGCTGAACTCGAGTACTTCATGCAGTTGTTCAGTACTGGTTCTCAGCTCGGTCTCGATCTGTTTGAGATAGGAAATATCGGTGTGCATCCCGATCATCCGTGTGGGTCGCTGATTCTGATCGCGATCAACCACAATGGCTCGGGACAATATCCACTTCCAGCTATCATCCTTGCACAGCATTCGGAACTCTACAGAGAATATTGAGCTTCTACCTTCAAGGTAGGCCTCAAGCTGCTGCCGGGCATTCTCAATATCATCGGGATGCACCAGTTTTTCCCAGGAGGCGAATTCCTGTGCAATATCTTCCGGCTCATAACCCAGCATGACTATCCATTGTCTTGAAAACAGCACTTCGCCAGTCTTGATATTCCAATCCCAAACACCGTCACCAGCGCCTTCGAGAGCCAGGCTCCAACGTTCTTCGGTTGCAGCCAGTGCCTGTCTGGCATCAGCGACACGGTCTGCCATGACATCAAACTCACGCGCTGCCAGAGTGATTTCATCATCCCCCCTGACCGCTTTAGCAACCTGTTTTCTGTCCCCCGACTCATAAGCGCTAATGGCCCGGGTCAATCGCATAATTCGTGCGACTACATTACTGTGAATCGCGGTCGTGATGAGACCGCCGCAAACAGCGGTAATGACAAACACCATGATAAACAGCATCAGGAGTAGCTGTTGCAGTGGCTCTACGATATTGGCGACCGGCACCAGTCTGAAATAACTCCAATCCACCGGTGGGATCCGCATGCCTATGGCGATGTATTCTTCTCCTTTAACCTTGAGCGTGCGTGACTGCAAAGTCGGTGAATAACCCAATATCTCGCTATCCAGTAATGTCTGCAGCGCTGACTCACCCGTTAACGCAAAATCATGCTGGTCTGCTTCCGCTTCCAGTTCCTTTTGCCATTGGCCAGCCAGGATAAAATCACCATGGCTATCCAGCATAAAATGCTGTGTATCCGGGTAGATCTGCTGATCGCGAAATATAAATCCCAGCACATTCGTTAATTGCATATCCTCACCCAGTGCCCCCATCCACTCACCATCGAGATAAAACGGATATAAGGCACTGACCATCCAGACTTGGGGAACAGGATCAAATAAGGGGGGTGTAAAGGTGTAACGGCGGGCAGGATTTAATTCAGGAGAAGTAAAGGTCACCCAGGGCGTCTGTGTGTAGTCGTTGTCAGCATCCTGTTCAAAAACAAACTTGGGGAATGTTTCATCAAAGATGACTTCACTCCGATAACGCGACAGGTACCAGACATTCTCATGCCGACGATTGGCAGCGGCACCGAAAGTATCCATGACCTGCTTGATTCTCAGATGCATGACTTTCTGCCGATCAGTCAACTCAGGCGAATCCGGCAAAAAGATGCCTGACTCTTGCATGCCGTCATAACTCTCTATGCGGTTTCGCCATACACCATCATCATTCAGGCGCATTGTCTGATAGAAGCTGTCAATCTCTTCCTTGGTGACTGGCTGTTGCAGCGCTTCCTGCAATAGCCGAGATAGCGCCTTGAGCTTTTCCTCCCCGGCTTGCAGACGCTCAGTGGCAATTTCAACTTGATTGTGGGTGATATTCAGCAGGCTTTTAATTTCACGGCTGAGAATTTTGTCTTTGACATAAGCCGTTATCAGCAGAGCTGTGGGTATTGCCGTCACCAGAATACTAAGGATGACGATAAGACTGATTTTCTCTCTGATCCGCATATTAACAAGCTTTCCCGGGGGTTATGGGGCTATCTTCATTAGCTAAGGCTGATTCGTCAACACTTTAGGCAGGATAATCCCATTTACCAACATATCGGCAGCGGCGTATCAAGTATTAGTAATGAGTAATTAAATCGATTGAGTGGTGGGATTGAAATCATCACATACAAAAAAACCACCCGAAGGTGGTTTCTCTATTTGAGGCGGCGTCACTTCAATTGAGTTCAAGCCGGTGGAAAGCCAAATACCCAACAAAACACCACAGGTAGGCACCCACTGCATTGCAGATTTTCTCTTCCAGATACCGTCTGAATTTATATCCCAGTGTAAATAGGGAGAGGCAGACTAAAAAAGCTAAACCGTAGGCTATGGGCGAACCGAGCTTCCCTGATCCGGTTAAGCCCGAATATGAGCCAAACGTTGCACCCAACCAAGCCACCACCCAGAGTAAATAGGCCAATTAGCAAATAAGGCGGCAAATAAATCCAAAGCCATGTTTTTTTATTGCTTGTCATGTTTTACTTCTGACCGCGCAACTCTCTCACGATAAAGAGAACATCCGTAATACCGCAAAGCTAACAAACACCCAGATGATGAACCCTGTGAGCAGCGAAAACCTCAAAATTGATGACTTGCCGGCATCGGCAAATTCAGAGCAGGCACTATCTTGTTTGAGTGGCATGCCACAATACACGCGACAACCCGAGTTAACGCGATAGTTGCGCCGGAGCATTAAATATAGCCTGATTGGTAACACGAAAAACCCAAGGCAAAAGAATTATGTATTGCCAGCTCATTTCAGTTCTCACCACGCTTCACACTTTGCCACCTCAGCCAGGAATAACTCTATTCTGCTGATGTGAGTCTCGCTATCCTCGAGTTGATTGGCCAGTGTGATAAAAGATTGTTTATCCTCAATCATCGGGAGAAGGCTTGAGCAGAGCTGCTGTTTTCGTGAATTACTCATTTGCTCTTTGATGAGCAACAACTTGCTCAAATTAAGCTCTAGGTCCAATAGTAAGTGACGCTCAAGCTTGTCAGGTTGCTCAGCAAAATCCTTCACATAAGCACTAGCCTGGTTGACTCTGTTTAGTGATAAAGCCACAACACGTTTTGATTCAAAGTACGGCTTTGCCAGAGCAATACCGATCAGGATTCCCACCAGTAGCAGTGAAAACCCGATAGCGGTTAAAAGAGTATTTTTCTTCCATGAAATCATATGCTCTCCTACTTACTATCCTTGTTGTTTGGCTCATAAACCTGTCTTAAGTAGACCGCCGGCCAGATAAACGGAACCACAAATAACAGCTTAACCGCGTACAGATAGTATTGGTTCGCTTCCAGCCGAGCCCCAACATGGGTCTTATCAATAATTAGCCATATAGCCAGTAATGAAACAGCAAACCTGACAAAGGCACTGATAAAAGGGTGAAAAAGATAGGTTCTGTCAGCTTCATGCTTGTTTGTGTTCACCATCTAAAACCCAGCCTCATTCACCCAATGCTCTTCAGTAATGATGGCTAGTGGCACACCTGAGTCACGATAGGCCATGGCTTTTTCGATCTTTCGACCGAAGCTTTCATGGGCCCAGCTGTCTGTGACATAAGTGCCGAGAACCAGGTAATTCAGGTTTTTAGTGACACTTTTCGCATTGAGCCCACCCAGGGACTCAATCGCTTGCTGGCACTCTTTACGGGTGCCATAGGCGAATGTGCCTGTAAACAAAAACAGACTGTCATCAAACTCAATACTTGGCGCCGGAGAGCAGATAGGCAAAGTCGAGGGCTTAGCCACTTCGCCGACTTCAGTTTCTTCGCCTGAAATCAAACGGAGAATATCGAGCAGCTCGGCAGATTCATCAGCATCGAGAACCCCGTCTTCCAGCATGACGGTGACCTTATCTAGCAGGTTCATGATGATGGGATTATCAGTGTGATGGTTCTGCACAAGCCAGGTCTGCAAAAACTGAGCCTCTGCCTGGTCGACTTTCCCGTCGGCAGTGATGCCTTTGCTTAGACCAATCAGCGTGTCTACCTGCCGATCTTGAATCTTATTCCTGTTGAACTTAGTGAAAATATCCATTTTCCCTCCTTGTTAAAAAGTCGGTTATTCGTCACCAACTGAACGTGAGTGATGAAATTCGTTGTCTTCCTTTTTTTGAAGCTCACTAATGGCTTGTTTTGTACTTTTGGGCATCAATAACTTGGTCAAAATCTCAGGAAAGAGAACGACTGCGCCAGCTTTTGACGCTTTTGAATTTCGTGCATAAAGCAATAAGGCGAGCTTGCTGAGAGCAAGAATTATCGCAATGTAAATAAGCCCGTATAACCCACCGACCTAACTAATAACCACCAAGATAATAGCGGCAATAGCGCCCCCTGCAAGGACTTCCTTATTATTCACTGTGCTCATCTTCAAAATAGTCTATGAGTTTGTTTTCAGTGATGTAAAAGTCTGAATAATAAATCGACTTGTACCTCGTAATATTCATATAAAGCCTGCTTGAACGACAGAGTCTGGCAGTATGGTAAAGAACAGGAATATCCAGCTTTTCAAACAATTCAGTTGGGAGGTTCTTGATGTAGGTAGGAGGAAAACAAAGCACTTTTTTGCTTTCATTTCCTGACTGAGTCTCTCTCATTACCCATATGGCAGCATCTGGATCAGCAAATCGCCATTTACCTTCGAACCTGCCAAGAAAAAAATAAGCTAGTTCATTACTGTTTGAGCGCAGATAGCTGTTTCCTGTATTAGTCGGCTGGAAGCTATTTCGCGAAAACTTAACATCCAGAACAGCACCGATATTTTTCACTTCTGATTCGTTAAGTATGACTTTGTCCACTTTAAGCTTTGCTGTGTTGAACTGGGAACCATCATCTTGAGTTTCCAACACTGAAGCTCGGACAATGAGTACCGTCGTCTTATTGAACCTGTCCCAATGATTCATGCTCAGTCTTGCGTGCACTGGATTTATAATCAGGAGCTGCATGACAGCTGCACAAAAAACTAAATACTTCCATGTCATAACGCTAAATCCTTTTTGCCTATCTCAGAAGAAGAGATTCCTTTCCCGTTTTATCTACCAATCGTTTCATTCATTCGTCACGTTAACGCTCGGCGGAATTGCCCATTTATGCTGGATGATCATCATGATTCATCTCTTTGTTAAATGGGCTTTTGATAACCAACAATCTCCCATAAATAAAACAAGGGATGAATATGCAAACCGACATAACCAGCCCTAATATAAACACAGCCCAGCTTTTGAATGTCAGGGCCAAGGCGATACTACCAATGACCGCTATTTGACTGATAAAATCGGTCAGTAAATAGGGAATAAACTTAGGCTTAACTTTCAGTCCTATTCCGCATAGAGTGCATTTAATCCGCCGCCCGAGCATTCCTTTAATGGCAATGTCTTTGAGCGCTACTCCCTGGCGATTACAGTTAGGACAAATACCATTCATCAAACACGCAGCCTCTCTGAATACGGATCTTTTCTAGCCACCCTGTAAGCCGACAGGGTGGCGCGTATCAGTCTCATTGAGCCAAGGATTCGGCCGGTGAATCCTTTGTATCCCCTCATTTCAATAAGGGATAGTTCACGCAAAGCATAGATGTGTCCGAGGCCGGCTGCCTGCTGAATGAGTTGAATACCTTTGTTGTGATCTGAATCGACACCTACCCCATGAAAATAAGCGTATCCCAATCTAAATAAGCTCGGAACATCGCCCAGATTTGCCCCCTTCTGAAACCAGGGGATAGCCTCTTTCTTGTCCCCATATCTAAGAATGTAGCGAGCATAATAGAATGCCCCTTGTGGTGATCCATTTTCAGCAGCGCGTTTGAACCAGTTTCCTGCTGTCAGCTGATCTCTAGGAATCCCGATCCCACGCTCATACAACCAGCCAACAAAAACCTGACATTCGGCATTCCCTTCGTTAGCGTATGTCAGATACTGCTTCAATGCAGATTCATAATGACCTGCCTGAAAATCCGAATAGGCTTTTTCAATCCCTGACTTCATATAATCCAGCAAACTGTTTGGCATTCCTTTGAGCCTCTATAGCTACTGCCCAGTCAGCACGCTTAAATAAAACAAAACGATATTTATCTCCTTTGTTTGTCAATAGAGACAGACTATTTGGAAAGATAGGTATGAGGTTTAGAAACCTAGTCCAGCTGGGTGTTAAACTCTGAATCTCCCCGAGGCCGATTTCTATTAGCTCTTTCTGGATACTGAGTTTATGTGGTTTAAATATTAATCGCTGGTTAGTCAGGAAAAGTGCACCACCTACAGTTTCTATGTTCCTCTGTAGGTTGGCTGAACCTTCTTTGATTAGGGTTTCTTCTTGGCCCAGTTCAAAATCCATTTTCTACCTCCCTAACTCTGCCGACGCAATAATCGTCGGCTGCAGTGACTTGTTAGGCTAGAACCGTTCAAACACCCGAACACCTAACAAACGAGACAATATAAAAATACAAAGCCATGATGATGAAACTACAAACTAGGGCTGCGGTAACTAACCAATGTTTGAGGCTTTTCATAATTAGTGAGTTAGCCAAACCCAAACCGATAGTAACTAGCATTGTACTGAGTCCAATTATTGCTATGAGTGGACTCAAATTTGGCTTACAAAGATAATGGTAAATGCCTGTTGCGCCGATGCCGAAAACAACAATACTGAGTATCAGTAAGACAAGAATTGTTTGTTTGATGATTCTTGACGATTGTTCTTGAGAATCCATTTATGTACCCCGTTAAGCAGCCAAAAGCCTCATTCAGCCGACGTGTCAGCGGTCGGATGCAAAGTTTTGTTATCTGATTTGTTACTACTTAATGCGAGAAATGTCACCTTCACAGACTTATCTGCTTCAGATGGTTCGAATATCAGTGGTAAGATCAAATGCCAACACTCATAATAGACATTGGCAACTCTAGCTGCTTTTGGGTAGCGATAATCAGTCCATATAAAATTCACTATCCACCAGAAAGATTGGATGTTACCCCGAAGCTTTCTCCCATGACTCAGCGTGGTTTTGTAGCGTAAATGTCGCTCCAAGTCTCTCTTGAGCCGTATAGCCTCACAGGTATATAACTCGGTCTCCCAAGAGCCAGTTTTTTGTATCAATAAACATGGGTCTTCCTTATCGTTCATAGTTAGGTTATCCCTGTACTTCCGTGTCAGCGCTCGTCAGTGATGTGTTAGGTAGAATAAGCTGCACTATGCATGACTACTCTCCAGAAGGACTCGACATCAGGGTTGAATACCCGACGTGGATTAATGCTAAAACGTATACCCCTATCATTCCCCACTCAGGGTCATACACAGGGATATCTGAGTAGTTTTGATAAGCATGCATAGCAACACCAACCAAACCCAGTACACAAAAAACAATAATGGCCTTTTTGAAGTCGCGCCCTTCTTCCTGAAGCCAGCTTAATGTAACGGCCAAAACGCCACCCAAACCTGCGATTGTCGCCGGAATAGATAGCTCCCCAAAAAACAACTGGCCAAATAAAAACCCACTGCTAGCAACAAAAATAATTATTATTCGAGAAGCTTGCATTCTTTCTACCTAGACAATGACTCTGGGTCCCGCTGCAGTGATTTGCTGTAAGGATGAAAAATCAAAGCTTACCTCCCATTTTAAGATGCATTTCCCCTAGCACTAAAAAGGTTAGACCAAACCACAAGATGCTCACAGTGATCCCCAGTAATCCCCCGCCGATAACTGACTCATTACTTTTGATTGAACAGCGGATATTAATAAAGACAAACATGACCGTCACCAGCAGCAAATAGGCAAAATCAAACGGTTTATATAAAAGAATTGAAAAGCCTGTGCCTGGAACACTTTCAGCGCTTGCCGTTGAATAGTGAGCAGCCAAAGGCACTGCTGCTCCAATAAAAGCAAGAATGGTGTTTTGTGTCATTCTTTTCATAGGGCGCTCGACTCACTCACATTGAGAGAAACACTTAGCCGCATATTCGGGGTGACAAAATACAGCGTTTCATCTTCTATCCAGCAAAGCAGCGCTTCTTTTTCACACACCTCTCGAAGAATGGTGACCCAGGGGGTGTTTGAATAATTCAGATTAATCTTGTGTTGGAAAGCAGGCACCAGTGGATCAGGTCTCAGCTCGGTATAACCAAGAAAATCCCCCATCAGCCTCATGAATGAGTCAACGGTTAACCGATCATCCATTTGCATGTTAATTGGAGCATCCATCATCTCAGTTTTTTCATCGATAAAAAGTGCTTCTGACCGATGAGCATCTGAACTCTCAACAGGCTCTACCGGTTGATTAGTGGCACAACCAACCAGCGCTAAAAAGAGTGTGGCTAGAAATATCCTTATCATGATCCTACTTTCCATTTATGGTGACATAAGGTGCAGGTTCTGAAGTCTTGCGAAGGCGGGAATGCAATGCCAGAGATGAAATAAAACACAAAAGCGAGGCATGTCCTTGAGTAACCGGAAAAGCCTGTGACTTCTAAGCTACGGCATTGAGGGCAACCACAGCTTTCAAGCTCATCAAATAAAGGAAGCAGATCTGCTTCGTACTCACCGCTCATTACCTTCTTGAGTACACGTTCAGCTTTTTCCCGGTCTTGCGGCAAAACCTGGATCTTCACATTGCCGAGCGCGTTGGAATACATCCAATTAGCCGAGATGTGGTGCTCATGCACCACACAGGAAAAGATATCTTCAGCGCTTAACCTGCCGTTCGCGATATGCGCATACCAGGGCTCTGTAAACCATCCGATGGTGACCAATTCCATTGTCTAAACTCCATTACCTCATTCAAGGCGATCCTTTCGCAGCCAATTAAAGTGCTCACTGACAATATTAGCTTTGTCCACGCTGTCGAAACTCGACTATTGATAAGGCAAGAATACCTGCCGCGACTAGCAATGATACGGCGAGACCTACCTTGTCAAAGTGGTAGTAAGTGACGCCTTTTTGAACGCTCAAGATCGGAATTAAGATGCCGACAAGATTTAACTTCCAGAAAATAGCACTGCACTTCCCTTGCTCGCTTAAGTAGTGAAACCACATGGATGTAATAAACACTACAGGTGCAGTAATAAATAGATGCATCAGCAGCTGCATTCCACTTGGCTCATGAACTACCAACCAGCCATGAAGCGACAAATAGATAAGAGCCGCATAGAGTAGATTTGCTATTGATACTGTTACTGCTGACGATAGACTTATCATAATTCTTCCTAAAGATAATGCCTTGCTAAGTTTAATAATTCTGCGGCCATACAGGTTTCCTTTTGATGCGATCCATTGAGTCGGCGCATTAGTGGTCGGTTGCATTGACTTGTTGAAGATCAAGGGGCAAGACCGGCGCTGCACCATGAAGTGAACATCAACGTTAGTGGCAAAGATGGAGATAGAATCACTAACCCAACTATTGCGGTTCTGAATAATTTATTCGGCAACAAATAAATTAACCAAAAAAACCATGAATAAAAGCCAATTAAAACAAGATATCTATTCGTATAAGTGCCTAACCAGAAGGCACTAGAGATATGTGCTGAAGCGATGACAGCATCTAGCAGGCACAAGGCTTTTATTTTATTCGTGCTCATTATCGCCTCACTCAGTTCCCACCACAGGCATCGACACTGTTGTATTCGGACAATCTTTTTTTGCCGACTCATACGACTTGATTTTGTGGCTTGGAGCTGCAGTCGAGCTCACTTGGTATTTGTGATACCCCGGTTTAATTGTTCTTGCATCGGGATGAGGGTTCTCAAGCATTGCTGAGATAAAATACGCCGACTCGTTGAACATGAATTGATAGAAGGTCGGTATCTGATCTTCATCAACGACTCGCCCGTCGACCGGTAACTGGATGTCCTTTTGCAAACCATCCGAGAGGTAGGTCTCGAAGTTTTCTAATGAGTCAATGAATCCAGACATACCTGGAGGGGGATATTGATACCTTTCTGGTAGTTCGCCACGATAGAGATTGACCATGCCAGGCACTGCAACATAACCATTTTCAGGCGGCTCCAAAAATGCCTCTTCATAGGGGTAATGGCCATTGACCTGCTTGAATGTCTCGACCACCTCGGCTATTTTCAGCACATCGCAGATCCGTTCTTCATCGGATTTATTGATCGGTGCAGCACTCGTAACCGGAGTGTAAATAAGGGAAAGGGTTACAATTGCTGTTTTTAGTAGGTTATTCATCATTTTTAAATCCATTTATTCAATTGATACCTAAGAGTCCGGCTGCACTGTATGCCTCAAGACTCCGATGGGTGACAAAACCAAACATTGAATATTGAGTTCTTAAGACAATATTGGCTTGCTTGGCAGTCGATGGAATATAGTTATTTGAGTACACCCGAATAACTTCTCCGTTATCCAATTTTGCATCCAAATAATAGATCGGCCTCCGAGCCTTATATGTAATTTGAGAGCCTGTTTCTAGTACTTCAACAAGATGCGTCGTTGTTGTGGATTTACCACCTGTCACGGCTGTGAACATGATGATGATTATGAGAAAGGCCAGGGGTAATGGCTTTAGCACATCCATTTTTAGCTATTTGGCTTGGAGGCGTTTTCACACTTGGACTTAAATAGCTCATAAGGAATGCTTTTCAGTCCACCAATCCGATCGCCAGAGAAAGTCATACTCATTTGCATACGGGGTTTGCGTGATTCGCTGCCACCGGTATAAAAAATCAGGAATCGCTGACTGTTATCAGTGTAAGAGCTGAGGGAGTAGGTGCTTGCCTCATCGGCGATATCGCCCGGCTTGTAGCCTTTCACCCCGCTGTTTTTCAGCACATCCTCAACGATAGCTTCATAAAGGCCTTCGTCGTTTTTGATGTATCTGCCAGCGACGATCATTGATGAGTGCTGGATCTGCTCATCAATACTCATTTCGTTGAAGCCTTCTACAAAATCTGTAGCCCTGAGTTTTTCCCCGTAAAATTCTTCATAGGATTTGTTGAACTCTGCTACTTCTTCATCAGACATCGTTGGGCTGAATGTGCCGGGGAACATGAACTGAGTGTAGAGGAAGCTAAAACCGTAGTAGATGATGAGTGTGGCAATGGCAAAGCCAATACCGAATGAAAAACCGCTTCGAATATCCTTGAGCATTGTTATTTCCTTTTTAAAAAACTTTTGCTTCCTAGCTGTTACAGCTTACCACCCAAGTAGAGGTGAAGTTCAGCAACAGCCAAAAAGGTAACGAAAAGCCATATCAAGCTGATGCTGATACCTGCCATTATTCCTATAACGACCGGACCTTTTCTGATGGGGAGCCTTATCGTGTTGATCAAAACAAAAACGGCAGTAACCAAGAGCAGATAAACGTAATCAAAAGGCTTGTAGAAAAGAATCGCAAAGCCTCTCCCGAGCTCATTGTCAGGGGTGGCAGTGGCATACTCAGAGGCCAGTGGAACTGACGCAGCAATCACTGCCCAAAGAATGTTTTGAATGAGTCTTTTTATGACCATCAGTGCTTCACTGTCCCGCCTAACTTAATTCTTATCTTTGAAGCCGAGACCTACTGGCCACCCGTTGAATAAACCATCCTCGGGGTTGGACAGGTAAAGATGTCCAAAAATAATCTTAGTGCCGCTTTTCACACGCCAGCCACCAAGAACCAACTGATATTGCAATCCGCCTTGTCGTTCAAATGTCCAGTAAAAAAGACTGCCCACTTGCTGGAAGCTGGAAGAGGTCACTTTCTCGAAATCGCCATCTTCAAACCTGCGGGTCATAACAGCAGATTGGTCATTGCTGATTTCTAATGCAATCTCTCTGTCATTCATCTCATCAACATCTGTTTCCACTTTATCGAAGCCCCTGGCTGGCCACCAGGTACCTGCAAGATCGGAAGGTTCTACAGTGCGGCCGCTGTATGCAAGCGCATTCATTGAAACTGAAAGCAGCAATAGCGCTATAAAGCTGAGACCGATGTTTTTCTCTCTTTGAGTCATAAATAGGTTCCATCCTGTTTGAGTTAGGTGGTTTTCTACTAGGGCAAAAAGCTCACGCCCAAATCAACATCCGTGTAGCCCTCATAAAGACAGGTCTCCCGAGGCGGGATATCAATCAGCTGGTCACCAATCTGGATCTTGCCAAAGTTGATGATCCATTTATCACCTGGTTCCGGCGGCGGGGTAGCAAAGCCGATATAGACGCTGGCATACATGAGGTTGCCATGCCGATTGTATTGCAGTTCATCGGCATTGATATCGATGGTGGTCTCTTCAAATGGCCATCCAGGTAATGAGGATTGTGGCGTTCGGGCTTCGCGGATCTCGGCAAGCGCCGGCACCCGGGTCCCGTCTTCTTTTTCGACATAGGCATATTCCGTTGAGTAAATCATCGGAATCGGTTCATCACCCGACTCCCAGCCGTCATGCCGGGTGTGCCACTTTCGACCGCGGTTAAAGCCGGCTATGCGGGCCCAGAACTGCTTTTCCAGAATGGGCTCATCATAATTGGTGATATCGGTGACAATCGTGAACTTAACGGGCTTTGGCTCACCGTTTTCATCACTCATGGTTACGATGAAATTTTTTGCAGCTTCATCCCTGCATAGAATGGCGTGTGAGTCCTTGTGATAAATGGTGCAGGCGTTTAGCAGCAGTGGCAAAATCAGAATTAAAAGGCGTTTTAAGTTTTTCAATTACAATCCTTGTTATGTGTAATTCAATTATCAGTGTCGTCCTTGCGAGAGATTACCCAGGAATGTCTGGTTATCATCACCGGGGAAGCTGGGTTTTGTGTCTGAGATAATCACCGGCAGTCTCTTACCATCAGCCACTTCAAAGGTCAGGTAATGCACGCTCTCCCAACCTTCACAGTAGTCTGAGCTTACCACCCATTTTTCAATAGCTTTGCCGGCGACCATGCCATTCATCAGTTCTTTTTCAATGGCGAAATCATCAGACAAAGACAGCACTTCATACTTGAATAAAAAAATGGGGGCATGACAGGTCTCGCCCTGCAGTCCGGCCGGATTGTCATAACTGGAGGGGCCAAACAGCTTATGCCTGACTTCTCTGCTGAAGGCAAAGTCATCCTTGGTAATGCTATACCCATCAAAGTAAGAGTCGATTTGAATCCACTGTTGAGGCGTGCAGCCAGTGAGCACACAGGCAATGAGCGCAGCCATGATAAGTTTATGCCACGACTGAGACGGGCCAGCTAACGCTTTATTCAGCATGGAAAGCATCCTTTCGAACATGTTTGGTCAACTGTCTATCAGTAAACAAGAGCAGCATGAATAACGGGTAGTTCGTGGCCAGTACGAACATATGCAACCAGCCCCAGCTGTTATATTGAGTGAATGTTGACGGCAGCATATAAAGCGTGAGCATCATTACCCAATAGCTAATCAAAAACAGGCTTCTTTCCTTGGCGGTGGGTAACCGCTTTTTCCTCCTGCCCCAGATTTCGATCATGATAACTGCTGTTATTGAGGCGCCTGCAATTGAAGACAGGGCATCAAATCTTTTGAAAGCAAAGAGGGAAATCAATATGCCGATGAATGCGATGAGGGTCGCTAAAAGCGAGTATCTAATCATTGGAAGTCCTTTTCCTATTAAAGTGTTATGTCAGCCACCACATCAAAGCTATGATCAAGAGCGTCATACTCCAGCTTGATTGAAAGTTATTGATCGACATCATTGAGACAAACAGACTGAATGTCAGGACAAACCAAACAGAAAACAGGAACAAGCGGCTGCCAAATGTCGGCTGATGACTGATGCCGAAAAATACTGGAAAGAAATAAGTCAGAATCAAATAGACCAGATTTATTATTGACCCTGCGATGAGCGACAATCCTTGGGGCGTTTGAAGTATGGCCTCTTTGAAAAACACCGATATCGGTTCTTTAGATAGGTCCTTATCTAAATCAGATTTCATTGTTATTCCTTAACAATTCTGACGAGTGACAACTTGGTGATGATTTAGTCGATTATAGCTGTTTGCGCTCAACATTCCATCAACAGACTGACGTTCGCTAAGCCACTCGGGATAGTAATCTCGAAAAATAGTGATTTTGAGCTTGGGTCATTACTTTATTCAAAAGTAGCGAGAACAAACTACAGGCACAAAAAAACCACCCGAGGGTGGTTTTCTTGTATTTGGTGGAGGCGGCGGGACAGTGATTCCTGAATTTTCATTCAGGCCTGGACTATTCCTTCATCTGATATTGCTATCAGATGGAGAGCGTTTGTGAGTCTTCTGACCCACCCTAGTATTCCATGGAGACGAATCTCGTTAGGAACCTATGAGTCTCTAGCCGGCTTACTGGTTTCCCATTCACCGGACGGCGTTGGCATAGGACCCTTGTCCCGTAGCGTTCACCGTATGAGCTCTCTTTTTCCAATAGGGATCACTCCCTATGGCGACCATTTTACTAATCGAACCCGCGTCCGCAGATCCTCCGCCTTTGGATCTACATGCTTATTCCATCTTTTGCTTTAACTGCCTGCAACCCGATGGACAGGGCAAACAGACAGCGAGCTAGTAAAAGTTTTAGTCTCTTCGCACCTAGCTTACGTCGAGACGATCTTGTGTGAGTCGACGCCCGATACCAGTCGCACAAGCACGGGTCTGGTCGGACGGCATTTGCTGGTTATTAAGCAGCTAGTGCGTAGTTGTTATCGTTAGCAACTATTTTAATTTTCAGTCTGTTTTACGAGAAGAACTGAAATACTCGGCATGCACCTCAGGTTTTGCGATCCCCGTCGAAGCCAGGTCGCCCCCAAAGCTTGTATAACATGGACAT
Organism: uncultured Methylophaga sp.; assembly: GCA_964389455.1. Lineage (GTDB taxonomy): Bacteria > Pseudomonadota > Gammaproteobacteria > Nitrosococcales > Methylophagaceae > Methylophaga. The sequence continues at coordinate 10,956 of CAYMEE010000031.1, read as the reverse complement.
TATAAAGAAATCGGAGTTTCCGGACCAGATAAACTTATTTCATTTTTAGAATACGGGCCTTGTCGCGATTCCAGTCGCGTTCTTTTTCTGTGGCACGTTTATCATGCAGTTGTTTACCTTTGGCCAACGCGATTTGCAGCTTGGCCATGCCTTTGATCCAGTACATGGTCAGCGGCACCAGTGTGTAACCCTTGCGCTCGACAGCGCCGATGAGTTTGTCCAGTTCACGGCGGTGCAGTAACAGTTTTCTGTCACGTTGGGGTTCCGGAACGATGTGAGTCGAAGCAGTTTTGAGTGGCGAAATGAGCGCATTGGCCAGAAAGGCTTCGCCATTTCGGATGTGAACGTAGCTCTCGTTGAGCTGCACTTTACCGTCCCGCAGGCTTTTGACTTCCCAGCCTTCCAGCGACAGTCCTGCTTCAAATTTTTCTTCAATGAAAAAGTCGTGACGAACTTTGCGATTGACCGCGATAGTGTTGTCACTGAATGATTTCTTTTTGCTCTTCTTAGCCATCCGCGCATTATAAAGTTTTTAACGCGGGTATTCATTATTTTAAGTCATTACGCTGTTGCAGCGGCTGTTTGTTGATTTTGCTCAAATCTGGTTACAATCGGAGCAATTTGTGCATCAAACTGGACTCAAACATGGCAAGACCCGAAAAGTCGATACACGGTGAGTGGACATCCCGCTGGGCATTCATTCTGGCGGCCACCGGCTCGGCTGTAGGGCTTGGCAATATCTGGAAGTTTCCTTACATCACCGGCGAGAACGGTGGCGGTGCTTTTGTTCTGGTTTATCTGGCCTGTATTGCAGTGATTGGCATCCCGCTGATGATGGCGGAAGTCTCAATCGGCCGCCGTGGCCGCCAGAATCCCATTAACAGCCTGAGATCCATTGCTGAAGAGGAAGGCCGTTCCAAACTCTGGGGCTGGCTGGGGGCAATGGGCGTTCTGGCCGGCTTCTTTATTCTTTCTTATTACAGTGTCATTGCCGGTCAGGCGATGGCCTATATTCCCCGGACTTTCTCTGGTGTCTTTGAAGGGGTCACACCGGATGGCGCCGCCAGTATTCATTCAGCACTGGTGAGCGACCCCGAAAGGCTTTTGGCCTGGCACACTCTGTTTATGATTATCACGATGTTTGTCGTGACCCGCGGTGTGCAGCATGGTCTGGAGAAGTCGGTCCGTGTCATGATGCCGGCGTTATTTGTCATTCTGATCATGCTGGTCGGTTATGCTTTCAACACCGGCGAGGCATTTACCCGCAGTGTGCATTTCCTGTTTGATGCCGACTTTTCCAAACTCACGGCAAACTCGATTCTGATTGCGATGGGACATGCCTTCTTTACCCTGAGCCTCGGCATGGGCGCCATCATGGTTTACGGCTCTTATCTACCCAAGAAAACTTCCATATTCAAAGTCTCTGTCACTATCTCAGTGATGGACACCGGGGTGGCCCTGCTGGCCGGTCTCGCTATTTTCCCGCTGGTTTTTGCCAATGGCATGGAGCCTGGCGCCGGGCCCAGCCTGATTTTTGAAACGCTGCCAATCGCCTTCGGCCATATGCCGGGTGGCCAGTTCTTTGGGGGCATTTTCTTCCTGCTGCTGGTGTTTGCAGCCTGGAGTTCCGGCATTTCGCTGGTCGAACCGATTGTGGCCTGGATGGTAGAGAACCACGGCTTCAGTCGACGTAATGCGACAATACTATCCGGTGGCATTATCTGGCTGCTGGGTCTGCTGACCCTGTTTTCATTCAATATCGGTCAGGACTGGAAGCTATTCGGCAAGACGGCATTCGGCTTGCTTGACTACCTGACAGCGAATATCATGTTGCCTTTAGGTGGCTTATTGATAGCCATTTTCGCCGGTTGGATGATGAAACCTGCCAGCACGGCTGATGAATTGGCGATGGGCAGTAAAGTATTCCATTACTGCTGGCTGATCCTGATTCGTTTCATATCGCCGCTGGCAATCCTGATTGTGTTTGCCAATCTGACCGGTCTACTGAAAATATAAGAAATTAACCCGACCTAATGACTACCATTACACGAAGTGCTTTGGTGATGTACACGCCTGACCAGATGTTCGATCTGGTCAATGATGTGGAAGCTTATCCACGTTTTCTGCCCTGGTGCCGGGGCAGTCGCATCATCAGTAAAAATGAGGATGTGATCTGTGCGGCGCTGGATATCGCCAAGGGCGGTATTCACCATGAATTCTCCACGCGTAATGTGCTTGATCATGGCAATGCTATCCGTATCGAGCTGATCGATGGTCCTTTCCGTCATCTGGAAGGTCACTGGCAGTTCAAGCCTATCGGTGACAATCAGGGCTGCCGGGTCCAGCTGGATATGGACTTCGAGTTTTCCACCCGCCTGCTTGATTTGGCTTTAGGCCCGGTCTTCACTCAAATCTCCGGCTCGCTGGTCGATGCCTTCTGCAAACGCGCCCAGGAAATCTATGGAAAACGCTGAACATATCGTTGTTGAAGTCGCCTATGCCCTGCCCGACGAACAACTGATTCTGGAAATTGAAGTAGACGCCGGTTGTCAGGTTGAAGAAGCCATTAAACGTTCTGGCATTCTCGAGCGCTATCCACAGATTGATTTAAGCACCGACAAGGTCGGCATCTTCGGCAAAATGTGTAAGCTCAATGCCAGCCTTAATCATAAAGACCGGATCGAAATCTATCGCCCTTTGATTGCCGATCCTAAAGAGTCCCGTCGTCAGAAGGCGGAAATGGCCAAGAAAAAGGCGAAACAGTCAGAAGACTGATTCAGGCACGTTTCTTATAAACCGCCTGGGATTCCAAGAGCGCTATCTCCGCTTCACTGAAACCAGCATCAAGCCGGGCCTCCGTGTGGAACGGCCCGCGAATTTCACCGTTGAAATAGGTTTCCAGCAAATCCTTGAAAGTCTGATAAGGGTCTAAGTCACGCTGCTCACAGAGGTAATTAAACCAGCGGGTGCCGACTCTGACATGCCCCACTTCCTCGCGCAGTATCGTTTGCAGTATCTCTACTGCCCGATGGTCGCCTGACCCTTTCAGCTTATTCATCATTGACGGCGTCACATCCAGACCACGGGCTTCCAGCACTCTCGGCACCAGTGCCATGCGGGTTAAAGGATCATGGTGCGTTTTCCGCGCCATCTCCCACATGCCGTCGTGGGCCGGGAAATCTCCATAAGCAAAACCCATGGTCCGTAAATGCTGATCCAGCATTTCAAAATGGGTGGACTCTTCATAGGCCACCTGCAACCAGTCTGAATAGTAGTCGTAAGGCATATCCACAAAACGTGCGACCGCATCCAGTCCCAGATTAATCGCATTGAATTCGATATGACAGATGGCATGAATCAGTGTGGCGTGTCCGGTTTGCTGATTATTACGACGGCGAGGTAAATCCCGCGGTGCCACCAGTTGTGGATTTTCCGGGCGGCCGGGGAAGACAGGTACAGACAAGGTATCGCTGGATATGACGCAGCCCTGATCCTGGACCGTTTTATACAGTGCCTGCATGGCAGAAGCCTTTTGCCAGGGATCAGCAATCAACAGGCAGTCTAGTGCCTGTTCCCGAAGCTTCACTGCTTCAACCATCGAGCCTCACCCGGGGGTCGACCACGGTGTAGGAAATATCAGTCAGCATCAGGCCTACGATATAGAGCACCGAGCCCAAAAAGACCATGGCCCGCACAATGGCAAAGTCCTGAGCATGAATTGCATCAATGGTGTAGCTGCCAAGGCCGGGTATGCCAAAGAAAGATTCCAGGATCAGGCTGCCCATGAACAATGTAGGCAAAACCACCACAATACCCGTCAGAATCGGGATCATCGCGTTTTTCAGCACATGTGAGAACAGGACCCGGACTTCTGACAAACCTTTTGCCCGGGCGGTACGAACATAGTCCTTGGAGGCTTCTTCCAGAAACAGGGTGCGGTACCAGCGTGAGCCACTGCCGATGCCGGAAATAATGCCAATAGCGACCGGCAGGATCAGGAATTTGGTCGCATCGAAGCCTTCGGCATAGCCGGATATCGGCACCAGCTGCATGATTTTACCGACCAGAAATTGCCCGCCGATAATATAGAAAAGCCCGGATATCGACATCAGAACAACGCAGAGAATGACCCCGCTGAGATCGACATAGGTAGCCCGGAAAAAGACCATCAGCATGGCGAAGGTAATGTTTACCATCAGGCCGATGATGAGTATCGGCACAGCAATCGCAAGGCTCGGCCACATACGGTTTTTGATGTCTTCACCGATATCACGGCCATCATCTGCCTGGCCGAACTCAAACACAAACAGTGACAGCGATTTAGCAAAGAAAATGGTGTTGGTGACTTTATCAACGCCCTCCGCTTCATTGTTCCAGAGCAAGGGCCGGTCATAGCCACGTTCTTCTTTCCAGGTCTCAATCGCCGCTTCTGTCACGTATTTATTGCCCAAGTGCATACGCGCCATGTCATCCGGCGTGTTGACCATGAAAAATAATACGAACGTTAGCGCATTCACCCCCAACAGTATGGGAAAAGCGTAAAGAATCCGTCTGATGATATAAGCGAGCATGAAGCGATACCTGTCAGGAGTAACCAGCTTGGCAAAACGTCAGATTAATGACCTATGTGCTTGCCTCAAGTTTCACAGAGCCACATTGTAGCAGTTGACGGCGCAATCAGTGAGCCTGCTTGAAGGGTGATGCAAACAGAACATTGCTCCGCCATAATGGTCACAAGATTATCTTTGCTACTATCAACGACAGTGAGGTCTGCCATGAAAAAATTGTTTCTTGCCCTGCTTCTTCCACTAGCGACAGCATTGAGTCTACCTGCACAGGCAGAAAATACTCAGATAATGATTCGTGCCCAGGCAACTGATGCCAAATTCATTGGAAGTAGCGTCGGTGGTGTCCGCGTGGTAGTGGAAGATGCCGAAACCGGCGAGATTCTGGATGAAGGCTGGATTGATGGCGGTACCGGTGACACCGACCTACTGATCAAAAATCCCATCAAGCGCGGTCAGAAACTGACTGATGAAAAAACCGCGGGGTTTGTCGCCGAAGTCGATATTGATGCACCGCGCCTGTTGAAGTTCAAACTGATGGGCCCCTACGGCTACCGTCAGTCACTCCAGGAAGCAAGCGTCACTTCCTGGGTGGTGCCTGGTAAAGATTTGATGGGTGACGGCATTATTCTCAATATGCCCGGCTTTATTGTGGATGCCTGGACCCAGGTACTGGAGGGCGGCAAAATCGAGTTTTACACCAAGGCCTCTCTGCTGTGTGGCTGCCCTATAACCAAAGATGGCCTGTGGAAGCCGGATAACTACGAAGTTAAAGCGGTGCTGATGCAGGATGAAGAAAAAATCGCAGAAGTGCCATTGGAATTTACCGGCCCTATGGGCATGTTCTCGGGCAAAACCGACATCAAAAAAGCGGGTCACTACAAAGCCATTGTTTACATGGTCGATCCCACAACCGGTAATGTCGGCGTCGATCGCACCATGTTTGAAGTTAACCTGGATTAGGCCACGTGTAACAAAGCCCCTGTCTGAGCGTCAGATAAGCATAGACTGAATGCAGGAGCGTTTATGAACAGCACAACATGCCCGGTCAACGGTGCCGGTTTGGGCCTGCGTCGCAGCTTTATTGATGAATTAGCTGCCACGGACAACACCGGCATTGATTTTCTTGAGGTCGCACCGGAAAACTGGATGGAAATGGGCGGCGCTTTTGGCCGTAAATTCACGGCCATGGCTGAACGCTACCCGATGCTGTGCCATGGTCTTTCATTGTCGATTGGCAGCCCTGCTCCTTTGGATGAGCCCTTCCTGCAGCGGCTTAAGAAGTTCTTCGACAGGCACAATATCCGCTGCTACAGCGAGCACCTGAGTTATTGCAGTGATGACGGTCATCTTTATGATTTGATGCCGATCCCTTTCACTGAGGAAGCCGTTCATTACGTGGCGGACCGTATCAAGCGGGTTCAGTCCATTCTGGAACGGCGGCTGGTGATCGAAAACGTCTCCTACTACGCTGCGCCCGGGCAGGAAATGGATGAAATCAGCTTTATACGCGCTATTCTCGAAGAAGCTGACTGTGATTTGTTACTGGATGTGAATAATGTCTTCGTAAATAGTGTTAATCACCGATATGATCCGATGGACTATATCAAGGCATTACCTACCGAACGCATTGCCTATCTGCATATCGCCGGCCATTACAATGAAGCCGAAGATCTGATTGTGGACACCCACGGTGCGGATGTGATTGATCCGGTCTGGGCATTACTGGGGCGGACCTATCAACACCATGGTGTTATCCCTACCCTGCTGGAGCGTGATTTCAATATCCCGCCTTTGCCGCAGTTGCTGGAAGAAGTCAGTACCATTCACCGTTATCAACAACAGCCTCAACTCAAACATGTCTCGCACGGCTGATTCATTTAAAGCGACCCAGTACCGCTTCGCGGCCCATATCCGAAACCCGGAAGCTGAGCCTGCGCCAGAGCACATTGAAGACCGTCGTATGGCGATCTACCGTGACCTGTTCTTTAATAACATCAATGGCACGCTGCAAAATGCTTTTCCGGTGATTCGCAGCCTCTACACTGAAGACCAATGGCAGGCGATGGTGCGAGATTTCATGATCAAGCACCATTGCAAAACCCCTTTATTCGTGGAAATTGCCCGCGAGTTTATGGCCTATCTCGAGACTGAGCGGCTCAGTGATAGCGATCCGGTTTTTCTGAGGGAACTGGCACATTATGAGTGGGTGGAACTGGCTTTAAGCATTCACGAAGCTGAGTTCACTCGCACACCGCTCGCTGACGAAGATTGTTTAACGCTGCATTATCAGCAATCTCAATTAGCCTGGTTGCTGGTCTATCATTATCCGGTGCATCAAATCAGCGTCGAGCATCGGCCTGACGCCCCCAACGACACACCTGTTTGTCTGCTGGTGCTGCGAAATGAAAATGATGAGATTAAATTTATTGAATTGAATCCAGTCAGTGCCCGGCTGCTGGAGTTATTGTCGCAGGGTCTCAGTGGCAATCAGGCGGTTCAGGACATTGTCGAGGCGATGCAGCATGCTCAGCCGGAAGTTGTTGAGCAAGGGGCACGTCAGCTTATTGAAGACTGGATCGAACGCGGCATCTTACTGATTAGCAGGCAATAAAAAAGCCGGGCGATGCCCGGCTTTTTTATATCATGTGTCATTGAATCAGGCTGTCGCCAGTTCAATCGCTTCCGCTGCAAGGCGGGTAATTTCATCCCAGTTCTCAGCATCGACCAGGTTCGCCGCACACATCCATGAACCACCGACACAGCCAACATTAGGCAGCTTGTAGTAGTCATTGACGTTTTTCTGGCTAACACCGCCCGTCGGGCAGAACGTGATTTGCGGAATCGGTGCACCGATAGATTTCAACATCGGCACGCCGCCGGCAGCTTCAGCCGGGAAGAATTTCATTGCGGTGATGCCCTTTTCCAGCAGTGCCATTGCCTGACTTGGGTCAGCGACACCCGGCAACAGAGGAACACCCGTTTCCAGCGCTGCATCGATCAGCTTTTCAGTGGTGCCCGGGCTGACAATAAACTCAGCACCGGCATCAATTGCTGCATTCAGTGTTTCAATGTTGATAATGGTACCAGCACCCACAATCGCATCAGGCACTTCCGCTTTGATACGACGAATGGATTCCAGCGCCGCATCAGTACGCAGCGTGATTTCCAGTACTTTCAGACCGCCTTTAACCAGTGCTTTAGCCAGCGGCACAGCATGGTCAGCATTGTTGATCACCATCACCGGTACAACCGGTGAGACTTTCATAATTTCATGAATTGTTTTCGACATGGATAACGTGTTTCCAGATTATTGTTGATTATTCGACATTGAACATGTTGATGGCGCCGGTCTCGGATGTAGACACACCCTGACGGAAGCTGTCGAACAACTCACGGCCCATACCGTAGTGATGTTCGGTATTCGCCATCACACAGGCCATGCGTGAGTTCAGTTCTTCTTCATCAACCAGCACGTTCAGTTCACCCGTTTGAGTGTCGAGACGAATAATGTCACCGTCACGGACTTTGGTCATCAGGTTACCGTCGGCACATTCAGGCCACAGGTGAATCGCTGACGGAATCTTGCCGGAGGCACCTGACATACGGCCGTCAGTGACCAGGGCTACTTTATAGCCTTTATCCTGCAGCACACCCAGTGGTGGTGTCAGTTTATGCAGTTCCGGCATGCCATTGGCTTTCGGCCCCTGGAAGCGCAGAACGACAATCACGTCTTTGTTCATTTCGCCACGTTTGAAGGCTTCAACCACATGGTCCTGGTTATCGAACACCATGGCTGGTGCTTCAACAACTTGATGTTCCGGCGCAACTGCTGAAATCTTAGACATGCCACGGCCCAGATTACCTTTAATCAGGTGCAGACCACCGCCTGCGGCAAATGGCTCAGAGACACTGCTGACCACTTCCGGATCCAGTGATTTTTTCGGTCCTTCCTGCCAGCTCAGTGTGCCGTCTTTCAGCGTCGGCTCATGGGTGTATTGCTCCATACCTTTATCATCACCGACGGTGAGGATGTCAGTATGCATCAGACCGTTTGCAGACAGCTCAGCAATCAGAACCCCCATGCCACCGGCAGCCTGGAAGTGATTCACATCGGCGGTGCCATTAGGATAAATGCGAGTCAGCAGTGGTATAACACTGGAGAGACGGTCAAAGTCATCCCAGTTAATGATAATGCCAGCGGCGCGAGCAATTGCGACCAGGTGCATGGTGTGGTTAGTTGAACCACCGGTGGCCAGCAGACCGACCAAGGCATTGAGGATGGCTTTCTCATTGATCATGTGACCAATCGGACGGAAGTCATCACCCAGTGAAGTAAATTTCAGAACCTGTTCTGCTGCACGTTTGGTCAGTGCATCACGCAATGGCGTGTTGGGGTTAATGAAAGAACTGCCCGGCAGGTGCAGGCCCATCATTTCCACCATCATCTGGTTACTGTTGGCTGTGCCGTAGAAAGTACAGGTACCCGGACTGTGATAAGACTCGGACTCGGCACGAAGCAGTTCGTCACGTCCCACTTTACCCTCTGCGTAGAGCTGACGGATACGGACTTTTTCCTTATTAGGCATACCACTCGGCATTGGACCGGCGGGTACGAAAATCGCAGGCAGGTGACCGAAACTCAGGGCACCAATCAGAAGACCTGGAACGATTTTGTCACACACACCAAGATACAGTGCAGCGTCAAACATGTTATGGCTGAGACCGACTGCAGTCGCCATAGCGATAACATCACGGCTGAACAGAGACAGTTCCATGCCTGGCTGTCCCTGGGTGATACCATCACACATGGCTGGCACGCCACCGGCAAACTGGGCAACACCGCCAGCTTCATGGGCGGCTTCTTTAATCAGAGCCGGAAAATCCTTGAATGGCTCGTGAGCAGACAACATGTCGTTGTAGGAAGAGATAATCGCGATGTTGGCTTTTTGATCACCAGCCAAATCAGTTTTATCAGTCATCGAGCAGGCTGCAAATCCGTGAGCCAGGTTACCGCATCCTAATACCGCACGATGAGGCCCTTTACCAACTGCTTCATCGATTCGCGCCAGGTAAACCGAACGCGTTTTTTTACTTCTTTCGATAACGTCATTAGTGACGCTTTCTAATACTGGATGAACCATAGTTTCCTTCTCTCTTTAATGCTTTGCCTGTTGAATTTGCAAAGGATTGCCGGACCCGGAATGGCCCGAAGATTTTGTATCAAGACCGGCCATTATACCTCGAAAGGTCTATTTTGGCATATGACGTATTCGTTTTATTTTGGTATTCAGGTCTTGTAAAGCTATAACTGACGCCACATTAGTGGCGAACTTGCCTGAGGCTTGTTCAGATATTCTACCAGTTTGGCGTGCGCTGAAATACAACAGTCGGATTGCTAGAATAGTCCTCGACTTAGCTACAGATCCTAAACCTGCAAGTCGGTACAAACAAGCCAATTTATCATCCCCAGCGACCCCCCATTAAGGTATGATCGTAGGCCTTTTTACCAGCAGGAAATAAGTTCATCATGTCTGAATCCAGAGTCATGCGCCCTATCAGAAGCTTTGTCCGTCGCGAAGGCCGACTGACCCCGGGCCAGCAAAAAGCGCTCGATGAGCTCTGGCCTGCTTTTGGCATCGATGACACCCAGGAGCCTATCAACCTTGAAACCCTGTTTAGTCGAGATGCCCCCGTGGTGCTGGAAATCGGCTTTGGTAATGGCGCTTCACTGGCGGAAATGGCTCAGGCTCAACCAGAACAGAACTTTATCGGGATCGAAGTCCATCGACCCGGTGTGGGCCAGTTGCTCAATTCAATTCAAACGATGGAGCTGAGTAATGTTCGCGTGGCTTGTACCGACGCTGTGGAATTACTCAGAAACCGCATTCCGGATAAGAGCCTGGACCGGGTCCAGATCTATTTTCCTGACCCCTGGCATAAAAAGCGTCATCATAAACGCCGCATCATTCAACCATCCTTCGTCATGATGCTGACTGACAAACTGAAACACGGCGGGCACCTGCACCTCGCGACTGACTGGCAGGACTACGCGGAACAGATGCTGGTCGATGTTTCCGCTAATCAACGCTTTGTTAACTGCGGTAACAGTGATGGTTTTATCGAACGTCCAAGCTACCGTCCCGTCACCAAATTTGAACAGCGTGGACATCGCCTCGGTCATGGTGTCTGGGACTTGTTATTTAAACGAGTTTGATGAGTTTATTGATAAACACTTGCGTCATTGGATCGCTTAATATAGTTTAGACCATTAATTAAGAACATTACGCAAGTGGTTGACTATGAACTCGAAAATAAAAAATATTTCAGCACTCATATTAATAGGCGGCCTGCCACAGACCGTATCGGCGGCCGGTTTTGCCATCAAAGA
>CAYMEE010000030.1:20756-31155 GCA_964389455.1 uncultured Methylophaga sp. | reverse complement strand
TGTATCACCTCGATCAGTACCGCGTCTTTATCGCAGTCAAGCCGGATAGACTGAACGATTTGCTGATGATCGGACTGTTCGCCTTTATGCCAGAGCTTTTGTCTGGAACGGGACCAGTAGACTGCATGGCCGGTTTCGACAGTGAGCTTAAGTGCCTCACGATTCATCCAGGCTAAAGTAAGTACTTGCTTCGTCTCTGATTCCTGAGTGATAACGGGAACGAGTCCCTGCTCATTCCATTTCACTTGATCCAGAAAATCCATTACAACCTTACCTCGATACCCTGGCTGGCCATTTGCTGTTTGGCTTCCTGTACCGTGTGTTCACCAAAGTGGAAAATACTGGCTGCCAGTACAGCATCGGCCAGGCCCTCGGTAATACCATCACTGAGGTCCTGTAATTCACCGACACCACCGGATGCGATGACCGGCACATCAACCGCTTCGCTGACAGCACGGGTCAAAGCCAGATCGAAACCGGATTTCGTGCCATCACGATCCATGCTGGTGAGCAGGATTTCACCGGCGCCATTGGCGACCATTTTTTTTGCCCATTCAACAGCATCAATACCGGTAGGTTTACGACCACCATGGGTAAAAATTTCCCAGCGTGGCGTTTCGCCCTCTGCGGAGACGCGTTTGGCATCAATCGCGACCACAATGCACTGTGAGCCGAAGCGTTCAGCCGCTTCACGCACAAAGTCCGGGTTTTTGACCGCGGCCGAGTTAATGCCGACTTTATCTGCACCAGCATTTAACATCTTGCGGATATCGTCCACGGTGCGGATGCCGCCTCCTACCGTCAGGGGAATAAATACCTGGCTGGCGACGGCTTCCACTACGTGCACCATGGTGTCCCGTTCATGATGAGTGGCAGTGATGTCGAGGAATGTGATTTCATCGGCGCCCTGTTCATCATAGCGCTTGGCGATTTCGATAGGATCACCGGCATCACGGATATCAACAAACTGCACGCCTTTAACCACGCGGCCGTTATCGACGTCGAGACAGGGAATGATGCGTTTGGCGAGACCCATTTGTGGTTAAAACTCCAATGGCGGATTCAGTTTGTCGGCCAGTTCCTGGCCTTTTTTCAGATCTATGCTGCCTTCATAGATGGAACGGCCCAGGATCGCGCCCATTACGCCTTCACCTTCGGCTTCACACAGCGCTTCGATATCTTCGTAGCTGCTGACACCACCCGAAGCAATGACCGGGATCTGAATCGCGCTGGCCAGTTTACGCGTCGATTCCAGGTTAACCCCCTGCATCATGCCGTCGCGGCTGATATCTGTATAGATAATGGCTTCGACGCCGTCCTGCTCGAATTGTTGCGCAATATCAATCACATCGTGATTAGACAGTTTAGACCAGCCATCAATCGCTACCTTGCCGTCTTTGGCATCCAGGCCGATGATGATGTGACCAGGAAATTCGGCGCAGACATCACCGACAAAATGCGGTGCATTAATCGCTTTGGTACCGAGAATGACATAACGGACACCGGCATGGAGGTAGGTTTCGATGGTTTCCTCATCCCGAATACCGCCACCAACCTGGACGTCCAGCTCCGGAAAGGTTTCACAGACTTTGTGAATCACATCGGCATTGACCGGGTTACCGGCAAAAGCGCCATCCAGATCGACCATATGCAGGCGTTTCGCCCCGGCTTCCACCCACTGTCTGGCGACCGCAACCGGATCATCCGAAAACACGGTATTGTCTTCCATACGCCCCTGACGCAAACGCACGCAGTGACCTTGTTTGAGATCAATGGCAGGGATCAACAACATAAATCATTCTCCGTTAGTTGGGCGGTCATCAGCTTTGTCCGTCCCAGTTTACAAAATTTTCCAGTAACTGCAGGCCGGCGCGCTGGCTTTTCTCCGGATGGAACTGGGTAGCAAACACATTATCGCGGTAAATGGCTGATGCAAATTCAGCACCGTAATGAGTTGTGGCTGCGACCACGGCCGGATCGGCCGGACTGACAAAATAGCCATGAACAAAATAAAACCGCTCGTCCTGTTCAATTTTGTTCCATAGTGGGTGGTCACAGGTCTGGTGCACCTGATTCCAGCCCATGTGGGGGACTTTCAGCTTTTCACCCGCTTCAGATTGAGGCTTGTCAAAGGCTTTCACCTCACCGGGAATGATGCCGAGGGCATCGATACCGTTGTTTTCTTCGCTGTGACTGAGCATCGCCTGCATGCCGAGGCAGATCCCCATGAAGGGTTTATTGCGGGCAGCTTCCTGCACCACTTCATCGAGGCCTAGTCGCTTCAGTTCATCAATGCAGTCCCGGATCGCACCCACGCCCGGGAACAGCACATGGCTGGCCGACAGAATGGCTTCCGACTTGGAACTGATAAAAACTTGAGCGGATGGCCCGGAGACTGTTTCCAGTGCTTTGGAGACAGAGCGAAGATTGCCCATGCCATAATCGATCACTGCTACCCGACGCATTTTAAACCTGTTTAATCATCTTGAGTTATAGCGCTGAAAAGCCTCAATTCTGAGCTTACAAGGCCCCTTTGGTTGACGGTAGTTGCTCCAGCGCCCGCTGATCCAACGCAACCGCCATGCGTAGTGCACGGCCGAAAGCTTTAAAAATGGTTTCAGCGATATGGTGGGCATTACGACCTTTCAGGTTATCGATATGCAGTGTGATGCCGGCATGATTGACTAGGCCCTGAAAAAACTCATAGAAAAGATCGACATCGAAGTCGCCGATTTTGTCTCGGGTAAAGGTGACGTCAAATTCCAGGCCGGGACGACCGGATAAATCCAGCACCACGCGAGACAGGGCCTCATCCAGCGGGACATAGGCATGACCGTAGCGGACAACCCCTTTTTTATCGCCCAGCGCTTTCTTTAATGCCTGACCGATGGTGATACCGACATCTTCCACCGTGTGGTGTGCATCGATATGCAGATCACCGTTGGCTTTGACGCTCAGGTCAAACAGGCCATGGCGGGCAATTTGATCCATCATGTGGTCGAGGAAGGGAACGCCGGTTTCGGCTTGGAAGGTGCCGCTGCCATCGAGGTTAATGGCAACTTCAATTTGGGTTTCCAGCGTGTTTCGCGCAACAGTCGCGCTACGAGCGGTCATTGTTAATCCTGATTTTATTAATAAAACGAGATAATAACTGTTTCGGACAAGGGTTTGAAGGGTTATTATAGGCAATGTTATGCATAAGGATCAGCAATGGCCCAATTGAACAACGTCACCCCGTTATTCAAAGACCTCGCCAAAGTCGAGCACGAACACAATATCGCCTGTAAGGAATGTTCGCTTTATCGCTTGTGTTTGCCTCTGGGGCTTCATAGTAACGACCTGGCTGAATTGGATAAAATCATCAAACGCAGCCAGAGTTATTCGCGCGGTCAGGCCCTGTTTTCGTCCGATACGCCGTTTAAATCTATCTTTGTCGTGCGCTCCGGTTCATTCAAAACCACCGTACAGGCCAGTGACGGTCGCGAACAGGTGACAGGATTCTATTTCCCCGGTGAATTTATCGGCATGGATGCGATTTACGAGCAGGCCTACAAATCCAATGCCAAGGCACTGGAAAGCAGTAGCGTCTGCGAATTGCCGTTTGAAAAGCTGCAGGAATTCGGTGCGACGATGCCGCAGCTGCAGGTACAGATGATGTCACGGCTCAGCAAGGAGCTGTCCGGTGACAAAACACTGATGTTCCTGTTAGGCAAAAAGACGGCGGAAGAAAAACTGGCGACATTCTTATTGTCCTTATCGCGGCGGTTTCAGGATCGTGGCTTTTCGGCACGCGATTTTCAGCTGACGATGTCGCGCGGCGATATTGCCAATCACCTTGGTCTTGCCGTGGAAACGGTGAGTCGTTTGTTCACCCGGTTTCAGGATGAGGGGCTTATCAGCCTGCAGGGCAAGGCCATCAGCCTGACGGATCAGGACAAACTGAAACAACTCTGCGGCTAAATTCCTTACCTCACTGATAATTGATCCAGGTCAATGCGCCTTAGTGCGCCCTCCCCGACAATAAACCCATGTTTGACGCACAGGGTTTCGTCCCGGAGGAAAAAAGAATGAAAAAATCCGTTTTTGCTGCTGCCATGATGACAGGTTTGGGTTTGAGCGCAGCTGCAGTGCCAGTCATGGCCTATGAAGCAGGCGACTGGTTGGTTCGTGGTCGTGTTATCAATGTGAATCCTAATGATGACAGTGGTCAGCTCTATTTGAGTGCTGGTGGGTCCAGCTATGCGGCTGGGGGACAAGGTGTCAAGGTTGATGACGATACTGTGCCAGAACTCGACATTACATATATGTTGTCCAAAAACTGGGGCATCGAGCTGATTCTGGGTTACTCAGAGCATACAGTGAAAGGCGAAAAAAACTGGTCAGCATTGGGTGATGTGATTGACTCAAAAGTACTTCCACCTACATTGACTCTGCAGTATCACTTCCGTCCGGATGGTGATGTCCGTCCTTATGTTGGCGCTGGTATTAACTACACCTATTTCTTCGATGAAGAGGTGGCTGGTGACGTTCTGGATGTAGCTGGTGCAGAAGTAGAGCTCGATAGCTCATGGGGCTTAGCCCTGCAAGCCGGTGTGGATGTCGCTCTGAATCAGGACTGGTTTGTAAACTTTGATGTGAAATATATCGACATCGATACCGAAGCACATTTCTCTGACGTGATTGCTCAGAATTCTGGTATCAAAGCCAGAATCAATGCGGATATTGATCCAATTGTCTGGGGTATTGGTATCGGTCGCCGTTTCTAGACCCTCGATGCGCGGATGGTGAACAGCACATCCGCTCATTTTGGTTGTGTCCTCGTAGTGCTTTGGCCCTCCTTTACGGAGGGCTTTTTTTAGCTTTGTCTTGGCCGGATAAACTGCTTGATGCGGATACCGAGCAGGCTCAACATGACAAAATAAACCAGGGCTGCACCGATGATGAGTGTCATCAATTGTCCGAAACGCTGCCAGGCGGTCCAGTCCTGCCAGTCGCTGATGGCCGGTGTCAGCCATAGCAATAGCCCCAGTATCAGTCCATTGGCAATGATCAGTTTGCCGGCAAACAGCAGCCAGCCGCTATTGGGTGAATATACATCGCGGCGCCGCAATCCGATATAGAGCAGACAGGCGTTCAGCGCCGCCGACAAGGATGTGGCCAGCGCCAGTCCGACATGGGCCAGATATATCATCAAAATCACATTCAGCACCATATTACTGACCATGGCAATGACACCGATCTTGACCGGTGTTTTAGTATCCTGGCGTGCGTAATAGCCGGGTGCCAGCACTTTTATCAGGATAAAAGGCAGCAGACCCAGACCATAGGCCATTAAACTGAGGGAGGCTTTGTATGCGTCTCCGGCTTCAAACTCGCCATACTGGAACAAGGTTGTTAACAGCGGCTGAGCCAGAGCAATCAGGCCGATAGCGGCCGGTGTGCCGATAATAAATACCCATCGCAGGGCCCAGTCGATGGTGTCAGAAAAGCCGGTTGCGGACTGGCTGGCATGCTTTTTAGACAGGCTGGGCAGGATGACGGTGGATAAAGCGATACCAAAAACGCCCAGCGGAAATTCGACCAGCCGATCCGAATAATACAGCCAGGAGATACTACCGGTTATCAAAAATGAAGCCAGCAGCGTATCCAGCAACAGATTAATTTGCGCGACGGATACGCCGAACATCGCCGGAATCATCAGTTTGGTGATCTTAGTCACCCCTTCACTGCGCCAGCCCCAGCGCGGTCTGGGTAGCGCTTTGATCTTAAGCAGGAATGGCAGCTGAAACAGTAACTGCACTACCCCGCCGATAAACACCCCGCAGGCCAGCGCCTTGACCGGCTCATCCAAATGCGGTGATAGCCAGATGGCGGCGCCGATTAAAGACAGATTCAGAAAGACCGGCGTAAAAGCCGGCACCGCGAATTTACCAAAGCTGTTGAGGATCGAGCCTGCCAGAGCGGTCAGAGAGATAAATAAAAGATAGGGAAAGGTAATAGTGAGTAGCTCACCCGCCAGCGTCAGTTTGTAGGGATCGCTGATAAAACCCGGCGCGAAGACCATGATAATAATCGGTGCAGCCAGCATACCGACAGCACTAATCAACATGAGTATCACGGCAAGCGTACCGCTGGTTTGCGCGATCAATTCTTTCAGCGGTTTATCACCCCGTTCCCGGAACTCAGCCAGTACCGGGATGAATGCCTGGGAAAAGGCGCCCTCAGCAAACAGGCGACGCAGGAAGTTAGGGATCTTGAAGGCGACAAAAAAGACGTCTGCGCCCAGGCCGGCACCGAACATTCTGGCAATCACAATATCTCGTATAAAACCCAGAATTCGGGAAATAAACGTCATGATGCTGACAACTGCGGTAGACTGGAACAGCTTTTCGCTCATTGGATACTCATAGGGTTAGCTCAACAACGGGATCAAGCGGATGATGTTATTCAAAAGCTTTAATTCTAAGGGTTTTTTACTGTTATATCTCGTTGTCTTTGCGTGCCTGCTGCTTGCCTGGTTATTTCGAGTCGAGCAAAGCCAGGTTGATAACCGTCAAATCCCAGCCTCACTTGATTCATTGCTTCGCTCACCGCCTGCTGAGTTATCACAGTTTCTGCTTCATTCCGATACGATGCAGGTGCTGACCGAGCAGTCACTCAGGGGGCAATGGACTTATGTTTATTTCACTCACCCGGCCTGTCTACCTCAATGCGAAGCTGTGCTATCAGTCCTGCATAACCTGCAGCAGCTGTCTGCACAGAGCGAAACCCGGTTTGTATTGATTAACTTTGATTCGAATCAGGAAGCCCACAGGCCTGATTGGTGGCTGCAGAATACCCCGTCGCTGCCTCTGTATAGTGGCAAAAAGGAAGTTATCAGCCGACTGGCTGAGCAATTTGAATTTCTATATCTGAAAACTGCGCTGGAGCGAGGATACAGTCTAGAACAGCAGCACAGCATTTTTCTGGTGGACCCGAAAGCGCGTGTTTATGCCCGTTTTGAGCCGCCCTTCTCCTCACCGCTTATCCAGCAACAGTTTCTGGCTGCGCGCGACTTTTACGCCCGGAGTGAGTAATCGGTATCTTCCAGCGCATCAGAGAAGGTTTGGGCGAGTTGTTCCAATGTCGCTGTCCGACGGAAACTGGGGCGCCAGACCAGACCGATCTCACGCATAGCCTGATTGTTCTTGTTTTCAAGTGGCACCAGGCTGATATCTGAATGACTGACCATATCGGACGTAATTGCCATATCTGGAATCAGCGTGATACCGAGTCCACTCGCCACCATCTCAATCAAGGTGTAGAGGCTGGTGGCCTGAACACTTTTACGCTGTGCGGAGGCTGGCAACTGACAGGCGCTGAGCGCATGTTCGCGCATGCAGTGGCCTTCGGCCAGTAGCAATAGCTCATTAGTGGGTAATTCATCAGCTTTCAGGGTTTTCTTCTGTGCCAGCCGGTGCTGTTTGGGTAAGGCGACCCAGAAAGGCTCCTGAGCGAAAACGCGATGTGTCAGACCGCGGATGTTGAACGGAAATGCTAATACCGCGACATCAATACTACCGGCCTCCAACTGATCGAGTAAGCGTTCAGACTGGTCTTCAATCAATAAAATTTCCAATTCAGGCAACTGCTGACGAACAGTGGGTAATACTTTGGGCAGCAAGAACGGACTAATCGTCGGTATCACGCCGACCTGAATTCTACCGGAGAGCGGATTCTTCTCTGATTGAGCGAGATCGACCAGATCTTCACTCAACGATAATATCTGCTGTGCTCGTCCCGCTATTTCTTCACCGATAGGGGTTGGCAGAACCTTACGGTTGGTTCTTTCCAGCAAAGAAACTTCCAGCAGTTCTTCTAGGTCCTGTATACCTGCGCTGAGCGTCGATTGGGTGACAAAACATTTTTCTGCAGCGTGACCGAAATGTTTCTCTTCAACCACAGCGGTCAAGTATTGCAGCTGGCGTAGAGTGGGTAATCTCATAATCGAATTTTCCGCTTAAAATTCAAAGTTTAATAGCAACTATAAACTATCATGGATACGGGCTTTTGTATCCTGCTCTGCCCGTTAACTTTAGTCTGAAGTGCAATTCAACCTATGACTAATGACAACATCAATTAGTTTTCACGAAACGGCGTCAAATCAACGTGAGTATTCAGGATATTTGTTAGAATCAATTCACTCGGTTTATCAGATTCATACATAGGAGAACGCAATGAAGAAATGGCAATGCATTGTATGCGGATTTATTTACGACGAAGCACGAGGTTTGCCCGAAGAAGGCATTCCACCAGGCACCAAATGGGATGAGATTCCTGAAGACTGGGAATGTCCCGAATGCGGTGTCGGCAAGGAAGACTTCGAGATGGTCGAAATCTAATCATAATTCAGCTTGCCATCAGCCAGTATTGTTTTGTTTTCATTCACACCAGCAAACATGCTGGCTGATTTCATTTTCCGGCATTTGTTATAAATGACAGCACTCATCTCCTCCTAGAATAAATAGACTGTGTTAGCCCAAATTCAAATTCATCAATTTCGTAATATTAACGAAGCGGAACTGTGTCCCGCACAGGGCATCAATTTTATTCTGGGTGAAAACGGTTCCGGAAAAACAAGCTTGTTAGAAGCGATTTTTGTACTGGCAATGGGTCGCTCGTTTCGTTCTCGATTTCTAAAAAATCTGGTCAGTTACGATCACAAGCGACTTACCCTGTTTGCACGATCAATAGATAAAACACCTATTGGCCTGCAATATGATCTTCAAAACGGTCTACAGATTCGACTTAACAATGCACCACTGAAACGACTTTCAGATCTGGCGTTTCACTTGCCTGTTCAACTCATTCCGGCTAACTGTCACCAGTACTTTGAACAGGGCCCCAAATTTCGCAGACGGATGGTGGATTGGGGAGTGTTTCACGTGGAACATCAGTTCAATTACCACTGGCAATCCTATAAAAAAGTCATACAACAACGGAATGCGGCAATAAAAACGTATAAGCCAGTCAATGAGATCACGCTGTGGGATAAAGCTCTGACCGAACATGGCTTGGCAATTACACAAATGCGTGAACGATATCTAAAACAACTCATAGTCCACTTCCGTCCTTTCTTCAAAAAGCTTTGTCCTGAACTGTCAGACTACAAATTTTCTTTGCGCTATCTTCGTGGCTGGAATAAAGAATTCGAATTGGCAGAATATTTACAACATAATCTCGAGCGTGATCGAGCTCTGGGTTACACTCGCTCCGGTCCTCATGCGGCAGACTGGTCATTCAGAGTGAATGATGCTGACCCCTATGAACTCCTCTCCCGTGGACAGCAAAAGCTATTTTTTCTGTCCCTGAGTATGGCGCAGATTATGATTCTGGCCGAACAAAAAAAACGTGAAAACACTTTATTGCTGATTGATGACCTCAGCTCAGAGCTTGACTGGCATCATCAGAAAACCGTCCTGAATACGCTGCGGGAACTCCCGGTACAGAGCTTTATCAGCAGCACCAATGTTGATCTCGGCGCGCTAATCTCTGGTGAAAATGAAAAAAGGTTTCACGTGGAACATGGCATCATTTCCGAGACTGGGAACGATGCTATCAACACAACTACAGACGTAGTAGAATAATAAGTTATTCAACATCCTAGACACAGGAATAGTTTGATTATGGCAACGGATAATAACAGCACCTACGACTCTTCGAATATCAAGGTTTTGAAAGGCCTTGATGCCGTCAGAAAAAGACCGGGCATGTACATTGGTGATACCGATGATGGCACGGGTCTGCATCATATGGTTTTCGAGGTGCTGGATAACGCGATCGACGAGGCACTGGCCGGTCACTGTTCACAAATCGAAGTTCGCATTCATCCCGACGACTCAGTGTCGGTGATTGATAATGGCCGTGGTATCCCGGTTGATATCCATGAGGAAGAAGGTGTCTCCGCTGCAGAAGTGATTATGACCGTTCTCCACGCAGGCGGTAAATTTGATGACAATTCCTATAAGGTCTCAGGTGGTTTGCACGGTGTGGGTGTTTCGGTGGTCAATGCCCTCTCCAAAAAACTGACTATGGAGATCCACCGAAGTGGCCGTCTTCATAAACAGTCTTACACACATGGTGTGCCAGATTCGCCATTAAAAGATGTAGAAGATACGAGTATCACTGGTACCCGTATTCAGTTCTGGCCCAGTGAAGAAACCTTCACCAATGTCACCTTTGATTACAATGTGCTGGCCAAACGAATTCGTGAACTGGCATTCCTCAATTCGGGGGTGAGAATCAAACTGACCGATGAACGTGATGAGCGCACAGAGACTTTCTTCTACGAAGGTGGCATCACCGCCTTTGTTGAGCATCTGAACAAGAACAAAACATTAATTCATGACAACATCATTAA
>CAYMEE010000030.1:16642-20656 GCA_964389455.1 uncultured Methylophaga sp. | reverse complement strand
CCTTTGTTGAGCATCTGAACAAGAACAAAACATTAATTCATGACAACATCATTAAGATTGATGGCGTGCGTGAAGAAGTGACGGTTGAATTGTCGATGCAGTGGAACGATTCCTACCAGGAAAATATTTATTGTTTCACCAATAATATTCCACAGCGTGATGGTGGTACCCACCTTGCCGGTTTTCGTGCTGCCCTCACCCGTACCCTGAATCAATACATCGAAAGCGAAGGCCTGGCCAAGAAATCGAAAGTTACGACCAGTGGTGATGATGCGCGTGAAGGACTGACAGCGGTATTGTCGGTGAAAGTGCCGGATCCAAAATTCAGTTCCCAGACCAAAGACAAACTGGTGTCTTCAGAAGTCCGCACCATTGTTGAATCTTTGGTGAATGAATTCTTCCATGACTTTCTGATCGAAAACCCGAACGATGCCAAGTTGATCGCTAACAAAATGATTGATGCGGCACGGGCCAGAGACGCGGCCAGAAAAGCACGTGAATTGACCCGTCGTAAGGGGGTTCTGGATATTGCCGGTCTCCCGGGCAAACTGGCTGACTGTCAGGAACGCGATCCCGCCCTGTCAGAACTGTTCCTGGTGGAGGGTGATTCTGCGGGCGGCAGTGCCAAGCAAGGACGTGATCGCCGTACTCAGGCGATTCTGCCACTGAAAGGTAAAATTCTTAACGTTGAGCGCGCCCGTTTCGACAAAATGATCAGCTCTGCTGAAGTCGGTACGCTGATTACGGCACTGGGTTGTGGTATCGGTCGAGACGAATACGATCCGGAAAAGCTGCGTTACCACCACATTATCATCATGACCGACGCGGACGTCGACGGTTCACATATTCGTACGCTGCTGCTGACATTCTTCTATCGTCAGATGCCGGAACTGATCGAGCGTGGTCATGTGTATATTGCACAACCGCCGCTATACAAAATCAAGAAAGGCAAGCAGGAACGTTACGTCAAAGATGATGCCGAGATGGAGCGCTATCTGACCGAGGTGGCGCTGCAGAATGCGGCCTTATATCCAACGGCTGAAGCCAGCGCGATCGAAGGCACGGCACTGGCATCACTGGTGGCTGAATATCAAACGATTACTGCCATCATCGGTCGTCTCTCCAATCACTACTACCCTGCTTTCCTGGATCAACTGGTGTATCAACCGCAGATCCCTGCCTTCGGTGATCCGGGCATGGATGAGTGGTTGCTGAAGATTGAAACAGCGATGAACCGTGGTTTACCGACCGGTACCAATTACAAGCTGAGTATCCAGAATCAGGAAGACGAACCGGTGCCGATGGTCAACATCAGCTTCAGCCGTCACGGTATCAGTACCGATTTCCATGTACCGGGCGAGTTCTTTGATAGCACTGAATATCAGAAGATTCTTGCTTTTTCCAATAAAATCAATGGTTTGTTTGGTGAGGGTGCCCGTGTGGAGCGTGGTGAACGGTCAGAGAACATTCATTACTTCTCGCAAGCGGTGAATTGGCTACTGGCAGAAGCGCGTCGTGGTCAGCATGTTCAGCGCTATAAAGGTCTGGGGGAGATGAACCCGGATCAGCTGTGGGAGACTACCATGGATAAAAGCAAACGCCGCCTTCTGCAGGTGAAGATTGATGATGCGATTGCTGCCGATGAAACCTTCAATACACTGATGGGCGATCATGTCGAACCCCGTCGCGAGTTTATTGAAACGCACGCTTTGCAGGTATCCAATCTCGATATCTAAAGCTTGCGGCCAGTCTAATGGGGCCCTGACTGTGAAAACAGTCGGGGCTTTTTTATACTCAGATGAATAGTCAGGACGATGAATAGTGCTGATGAGGCGTTCTTCCATCGATAGAAAGTCGCCAGTGAGCGAAAGAGCAATTTTTATGTCATTTATGGGCCTGATTAGGACAGCCATAAAAAAGGCCCTGAAAAGGGCCTTTTTGTCTGAATGAGGGGGATAAACTCAGTGCAGCTTGATTTTGGGGTGCACGCTGCGTCTGAACAGATGCGATAAGGACAGCATGGCCACCCGGAATGGTCCGAATAAGGCCATCTGGTGCATTTTGTAGAGCGACAGATACATCGCCCGCGCCATTAAGCCCTCAATCATCATACTGCCTCGGCTCAGGTTGCCCATCAGATTACCGACCGTACTATAACGTCCCAGCGACACCAGCGAACCATAGTCGTGGTATTCGTATTCAGGCAGCGGCTTGTCTTTCAGGCGGTTAAGAATAGATTTGTAAACGTGCGAAGACATTTGATGAGCGGCTTGCGCGCGGGGTGGCACATTCTCATCGTGACCCTGCCACTTACAGGCACAGCAGTCGCCAATCGCGTAGATATCGTCATCCAGCGTGGTTTGCAGCGTTTGTCTGACAACCAGTTGGTTCATCCAGTTGGACTCAAGCCCGTCAATGTCTTTCAGGAATTCAGGTGCCTTGATGCCGGCTGCCCAGACCTTGATAGCGGCGGGAATAATATTACCGCTTTCGGTGATGATTTCCTTGTCATTGACCTCCACTACCCGCTCACCGGTCATGACGTTCACGCCCAGTTTATTGAGCTCCGAGAGGGTCGCATCGGAAATATTTTTTGGCAGTCCCGACAGGATGCGATCAGCGGCTTCAATAATGGTAATTTTGACATCCTGTGGGTTGACTTCATCCAGGCCGTAGGCGGTCAACAGGTGTGATACCTCATGCAACTGGGCGCTCAGTTCAACACCGGTGGCGCCGGCACCGACGATGGCGATATTAAGTTGACCTGCATCCAGCGGCTTGCCCTGAGTGTGGGCACGCAAATAGGTTTGCAACAGTTTGCTCTGGAAAACTTCCGCCTGTTTAGTGGTATCCAGGAACAGGCAGTGCTCGCGAACACCTTTAATGCCAAAGTCGTGACTGATGCTGCCAACCGAAATAATCAGGTAGTCATAGTCGAAATTGCGACGGGGGATGATTTCAACGCCTTCGTTGTTCAGAGTGGGCGCAACTGAGATCTGTTTGTTTTTGCGGTCCAGACCGTCCATGCGGCCGAGACGGAAGCGAAAACCACTGTAATTGGCTTGACCCAGGTATTCGATTTCATCCTCATGTGAATCCAGCGTGCCGGCAGCAACTTCGTGCAGCAGTGGTTTCCAGATATGGGTATGAGTACTGTCTACCAGCGTGACCTGGGCTTTTCCTTTTTTGCCCAGTTTTTTGCCGAGTTTAGTGACCAGTTCCAGGCCACCGGCTCCGCCGCCAACAACGACAATTTTGGGGATGTGGTTTGACATTCGCTATGGCTCCAATCCGACGCAGAAATGTGAGGACGGCAGCTTTCTTGTTGTGACGGCAGAGGGTTTTGCGCAGCGCTGTCAGCGAAGGCAAAATCCGGCCGGGAAAGATCAGCAGTCCATCAAGTAAAACCGTGATTTTAACGTAAAAAACCCTATAAAAACTATCTTATTTTTACTACAGGGGCGGACTCTGGCAAAATTAATGATCTTGATCAATTTTAGAGACCCCAAATGCAAGCAAGGCCCGATAAACCACGCCTGGCCTGGGCTGTAACCGGTTCCGGACACTATCTGGAAGAGTGTCTGGAAATTGTCCGCGAGCTGGATGATGTCGACCTGTTTTACAGCCGTGCCGGTGAAGAGGTGATCCGGATGTATGGCCATGAACCTAAAGAAATCGTGCCGGAAGGCCGTATCTACCGGGATCGTGCTGCCAGTGCCCCGCCGGTAGGCCTGTTCTATCGTGGTGATTACCACACACTGGTAGTGGCGCCGGCCACCTCCAACAGCGTCGCTAAAATGGTGATGGGTCTGTCGGATACACTGGTCACCAATATTTATGCACAAGCAGGGAAATGCCGCATTCCCAGTATCGTGCTTGCCTGTGATGCAATACCGGAAGTGGACACACCGGCGCCTGATCGCATGGTCAGACTCTGGCCTCGCAAGATTGATCTGGAGCATACAGAGAAACTGAAAACCTTCGAAGCCACCACGGTGGTGGAAACGGCCGAAC
>CAYMEE010000030.1:0-16542 GCA_964389455.1 uncultured Methylophaga sp. | reverse complement strand
CATACAGAGAAACTGAAAACCTTCGAAGCCACCACGGTGGTGGAAACGGCCGAACAATTATCTGAAGCAATCAGAAAGCGCCTGGCAGAGGTTGGCTGAGCCCGACAATGGCGGACCGGATTCTATTTCTGACCGGTAAACTGGCCGAACCCAGCGTGCATAAAGTGCTGCAGGAAATGGCGCCTTTGCCTTTCGACTATGAAGTGCATCAGCTCGGCCTGTCAGTAGCGGCACTGATGACCGACAAAATGATTGCCAGAAGGCTCAAAGCAGAAGATTATCAGGGCTATGATGAAATTATCGTACCCGGTCGCTGCCGGGGTGATCTGGAAGCCCTGAGCCGGGAACTGGGGATCAAAGTGACCCGCGGCCCGGAAGAAATAAAGGATCTGCCAGTGCATTTCGGTAAAGCCCGCAAACAGCCCGATTTGAGTCGTTATGCCGTCAATATTTTTGCTGAGATAGTCGATGCGCCTGAACGCAGCATAGAAAGTCTGATTGAGCGGGCGCAGTACTACCGCAATAATGGCGCCGATGTAATCGATATCGGTTGTCTGCCACAAGAGCCGTTTCCGCATCTGGAGGAGGCCATTCAAGCACTTCATAATGAGGGTCTTAAGGTAAGTGTAGACTCACTTTCATTACCCGATTTACAACGGGCAGCGAAAGCCGGCGCAGATTATCTACTGAGCCTGACCGCAGAAACGATCGATCTGGCCAAGGAAACTGATGCTGTCCCCATATTAGTGCCTGCAGAGCCCGGTTCGCTTGCTTCACTGGAGCGGGCGATGGAAGCGATGGATAAAATCGGCAAACCGTGGATTGCGGATCCGATTCTGGACCCTATTCACTTTGGTCTGACGGCTTCTATCGTTCGCTATCACGAGTTGCGACAGAAATACCCCGATGCTCCCATCATGATGGGGGTGGGCAACCTGACGGAACTGACTGATGCCGATACCAGCGGTATTAACGCCATGCTGTTCGGTATCATTTCCGAGTTGAATGTGAACTGTGTGCTCGCCACCGAGGTCAGCCCCCATGCGCGACGGGCGATTCGTGAAGCCGATGTGGCCAGACGCATGATGTTCGCGGCTAAGGACGATAACAGTCTACCCAGAGATTTCACCTCTGATCTGCTGGTCGCACATGAGCGTCGGCCGTTTACCGATAGCGCCGATGAAATCCGTGAACTGGCCAAAAGCATCAAGGATCCCAATTACCGGATCAAGATTGCCCGAGAGGGCATTTTTATGTTCAACCGTGACGGTTTGCTGCAGGACACCGATCCGTTTGAATTTTATCCGCATTTACAGGTAGAAAATGATCCGGGCCATGCTTTTTATCTGGGTGTCGAACTGGCAAGGGCAGAGGTGGCCTGGCAACTGGGTAAACGCTACACCCAGGATGAGGATCTGCAGTGGGGATGTGCCGTAGAACAGGCAGAAGACGACCTGACCCAGCAGAAAGAAGAAGGCACCACCATGAAGAAGCGGAAAAAAGACCGGGCCTGTGGCAGTGCCGACAAACCAACGCAGAAAAAACAGCGGCCCTGCGGTACAGCAGATAAGCCCAAGAAAAAGAAGGAGCGCGCCTGTGGCACGGCTGACAAGTCGGATTCATGAAGTCATCGTGACAACGCTGGATGCAGCCGGGGCGCCGCATTCAGCACCGATGGGAATTAGCGAAGTAAATGGTTACTTTCTTGTTAAGCCCTTTAAACCCTCAGCAACCTATGACAATTTAAAGCGACATCGGCAATGCACCATCAATTACATCGATGATGTCAGAGTCTTTGCCGGCGCCCTGACCGGCAGACGTGACTGGCCCACCCTGCCCTGCAGTCGGATAGAAGGAGCCTACCTAGAGCAGGCCCTGGCTCACAGTGAGCTGGAGATGACCCGTTTTGATGATGATGATCCCAGAGCCTGTTTTCATGGTGAGGTATTGGCAGAAGAGATCCATGCCCCATTCAGAGGCTTTAACCGTGCACAGACAGCGGTGATCGAAGCCGCTATTCTGGTCAGCCGCCTGGGCATGCTGCCGGAACACAAAATTCGTGAAGAAATCGGCTATTTACAGATAGGCATTGATAAGACGGCGGGTGAGCGTGAACTGGAAGCCTGGGGTTGGCTGATGGATAAAATCAAACAAGCAGGCATTGAGATTAAATATGACTAAATGGCTGGCGAGTGTTAAATCACTCGACGAAGCAAAGGCGCTGGAACAGACTTTGCCCGATATTCTGGATCTTAAAGACCCGGCTAACGGTGCACTGGGCGCGCTGCCGTTGTCTGTCGTGTCATCGGTCGTCGACTGGGTCGCTGGACGTTGTGAAACCAGTGCAACGGTCGGCGACCTGGTAATGAAGCCGGAAGTTATCAGTGCTGAAGTTAAAGCGATGGCAGAAACCGGTGTCGATTTTGTAAAGGTCGGCCTGTTTGCAGAGCCGGCAATTGAATCCTGCCTGCAAGGCTTACAGGAAACCTTATCAGCACTGAATACCCCGGTTATCGCCGTTATTTTTGCCGATCAGACCCAGGATATCTCAGTGGTTGCTAGCATCAAGCAGGCTGGTTTCAGCGGGGTCATGGTGGATACGGCCAGTAAGAATGGCCAGGGTTTACTTGATCACTGGAAGGAAATACAACTAAGCGAGTTTATCCGTACAGCAGATGAGTACCAACTGCTTTGCGGTCTGGCTGGGGCGCTGTCAGTCGAGGATATCGACAGGCTGGAAGCATTGGGCGCGGATTACCTTGGATTTCGTAGTGCCCTTTGTGAGCGACGTCAACGCACACTCACACTGCAAGCGGACCGGGCTTTAACAATACAGCAGCGTCTTCAGCGCTATGGCCTCGCCAGTTAAAGGCAACGATTTGGTCAGATAATCAACAGAGGCCGGGCTTCCCTGCCCGGCTTGCTGAGAGGAAACTGACTTCAGGCGGCGGCATCCTGCCTGAGCTCTCCGGCAGCCTGTACCATCGCAGACAGCGCCGGTTTAACTTCACTCCACTGACGGGTTTTTAGTCCGCAGTCAGGGTTGACCCACAGACGTTCAGGTGGAATTCGTTCAGCCGCTTTTTCCATCAGCTGACGAATCTGAGCAACGGCAGGAATATTGGGGCTGTGAATATCGTAAACACCGGGACCAATCTCATTCGGGTAGTCAAAGGCATTAAAGACATCCAGCAGTTCCATATCTGAACGCGAAGTTTCGATGGTAATCACATCGGCATCCATGGCCGAGATCGACTCGATAATGTCAT
Source organism: uncultured Methylophaga sp. (assembly GCA_964389455.1). Taxonomy (GTDB): domain Bacteria; phylum Pseudomonadota; class Gammaproteobacteria; order Nitrosococcales; family Methylophagaceae; genus Methylophaga. Next base: position 13,273 of record CAYMEE010000030.1, on the reverse strand, counting down.
TAAACTCGGAATAACACATATGGGTGTGGATTTGTGTCTCGTCGCTGACACCGTTAGCGCTGATACGGAAACAATTGACGGCCCATTCCAGATACTGCTTCCAGTCAGAGCGACGTAAAGGCAGCCCCTCACGTAAAGCAGCCTCGTCAATCTGAATGATACTCACACCCTGCTGTTCCAGATCCAGCACTTCATCCCGTATGGCCAGTGCCAGCTGCAGGCAGGTTTGCGAGCGCGGCTGATCGTCACGGACAAACGACCAGTTAAGCATGGTCACTGGACCCGTCAGCATGCCCTTCACCGGTTTGTCAGTCAGTGACTGGGCATAGGCAATCCACTCTGTAGTCATCGCATTGGGCCGCTCAACATCACCAAAAATAAGCGGGGGTTTAACGCAACGTGAACCGTAGGACTGCACCCAGCCAAAACGGGTGAAGGCATAACCATCCAGTTGTTCACCGAAGTACTCGACCATGTCATTACGCTCGGCTTCGCCATGAACCAGTACATCCAGGCCTACCTTTTCCTGTTCGGCAATGGCATAGGCAATCTGCTGCTTCATATCTTGCTGGTAACGCTTGTCATCGAGTTCACCGCGGCGATACTGCAAACGACTCTGGCGGATAGCGGTCGTCTGCGGGAATGAGCCAATCGTTGTAGTAGGAAATAACGGCAGGCTATGCCGGTCGCGCTGGATTTGGCTGCGTTCGATATAGGGGCTGTTACGTTGGCCCCAGTCTTGAGTGACTGTATTGAGGCGCTCCTGTACCGCAGGTTTATGTACTTTTTCCGATGCTCTGCGACTTTCAACAGCGCTGGCATTGGCTGCCAGTTCAGCTTCAACGCTGTCGTGACCATGATTCAGCGCCAGCGCCAAGATATTCAGTTCGTCCAGTTTCTGGACGGCAAAAGCAAGCCAGTTACTGATATCGCTATCGAGTTCCGTTTCCTGCTCAAGGTCGACAGGTACATGTAACAGCGAACAGGAAGGCGCCAGCCACAGGCGATCACCGAGACGCTCATGTAGCGGCGTCAGCCACTCGAGCAGACTGTTCAGATCACTTTTCCAGATGTTGCGACCATTGATGACACCCAAAGACAGTGTTTTGTGAGCGGGCAGCCAGTCAACCACTTTAACCACCTCGTCACGGGCATTCACCGCATCAATATGCAAACCTGCTGTAGGCAGCTCACAGGCCAAATTGAGGTTTTCACGCAGCGGCGCAAAATAACTCGTCAGCAAGATACGCACCGGTGTTTTATTGAGTGCAAAGTAGGCCTGAGTCAGCGCGTGATGCCAGTCCTGATCGAGCTCCGTCGCTAATACCGGTTCATCAATCTGGACCCAGTCGGCACCGGCCTCCGCCAGTGTGGTCAGACACTGCTCGTAAACCGGCAGCAGATATGCCAGCAGATCCAGTTTACTGCTGTCATCCTTGGCCTTGCCCAACCACAGATAACTCACAGGTCCCAATAGCACCGGTTTAGCCTGATAACCATGCTGTAGCGCTTCACGGAACTGTGCCAGCAGGCGTTCGGCGTTGAGTTCGAACTGTGTCTCGGCACTGAATTCGGGGACCAGGTAGTGGTAATTAGTATCAAACCATTTGGTCATTTCTGCTGCGGCAATCGGGGTTTGTTTCAGTTGCTTGGAAGATTGTCCACGTGCAGCCTGAAAATACTGATCGGTCTCAGCCAGACGGCTGTCAGTTCGCTCAGGCAAATTACCGACCAGCAGACTGGTGTCGAGCACGTGATCATAGAGAGAAAAGTCGCCAACAGGCAGCCAGTTCAGTTTCTGCTGATACTGCCAATGCATCAGACGCAAGGTTTTTGCCGTGTCCTCCAGTTCCAGCAGGGAGGATTCACCGCGCCAGTATTGCTCGAGGGCAAATTTCAGTTCACGGCGTTTGCCGATTCTCGGGAAACCGAGATTGTGAGTGGTAATCATTATTCGTCCTTTGTTTTTTGCAGGTGGCGGTCATTGTAAGGACACAGTGAAATGAGGAATAATGATATTTTTTACCTTATCCATGAGTTTAGCTAATAGATGATCGAACGCAGCCATCTCAGAATTATCCAGGCGCTGGCCGAACATGGCAGCCTGACCTCGGCCGCCAACGCCCTGTTTGTGACACAACCGGCTCTCTCTCACCAGATGCGTTATCTGGAGCAGAAGCTGGAAGTGAGTTTATGGGAACGTCAGGGGCGTAAACTCCGCCTGACCCAGGCCGGTCAGCTTCTGCTTCGTGTCGCAGGACAAGTGTTGCCGGTACTGGAGCAGACCGAAAACACGCTGAAAGCCTATGCTGACGGCAAGCAGGGCATATTGAGACTGGGCGTTGAGTGTCACCCCTGTTATGAATGGCTCAAAGGGGTGCTGGCTGACTACCTGGTGATGATGCCGAAAATGGATGTCGATATCGTTCACAAGTTTCAGTTTTCAGGTCTTCAGGGCCTGCTCAATTATCATATCGATCTACTGGTCACGCCGGATAAGGTGAACCAGCAAGGGGTAGTCTATGCGCCGCTGTTTGATTACGAGCTGGTGCTACTGGTCGCCAAGGAACATGCACTGGTATCAAAGTCATTTGTTGAGGCGCAGGAGTTATCATGTGAGTTATTACTCACTTTTCCGGTGCCCCATGAAAGATTGGATGTTTATACCCAGTTTCTGATGCCGGCAGGCATCAGCCCCCGACACAAGGCCATGGCTTCACTGGATATTATGATCCAGATGGCGGCACTGAATCGTGGCGTGACGATTCTGCCTGACTGGCTGGCCCGGCATTATGTCCGGAATCTGCCGGTGAGTACGCTGCGTTTGGGTAAAAAAGGCGTGATGAAGACGCTATTCGCCGCCATGCGCGAAGGAGAAGAAACCGTGCCGTATATGCAGCGCTTTGTTGAACTGGGTCAAGAAAAAGCGGTTCCGGATAACTAATCAGGCATCCAGAACGCGGAACAGCATCTCGCGAATGGTTTGGGGTTCAAACGGTTTATCAAGAATGGCAGAGACACCGGCCTGCTGAACATTGCCCAGACGTGCTTGATTATTTTCGGTGGTCGCCATCAATATCGGTAAGACGACATCCCCCATTTCATCACGAATGTAACGAGTCAGTTCATGGCCATCCATTTCCGGCATATTCAGGTCCGTCACGACCAAATCATAGCTGTGGCTGCCGAGCAGACTGACTGCCTCACGGCCGTTTTCTGCCAGATCAATATTCTGAATGCCCATACTGCCCAGCACCCGGGAGAGATGATTGCGGGAGGTGAAGCTGTCATCGACCAACAGAATACTGAGCTCGCTGACGTCATAGCTTTCCAGCTCGATTTCACTGGGGTCAATGACATCCAGCGTGGCGCGGATAGCACGCCGCAAATCTCTGGAGTCGAAAGGCTTGGGTAGAATTGCCATGACGCCGGCCTGGCGTATCGGTTCCAGCGCCTGCTGGCCGGTTTCGCTGGAAATCAGCATGAAGGCGATGGCATTGTCGATGGCCTGAACGCCGTTAATCAGCTCGTCGGCAGTCATATCCGGCAGGTACATCGCTGAAATCACCAGATCCGGTGGGTATTGGGCGATGTGGGCCAAAGCCTCCTCACCATTGCTGACGCCATCGATTTTATTGATTCCTTCCTGTTCGAGGTGGCGCATGATCAGCTTGAGCTGCATTGCAGAAGGTTCAACCAGCAGAATAGACAGATCGGCAGCCGTTAAAGACATAGCTTATCCTCAGGGACGGACCAGGCCGGTTTCGACCTGGTCGCGAGTCGTTTTGTCAGTCAGCAGCTCGATAATAAAGAGCGCGAAATCCATGGCTGTGCCCGGCCCTCTTGAAGTAAGTATTTTGTCATCCCTCACCACCGGCTCATCACTGAGCGTAATGTCAGGCCATTTCTCCTTATCCAGCGCGCCGGGATAGCTGGTGGCACGTTTGCCATCAAGCACACCGGCACTGGCGAGCACCATCGGTGCGGCGCAGATGGCGGCAAGATACCTGCCCTCATGCTGCAGGCGTTTAATCAGCGCGTGGACACGGTGATCATTATTGAGATGATCCGTGCCAGGCTGGCCGCCGGGCATCAGTAACATATCAAAATCATCATCCAGAACATTGTCCAGTAAAGTATCGGCAATCAAACCGACCTGACGGCTGGCGGACAAGGTTTTCTGATGACCGAGACTTGCTGTCGTCACGGTGATGCCTGCCCGTCTTAGCAGGTCGATCAGAGTGACTGCTTCCAGTTCCTCACACCCTTCTGCCAGGGGAATTAATACGCTGGCCATAATGATTCTGCCTATCGTTTAAGGATAGTCATGCCTTTCAGCAGGTTCAGTGCCTGTGACAGTACGTAGTCAGTGACTTCCAGTGGCTGCTCTTTCTCTTCTTTGTCTTTTGCAGCAGTGTTAACGCTTTCCGGGGTCACTGATTCTTGATCACCGGCATCCTGATTCAGGTTTTCAGTGTCTTCTTCTGCCTCGCCATTTTCCAGGTGATGCGCCAGATCGCGTTCACGCAGCGGGGTAAATTCGGTCTCATCAACAGAGGCGACACGGATGCCGCCGATTTCGATATCCGGCACAATACCTTCTGCCTGAATAGAGCGACCGGATGGCGTGAAATACCGGGCAGTGGTCATTTTCACTGCCGTGTTATTGGTCAGTGGCATCACGGTCTGGACCGAACCCTTACCGAAGGTTTTACCACCCAGCACGATGGCGCGTTTGTGATCCTGCAGTGCCCCGGCCACAATCTCGGATGCTGAGGCAGAGCCGCCATTGACCAGGACAATCATCGGTGCGCCTTTGAGCAGATCATCCGGAGTCGCATGAAACTTCTGGTCGGCATCGGCAATGCGACCGTCGGTGTAGACAATCAGCCCTTTATCAAGGAAAGCATCCGAAACATCTACTGCAGCCTCAAGTACCCCGCCCGGGTTGTTACGCAAATCGAGCACCAGGCCGTTGAGTTTGCCGTTGCTCTCTTTTTTCAGTTCACTGACAGCTTCACGCAGGCTGGCTCCGGTGCGTGACTGGAAGGTGGTGACGCGGATGTAACCATAGCCGGGTTCCAGCATTTTCTTCTTCACGCTTTCGACTTTAATGATGGCGCGGGTTAACTCGACCTTAAGTGGCTTGTCAGCGCCTTCACGGATGATAGTGAGTGTTAACTTCGAGCCGGGTTCACCACGCATGATATCGACGGCATCATTCAGTGACATGCCTTTCACCGGCGTTTCATCAAGGCGGATAATCAGGTCGCCAGCCTGAATACCGGCTTCGGCTGCGGGGGTGTCATCAATGGGTGCCACGACTTTGACAAAGCCGTCTTCCATACTGACTTCAATACCCAGACCGCCGAACTCGCCGGAGGTACCTTCACGCAGTTCCTGGAATTCATCCAGATTCAAATATGTGGAGTGAGGGTCGAGGCCGGAAAGCATGCCGCGGATAGCATTTTCCAGCAGTTGTTTGTCTTCGACCGGTTCGACATAGCTACTTTTAATGCGACCGAAAATTTCGGAGAAAGTCCTGAGGTCTTCCAGCGGCAGATCCGGCTGCGCTGACTCACGCTCGGCAAAGACCATCTGGCCGAATACCAGGGTCGCCCCCAGAACAATACCAGTGGTAATTAATCCGAAATCGCGTTTAAAAAAGCTCATATCGTTTCCTTCGTGGTTGGCACACCTTAGCCCTGCCGGGACAACCATTTTAACGGGTTGGTCGGCGCGCCACGGTGGCGTATTTCAAAATATAGACCAGTCAGCCCGCGAATTCCCTGCTCGCCTGACTGGGCAATGACTTCACCTGCATGAACCGTATCACCGGCTTGTTTCAATAAAGTCTCATTGTTGCCGTAAAGTGTCATGTATTGTTCGCCGTGATCAACAATGACCAGCAGGCCGAATCCCCGTAACCAGTCAGCAAAGACCACACGGCCAGCGGCCGTGGCTCTGACATCATTGCCGGTGGGGGAGTCGATGACAATACCTTGCCACTTGAGTTTACCAAGATTTCTGGGGCTGCCATAGCGCGCCAGCACTTTTCCGCTGACCGGCCAGTTTAATTTACCAGTCAGACGCGAAAACGGGGTATTTGGTTTCGGGGGCGGGGTGATCTCAGCGGATTTTGTTTCAGCAGGCGCTGTCTGTTGCTGCTGTTGTTTGGCTTTTTCCCGAGCTGCTTTTTCTTGGGCCGCTTTCTCACGGGCGATACGCTGCTCACGTTCTCGCGCCAGGCGGTCCAGCAGTGCCTGCAGGTTACTCTCTTCTTCTTTTAATGCGGCCAGCTTGGCACCCTGACCGGAAATCGTTTTATCCAGCGCAGCCAGCGTCGCTTTGCGTTTTTCAGTCTCTTGCTGCAGTGCCTGTTGCTTAATCAGTTGCTCTTCTTTGGCGGCTTCCAGCGACTGCTGAGCGAGCAGAATGGTTTTCTGTTCTTCATTCAGTTGGGTCAGGATCTGGTTGATGCTCTCCAACTGTGATTTGCGCGCTTCATGAAAATAGCGGAAATAGGTGCTGCCACGGCTCATGGTGGCGATGTCTTTCTGATTCAGCAGCATCTCCAGGTAACTGGGCTCGGCATTGATGTAAGCCGCGCGCATCTGATCATAAAGCGCGTCCAGTTGCTGATTCTGTTCGGCTTCCTTGATGCCGGCGACTTCACGTAACTGTTTCAGGGTCTGGTTCTTTTCGGCAATCTGCTGCTCCAGTGAGCGCAGTTCACGGTTGAGTTCTGACACCTTACGGCTCTGTTGCTTGAGCTGGGCATACATCTCTTCGCGACTGGCTTTTTTCTGGGTCAGATCGGCGCTCAGATCTTCGATCTCATCACGGACCGTATCCAGCCGCTGCGCTGAATCGCCGCCGGCCTCAAGGCCGGCGGAGACTAACAGCAGAAAACAGGCCGGTGCGAGACGTTTCAGCACAGGCTTCAGGGTTTGGCCTCAATCAGCAGATGTTTGCTCATTTCTTCCGGTATGGGCAGATCCATCAGCGATAGCATGGTCGGTGCGATATCAGACAAGGTGCCATGCTTATGGCAGACCGCATCACGGCCGGCAAACAGCAGCGGCACCACGTTATTGGTGTGGGCTGTATGCGCCTGACCGGTTTCGTGGTTAACCATGCGCTCGGCATTGCCGTGGTCGGCGGTCACGATCATCTCACCTCCAACGGATTTCAGGGCGCTCCAGACTTTGCCCAGGCTGTTGTCCAATGCTTCCACCGCTTTAACAGCCGCTTCAAAATTACCGGTATGACCGACCATATCGGCATTGGCAAAGTTACAGATAATCACATCATATTTTTCAGAACGGATCGCTTCAGACAGTTTGTCAGCGACTTCAGGCGCACTCATTTCCGGCTGCTGGTCATAGGTATCGACCTTGGGTGACGGAATTAAAATCCGGTCTTCACCTTCAAACGGATTTTCCAGACCGCCGTTAAAGAAGAAGGTCACATGCGCGTATTTTTCGGTTTCGGCGATTCGCAGTTGCTTAAGGCCCAGCGATGACAGATAGGCGCCGAGGATGTTTTTCATCTTCTCGTTGGGGAAGGCAATCGGTGAGCTGTAGTCTTTTTTGTATTCAGTCAGGGTGGCGTATTCGGCCAGCTTGATCTCGCGTGGGCGTACAAAACCGTCAAAATCCGCTTTGATAAAACATTCGGTGATTTCCCGGGCACGGTCGGCGCGGAAGTTCATAAAGACGATGCTGTCACCGTCTTCAACCCTAACCGGCTCACCAATACGGGTGGCTTTGACGAACTCATCGGTTTCCTCACGGGCGTAGGCCATTTCCAGCGCCTGGGTGGCGGTCTCTGCCTGAAACTCACCCTCGCCTTCGGCGACCAATCTGTAAGCCGATTCTACCCGGTTCCAGCGTTTATCGCGGTCCATCGCGTAAAAACGGCCAATCATGCTGGCGAGACGGCCCCGGCCCTGTTCGGCAAAGACCGCTTCGAGTTTGTCGATGGATGCCTGGGCACTTTTCGGCGGCGTGTCACGGCCGTCAAGGAAGGCATGCACGTATACGTGACGTGCGCCGCGATCCACAGCCAGTTTCACCATCGCGTGAATATGTTCTTCATGACTGTGAACCCCCCCGTCAGAGAGCAAGCCGAAAATATGCACCGCCTTGTCATGCTCAACGGCTTTGTCCACGGCGCCGGCCAGCACAGGATTCTGGAAGAAGGCGCCGTCTTCAATTGCTTTACTGATGCGGGTGAATTCCTGATACACGACCCTGCCGGCACCCAGGTTGAGGTGGCCTACCTCGGAGTTGCCCATTTGATCACCGGGCAAACCCACGCCCTGACCTGAGGCATTGATTAAGGTATGGGGATAGTCCTGCCACAACTGATCCCAGACCGGTGTGTTGGCGGCCAGAATGGCATTATTATCCGGGTCTTCACTGTAGCCCCAGCCATCCATAATGATAAGTGCTAATGGTCGGTGTTTGAGTGTCATTGAAAAAATCCTTGAAACGATGTGTGGTCGGGCTCTCTCACGGCTGACCTGTGTCTTTATATATAATTCGACGTAGCAGCCGTGTATTATATGGGCTTTTGTGATGAAATACAGTCACAGGTAACAGCGGAAAATATCGTGGCACAAGCCGGAAACCTCGACCTCATCGCGTTCGACAACGATATCGAACGGGCAGCATTTGCGCTCAAAGCGATGTCGCACCCCCTGCGACTGAAGATTTTGTGCGCGGTGGGTGAGAAAGAGCTCTCGGTACAGGATATTGTCGACTGTGTGGGCACAACACAAAGTAATGTGTCTCAGCATTTGGCCAAGCTGCGGGACAAGGAAATACTGGCTTCCCGCCGTGATGCCAATCGCATTTATTACCGGGTCAACGATGAACGCACGCTGCGTCTGATTGAGATGATGCGCGATGTTTTCTGCTCGGCAAAGCAACATTAATTCAGCGTATTTAAGTAGGGGTAAAATGGAAAACTTGGGTGAGTTTATTGTTAATCACTGGATTCTGGTCACCGCATTCGTCGTGCTGGCCTGGTTGGTATTTTCCGACTCAATAAACCGCAAGTTGAGCGGCCTGCAGATGCTGGGTCCAAACCAGGCGGTGCGTCTGGTCAATCAGCACAAGGGCTCTTTTGTCGATGTCCGCGACAAAGCGGAATTTGAGAAAGAGCACATTGCTGATTCCATCAACCTGCCCCTGTCTGAACTGACCGACAAGGCCGGTGAGCTGAAAAATAAAGCGCAACCGGTGGTCATTGTCTGTGCCAGCGGTCAGCGTTCACGCAGTGCAGTCAAGCAACTGCGTCGTCAAGGCTTTGAACAAGTCTATGTTTTATCCGGCGGCCTGCATGCCTGGAAAGAGGCGAAGCTGCCGCTGTTCAGTTAATCCGAACATAAGCAGGGTGTTATTGTGGCTAATGTAATCGTTTATTCTTCCGCTCATTGTCCTTATTGCGTCATGGCCAAGCAGTTGTTGGATCGTAAAGGCGTTGACTATGAAGAAATCCGCGTTGATCTGGATCCGTCCCGTCGCGAGGAAATGATGCAGAAAAGCCGGCAACGCACCGTCCCCCAGATTTTCATTAATAATAAAGCTATAGGCGGCTATACCGACCTGGTGGCGATTGATCGCGCCAACAAGCTGGATAGTCTCCTGGCACAATCGTAGAGAAGGAAGAAAGATGGCTGAAGAAAACACAACAGCAACGGGTGAAGAGCAGCAGAAACCTCGCTTTGTCATCCAGAAGGTTTACACCAAAGACGTCTCGTTTGAGTCACCTAACTCACCGGATATTTTCCGTGATGAATGGCGTCCCAAGCTCGACCTGCAATTAGGTAACGACTACAAACGCATCGATGATGACAATCACGAAGTCATTCTGACCGTGATGGTCACTGCCAAAGTCGATGACAAAGTCGCTTTCCTGGTTGAAGTCAAACAGGCGGGTATTTTTACCCTGACCGGTTACAGCAACGAAGAAATGGGTCCACTACTGGGCAGCTACTGCCCGAACACACTGTTCCCGTTTGTGCGTGAAGTGGTGTCTGATCTCGTTACCAAAGGCGGCTTCCCGCAGCTGGTACTGGCGCCGGTTAATTTTGATGCCATGTATCTGCACAACAAAGAAAGAGCGCAACAAGCTGCCAAACAGGCACAGTCTGAAGCGACTCACTGATAACAGGATGGCACGTGGCTGAAAAGCTTTTACCGACACTGGTCATTGGTGCCGGTGCCTGGGGCACCGCGCTGGCCATTGCCATTGCCCGTAAAGGTCATGATGTCCGTCTGTGGGCACGTGACCCTGAGCAAATCAAGCTGATGCAGGCCAGTCGCAGCAATACGCGCTACCTGCCCGATGTGCGTTTTCCTGATCCGCTGACTTTAACTGCGGATCTGGAAAATTCGGTTCGTGAAGCCCGTCATGTATTGATTTCGGTGCCCAGCAAGTCATTTGTCGACATGCTGAAAACCATAAAGCCGTTTTTGCAGGCGGGTGTTCCGGTGAGCTGGGCGACCAAGGGGCTGACAGTGGATCAGGGGCAGTTTCTGCATGATGCCGCCCGCGACGTGCTGGGTGACTCACATCCATTGGCGGTGATCTCCGGTCCCTCCTTCGCTGCAGAAGTGGCGTCGAATCTTCCCACCGCAGTGACCGTGGCTTCACCGGATCAGGCTTTTGCCGATGCGCTAGTGGAACTCATGCATTCGCAGACCCTGCGGATCTATACCACTCACGATATTGTCGGTGTGCAGATTGGTGGCACAGTGAAAAACGTGCTGGCAATTGCCGCGGGTATATCCGATGGTCTGGGGTTTGGCGCGAATGCCAGAGCCGCTCTAATCACCCGGGGCATGGCAGAAATTCGACGGCTGGCCGCAGCACTGGGGGCAGAATCCGAAACCCTGTTCGGCCTCGCCGGTATCGGCGATGTGATTCTGACCTGTACCGATAATCAGAGCCGAAACCGCCAACTGGGGCTGGCGCTGGGAAGCGGTCTCAGGGTTGATGATGCGGTAAAACAGGTTGGCAAAACGGTCGAAGGCATGCATGCTGCCCGTGAGGTATTGCTGCGAGCAAAGCAGGTCGGTGTGGAAATGCCCATCGTCGAACAGGTATGCAAAATTCTGTTTGAGGGGTACGATCCGCGCGAGTCAGTTCAAGCTTTGTTGTGCAGGGAACAGAAAGCGGAAATCAGGCGCCCTGCCTGACAACCAGGTTAATTAAAAGAGGAACAATCTTATGCGAGGCATTCTTAAGTACAGTGCGACGATTGCGACGGTCGTCATGCTCAGCCTGGGGCTGAGCGGCTGTGGTAATCCGCTCAAGAAAGATGAGCCTGAGATTACAGCAGAAGGCAAAACCGTGTTTGAAGCCGGCCTGCAATATGTGGAGATCGTAGAGCGGGATATGGCGGGTGTAGCCAATGATCATCCGTTTTCTATCTCTTCGGACAACATGCGCACTGTGCTGGAATCACTCTATGTGACCGAAACGGTGTTGTTCAAAGAACGTCAGTCACCCCTCTTCTCGCCGTTCGAGCTGCAAATCCTGAGCTCCGGCCTGTCTTCCGGTCTGGCCCGTGCTGAAACCAACGAAGATGTGACCTTCGTGACTATCGGTACGCATCAGGGGGCGCTGGCCAAGGAAAAACAAACCAACACGGCCCGCGTTTTCTATAGCGGCGGCCGTTTGAATATGATCTTTGGTAAGGTGCGTGAAGAATATCGTGATAAGGACGCTTACACCGGTCAGGAAATTGATCGTCGTGTGAACCCGCTGCGTCCCGGTAGCCGCCGCACCGACTCAGAGCCGGAAGTTCGCGTGGCGCTGGATAACGGTCAGTCTTACTACATTGACCCGGAAACCGGTGAAGAACGTACCGACTGGATCGTGATTGATATCCCCACCGTACTGGCGACTATGGCAGAACGTGAAGCCAGCACCCAGGACGGTAGTTTGAGTCCGGAACTGCGTGAAGATATCGCCCGTAACAAGCAGGAAACCAGCAACCTGCGCGAAGATATGGCGAATATCAAAGAAGTCCTGTTTGAAATGAGCGACAAGCTCGACAAACTGCAAAAAGAGCTGGATGCAATGAAGTCGGAGTAATCCACACTCAAAGCAAGAAAAAGGCGCCTCAGGGCGCCTTTTTTGTTTCAGAGCTGATAACGTCGATCCTGCATTTGCAGCCGGGGTAAGACGTCGAGATCACGGGTCAAAGACAGCGCCTTGAATTGATGGCCCATGGCGCCGGGCATCAGTAACTGTTTCAGGGCAGTGCTGTGTTTCAGCCAGTCGACAGCATCCAGCTGATGCTCCAGTTCAGCGGCAAGCATAGTGATATCACCGGCCAGCAGAAAATCACTTTGTTCATGAAAGCCCGCGACATCAAGACCTATAAAAAGCGCCTGTTCTGCCAGTGCCGTGAAATTCACATGGGCAGTGATATCCTGCAGCCCCGGTAGCACGAGCGGGTTATCATGCGCCTGCTGCCGGTAATAACAACGCAGTGTGCCCTGCTTGCGTTCCGGGCGGTAATATTCGGTAAAAGGGTAACCATAGTCGATAATAAAGATTGCGCCCTGAGACAGGCTGTCAGCGACGCTCTGAAGCCAGTCACTGGCAAACAGATTCACTTCAGTGTGATAAGTCTGCTGGCCTATCTGCTGACGGATGTTCTCTGCTTTTGTTAAAAGTCGCCGGTCTTCAATCTTTTCGCTTTGCCAGGCAAAACCGTCTGCAGTGAGACTAACTCCCTGCTCCATCACTTCGTCTTCGCTGAACGCCAAAAGATGCACTGGCATCGCGTCACAGACTTCATTGGCTAACATAATGCCTTTGAAGTTGGCGGGCAGCTCAGTGATCCAGACCACCCGCTCCGCCAAAGCCGGCAATTGATCTTCAATCAATTCCTGCTGTCTTTGCTGCAAATCGGCGCTGGCTTCCAGAATCAGGTAACGCTCAGGCAGCGCCTTCAACAGCGCGAGTTGCTGCAGAATAGCCACAGCGAGCCTACCGCTGCCGGCACCGAATTCGAGCACCTCATATTCACCCAGTTGTCGGCCCACATCTGCGATATGGAATGCCAGTGCCTGGCCGAATAATGGGGATATCTCCGGTGCCGTGGTAAAGTCCCCGCCTGCCCCCAACTTGTGACTGCCGGCACTGTAATAGCCGAGGCCCGGGGTATACAGGCAGTCATTCATGTAATCAGCAAAACTGAGCCAGCCGCCCTGCGCTTCAATTCGCGCAACAATCTGCCGTTTAAGTT
>CAYMEE010000029.1:28916-31242 GCA_964389455.1 uncultured Methylophaga sp. | reverse complement strand
TTGTTAAAGAGCGTTGCTTGCAGAACTCGCTGCAGCAAAGAAGCGAGAATTATACAGCTCCCGGCCCGGCTGTCAAACTTTTTTTGTTGCCTGGCTGCTTGGTTTTGCTTAGCTGCGTAACAACGAAGAGGCGCATTCTACAGCTTAATCCCGAGCGGTCAACAGGAAGAAATTCCCATTGTGTCATCTTGCAGCGTAGACGCTTGAAATCCTAGATTAAAATAATTTAAATTTGTGCCATTTCGCACTAGCAAAGATGCTTCCTGAACACTTTAAAAACAAAAACGGCGGTTATGAAACCGCCGTTCTGTAGAGATTGCGTTAACTCAGGCTGCCGTTATGCGGGCAAATTTGCGTTTACCTACCTGGAAGACGCCTTCGAGACCCGCCTGGATCAGCATCGACTTGTCCGACACTTTTTCACCATCAATCTTGACGGCACCCTGTTTGATCATCCGCATTGCATCGGAAGTACTACTGGTAAGGCCGGCCTCTTTGAGTACATTGGCAATCAACATGCCCTCTGCACCTACTGATAAGGTCAGATCTGGGATGTCATCCGGCAGTTCACCTTTCTTAAACTGATTCTCAAACCCCAGACGGGCATCGCTGCCGGCCTGTTCGCCATGGAAACGGGCAACCATTTCCTGGGCAAACTCTTTTTTGATTTCGATAGGGTTACGGCCCTGTTCAACTTGCTGACGCCACTCGTCAATCTCACTCACGTTGCGGAAGCTCAGCAGTTCGACATAGCGCCACATCAAATCATCGGAAATCGACATCAGCTTGCCGAAGATATCTTTAGGACTGTCGTTGATACCGATGTAGTTGTTGAGGGATTTGGACATCTTCTGTACACCGTCCAGTCCCTCAAGAATTGGCATGGTCAGAATGCACTGGGCCGGTTTGCCATAGGATTTCTGCAGTTCACGCCCCATCAATAGGTTGAACTTCTGGTCGGTCCCGCCTAGCTCGACATCAGCTTCCAGAACGACGGAATCGTATCCCTGTATTAAAGGATAGAGAAACTCATGAATCGCGATTGGCTGACCATTTGTGTAGCGCTTATGGAAGTCATCACGTTCCAGCATCCGGGCCACAGTATGGTTGGAAGCAAGACGAATCATGTCGGCTGATGACATTTCATTCATCCAGTGTGAGTTAAATACGACCTCAGTTTTTTCACGGTCGAGAATTTTGAACACCTGTTCCTGGTAGGTCACTGCATTCTGCTTGACCTGTTCTGGCGTCAGTGGCTGGCGCGTGACGTTTTTGCCGGTCGGGTCACCAATCATGCCGGTAAAATCACCAATCAAAAACAGAATGTGATGCCCCATATCCTGGAACTGCTTCAATTTATTCAGCAGAACCGTATGTCCCAGATGCAGATCCGGCGCTGTCGGATCGAAGCCTGCCTTGATGCGTAATGGCTTACCTGATTCGAGTTTTTCAATCAGTTCTTTTTCTACCAGAATTTCATCAGCACCGCGGCGAATCTCTGCCATCGCCTCTTGAACAGGGATCATCTATGCACTCCGAGTTTGTAATTGTGATGGCGGGCAATATTATCACAACAAGGTTGCAGGAAGGGGTTCCAATTCTATTCAAATGCTGCCAGAATTGAGCGAATTTATAATTTCAGCAAGAGTTTGCATATGAAACGTAACAGACTTCTGAGCAATTCGCCTCATGCACGACTGTTCACCAGTGAAAAGCCCAGCCATAGCAAACGTCATCATATCCTGCTGCTTTCATTTCTAACTGTTATTGGTATATTTCTAACAACTATGGTGCTGGCCACCAGCACACCCGTCAGCACGGACACCCAATCTCAATCTATTCAGTTACCGGGTCAAAGTAGCCATCAGATCACTCCCAGTAACATCAGCCAGCAATACAAACAAAATCAAGCTCTTCCTGAAAAACCGACAGAAGCTGCTGGAAGCACTGGCGTCAATGCGCCCGCTGTCGACCGTGTCCCTGTGCCTAACAGCGAAGAAGTGAGTGTGGCAGAACCCGCTCAGCTGGAACAGTTACACTTGCAAGAATCACAACAGGATAAAGCTAACGAAGTTCTGGATACAGCTCCAGTTACAGACTCATCCGCTCCTGAGCCAGAGGTTTCATCTGCCGAGAAATCAGCCGCGTCCCTGAACTGGCAGGAAGTCACTGTCGAATCAGGTGATAATCTGTCTTTGATTTTCCCCAAAGCAGGCCTGACAGCCCGGGATGTATATAATGTTGCTCAGTCAGGTGACAGCATTAAACCTTTGCTGAATCTTAAACCAGGGCAGGTCCTGCGTTTTGGTCTTTCCCAGACTGATGA
>CAYMEE010000029.1:0-28816 GCA_964389455.1 uncultured Methylophaga sp. | reverse complement strand
ATCGATTTCGCTCTGGACCTGCGCCAGGGTGACCACTTTAAAGTGATATTCGAAGAATCATACCTCGATGGTCAAAAATTTGATGATGGCGACATCCTCGCAGCTGAATTTACCAACCGTGGTACCACCTTCCGAGCCCTGCGCTACACTGACCCCGAGGGCAACAGTCACTTCTACACCCCTGAAGGCCACAGCATGCGCAAAACCTTCACCCGTACTCCGGTTCATTTCTCACGCATCAGTTCACGCTACAACCCTAACCGTCTGCATCCGGTATTGAAAACATCACGTCCGCACCGCGGGGTCGATTACGCTGCGCCCACCGGTACACCAATCCTGGCGACAGGTGATGGCAAAGTTGAATTTGTCGGCACCAAAGGCGGCTACGGCAGAACCGTTGTACTGTCTCACGGTGGCAAATACACCACACTGTATGCGCACATGTCGCGCTTCAAAAAAGGCATGAGAAACGGCCAGCGCGTTAAACAAGGTGAAACCATCGGCTACATTGGAAGTAGCGGTCTTGCTACAGGCCCTCATCTGCATTATGAGTTCCGTATAAATGGTGTTCATCACAACCCGCTGACAGTCGCATTGCCAAAAGCCGAACCACTCAATGCCAGATACATGGCCGAGTTCAAACAGCAGTCGCAACCATTGCTGGCTCAACTGAAAGCACTGACTCTGCCAACCTTGGCATTCAATCAACAGTAAGCTTATGGGTCTCTACATTGGCGTCATGTCAGGCACCAGCCTGGACGGAATTGATGTTGCCATTGTTGACATCAATCCACACGATATCTCCTTACTGGCAGCTGAAACTTACCCTTTCGACAACCATCTGAGAAAGGATTTACTGAAACTGATTAACGCAGGCCGATCTCATCTGCAGCAGTTGGGGCAGATTGATATGGCGCTGGGCCATGCCTACAGTGAAGCGATCAATCAGTTACTTGAAGAAACCCATATCGCCGCCACCGATATCGAGGCCATCGGCTGTCATGGCCAGACAATCTTCCATGCACCAGAAGCTGCTTACCCGTTTAGCATGCAGATTGGCAACGCCCATGTTATTGCTGAGAAAACCGGCATTAACACAGTTGCGGACTTTCGCCAGCGCGATATGATTCTGGGTGGCCAGGGCGCTCCGCTGGTACCCGCTTTTCATCAGGCGCTATTTCAGGATTCAAAACGTAACCGGGTCATTGCCAATATTGGTGGTATCGGTAATATCACTGTACTGCCCGTGGGTAATGCAGATAAGGTCACGGGTTTCGACACCGGTCCCGGCAACGTATTGCTGGATCAATGGTATCAGCAACATCATGATGATTGGTACGATGACAATGGTCAGTGGGCACGTGACGGTGAGGTAGATCAGGCGTTACTGAATCTGCTGATGACCGATCCCTTCTTTTTTCAGGCAGCCCCGAAAAGCACCGGACGCGAATATTTCAATCTGAACTGGTTAACGCAAAAACTGGCCGAGCTGGATAAGCCGATTAAAGCCAAAGCGGTGCAAAAAACCTTACTGCAGATGACTGCCCATTCAATGAGCGACGCTATCCGGCAATATGCCCAGCACACTGATGATGTTTATGTGTGCGGTGGTGGCGCGCATAATGAAGTGCTGATGCAGGCGCTGAGAGATGCCTTACCCGGCATGACTGTGCAAACAACCGCAGACCTGGGACTGGCACCGGACTGGGTGGAAGCCTGCGCCTTTGCCTGGCTGGCCAGACAATTTATGCATCATCTTCCGGGTAACCTGCCTTCAGTTACCGGCGCAAGAAAAGCGACCATGCTGGGCGCACTCTACTCATCAAGCGACGCATCATAAGCAAAACTGTCGAGAAGGTGCTCGCTGCTGACGGTCTCATCAGCACTGACCTTGAACAACCAGCCCCCTCCGAAAGGATCCTGATTGACCAGTTCAGGACTTTGCTCAAGATCTTGATTCACACTGATTATAGTGCCGGTCACCGGCATATGAATATCAGAGGCGGACTTTACTGATTCGATAAACATACAGACATCACCTGCCTCAAACTGGCTGCCGGGCGAAGGCAGGGAAACAAAAACCACATCACCGAGCTGATCCTGGGCAAAGTCGGTGATACCGACTGTCATTTCATTCCCTTCTTCTTCATTCACCCACTCATGAGTCGGTGCATATCGCAGATGATCCGGATTTAGTTCCATCAGAGTCTTCCATATAGGTCATTCAGCGCACGCAGTCGCGCTGCAGTATTACCATCCACCCTATCCCAGTTGAATTGCCAGCGCCAGTTACCATCGGTGGTACCCGGAATATTCATCCGATGACTGGCGTCAAGGGCCAGCAAGTCCTGCATAGGCACGACTGCAAGTTGGGATACTGAGCTCAATGCTGTTCTAATCAATAACCAGGGCATATCCTCGTTAGTATCGCCAAGATATGCATGCAGATGGGCTTTTACATGTGGTTCCAGTGCCTGATACCAACCCAGCGTCGTGTTGTTATCGTGGGTGCCGGTATAAGTCACGCTGTCGACACATTGCTGATGAGGCAGGTAAGGATTACTGGCATCGCCGCCAAATGCAAATTGCAGTATTTTCATACCCGGCATGGCATATTTTTCCCGCAGGGCAGTGACCTCAGCTGTAATAATTCCTAGGTCCTCAGCCACCAGAGGCAGCTCACCAAAATGAGCCAGTAGGCTGTCAAACAATTGTTCACCAGGCGCGGGATTCCACTGCCCATCGATCGCGGTCTCACAGCTGGCAGGAATCTCCCAGCAGGATTCGAACCCTCTGAAATGATCAATACGAATCAGGTCGAAACATTCGAGTTGGGTCTGAAGCCGTCGGTGCCACCAGTCAAAATTCTGTTCAATATGTTTTGACCATTCATATAGCGGATTACCCCAGCGCTGGCCAGTCTCAGAAAAGTAATCCGGTGGCACACCAGCAACGCGGGTCGGCTGCCCGGTTTTATCCAGGGTAAATAACTCGGGCTCAGCCCAGACATCGGCACTGTCATGCGCGACAAAAATCGGCATGTCACCAAATAATTTTACACCTCGCTCGTTGGCGTAGGCTCTTAACTGATGCCACTGTGTAAAAAATATGAACTGTTCAAAACGGCGGATATTGAGTGCATCTTTACGTTCAAGCGCTATTCTTTCCAGCGCTGCCGGCTCACGATCACGTAATTCTGGCGGCCAGTCGAACCAGGCGCGCGACTGGTTAAGATGACGCAGCTCGCGGAATAAAACATAATCTTCCAACCAGTAGTGCTGTTGCTCACAAAAGGCCTCGAATGTTTGACGGACAGCATCATCGGCATGCAATTCAAACTGGCGATAGGCATGCGCCATCAATCGCGACATTTTGGGGTCATTGAGCTTATCAGGCTCCGCCCAGGGTTGTGCCTTGAGCAATTCACGGCATATCAGCTGGTTATTACCGGCATGGGCGGAGAGGCACTGATATGGTGACCTGTCATCATGTGTCGGCCCCAACGGCAACATTTGCCAAACCGTCACACCGGCAGCCTGCAGGAAATCCACAAAACGGTAGGCATCGGCCCCCATATTGCCGGCGGGCAAACTCGTTACATGAAGCAGCACACCACTGCGACGCTGATCAAAAATATGAGCCTGTTGCATCAATTACCGCGGCGCATCGTGCCGGCCTGCTCCATACTTCCCCCACCCTGTGAAATGACTTCTGACAAGACTTGTGGCACTTCCTCACCCAACATTTGATAGAGGTTGGAAAGATGCAGACGATACAGACGTTCAAAATCGCTGACGCTGTCGGCTGAATTGTAGTCGCCAAACCACCAGAACCAGTCAGAGCCTTCACAGATTGCCAGTTGGCGTTCCAAGGCCTGCTGTGTTTCTTCATCAAACTGCTGATTGGCCATAACCCGGTCATAGGTCTTTTTCGCCTCACTCAGCAGATCCCAAGCCCGGTTTTTATCGGGGTCACCAATCCAGGTTGAATAGGTGCCAAACACCCAGCTGCCACCCACCATCTTCGGCAGTTTGGCAGGCTGAACACCACTGTGCAGACAGTCACTGAAAGTGGTGAGTTCAATTTCGGGGTGTTCTGAAAGTCGGCGATACAGAGTCTGCAGGAAGTAATAGCCGTTATACGAATAATATTCCCAGGCATTTTCGCCATCGAGAATCACGGACACCACGCGGTCGGCGTCACCCTCAGTATTCTTTTTAATATTGAGCAGATGATGGATAAAGTCATTCACAGCATCATCGGCGCCCCACTTGGTGTAGATGAAACCAATCATGTCTGACAGGCCATCGTCACGGAAAAAACAGGCTGGCGAAGCACCAGGCAGCTTGTATGGCTTGTGGATATTGGCATCTTCCATGCCGGAGAGTTTGAGGCTGTTTCTTAGCACATTCTCTCCTGTCGCTGCCCATTCAAAGCCATGCTGAGCAATGACTTTCAGGGTTTCAGCTGACACCGCCCCCTCAGACGGCCAACACCCCTTGGGTCTGAAGCCGAAGAAAGATTCAAATACCCTGATGCCCTCTTCCATATGCCAGTGCGACCGTTCAAGACCGCCCGGGTAATGAGTCACTTCAGGCAGCAGCGCATCCGGCATTGCCTCCAGAGTGGAGTTGATATCAAGCAGCAACGGTACAATCGGATGTGCATATGGCGTTACCGACAGCTCAACACGACCACTCTCTGCCAGTCTTCTATAGCGGGGAATCAGGTCGCTAAGCAATTCACCGATGACCATCATCAGCTGGCGACGATCATGGAAGGTATAAAGCCGCCCTTTTTTCATCAACGCCTGGATGCGCACATCACTGCGGCGCACCGATTCTGCCATCCATACCAGGTGATACCAGACCACCAGATCGATCATGAACTGATCGTTAACGTAGTTGAGTCTTTCCGGCTCTTCCAGTGTCCAGCGAGCCATTTCAACCAGTCGGGCGAAATGCGGAAATGGTGCTATCAGCTTTTCTTCGTTGGCACGCAGACAGGCGTTGATCAAGGTCTTTCGCTCTTCAGCATGCACTGGTTGCACTGGCGAATCGAGTGCAATCAGCAAGGGATCCTTAAGACGACCGGTACCTTTAAACCGCCCTTTCAGCTGTTCATCATAATCAGCAAGTTGTTCCAGCAGGGTCGGCGCGAAATTGACTACTGCCTTGGCGTCCTGCACATTTTCCAGGTGCCAGGCCATATCGACATAATCTTTAATCGCGTGCAGGTAAGTCCAGGGCAACTGATACATCCCGCCCATGGGCTCACTGTATTGTGGCTGGTGCATGTGCCAGCAGAGAACAACCTTGAGTTTATCTGACATAGCGATAGTTTTGTCCTAACATTTCCGGTGTTACCAGAACCACGCCCTTGGGGGAAACGTGGTAGCGTTTGGCATCCTGCTCAGGATCTTCTCCGATGACCGTCCCTTCCGGGATCACGCAGCCTTTGTCGATAACTACTTTCTTCAGACGGCAGTGACGTCCTATAGTCACATCCGGCAACACCACCGCATCTTCAACCAAAGAGTAACTGTGCACTTCCACATTGGAAAACAACACAGAATGACGAACTGTAGCGCCAGAGATAATACAGCCCCCGGACACCATTGAATCGACAGCCATACCCCGACGATCATCATCGTCAAACACGAACTTGGCCGGCGGCTGCTGTGCCTGATGGGTCCAGATTGGCCAGTCATCATCATAAAGATTGAGTTCCGGAGTGACCCCGATCAACTCCAGATTGGCTGACCAGAACGCATCGATGGTGCCCACATCACGCCAGTAGCCAGGATCATTACCCTGTACGTCTTTATAAGGGAATGCCACGACTTTGTAGTTCTTAATCAGGCTGGGGATGATGTCATGCCCAAAATCATGGGTGGAATTGCGGGTATCAGCATCTTTGATCAGCTGCTCATACAAAAAAGCGGCGTTGAATACATAAATGCCCATGGACGCCAGCGCCACATCATCGCGGCCGGGCATCGGTGTCGGATTTTCAGGCTTTTCATCAAACGCGACAATGCGTCTGTTAACGTCTACGGACATGACTCCCAGCGCTTTGGCTTCATTGATTGGTACCTCAATACAACCAATGGTCATGTCGGCATTTTGAGCAACATGCTCTGCCAGCATATCACCATAGTCCATTTTGTAAATATGATCGCCGGCCAGAATTAATACATATTCGGGGCCGTGGTTACGCAAAATATCGATATTCTGGTAAACCGCATCTGCCGTGCCTTCGTACCAGCCTTTCTCATTACGCTGTGATGCCGGCAAAAGCTCCACGAACTCACCCAGCGCACCACGCATGAAACCCCAGCCCTGCTGAATGTGCCTGATTAAGGAGTGCGCCTTGTACTGGGTTAAGACCCCGACCCGGCGAATACCCGAGTTCACGCAGTTGGAAAGAGGGAAATCAATAATCCGGAATTTACCACCAAAGGGCACAGCAGGCTTGGCTCTCCAGTCAGTCAATTGTTTCAACCTGGAACCACGGCCGCCGGCCAAAACCAATGCCAAGGTATCCCGCGTTAGACGACTGACAAAACGCGTGCTGTTGTTCTCACTCATGTTTGAATTCTCCGGCCAAGGCCCTATGATTTGTGGTGTAATACTGTTAGCCTGCCACAAGCACGCAGCAGTCAGCAATTAAAAATTATACGGGATATTATGGCGATGATTTTTGACAAGAATTTGAACGATGACATCATAAAAATCGTTGAAGCACGCCATCATGATCCATTCAGCGTGCTGGGCCTGCACCAGCTCGACAACAAAGCGATTGTCCGTGCATTTTTGCCCGACACAGCCGAAGCCAGCATTGATAATAAATTGCCCATGAGCCGGATCGAAGGTTCGGATGTGTTTGTCTGGCTGGGAGATGCCAAAGACATAAAGTGGCCCTACAAAATCCATCGCCAGAAACACAATGGGGAGGAAGTCGCCTATCACGACCCCTATAGCATTATGCCGCAACTCTCTGAGTATGATCTCCACCTGTTTTCCGAAGGCAAACACTGGCATGCCTATAAAATTCTGGGTGCGCATGTCTACGAGGTAGAGGGCATCAAAGGCACGCTATTTGCGACTTGGGCACCGGGTGCAGAACGCGTCAGTGTGGTCGGTAATTTCAACCAGTGGGATGGCCGCAGACATCCGATGCGGGTTCGCGGTAACACCGGTGTCTGGGAATTATTTATTCCTGAGCTGGAACCGGGAGAGCTGTATAAATTCGAAATCCGCAGCCGCCATGACGGGGCCCTGCATCTGAAAATGGACCCTTACGGTCAGCAATGTGAGCTGCGTCCCGGCACTGCCTCGGTGGTCACCCGCCCCACCCTGCATCACTGGCAGGATGAAGACTGGATGGATGCCCGCGAACATGCCGACTGGCTGCATGAACCACACTCTGTTTACGAAGTGCATATGGGCTCATGGAAACGTCATGACGATGGCAGCTTCTATACATACCGGGAGATGGCTGAGGATCTGGTGCCTTATGTCAGCAAGATGGGCTTCACCCATATTGAGCTGTTGCCTGTCACCGAACATCCACTGGATATTTCCTGGGGTTATCAGACCACCGGTTATTTTGCGCCGACAAGTCGCTTCGGTAGCCCGGATGATTTACGTTATTTCATTGATTGCTGTCACCAGCATAATATTGGTGTTTTGCTCGATTGGGTGCCCGGCCACTTCCCCAAGGATGCGCATGGTTTAGCTCGATTTGACGGCACCGCCCTGTATGAGCATGCAGATCCTCGCCGCGGCGAACATCAGGACTGGGGCACGCTGATTTTTAATTACGGTCGCAGCGAAGTGTTCAATTTCCTGCTGTCGAGTGCTTTCTATTGGCTGGAAGAGTTTCATATCGACGGCCTGCGGGTGGATGCCGTCGCTTCCATGCTCTATCTCGATTATTCGCGTAAAGAAGGTCAATGGCTACCCAATCAATATGGCGGTCGCGAGAATCTCGAAGTCATCGATTTTCTCAAGCACGTGAACACCGTCCTGCATAAAGAGCATCCAGGCTGCATTATCGCCGCGGAGGAGTCGACTTCCTATCCGATGATTTCTCGGCCCGCGCACATGGGCGGCCTCGGTTTTTCGATGAAATGGAATATGGGCTGGATGCATGACATTCTGGAGTACATGCAACAGGACCCGATTCATCGTCGCTACCATCATGATGCACTGACTTTCGGTCTGCTTTACGCCTTCACCGAAAACTTTGTTCTGCCCTTTTCTCACGATGAAGTGGTGCATGGCAAACGTTCGATGCTCTACAAAATGCCCGGCGATGAATGGCAGCGCTTTGCTAACCTGAGGCTGCTCTATACCTTCATGTACAGCTATCCAGGTAAAAAACTGCTGTTTATGGGCTGTGAGTTTGGTCAGGGAAATGAATGGAACTGTGAAACCGAGCTCGACTGGTATGTGCTGGATTATCCGATTCATCAGGGCCTGCAGAAGCTGGTCTCAGACCTCAACCATCTTTACCGGGAAACGCCCGCCCTTCATGCCCATGATTTTGATCCGCATGGTTTTGAATGGATCGACTGTAATGATCGCGAACACTCAGTATTAAGCTATCTGCGTAAAGACGCCAACAGCTATATTGTCGCCGCATTTAATTTCACGCCGGTCCCTCGAGATGGTTACCGCATTGGCGTGCCTGAGGCCGGTAGCTATGAAATCATTATCAATTCCGACTCCGAATTTTATGCCGGCAGCAACTACCACAACGCGCCAGTGATCGAAAGTGAGGAACTGCCAAGCGCAGATCGGCCACACTCAATTCTGCTTAATTTGCCACCACTCTCAGGTCTGATCCTTAAAAAACAACATTAAAGGGCCAGCCGATGACCCGCCCCAAGCGTATTTCACGCAGTTATTACCAGCAGCAGAAAGAACGGCTGCAGATAGAACTGTTGAAAGTCCAGGAATGGGCAGCTGAAAACGACGAGCGTATCGCGATTCTGTTTGAAGGGCGCGATGCTGCCGGTAAAGGCGGTGCAATTAAGCGCTTTTCCGAACATCTCAACCCGCGCGGTGCCCGTATCGTCGCACTGGGCAAACCCAGCGATGTCGAGCAGGGGCAATGGTATTTCCAGCGTTATTTGTCTCAATTACCCTCAGCTGGTGAAATCGTGATGTTCGACCGCAGTTGGTACAACCGCGCCGGTGTTGAGAAGGTCATGAACTTTACCAGCGAGGAAAAATATCAACTGTTCCTGGAACAGGCCCCGGAACTGGAAAAGCTACTGATTGATGATGGTATCAGACTGTTCAAATACTGGTTTTCGATCAGTCGCAAGGAGCAGGAAGCGCGGTTTGAAGCCCGGCGTAGAAATCCGTTAAAAACCTGGAAACTGAGCCCGGTGGATATTGCTGCGCAGGAAAAATGGGAACAATACAGCGAAGCGCGGGATAAGATGTTTCAGTTGACCCACACCACCCACTCTCCGTGGACAGTGATTGAAGCCAATGACAAACGCGCGGCGCGGATCAACTGCATGCGGCACTTCCTATATCACCTACCCTATACAGGCAAAGATGAAACGCTCGTTAAAATGCCGGATGATACGCAGGTTTATTTGCCGCCCTACCCGGCATTGATGCGCCGGGCGGGCGACAAAAAATGATTACTGGCGCAGCTCGCGAATCAGTCTAATCAGACTGGTAGTTGAGCTGTCATGGGATGAGATTTCAGAGCCATCCTGTAAGTCAGGGATGATCGCCTTCGCCAGTTGCTTGCCAAGCTCGACACCCCACTGATCAAAGGAATTGATATTCCAGACCACACCCTGAACAAAGACTTTGTGCTCATAGAGCGCGACCAGCTGACCCAGCATTTCCGGCGTCAGTTTCGGGAACAGCAGGACATTGCTGGGGCGATTGCCCGGGAAGACCTTATGCGGCAGTAAGGCCTCCAGCGCCTTGCCTTCAAAGCCTTCTTTGACCAGTTCGGCACGGACTTCCTCAGCAGTTTTACCCTTCATCAGCGCTTCAGCCTGGGCCAGACCATTTGCCAGTAAGATCGACTGATGATCACATTCCGGGTAGTGACTGTTGACCGGTAATACAAAATCCACCGGGATCAGTTGCGTGCCTTGGTGAATCAGCTGGAAGTAGGCATGCTGACCGTTGGTACCGGGCGTACCCCAGATAACCGGGCCGGTTTTGTAATTTATACGGGCACCTTCACGGTTAATGAATTTACCGTTACTTTCCATATCCAGCTGCTGCATATGGCTGGGGAAACGTGCCAGAGAGTGGTCATAAGGCACAATCGCATGTGTCTGGGCACTGAAGAAGTTGATGTACCAGATGCCCAACAGGCCCATGATGACCGGAATATTTTCTGCCAGGGGCTGATTACGGAAGTGCTGGTCCATCTGGAAACCGCCTTCCAGCAGACGCTCGAAGTTGTCCATGCCGACATAAAGCACGATTGGCAGACCGATGGCGCTCCACAGCGAGTAACGACCGCCGACCCAGTCCCAGATTTCGAACATGTTGTCGGTATCAATACCGAATTTGGCGACTTCCTTGGCATTAGTGGATACCGCCACAAAGTGCTTGGCCACATCCTGCTGACTGCCAGATTTCAGGAACCAGTTCCGTGCCGATTGGGCATTGGTCAGGGTTTCCTGGGTGGTGAAGGTTTTCGACGCGACCACAAACAGCGTGGTTTCCGGATTCAGTTTTTCCAGCGTGGTGCTCAGATCGGTGCCATCAACATTGGAGACGAAGTGCACGCTGATGCCTTCAATACCATAGGGTTCCAGTGCATCGCAGATCATGGCCGGCCCCAGGTCAGAGCCACCAATACCGATATTCACAATATCGGTCATTTTTTTGCCGGTATAACCCAGCCAGCTACCACTGTGGACCTGTTCCGAGAAACGGCGCATTTTATCCAACACCGCATTCACTTCCGGCATCACATCCTTACCGTCGACCATCACCGGCGTGTTGGCACGGTTGCGCAGCGCGGTGTGCAATACAGCACGACCTTCGGTGTGATTGATGGTATCACCCTTGAACATTTTCTCGATCCAGTCCTCAAGCTCGACGGCTTCAGCGAGCTGAATCAGCTTATCCATGGTTTCCTGAGTGATCCGGTTTTTGGAATAATCCAGCAGCAGCTCTCCACTGTTGGCGGAGAAACGTTCGAAGCGGCCGGAATCCAGCGCGAATTGCTCACGCATTGAGAGGTATTTCAGGTCCTCATAGTGACGGACCAGAGATTGCCATTCAGGTATGTTCAAAGGTGTCATAGTTCTACTATATCTTGATTATTTATAATTATTGACTCAGGTACGCTGCCAGGTCGTACCAGCTGACGGTTTCCTGCTCACCGGTGGCCATGGTTTTGACACCGACCGTCTCGTTGTTGATTTCTTCTTCCCCCAGAATCAGGGTCCAGCGTGCACCGCTTCGGTCAGCACGTTTGAATTGGCTTTTAAAACTACCACCACCACAGTGGCTTATCAACTTAAAGCCGGGGATTGCATCACGCACAGATTCCGCCAATACCGGGGCCTGGTTAGCCGCCTGCTCACCGACAGCCACTAAATAGGCATCTAATTTTGGTGTTTCAGGCAAGGCATCCGTCGCCTCCAGCAAGGCAATCAGTCTCTCGATACCGATGGCGAAACCGATTGCTGTCGCGCCCTTACCGCCCAGTTGCGCAACCAGACCATCGTAGCGGCCACCGGCACAGACCGTGCCCTGTGAGCCCAACTGATCAGTCACCCACTCGAAAACCGTTTTACCGTAGTAGTCGAGGCCACGAACCAAGCGTGGATTAACCTCATAACTGATGCCGGCTTTATCCAGTGTGCTGCATAGCTGCTCAAAATGGACTCTGGATTCTTCATCCAGGTGGTCGATGAGCTTGGGCGCAGCATCATTGAGTGCCTGCATATCCGGGTTCTTGCTATCGAGAATGCGTAGGGGGTTGCTGTGAAGCCGACGCTCGCTATCCTCGTCAAGCTGTGCCTGATGAGCTTCAAAATATTTAATTAACTCTTTCCGATAAGCCAGTCTGGCATCGGTCGAGCCAAGTGAGTTGATCTGCAAGGTGATACCGGTCAGTCCGAGGGATTTCCACAGCCTCGCCGTCATCAGAATCATTTCAGCATCAATATCAGGACCGTCAAAACCGTAAGCTTCGACTCCAACCTGATGGAACTGGCGATAACGACCTTTCTGCGGGCGTTCGTGACGGAACATCGGCCCCATATACCAGAGACGCTGAGTCTGATTGAGCATGCCATTCTGCATCGCTGCACGGACACAGCCGGCCGTTCCCTCCGGGCGCAAAGTCAGACTGTCGCCGTTGCGGTCCTCGAAGGTGTACATTTCTTTTTCGACGATGTCAGTGACTTCACCGATGGAGCGTTTAAATAATTCGGTTTTTTCTACGATGGGAAAGCGGATTTCCTGATAGCCATAACCGCCTAGCACGGTTTTCAGGGTGTCTTCGACCGCCTGCCAATAGGGCGTCACATCGGGGAGGATATCGTTCATTCCCCGAATAGAACGGATAGTATCTGCCACGTTTAACTGAGATCCTTTATCGGAATAATTTTATCTTTGTCAGATTGCTCTTGGCGCAGAGCGATGCGCTGACGAATCTGTTTTTCCAGTTCATCAACCAGCGATTCATTGTCGACTTTGTGATTGGGCTTACCATCAACATAAAGCAGATTCGGTGTGCCGCCGGTCAGGCCGATGGCCGCTTCTTTGGCTTCACCCGGCCCATTCACAACGCAACCAATAACAGCCACGTCCATAGGTTCGTTGATGTCTTCCAGGCGAGCTTCCAGTGCATTCACCGTGGAAATCACATCAAACTGCTGGCGTGAGCACGATGGACAGGCGATCAGGTTGACGCCTTTGTTACGAATTCTCAGGCTTTTGAGAATATCGAAACCGACTTTGATTTCTTCTATCGGATCGGCTGCTAGTGAGATCCGAATGGTATCGCCGATACCTTCCGCCAGTAACATGCCCAGACCGATAGAGGACTTCACCGCACCGCTGCGCAGTCCCCCCGCTTCGGTAATACCCAAGTGCAGGGGTTGTTCAATCTGATCTGCCAGCTTGCGGTAGGCATGGACGGTCATGAACACATCCGAGGCTTTGAGGCTGACCTTGAAGTCCGGGAAATTAAGGCGATCCAGGATATCGATATGGCGTAGCGCGGACTCCACAAGCGCATCCGGAGTGGGCTCACCGTATTTTTTCTGTAGCTCTTTTTCCAGTGAACCGGCATTCACGCCGATACGAATCGGAATACCATAATCACGCGCCTTGTCGACAACAGCACGCACCCGATCTTCGCGACCGATATTGCCCGGGTTGATACGCAGGCAATCGACACCCAGTTCAGCGACTCTCAGGGCAATTTTATAATCAAAATGAATATCGGCCACCAGCGGGATGCTGACTTGCTTGCGGATCTGGCCGAATGCTTCGGCGGCATCCATTGTCGGCACCGACACACGCACAATATCCGCCCCGACATTCTGCAGTGCCTGGATCTGTTTGACCGTGGCCGCGACGTCAGTGGTTGAGGTGTTGGTCATGCTCTGGACCGCTATCGGGGCATCACCACCGACCGGTACATCACCCACCATGATTTGGCGTGATTTTCTACGTTTAATATAACTTGTCGTTTCCATCAGGATTCTACCCCCAAAGTCAGTCGTGCAACATCACCCTGAGTGTAAGGTTTCAAATCGACCTGTTCATTGTTGTAATAGACAGTAGCTGCATCCGCACGCCCAAGCAGGATCTTGAGCGGCTGCCCGGCCGGCAGCTCTAATGAGTCATCTGCCTGCATAACCTGGCTGACCAGCACTCTGGCATTGCCATTGGTGACTTCCACCCAGCACTCACCAGTGAAGGACATTCTTAAAGTTGGCACTTCTGCGTTTGTTGCCAAATGGACAGCTTCAGCGTCAACCTCAGTCGCGGTCTGGGCCTCGTATTCAGCATCATTACTACTCTCATTCACAGCCAGCTCTTCAGCAGCCACAGGCTCACTGGTTTCAGCAACTGAGTCTGATAATTCTATAGGCGGTTCTTCAGTGGTAACCACGTCGCTTTCCAGTGGCTCGACGATGCTCTCGGCAAATTCATCCTGCTCGCTTTCCTGATTAAGTTCAGACGAGACGGCCGCATTCTGCTGAGCCATTTGCGTGGTTTGCCACTGTTGATAGGCAAGCCAGCCTACCAACAACACAATCGCGATTAAAATAAGCATGAACCAGGGAAAACCACTGTCATCGCTGATATGATGCTGCTGCCTGAGATTCACAGTCGGTTCTGTGGCTGTATATTCCAGGTTAAAGACTGCCAACATTTCTTCATAAGGCAAGCCCAGGAATTTGACATAGCTGGCAAAGTAACCACGGGCATAAGTGCGACCGTTGAGACGATCCCATTCCTGATTTTCCAGATACGAGACAATATCCTTAGTCAGGCGCAGTTGCGCTGCAACTTCAGCGATGCTGTATTTTTTTGCCTCGCGCGCTTGTCTCAGTCGCTCACCGAGGCTGGGCGTGGTACTGGTCAGAACGGGTTCTTCGTGTGTATCGCTCATCAATCTTTCAACCCTTGATTAACCATTTGCAGCTCATCAGAGTCAGGAAAACGGGATCGCAGAATCAGTGTGTAACTGGATACCGCATCTTGGTCATCCAGTTTGTTTTCGTTTTTTATCGCCAGTAACAGCGCTTGTGGTGTCCAGTTGGCAGCCGATTGGTAACGTTGGATATAGCCTCTCGCCTGCAGAAAATTCTGTTGCTCATAACTGAGCTCTGCCATCCGCATTAGCGACTTGGGCAGCGTCGGCTCGATTTGCAGGGCTTTACGGAAAAAGCCCTCTGCCTTGTCGAGGTCGGGAATACGGTTGGCACAGAGTCCGGCATTCTCATAGGCCAGTTCCGGTGTTTCATAAAGCGGATTTTCTACCGCTTTCATGAAACGTGTTTCGGCATCGTCATAACGTCCCTGGTTGCAGAGAAAAACACCGAAATTATTTTGCGCCTGAGAATAATCCGGTGCCCGTTCGACGGCTTCCAGAAAGTGTGCTTCAGCTTTGTCGGTTTCGCCCAGTTGCTGATACAGCAAGGCGATGGTGTTGTGCGCACTGGGCAGGTTCGGGTTCTGCTTCAGGGCTTTCTGCAGTTTTTCCAGTGCCACGGCATAGTCGCCACGCTGCATATAATTAAGACCCAGCCGCATATTGATCTCGGCAGCTTTAGGATCCGGAGCCACATATTCCGGACGCGTACCTGTAGCGTTACACGCCGTCAAAAACGACAGTAGTAACGCAATCGACCACTTCTGCAAGCCTCTGCTCATCGATACAACACGACCTCTCGCTGTTGTGCCATTCGCTCACTGCGACGGCTTTTGTCCTGTACTTCACCGGCCAGCTGACCACATGCAGCCACGATGTC
Source organism: uncultured Methylophaga sp. (assembly GCA_964389455.1). GTDB lineage: Bacteria > Pseudomonadota > Gammaproteobacteria > Nitrosococcales > Methylophagaceae > Methylophaga. The sequence continues at coordinate 13,317 of CAYMEE010000029.1, read as the reverse complement.
ATCACCGCGGGTTTTACGCACTGTCGCGACCAGTCCCTTATCCATCAGGTATTGTTTAAAGCGCTCAATCTGATTCCGGGAGGAACATTCATAGTCTGTACCCGGAAAAGGATTGAAAGGTATCAGGTTAATCTTGGTAGGCAGATCTTTCAAAATTCTGACCAGATCTCTGGCATCCTGCATTGAATCATTGACACCGGCCAGCATCACATATTCCACCGTGATATGGCGACGTTTCTGGTCACCGGCCACATAGCGCTTGCAGGCAGCCAGTAATTCGGCAATAGGATATTTCTGGTTAATAGGCACGATCTTGTCGCGCAGTTCGTCGTTGGCTGCATGTAAGGAAATCGCCAGACTAACATGGCAATCTTCACGCAGCTTATCGATCATTGGCACAATCCCAGATGTACTGAGCGTCAGGCGACGCCAGGAGATACCATAGCCGAAGTCATCACGCATCAGATTCATGGCGGTGACAACATTACTGTAATTGGCAAGCGGTTCGCCCATGCCCATCATCACTACATTGGTCACAACACGGTTGCCTTTCGGGTCCTTGCCCAGGGCCTCGTTGGCAATCCACAGCTGGGCGATGATTTCTGCCGCATCCAGGTTACGGTTAAACCCTTGTTGCGCTGTCGAGCAAAAAGTACAGGTCAGCGCACAGCCAACCTGGGAAGACACACACAATGTGCCTCGACCATCTTCCGGTATGAATACGGTCTCAATGGCATTGCCACAGGACAGTTTGATGATCCACTTTCGGGTACCGTCACGCGAGATGTGTTCATGCATGACTTCAGGCAAGTGAATTTCAGACACTTCCTGCAATTTTTCGCGCAGCGCTTTGCTGAGATTGGTCATCTCGGCAAAATCCGTTACGCGGTATTTGTGTATCCATTGCAGCAACTGACGCGCACGGAAAGGTTTTTCGCCGAGTTCGACGAAAAACGCTTCCAGACCTTTAAGGTCTAATCCCAGCAGATTCGTGCGTTTAGTCATAACAGTCTCTTAGCGGGTACGTGCACAGACTTCATCAGCAGAGAAAAAGTAGTCCACTTCACGTGCTGCACTCTCAACAGAGTCAGAACCGTGCACGGCATTTTCATCAATGCTTTGCGCAAAGTCAGCGCGGATTGTGCCGGCAGCGGCATCAGCTGGGTTAGTAGCCCCCATCAGGTCACGGTTGGTCAGAACCGCATTTTCGCCTTCCAGAACCTGAACCATAACTGGGCCGGAAGTCATGAAGCTGACCAATGCACCAAAGAAAGGACGCTCTTTGTGTTCGGCATAGAAACCTTCTGCCTGCTCCTGAGACAGGTGCATCATTTTGGCAGCGACAACCTGCAGACCGGCTTTTTCAAAGCGGGTGTAAATCTCACCGATGACATTTTTTGCAACTGCGTCAGGTTTGATGATAGAAAGTGTACGTTCAATCGCCATTTCGTTCCTCTGTTGGTTTGGTTTAGTTTAATAAAATCCCGTTATTCTACCATTTCTGCAGCAGCTATTATCAATGATATCGATGAAATCCACTGCCCCAGCCTTTTCACTTTGGATTTTATGACAAAAGCTTTACTATCAGATGACGATTTCTCAGCAACGGAAGCCTGTTTTGACCACTGACTCCACATTTAAACGCATCGGCCTGTTCATCCGTAAAGACGACACGGTGATGGAAAATGCTGTTGTGCGCGTTAATGCGTTTTTGAGCCAGGCAGGCCTTAAAGTGGTGTGCAATGAAAAACTCAGCTTTCTACCTGATCTGACCGTGATTGCGGCGACAGAATTTCCGTCGCAGTGTGATTTGACCATTGCCATTGGTGGCGATGGCACCCTGCTGTCAGCATCAAGAGCGCTCGCAGGTACCGATATGCCGATTGTTGGCGTCAATGTGGGCCGGCTGGGCTTTCTGGCGGACGTCACGCTCAATAATCTTGAGCAACAATTACAACAGGTAATCAGCGGCCGTTATCGTGATGACCGTCGTTTTATGCTGCAGGCTGAAATCCAGGGACATGATGAGCCGCCGGGCATTGCGATGAATGATGTCGTGATTCACGCTCACCAAAACCTGCATATGATTGAGTTTGAGACCTATATCAATGGCAAGTTTCTCAACAGCCAGCGTGCCGATGGCCTGGTGATTGCGACACCAACCGGTTCCACCGCTTATGCCATGTCTGCTGGAGGCCCGATTCTGGATGTCGATCTGGATGCCATCGTACTGGCCTCCGTGTGCCCTCATACCCTGAGCAACAGGCCCTTAGTGGTAGCGGCTGACAACCGGATTGAAATTACCCTGAGTGAAAACAATATCACCACCGGTATGGTCACCTGCGATGGCCGGCCAGGCCAAATCCTGCGCCCGGGTGATACGGTGCGTATCGAGCGGCACCAGAGTCAAATCCGGCTATTGCATCTGGAAGATCACGACCATTATTCTATCCTCCGGGCAAAACTCGAATGGGGTAGAAAACTGACATGCTGACCAGCCTGAGTGTACGTAATCTGGCCGTTGTCGAAGACCTGGCACTGACCTTTGATACAGGGATGACCTCGCTGACCGGGGAGACTGGCGCCGGTAAATCGATGCTGGTTGATGCATTGAGCCTGGTGCTGGGTGACCGAGCGGATTCTAATATGATTCGGCATGGTGCTGAACGCGCCGAAATTGAGGCGGATTTCAGCCTCAACGATAACCCGGTTCTGCGCGACTGGCTCATTGCTCAGGAGTTGGATGATGATGAGCAGTGTCACCTTCGTCGCACTATCAGCCGCGATGGTCGCTCCAAGGGCTATATCAACGGCCGTGTTGTGCCGCTGACTCAGTTACGGGAGATCAGTGAGCGCAGCATTGATATTCACGGTCAGCATGCCCACCAGTCACTGGTTAGACCACAGACCCAACGCGAGCTTGTCGATATTGTTGCCAGAAACAAGCCACTGCTGGATGAGCTTAAAGTCAGTTACCGAGACTGGCAGCAGCTCAAACAGCAACTCGACAACCTGCAGCAGCAATCCGAGGAACATAAAGCCCGTCAGGAACTGCTGCAATACCAGGTTGATGAACTGGAAGCACTGAACTTGTCTGATGACAGCATTGCCAGTCTGCTGCAGGAACAGGGACAGCTTGCCAACGCTTCCCAGCTTATCAGCGTCGCTGAATCCGGGCTGCATCAGATGTTTGATGCCGATCAGGGGGCTGCCTATGACGTGCTGAGTCACGTTTTAAGCGAGCTGGAAAAACTGCAGGATTATGAACCGCGCTTTGCCAGTGCAGTGGAAACACTCAACGCGGCAGTGATCAATCTTGATGAAACAGCCACTGATCTGCGCCACTATCTGGATAATATCGAACTGGATCCGGGTCGCCTTAACGAAATCGAAAATCAGCTGTCCTTACTGCATGACCTGTCCCGCAAACACCATGTTGAGATAGAACAGCTCCCGGCTTTATTTGAAGAGTTGAGCCAAGAATTAGCCGGACTAGCCGGTAGCGATGTGACTCTGGCTGACTTAGATAAACAGGTGACAGAAAAAGAAAAACAATGTCGCCAACTGTGCGAAACCTTGCATCAGCGTCGTCAGGAAGCCGCCAGCCCGCTGGCTGAGCAAATTACCTCCTCCATCAGGCAACTGGCGATCCCGGCCGGCAGTATCAATATTGAGGTCGAAGCTTTTGCCGATGGCAAAATCACTGAACATGGATCGGATCAGGTCCGTTTACTGGTAAAAACCAATCCTGGTCAGCCTGCCGGCGATTTAGCCAAAGTGGCATCCGGGGGTGAACTGGCTCGTATCAGTCTGGCCATTCAGGTTGTGACCGCGGGACAGCGCACAGTGCCTACTTTGATCTTTGATGAAGTGGATGTGGGTATCGGGGGGAGTGTTGCTGAGGTGGTAGGCCAGCATCTGCGAGAGCTCGCAGCCAGTCAGCAGGTCATCTGTATCACCCACTTGCCGCAGGTCGCTGCACAGGCCCATCATCAATTACAGGTCAGCAAAAAACATCTGGATGACAGCACCCATATTACCGTGGACAAACTGAACAAGAATCAGCGGGTCGAAGAGATTGCCCGCATGTTAGGTGGGGTGAACCTGACCCAGAAAACCCGCTCTCATGCTGAGGAAATGCTGGATCAGGCACAACAGTGAGTTATTGTTCTTTCTGACAGGCTTTGCAGATACCGTAGATGTAGAGGCTGTGATCCGTCATTTCAAAACCTTTTTCCTTGGCAATGGCTTTCTGGCGCTGCTCAATAACTTCATCCATGAACTCTTCGATACGGTTGCAGCGAACACAGAACAAGTGATCATGGTGATCGCCGCTTTCCAGTTCAAATACTGCGTGACCACCTTCGATGCTGAGGCGTGATACCAGCCCGGCTCCTTCAAATTGGGTCAGCACGCGGTAAACTGTGGCCAGTCCGATTTCTTCTCCCATTTCCAGCAATGCCTTGTACACATCTTCAGCACTCATGTGACGTTGCTCGGCTGTTTCCAGGATTTCCAGTACTTTCAATCGGGGTAAAGTGACCTTGAGTCCGGCTTTTCGTAGATCTTGTCTTTCCATTATTGTTATCGCCTCGTAGAAATGCTGCGAATAGAGTATCATCGCAGTCTGGTAATCAACTACATCAAGTAATACTAAATGAAAAGTTTCGTCGTTTACAGCCTTTCCGTGACTGCGTTTTTACTGTTGTCTGCCTGCAGCACCGATAACCTCCCAGGTCTGTATCAGATTGATGTACAGCAGGGCAATAATGTCGACCAGGAGATGCTCAATAAACTTGAGCCGGGAATGACTAAAAATCAGGTCGCTTATGTAATGGGTACTCCCCTGCTGATTGATACCTTCCACCCCAATCGCTGGGACTACATCTATAGCTATCAGCCGGGTGGCGAAGATCGCGAACAGCGCCGGGTTACGCTTTATTTCAACGACGACGAGACCCTGAGCCACATCGAAGGCGATACCCGGACTGTGGCCAGCCGTGAAGAATTACCGCAGACCGAACGTCAGGACAAAAACGTGGTGGTCCCGCTCACTGAACAGAAAACCGGCTTTTTCGGCGGTTTATTAAACCTGATTGGACTGGGTGATGATGAAGAAGTGGAAATCATCGAAGATGATGAGGACACAGAACAAGAGTCCGAAGAAGCCGCTGATAAAGCGATGATGGAGGAAGCCGCTGGCGGCGAACTTGATAGCGACGCGGACGCTTCCACCGAACTTGAATAAACAAAAAAGGCGCTTCCAGAGCGCCTTTTTTATTGCTCGCCATGTCACTATTTAGAGCTGCGGTGTCTCAAACTGGTCTTTCTCGGCGTTGTAACACAGCAGTTCTCCCGCCGCCAGGTCAAAATACCAGCCATGTATCTTAAGTGAGCCGTTTTCTACTCGCTCTCTGACAAAATCAAAGCCCATCAGATTCTGAAGCGACACCAGAACCGAGCGTTGCTCACAGGCCTTTAGCTGGGCAGCGTGGCTGTCTTCTGCATGATTCACCTTAACCCACTCTTTAGCTTCCTGGGCAATTGAAACCCAGCGATGGATGAATTGTGAGTCATCCAGATTTTCACTCTCCCACAGGCCTTTTATTCCGCCACAGTTCGCATGGCCCATCACAATGATGCTCTCTACGCCCAGCCCCTTGACCGCAAACTCAATGGCGGAACTGGTGCCATGATGATGCTGATCTTCCTCACAGGGAGGCACCAGGTTGGCAACATTACGGACAGTGAAAATGTCACCGGGGTCGCAATCAGTCAAAATCGCCGGATCAACACGGGAGTCACAACAGGCCACCATCAGAATTTTGGCCGGCTGTCCCTCTTTCATGCTTGCATAAAGCTTGTTGTTATCACCAAAGTAGTTTTTCTTAAAGCGTTCAAAGCCTTCTAGAAGTTTGTAAGTATTCGCCATAGTTATTTTATTGTCTGAAAGTTAAAAAAGGATTTGTGTCTCGTTCTTGTGCCAGCGTGGTCACTGGTCCGTGACCGCTGTGGACGCGTAAATGACCGGGCAGTTGAAGAAGCTTTGCCAGGCTTTGCTGCATCAGTGCGGGGTCTCCCATAGGCAGATCGGTTCTGCCAACACTACCGGCAAACAGGGTATCACCGACAAAGATATCATGCTCATCGAAATAACAGCCCTGTCCCGGCGTATGGCCCGGGGTCGAGATGAAGTGCAGTGTGGTCTCACCCAATTGAATGCTATCGCCGTCATCAACATAGTGATCGATCCGGCCACAAGGTCTGTTCATATGCGGTGCCCCGAACCAATCACCTTGCTGTGGCAGAGTCTCAAACAGTGGCTTTTCCAGACGCGGCAGGTATGTGGGCACATCAAAGGTCTGCTGCAAACGGGTCAGAGCGCCGGCATGATCAAGATGACCATGCGTCAGCAAAATCATACGGATATCCGCCGGTGGCGTTAAAGACTCCAGATACTCGGCGAGATCTTCTGTTTCGCCAGTGTCTATGATCGCTGCCTGACCGGTCGCTTGATCACGAATCAGGTAGGTATTGACGCGAAAAGCGCCCACCGTGATGCACTCAATCTCCATACTATTTTCCAATATCAATTGGCTGCTGAATTTCCATTGTGTCAGTCATACTGACAGACACAAAAAGGCCGCCAGCGGAGTCAGTTGAATTCCACTGGCGGCCTGTCGATGAATTCAGAAATTAATCTTCAAACTGATCCCATTTTTTACGGGCTTCACGGGCAATGATCATATTCTGACGGAACCAGTCCTTTTTCACTCTCTGGGCACGCACCAGATCCAGGTTGGCCTGCCACCATTTTTTCTTGAGTGACAAATGCGGGTCCGGATGCATATTGGCTTCGTACCATTTGTGATGATTGACACGGGCCTGTTCCAGATTCGCTTTCCACCATTTTTTCTTGGTCTCGGTGGCGACTTCATCACTGATTTCGTACCAGTGTTTTTCAGTCGGCGTGTTATCCAGGTTAGCTTCGTACCACTTGCGATGCTTCTCGCGAACCTTCCTCAGGTTTTCCTCACGGAACGCCAGTTTCCATTCAGTATCACCGGCTTCTTTGAAGTCATACCAATGGCGCGTGGTCGGTGTGTTATCCAGATTGGCTTCATACCACTTACGCTCGTCACGCACTCTGGCAATCGCATGCTGCAGATTGGCTTCGTACCATTTGCTCTTGGTTTGCGCATGCGCGACCTGATTGGCTTCATACCAAGGGGTTTCAACCACTTTAGCGGGCCGCTGGTTAGCCTCGTACCATTTCTGGTTTTTACGGGCCAGGTCAGCACTTTCAGAAAAATATTTCTGTTTGACTTGCTGAGTACGAACCAGACTCAGGTTTGATTCACGCCAGCGTTTTTTCAACTCGGCATGAGGATCCGGATGGAGGTTGGCTTCATACCATTTATGACGTGATACACGCGCCTGCTCAAGATTCGCCTGCCACCATTTTTTCTTGGTGTCGGTCGCGACTTCATCACTGATCTCATACCAGTGCTTATCCGTCGGGGTATTATCCTGATTGGCTTCATACCACTTGATGCGACGTTCCCTGGCCTGTTCCAGATTCAGGCGCATCCAGGCTTTTTTCACATCGCTGTACATTGCTTCACTGAAATGTTGCCAGCGTTGCTCTACCTCAGACGGCGTTTTATTAGCTTCATACCATTTGCGGGTAGCACGAACAGATTGAACAGCCTCATGCAGGTTCGCTGCATACCATTTACTCTTGGTCTCCTGATGTTTAACCAGGTTTGCTTTGTACCAAGGAATTTCGACTTCTTTCGCCGGACGTTTATTGGCTTTATACCAAGGCTCGCTAGTGGTTGCTGCCGGTCTCTTATTGGCTTCATACCACTTGCTGCGGCTTTCACGTGCTGTCTTTAAATTCGCTTCGTACCACTTTGTTTTAATATCAAGTGTGCTACTCATTTCTCATACCTCTTGGGGTAATTGCTAACCTGATATTACATGAGTTGTCAGCAAAGCAACAACAAAATAGCTCGCAGAATTGATCCTGATCAGGTCTTATTCGTAGCAGTGTTTTTCGGCTTTGATGCGCTGCAATGAAGCAATCTGTTGCTCCACATGAAGCTGCCTTCGGTCCTCTTTTTCATCGACCAAAGTCGAGTATCCCAGATACCCCAGTCCTAACCAGCCCTCTACCAGGGGCACGCTGTCAAACACGACCAGTGCGGTTGCCAGTTTATTGGTGCCATCCGCATAAAAATCTGGCTTGTAAGAATAACGATAAGGATGTAACTGGTTGATTACCATATCCAAATCATAACAGCTCATCGCCTTCATCCCGGCATCGGCCTGCACCACTGGGGGTTCGAAATAGATGGGTTCGGTGGGTACCGGTGGTAGCGACATAGCCGAGGCCTGCATCGCACAGAAACTGCTAAATAAGAAAATGAATCCACGCATCGAGGGACTCCTGAATAATGAGCGTTCAGTCAGTTTATCGGCACTGATAACATTGTCATGAGTCTGTCATTCACTCCTGCTGACTGTCTTTTTCATGCCGATGCAGATCAGCCCATTTTTTGAGTCTTTCTGCGACAGCAGCATTAAAACTGTTGGCGGAGAATTCTCCTTGTTCATTGCGTTCACCGGCATCGAGGCCGGATAAAAGCCCCAGCGCATCATTCACATGATGAATCGCATGTATATGAAACTGCCCCTTGCTCACCGCATCAATCACATCCTGCCTCAGCATCAGATGCTGAGCATTGGAGGCCGGGATAATGACACCCTGCTTGCCGTTCAGACCACGCATTTTGCAGATATCAAAAAAACCTTCGATTTTTTCATTGACGCCGCCGATCGCCTGCACATGACCGTGTTGATTCATCGACCCGGTGATGGCGAATGACTGTTTCAGGGAGACACCTGCCACTGACGACAGTAAGGCGCATAACTCGGCTACACTGGCACTGTCACCATCCACTTCGCCATAGCTCTGCTCGAAGACAATGCTCGCTGACATCGATAAAGGTGCATCCGCCGCATAGGTTTTGCCCAGATAACCACTTAAAATCAACACACCCTTGCTATGGATGTCACCGCCCAGCTCAACTTCGCGTTCGATATCGATAATATTGTCATCCCCAAAGCGCGCACTGGCGGTGACTCTGGAAGGCTGGGCAAAGCTGAACCCGCCGATACCCAGTACCGACAAAGCATTGACCTGTCCCACCTGATTACCCTGCACATCAATATCAATCACTTGACGTTCAATTTGGCTGTATATCTGGGCACGCAGGCGATCCAGTCGCTGTTCACGCATATTGATTGCCGCCTGCACATGGTCGCGGGCAACCAGTTTCGATTGTGTCTGTCTGGCCAGATAAGAGGCTTCTCGCAGCAAATCGGTCATATCACCCAGATGCAGTGAAAATTTGCTGTTTTCCTCAATGGAACGGGCACTGTGCTCGATGACACGGGCGACAGCAGCGCGCTCCATATGCAACAGGTTCTCTTTATCAATTGCACTGGCCATCATTCGCGCAAACAGCATGTCGTTATCGACGCTGCGTGGCATATGCTCCTCGAAGTCGGCCACGACCTTGAACAGGCCGGCAAACTCAGGATCCAGCTCGTAAAGCAGATAATACAAATGCCGGTCACCAAGCAGCACCACTTTCAGGTCCAGTGGAATCGGTTCGGGTTCCAGCGACACCGTAGCCACCAGGCTGTATATGCGTTCCAGCGCGTCAAAACGGACTTCATGAGATTTGAGTGCCCGTTTCAGCCCTTCCCAGCCGAAGGGCTGCATCAATAACTGTTCGGCATCAACAATCAGATAGCCGCCATTAGCCCGATGCACAGCGCCGGCTTTAATCAGGCTGAAATCGGTAACCAGGGCTCCCATCATCGCCATATTTTCCACACAGCCAAGCAAAGTCTGGTGGTGCGGCAGGTTTTCATAAATCACCGGCGCCCCCTGGGTCTGTGCATTGTCTACAACCAGGTTGATCTGATAGCGCTTGAGCAGATTATCTTCGCTGCTCGCCTCCTCATTTGTGCTGGCTTCCTGCTTAACAAAGGCATCAACGTTATCGCGAATGTCTTTAAGCATCGCTTCAAAATAAAGCTGTAACTTGGTCGAGCTGGGATAAGCATGTTTGAGCTTATTGATATGCTTGCTGATAACTTCCAGTGCGACCTCATCGTTGAGTGCCTGCAGTTTGCGGAAGTTATCCCGCTCCCACTCACGCAATTCCAGCAGGGTGTGCTGAAGATCTTCATGCAGATCGGCGATGGCGTCTTCAGTTTTTTCCTGCTCATGTGCCGGCAACTGCTCAAATTCTTCTGAAGTCATTGCCTGACCTTCGCGTTGAGCAGCAAAGGCATAACTGCCATCCTGCATCCTGAGAAGCACCACGCCCTTACGGTCAGCTTCTGTCTGCAAGGTGCCGAACAATCTCACGCGGTGTTTACGCGCGGCTTCTTCCAGAGAACGCATGCGACCACGGTAATATTCATCATCAAAAGCCTGTGGTAGCTCCGTTTCCAGATGAGCGATGATGGTCTCGATATCTTGTCTGAGCTGGTTCCCCTGACCGGCTGGTAAAGACACTGCCCAGGGTTTTTGCGGATCAGCAAAGTTATTCAGATAGGCCCAGTCCTTGGCGCGGGGCTTGTGGCGGGAATGCTCATCCAGGAAACGCTTAATCATGGTGTATTTACCGACACCTGCCGGTCCCATGATGAAAAGGTTGTAACCCTCGGCATCAATATTCACACTGAAGTCGATGGCACTCAGTGCCCGATCCTGACCGATGATGGTAGGCAGCGTATCGAGGTCTGCGGTGGTATTGAACTGCCAGTTATCCGGGTCACAATGCTGATAAAGATCATTGACCTGTAATTCGGTGCGTCTCTGCATGGTGTTCCCTAAATGAATGCGTTAGCTTAAGCTTAGGTCAGCCATCAGATATAGGCAACAGCACATTTACGGAGTTATCGATGTCACAGAATTACGAGGAAAAGCGGTCATTCACCCGAATGCGTGTTGAGACTATTGTGCGTTTCAATGTGAATAAAAACAGTGACATCACATACGAGGGATTAAGCCGCGATTTGAGCGCTACAGGCCTGTTGATGCAATCTGATTACGCACCGCCTGTGGGCGCAGAACTGCACCTGGAGATGCACACTGACAATGAGCGACTGCCACCTTTTGTGGCTGAGGGTGAGGTATTACGTGTGGAAGCCGATCCGGCAGATGCAGGCCGGTATCTGATTTCGGTGGCACTGAACAGCACTCATTAACAGGGCAGTCAGATCCAGTAGCTGCTTTTGGTCATGACTTTGGACACCATGCCCATCAATCGGGTGACCGGCGTGGGTAACATCGCCCCCCCTGCTTCCAGCGCCTTGGTTCCATGTTCAGCCTCGTCTATTTTCATCTGCTCTAACACGGCGAGGCTTTTTGTATCCTGATCACTGATGACTTTCAAGTGGCCTTCAATGTGCTGAACCACCTGCTTTTCGGTTTCTGCAACAAAGCCGAGGCTCCATTTATCGCCGATCTTGCCAGCGATGGCACCCAGCGTGAAAGAGCCTGCATACCATAAGGGATTAAGCACACTGGTATTTGATGACAGCGCATCCAGCCGTTGCTGACACCAGACCAGATGATCGTTTTCCTCTTTGGCGGCCACTTCCATCGCTGCTCTGACCTGTGGCAATTTCGCTGTCAGTGCCTGCCCCTGATATAAAGCCTGTGCAGAGACTTCACCGGCATGATTGACACGCATCAGACCAGCAGACTGCTTGCGTTCAGCGGGGCTTAGTTGCGCTTCATCCAGATCGGCACCGGGAGTTGCTCTGGTCGTGGTTTCAGGCTTTCCGGCGACCGTGGTCAGGGCTTTATCAAACTCGATGATGATTTTATCGAACAGGCTGAAATGTCTTTGACTCATGGTAAATTCTGACAGCAAAATTTTTAAAATAATTCTACATCACCGTGGGCAAGTTGTGACACCGGTTGAATGTGACCGTCCTCAACCAGCTGACGATAACTCTGTACCTGGTTGCGGCCATTTTGCTTGGCAAAATATAAAGCTTCATCCGCTTCGCCTATTACATCTGAGGGGGACTGCTGATCACCGATTTCTACAAAACCAATGCTGGTTGTCACCTGCTTAAGTTGAGGGAAGTCATGATCTGCCACCATTTTTCTGATGCGCTCAAAGGTATTCATTGCGTCGGTTTCATCGGGCGCTTTCAAAACTACAACGAATTCCTCACCGCCATAGCGGTAGACCAGATCATCATCACGAATAACGCCGGAGGTCATTAAACGGGCGACCAGGATAATGACTTCATCTCCGTATAGATGGCCGTAATTGTCATTGATCGCTTTGAAGTGGTCGATATCGATGACGCCAAGCCAGTACTTGATGGCATAGGTCCGGCGGCGAGAATCATTGGGGGAAGAGATTTTCTCCTCAAGGTGATTACTCTGTCTCACCAGCACTTTGGTGATTTCATTATCCAGTGTTTCGCGGTTATAAAGACCGGTGAGTTTGTCTTTCTGCGTTTTCTCGATCAGGGCCAGATAATTTGAATAGACCCTCAAAATGCCATAAACAAGGCGCTGGTCACTGGCTGAGGGCAAGGTGTCGGTAGAAATCAGCAACACGGCAAAGATGTCGCCGTGAGAATCATAGGCTGGGTAGACCACACTCCATTCGCCTTTCTCAGTGCTGCTCAGTTCTACATCGCCGGTTTCAATCGCACGGTTGATTGCAGCACTGATCTCCGAATCGCTGCCCAGCAACTTGGGATTGTCATCACTGGAGACAATGACGCTGTTAACACAGAAAGCCAACAGGGTGAGTTCATGCCCTTCTGACTGCTCACGCACTCGAAACAATCTCAGATCCTGCGTCGGAAACAGTTCATTGAGCGTCTTGAGTAAACTCTTTTCGAGTACATGCCGATCGTGGTGACTGGTGATTTCAGCCAGATTATCCACGATTCGGATACTGTTATGGATCATGCTACGTGCCTTGTCTGCTTATTCTGCATCTGTCCCTTGCTCCGCACCCAAATGTGATGAAGATCACAAAATCAAACAGATTAGTCTAAATTCTGTCACGTAGCAATCGTTACTGATTGATTTATTGGGAGTTTCCGAATTTTTTTATCTTTTCAGAAAATGCTCCAGGGTATCGGCCAGTTCGCGTGGCTGAAACTTCGACACATAGGCATCAGCACCGATACCCCGCCCCATGGCCTGATTCGCCTGCGCAGTGAGTGATGAATGCATGATGACAGGAAGATGTGACA
>CAYMEE010000028.1:22690-31872 GCA_964389455.1 uncultured Methylophaga sp. | reverse complement strand
TCTGCGACCTTCATCGCAGCCGCCAGTGTGCCGCCACAGGATAAGCCGACAAAAATGCCTTCTTCACTGGCAAGGCGCAAGGCCCAGTGTTTGGCCTCTTCATCCGTGACCGGATACAGCTCATCATGCAGCTCACGATTCAGTACATCAGGCACAAAATCCGGCGTCCAGCCCTGAATCTTGTGTGGGTTCCAGTCACCGCCTGCCAGCAGTGATGCTGCAGCAGGTTCGGTCGCCACCACCTTGGTGTCAGGACGCGCGAGCTTGATCATTTCACCGGCACCGGTCAGAGTGCCGCCTGTGCCCCAGCCCGAAACCCAGTAATCGAGCCGCTTACCGGCAAAGTCACGCAGGATCTCGGGGCCGGTGGTGTTTCTGTGGTAAGCAGGGTTGGCCGGGTTTTCAAACTGACGTGCCAGAAACCAACCGTGTTTGTTGGCCAGTTCCTCGGCTTTTTTGACCATGCCGGTGCCTTTCTCAGCAGCCGGTGTCAGTATGACTTTTGCACCCAGTGCGCGCATGATTTTACGGCGTTCTACCGAGAAGGTTTCCACCATGGTCGCAACAAAAGGGTAACCCTTGGCGGCGCAGACCATGGCCAGAGCAATACCGGTGTTACCGGAGGTGGCTTCCACCACAGTCTGACCGGGTTTGAGCACCCCGCGCTTTTCAGCATCATCGATCACCGCAAAGGCAAGTCGGTCTTTAACCGAGCCCATCGGGTTGAATGATTCGACCTTGACGAACATATCGACATGGTCGGGCGCGATATTATTGAGGCGGACAACAGGTGTGTTGCCGATAGTATCGAGAATGCTGTTGTAGATCATAACTCAGTGTCTTATTGGTAAGTTGAGTAGCAAGCTTACATCAATTTGTGCGGGGGAAAAAATGTCAGCGCTATCTGAGCGACGAGTCATTATCAGAACCGTTTCGAATGCGGTCAGAGTTCACCATTTTCATAGTCTTGGATCAGTGCTTCTGCACGGGATTGATCCGCTTCATCGACAAATACATGGGCAAAGTCGGTCGCAGGCAAATCGCCGACCGCGCCCTGTAAATAATGGCCACCAACATGACAGTCGATGTCATGACTTTTGAGCATGCCCGCGACGATATGGGCTTCAAGAATGTTATTGGCACGAAACACCAGTTGCATAAAAAGCTCCGGTTGCTGGGCCTGTGGATTTGAGTGTAGCGCGTTATCAATACAAAAACAGCTACCGAAGTAGCTGTTCTGTTCATGCGCGGGTCAACAACTAGTTGGGCGTGCTGACGTGGATCTGTTGCTTGGTGGATTGTTTGGCTGGCTTTTTGTGGCTTTCGATATTCGCCGTCTTTTCCAGTGCTTTGAGAATATTCTGGCGGGTGATTGAGCCGACCAGACGATTGTCTTTTACCACCGGCAGGCACTTGAAAGCGGTTTGAAGAAACGTTTCAGCGACTTCGATGATTGAGGCCTCGACGTCAACTGTCTGGCAGCCCTCATGCATAAATTCAGCGACTTTACCGGCTGCTTCGCCCTGGTAGGCTGCGTTGAGCGCGACCTGCATACAGTCTTTCTCGGACAGGAAGCCTATCAGGTTGCCGTGGTGATCAATGACCGGGGCACCTGAAATCTTGAATTCGATAAGTTGATGAATGGCACGCAGCACATCCATATCCGGTGTGAAGGTGATTTTGGTGCCATTCATATAGTCTTTAACTTTCAACGGTGCGAGCATGGCTTCTCTCCTGTGACCTTATTGTTGTTCTGCTTTTCGGCGGGCACATTCCTCTTTTTCCTCGAGAGAACACGCACCGCCGCAGCTACCACCCAAACCGACCTGGTTGAGACCGCCACAACTGCCCTTGATCGATGAACGACCAAACAGAACGCCGATAGCCATACCGGCAACGACGAGCAGCAGTATTACAAAGGTGGCGATAAAGGTAGTCATTTAGCCTCCGAAGTCGTCAAGCAGGATATTCTCGCGCTCGACACCCAGATCTTCCAGCATGCTGATCACGGCAGCATTCATCATCGGCGGACCACAGATATAGAATTCGCAGTCTTCCGGTGCCGGATGATCTTTCAGGTAGTTGTCATACAGCACATTATGGATAAAGCCAGTGTACCCCTGCCAGTTATCTTCGGGAAGAGGGTCGGACAGGGCAACATTCCAGGTAAAGTTATCGTTTTCTGAAGCCAGTTGGTCGAAATCTTCGGTGTAGAACATTTCACGCAGGCTGCGGGCACCATACCAGAAGGTCATCTTGCGTTTGCTCTTCAAACGGCCCAGCTGGTCGAAGATATGTGAGCGCATCGGCGCCATACCGGCACCACCACCGATGAAGACCATTTCCTTGTCGGTATCCTTGGCGAAGAATTCACCGAAGGGACCGGAAATCGTCACCTTATCGCCCGGTTTCAGATCAAAGATGTAGGATGACATCTGACCTGGCGGAATATCATCCTGATCCGGCGGTGGAGAAGCAATACGCACGTTGAGCATAACCACGCCTTTCTCCAGCGGGTAGTTGGCCATGGAATAGGCACGGACGACATCTTCTTTGACCACGGACTTGTAACGCCACATATCGTAGCGATCCCAGTCACCGCGGTAATCGTCTTCAATCGTGAAGTTTTTATATTCAACCGTGTGTGGCGGACACTCGATCTGGATAAAACCACCGGCACGGAAGTTCACGTCTTCACCTTCGGGCAGTTCCAGCACCAGCTCCTTGATGAAGGTCGCCACGTTGTGATTGGAGCGAACGGTGCACTCCCACTTTTTAACACCGAAGACCTCTTCCGGCACTTCGATTTTCATATCCTGCTTGACCGAGACCTGGCAGGACAAACGCTCACCATCAGCGGCTTCACGTTTTGTAATATGGGATTCTTCAGTCGGCAGGATTGAGCCACCGCCCTCAAAAATCTTAACCTTGCACTGACCGCAGGTGCCACCACCGCCACAGGCAGATGACACGAACAGGTCGGCATCAGCCAGTGCACCCAGCAGCTTGCTGCCCGGTTTGGTTTTAATGGTCTTTTCGTCGTTAATGATGATATTGACATCACCCGTGGAGACCAGCCGTGAGCGTGCGCCCAAGATCAGGAACACCAGGGCCATGATGATCAGGGTGAAGAGTACGATACCGAGTATAATTTCCATTACAGCTGTATCCCCGAAAATGACATAAATCCAAGCGCCATCAGGCCCGCGGTAATGAAGGTGATACCCAGACCCTGCAGCCCGTCAGGTACGTCGGAGTATTTGAGCTTCTCGCGAATACCTGCAATCGCAGTAATCGCCAAAGCCCAGCCGAAGCCACTACCAAGACCGTAAGTGACACTCTCTGCGAAGTTGTAATCACGTTCCACCATAAACAGAGTGCCGCCGAGGATGGCGCAGTTTACGGTAATCAGCGGCAGGAAAATGCCGAGGGCGTTGTACAGGGCCGGTACATATTTATCCATGGCCATTTCCAGGATTTGCACCATCGCAGCAATCACGCCGATGTAACTGATTAAACCCAGGAAACTCAGATCTACTTCAGGCAGACCGGCCCAGGCCAGCGCCCCATCTTTGAGCAGGTACTGATAAATCAGGTTATTGGCCGGCACCGTGATGGTTTGTACCAGAATCACAGCGATGCCCAGACCCAGTGCGGTTTCAATTTTCTTGGAGACCGCCAGGAAAGTACACATCCCCAGGAAGAAGGCGAGCGCCAGGTTCTCGACAAAAATCGCCCGCATAAAGAGGCTCAGGTATTGTTCCATTTAGAGTACCTCCGTGCGGTGAACCTGGTGAATCTGATAGTCCGGTTTTTCCACCTGTTCTTTCTTCCAGGTACGGATGCCCCAGATCATCAAACCGATAACAAAAAACGCGCTCGGTGGCAGCAGCATTAAACCATTGGGGATGTACCAGCCGCCTTCACTGGCAACCGGAATCACCTGAACACCAAACAGTTTGCCGGCTCCGAGCAGTTCGCGGAAAAACGCGACCGACATCAGGATCACGCTGTAACCCAGACCATTACCGATACCATCCAGGAAACTGAGCAGCGGCGGATTTTTCATCGCATAGGCTTCTGCCCGGCCCAAGACGATACAGTTGGTGATGATCAAGCCCACAAATACTGACAATTGCTTGCTGGCTTCATAAGCATAGGCCTTGAGCACCTGGTCAACGATAATGACCAGCGAGGCAATGATCGTCATCTGC
This sequence comes from uncultured Methylophaga sp., assembly GCA_964389455.1. GTDB lineage: Bacteria > Pseudomonadota > Gammaproteobacteria > Nitrosococcales > Methylophagaceae > Methylophaga. The sequence continues at coordinate 27,658 of CAYMEE010000028.1, read as the reverse complement.
ACGATAATGCGGATATTGCCCGGAATATGCTTGCGGATAGCACTGATAAAAGCACCCGAGAAGGCGCAGACCGTGGTCAGTGCAATACACATGATGAGCGAGGCCATCATGTTGGTAGTCACCGCCAAAGCCGAACAAATGCCCAGCACCTGCAAAGTGATGGGATTATTGTCGATTAACGGATCGATAACATTGGTTTTTGCTTGACTAGCCATCTGTTATTTCCCCAATTCGGTTCGCATGTTTTTCAGGTAAGGACCAAAGCCATGGTCACCCAGCCAGTATTGCAGCAGGTTGGTGACACCGTTGCTGGTCAAAGTCGCACCGGAAAGGCCGTCGACTTTGTGTTCGGCATTAGCGGTCTTGTCATCGACATAGCCACGAACGACGCGGATTTCGACATTACCTTCTTCATCAAAGACTTTTTTGCCATCCCACTTGGCACGCCATTTTGGATTATCCACTTCACCGCCCAGGCCCGGGGTTTCAGCATGTTCATAGAAACGCAGGCCGGTGATGGTATTGAAGTCACCTTCCAGCGACAAAAAGCCATACAGGGTGGACCAGAGACCGTAACCGTGGACCGGTAATACGACCTGTTTGATGGTATCGCCTTCGGTCAGCAGATAAACCGGTGCCATATTGGCGCGGCGGCTGATGCCGGCGATGTCCTGGCCGCCAGGCAAAGCCACACTCATCATCGGATCTGCAGACGCTTTACGCTGGTCATAGACGACAGGGTCGATATCCGAAATGGCGTACAGGCCCGTGTCCAGATCAACCAGTTTGACTTCAAAGCGATTGAACAGCTCATCCAGTGTGCCTTCCTGATCACTCAGACCGGTAACAGCCAGGATATTGCGTTTGATGTCGTCTTTCTTATTGCTGGTCTGCAACGGTTTCAGAGACACCGCCGCGGTTGATACCAGGATCGAGCAGACCAGGCACAACATAATCGCCACAAACAGGGTTTTCTTGGGATTGTCGTTGGGCAGACTCAGGAAGCTGCCCAGAAATCCTTTTTTCTCACTTGAATCAGCCATTGACTTCACTTCGTTTCAATCTGCGTTTGATGTTCGCCTGCATCACAAAGTGATCGATCAGCGGTGCAAACATATTACCGAACAGGATGGCCAGCATGATGCCTTCAGGGAAGGCCGGATTGACCACACGGATCAGCACTGCCATAAACCCAATCAAAAAGCCGTAAATCCAGCGGCCCTTGTCGGTCATCGCAGCAGAAACCGGGTCGGTGGCCATGAAGACCATACCAAAGGCGATACCACCAATGGTCATATGCCAGTACCACGGTACGCTGAACATCGGATTGGTTTCACTGCCGATCAAGTTGAACAGCAGGGTGGTGGCGACCATCCCAAAGAACACACCGAAAATAATCCGGAAGTTAGCCACCCGGGTGTAGATCAGGAATGCGGCACCAATCAGTATAGCCAGAGTTGAGGTTTCACCCAGCGAGCCCGGAATCATACCGAAGAAGGTTTGCGACCAGGTGAAACCAGCTTCCTTGATCGCTTCGACACCGCCCGAGGCAGCGAGTGACAGCGGTGTCGCGCCGGTGTAACCATCGACTGCGGTCCAGACGGCATCACCCGACATGGCTGCCGGATAGGCAAAATAAAGAAAAGCACGGCCAGTCAGGGCCGGATTGAGGAAGTTCTTACCGGTACCACCGAATACTTCTTTACCCAGTACGACACCGAAGATGATGCCCAAGGCGACCATCCATAGAGGGGTTGAGGGCGGCAGGGTCAGCGTGTAGAGCATTGAACTGACCAGGAAGCCTTCATTGACTTCGTGGTTTCGTACCGCTGCAAAGATGACCTCGAACAGGCCGCCAGCCGCCAGCGTCACGATATACATCGGCAGGAAATAAAGCAGCCCATGGAACATATTGGCAAACAGACTGTTCGGATCGTAGCCGATGCCCAATGTGCTCATCAGCCAGTGGCGCCAGCCTTCAGCTTCACTCATGCCGATCTGGGCCATGGCCGAGTTGGCCTGGAAGCCGGTGTTCCACAGCATTAATAACAATACCGGGAAGGTCGCGACCACCACATAACTCATGACCCGCTTGAGGTCGATGGCATCACGCACGTGCGGCGAACCGCGTGTCACATCCGCCGGTGAGTAGATGAAGGTATCGACCATCTCATACAGGGCGTAATACTTCTCGTAGGGGCCGCCTTTCTGAAATTGCGGCTCGATACGATCAAGGAAACGTCTTAACCGCGCCATGATTATCCTTCTTTCTCAATTTGTGTCAGGTTGGTCCGCAGTGCCGGGCCGTAGTCATACTTACCGGAGCAGACAAAGGAGCACAGTGACAGGTCTTCTTCGTCCAGTTCCAGACAACCCAGCGCCTGGGCAGAGTCAGTATCCTTGACCAGTAATGCACGCAACAGTTGCGTCGGCAGAATATCCAGTGGCATGACCCGTTCGAATACACCGACGGGTACCATCGCGCGGGGACTGCCGTTCTGCGAGGTGGTGAGCGCCAAATCTTTTTTCGGAAACAGGCTGGAAATAAACACATTCAGCGCCGAGAACTTGTTTTTGCCACCCGGACGGATCCAGCCCAGCAATTCACGCTCAGTACCTTCGGCGATCACGGACAACTGATTGTGATAACGACCAAGGTAAGCCGCCCAGTTGTTAGCAGTATGGCCATGCAAAACTGAGCCGGAAATGATCCGCGCCTGAACATTCTGGATTTCACCGAATACGATGTCTTCCGTGCTGGCACCCAGACGAGTGCGGATCAGGCGTGGTTTGTTGACCAGCGGTCCGGCAAACGAGATGACGCGTTCCGTCCACAGACGTCCGGTGGTGAACAGTTTGCCGATGGCAATCACATCCTGATAATTGATGGTCCAGACGGTTTTGCTGGCACTGACAGGGTCCAGATTATGGATATGGGTGCCGGGCAGGCCGGCAGGATGCGGGCCGGAGAAAGTATGAATTTCAATATTGTCACTGTGACTGATCGGCAGTGCGGTATCCGGCGCCTGACAGACAAACAGTTTACCCTCGGTCAACCGGCTGATCACCGTCAGGCCGTGTTTAAAGTCTTCGGCGTATTCATTGATGATAACGCTCGGATCCGCGGCCAGCGGATTGCTATCAATGGCGGTAACAAAAATGGAATGCGGGGTGGAATCCAGTTCCGGTGAGCGACTATACGGACGGGTTCTGAATGAGAGCCAGAGGCCTGAGTCGACCAGGTTCTTCTGAATATCCTGCCGCGGCAGTTTATCCAGTCCGGCGACATCATATTGCTGGAAGCTGACTTCTTCTTCACCTTCCAGATCAATCACTACCGACTGCAGGGCCCGTTTGGCGCCGCGGTTAATGGCACGGACCGTACCGGCACCGGGGGCAGTGAATAGCACGCCGGGATTTTTCTTGTCTTCAAACAGTGCCTGGCCCAGTTTCACCTTCTGGCCTTCCTCGACCAGCATGGTGGGACGCATGCCCACGTATTCATTACCCAAGACCGCTACCGATTTGACAGGATTGCCGTCAAAGATAGATTGTTCGGGTTTACCCGAGATGGGCAAATCCAGCCCTTTCTTAATCGAGAAATGCATGATTTCACCTGGTTGAGACAACGGACGTGTCTGCTGTCTGACTGTCGCTAATTTTTCAGCCCAATAGTATAAGTAATGGGGGAGGTGAAGGGAAGCGAAAAAGCCTGGAGAAAAAGAGGTATTTACAGAGCCGGTTTTTTGTGACGGTCATCTTCCTTGAGCCAGATCCAGGAGATCAAAAATGCGAGCAGGGTCAATGTACTGGCTAAAAGATAGGTCCACATCGGTCCCGGCGTCAGCCACAGATAGCCACTGATAAGACTGCCCAAGGCGCCGCCGGCGCCGAAGCTGACGCTGCTGTAGAGTGCCTGTCCACGTCCCTGGGTTTTGCCGATAAAGTGACGATGCACCCAGGCAATCGCCGCGGCATGATAGGTGCCGTAGCTGGCCGCGTGCAGCAGCTGGGCAAAGATAAGCACAGGCAGGTTTTGCGGAAACAGCGCAATCAAAAGCCAGCGCAACGCACTCAGCAACAGGCTCACAAGCAGGACATATCGCAGGCCAAAGCGCGGCAGCCAGCGATGCATAAACAGAAATACCACCACTTCTGCAAACACGCCCAGCGCCCAAAGCTGGCCGATAAGTCCCCGGCCATAGCCGTATTGTTCCAGGTAAATGGTATAGAACGTGTAATAAGGGCCATGGCTGGCCTGGGCGAGAAAACACATTGCCAGAAAAGCAATCACCGCCGGTCTTTTTAAAAGCTGGCCGAGTGACACATGTTCCAGACTCATATGTCTGGAAGCAGACTCCGGCACAGTGAGGCTGACCACCCAGATTCCGGCCGTACTCAACAGCAGCGCAATGGGTACGATGCCCGGATCAAACACTTCAAGCAGCCAGCCCAGGCTCATCACAATCACAATAAAACCGACTGAGCCCCAAACCCGCACCTTGCTGTAGTGATGGCTGTGCTCCCCCAGGTGTTGCAGCGTGGTGACTTCAAACTGTGGCAGTGAGGCGTTCCAGAAAAAGCTGAACAGCAGCAGGGTGCCGGCCACCCAGAGATAGGTCTGGTCGATAAAAATGCCGGCAAAGACCAGGGTGGCGGCAAAACTGGCCGAGCGCACGATACGCATACGCTGGCCTTTGTGATCGGCTATCCAGCCCCAGACATTGGGCGCGACGATCCTTGATGCCAGCAAAATCGCGGTCAGCTCACCTATCTGGCTGGCAGAGAAGCCTTCCCATTGCAGATACAGACTCCAGTAGGGAACCAGTACGCCCAGGCAGGCAAAATAAAAGAAATAAAATCCCGACAGCCGCCAGTATGGAACTTGGGATAAAGGCACTTAGGGTTTTTGAGCCGGAATGATGGGCGTGTCAGTGGTGACATCCATATTCTGAGCGCGGTGACGCA
>CAYMEE010000028.1:17551-22590 GCA_964389455.1 uncultured Methylophaga sp. | reverse complement strand
GCCGGAATGATGGGCGTGTCAGTGGTGACATCCATATTCTGAGCGCGGTGACGCAAAACATGATCCATCAATACCAGCGCCAGCATGGCTTCGGCAATCGGGGTGGCGCGAATACCGACACAAGGGTCATGACGGCCTTTGGTGACCACCTCAATCGGCTTACCCGCTTTGTCGATGCTGCGGCCCGGAATGCTGAGGCTGGAGGTGGCTTTAAGGGCCATCGACACCAGAATATCCTGACCGCTGGTGATACCGCCGAGGGTGCCCCCGGCATTATTCGACAGAAAACCTTCCGGCGTGATTTCATCACGGTGCTCGCTGCCTTTCTGAGTCACGGCGTCAAAGCCAGCACCGATTTCAACCCCTTTAACCGCGTTGATACTCATCATCGCATGGGCGATATCGGCATCAATACGATCAAAAATCGGCTCGCCCAGACCGGGTGGCACGTTGCGGGCAACCACATTGATACGGGCACCGATCGAGTCACCTTTAAGGGACTTCATATAGTCTTCCAAAGCCTGTTCTTTATCCGGATCCGGGCAGAAGAAGGCGCTGTTGTCGATGTGGTCCCAGTCAATCTTGTCGATTTTGACCGGGCCCAGCTGGGCCAGGTAACCCTGAATTTCTATGCCGTAACGTTCGCGCAGGTACTTTTTAGCAATGCCACCGGCAGCCACACGCATTGCCGTTTCACGGGCAGAAGAGCGGCCGCCGCCACGGTAGTCGCGAACTCCGTATTTCTGGTGATAGGTGTAGTCCGCATGGGCCGGGCGGAACTGATTCATGATATTGCCGTAATCCTTGGAGCGTTGATCGATATTTTCGATCATCATGCCAATCGGCGTGCCGGTGGTTTTACCCTCGAAAACGCCAGACAGAATTTTGACCTCGTCGGCTTCCTTACGCTGGGTGACAAAACGGGTCTTACCCGGCTTGCGACGGTCCAGATCGTTTTGCAGATCGGCTTCGCTCAGTTCCAGTCCCGGCGGGCAACCGTCGACGATGCAACCGATTGCCGGCCCGTGGCTTTCACCAAAAGTGGTGACAGTGAACAGTTTTCCAAAGGTGTTACCAGACATAGCAGTTCCGAATCTAGACTATAAACAGTGTGGCAAAGCCCAAGAAGGCCATAAAGCCGACCACGTCTGTCACTGTGGTCAACAGCACACTGCCTGACAGCGCCGGGTCGATGCCCAGCTTTTTGAGGCCCAGCGGAATGGTGACGCCGGCCAGCGCAGCAGCTATCAGGTTGATAATAATGGCGGTGCCAATCAGCACCCCGAGCGAGACGTTATTAAACCAGATCACGGTCACAATCGCGATAGTCAGTGCCCAGATCAGGCCATTGACGGCGCCGACCAGCATTTCCTTGCGCAACAGCCAGCGCTGGTTTTTTTCATTGAGTTGCCCCAGTGCCATCGACCGGATCACCAGTGTCAGGGTCTGACTGCCGGCAATGCCGCCCATGCTGGCGACGATGGGCATCAGGATAGCCAGCGCAACCTGTTTCTCAATGGTGGTATCAAATAAACCAATCACCCAGGCGGCCAGAAAGGCGGTCAGCAGGTTGACGCCGAGCCAGACCGAACGACGGTGAACACTGCGTTTCACCGGCGCGAAAGTATCCTCGTCTTCGCCCAGACCGGCCATGCTCAGCAGCGAATGTTCGGCATCATCGCGGATAACATCGACCACGTCATCGATGGTAATACGACCCAACAGGTGATTATCTTTGTCGACCACCGGCGCCGAGATCAAATCGTGTTTTTCAAAGCGGCGCGCCACGTCACGGTCCGACATATTGGCCGGAATGGGATCCACCTGGTGTGACATCACCTCGCTTACCATCAACGAACGGCTGCGGCTGACTACCTGTGACAGGCGCAGGGTGCCGAGATAGTGATCATTGTGATCGACAACGTACAAGCTGTCCGTGTTTTCCGGCAGTTCACCCAGCATGCGCAGATAACGTAATACCACTTCCAGCGTGATATCAGTACGCACGGTGATCACGTCGGTGTTCATCAGACCACCGGCGGTATCCTCTTCATAACCGAGCACGGCTTCAACCCGACGGCGGTGCTGGCTATCCATGGCCCGCAGTACCTCGTGCACGATGTGATCCGGCAGATCCTGCAGAATATCGGCAACGTCATCCGTGTCGAGGTCTTCGGTGGCATTGATGAGGTCGGCGGTGTCCATTTCCGTCATCAGATCGGTACGGACTTCCTCACCCATATAGGAGAGCACATCCCCGCGCAGATCGGGGTTGATCAGCGGCCAGCAGATTTTACGTTCGTTGGGAGGCAGGGATTCCAACAGATGGGCTGTTTCCGCCGGGTGCAGACTGGCCAGCAATCGCCGCATACGTACGAAGCGCCCGCTTTGCAGGGCGTCGGCAAGGGTATCGATGCTTTGGTTCAGGGTGTGATGATGGTCCAGCTCTGACATATCCAGGTCTCAACGGCGGCGGTGATTCGTATCCGTGCTACGGCCGCTATTTTAGCCTGCTTGCCGGCGGCTGAATAGCGCCGTTCATGGATTAATTGAATAGGGAAAGCGTGTGAAGCTGGCTTCAGCCGGTCCAGGAAATACAGCCCCGATGACTATTATCAGTGGTCGGGGCCGTTGATTTGTTCCAGCAGCATGTCGACTTCCAGCGGGTCAGTCGCATTCATGATTTCCAGCGTATTGATGGGCAACTGGCTGAGGTCAGTTTCGTTAATCACCTGTTTGACTTCGAGCAGGGCGTTGGGGTGCATACTGAAGCTTTCCAGGCCCATTGCCAGTAGCAGACGGGTGTAACGCGGATCACCGGCCATCTCACCACACATCGACACCTCAACATTGTGTTTCTTGCCGGCACGCAGCGTCATGTGAACCAAACGCAGTACGGCTGGATGGAGCGGGTCGTAGAGGTAGTTGACGTGATCATCGATACGGTCAATCGCCAGCGTGTACTGAATCAGGTCATTGGTACCGATCGACAGAAAGTCGACATGGCGCGCGAACATTTCGGCACAGACGGCGCTGGCCGGAATTTCGATCATCGCACCAATTTTGATGTGATGGTCATATTCGATGTGCTCCATATCGAGCTCATGTTTGCATTGTTCCAGAATATGCCGCGCCTGCAATAGCTCATGCATCGTCGAAATCATCGGAAACATGACTTTGATCTTGCCATAGGCCGAGGCCCGCAAAATGGCTCTCAGCTGGGTGCGGAACATGGTGGGCTGACTCAGACACAGTCGGATGGCCCGCAGACCCAGCGCCGGGTTGGTGACCACGGTCTGATTGAGGTGGCGACCGCCATCGACGGTTTTATCAGCGCCCAGGTCAAAGGTCCGGATTGTCACCGGCTGCCCGTTCATACCCTCAACTACATCACGGTATGCGGCAAGCTGTTCTTCCTCTTCCGGCGGCGCCAGCCGGTTCATGTAGAGAAACTCGGTCCGGTACAGACCGATGCCCTGAGCACCAGCAGCACTGATAGTAGTGATATCTTCCGGCAACTCAGCATTGGCCAGCAGAGTGATGGATTTGCCGTCACGGGTTTTAGTGGGCTGTGATTTATAGCGGCTCAGTGAAGAAATATGCTCACGGAAGGCCACCAGACGGCGTTCGTATTCTTCCTGGGTGGTTTCATCGGCGCCCAGCAGCATAATGCCGGTTTCACCGTCGACGATGAGCGGTTCATTGTCCTGTACGTAGCGACGTACGGATTCGACACCGACAATCGCCGGAATACCCAGACTGCGTGCCAGAATCGTGGTGTGTGAAGTGGCACCACCGTGTTCGGTGACAAAAGCGACAATGCCCTGATGCTGCATCAGGACGGTATCGGCCGGGGTTAAATCCTCGGCGATAATGATATGGCCCTTGAGACGACCATCGGGGATTTCGTGATCGGCGACTTCCTGATCGGTCAGAATGCGGTGGATGCGGTTGACCACATGATCGACATCGTCACGGCGGGTACGCAGATACGGATCATCCATCTCGTTGAAGACATTGATCAACGCATCCCGCTGCAGCTGCAGGGCCCACTCGGCATTACAGCGCCGCTGACGAATCATGTCGACCGGCACCTTGTTCAGCGAGGAATCTCCCAGCATCAACAAGTGGGTGTCGATAAACGATGTGACGTCGGCCGGGGCATTGGCCGGAATATGATTACGAATTGACTTAAGCTGTTGTTTCGCCTGTTCTATCGCATCCAGAAAACGATCGACTTCCTGTTCAATGGCAAATGCCGGGATCAGGTATTCACGGACATCGGGCTGATTGTGAAAAAGAATATGGGCGCGGCCCATCGCAATGCCACGTGAGACGCCGATACCCTGCAGCTCAAGTGTCATTCACCTTCTCCGAAATAATCATTGATCAGGGTGCCGATTGCATTCAAAGCGGCTTCGGCATCGTCACCGACAGCATGGACACAGATTTCCGTGCCTTTAGCGGCGGCCAGCATCATGACCCCCATAATGCTTTTGCCATTCACACTGCGGCCATCGCGGGATACCGTAATATCGGCCTGGTAGGCCGAGGCGGTGGTGACGAATTTGGCCGCGGCACGTGCGTGCAGTCCGAGTTTATTTATTATTGTGTATGTCTGTTCCATCATTTACTTGAGTATCCCGAGTGATGACAGCGGACCACACCTTCCTGGCCGCCACTCAGAGCTTTTACTTCCAATTCGTCCAGGCTCAAAGCCGGGTAATTCAGGACCCGTATCAGCATCGGCAGATTGAGTCCCGACACCACACGAATATCATGGCGATCTGAAACTGCACAGGCGATGTTACTGGGTGTCGAGCCGAACATATCAGTGAGAATCAGAATGCCGTGGCCCTGATCCAGTCCTCGCAGATCTTCATCCAGTTCCAGCCGGATCGCTTCTGGCTGATCTCTGGACTCAATCGACAGAACCTTGGTGGGCAGGGGGCAACAGGACAGCATCTGGCGCGCCGTGTTAATTAACTCGGTGCCGATGTTGTTGTGTGATACGAGTAAAATGCCTACGGTCATCTCAT
>CAYMEE010000028.1:0-17451 GCA_964389455.1 uncultured Methylophaga sp. | reverse complement strand
AACTCGGTGCCGATGTTGTTGTGTGATACGAGTAAAATGCCTACGGTCATCTCATCTCTCTAAAAATTCGGCTGCTGCCCAGTGCAGCTGTCAACAGCCTTATGACGGCTTTGAATGTAATGGATATCGTCTGTTCAGGCAAATAGTATGGGCCTGCAGCTTCGATCTATGCTGCCCATCCATGAGCGTTAATCATGTTTGCATTTGTGCAGCCTGACGCTGGCGGAGTTCCTGATTGGCATCGGCCTGGTGCTGCATTTTGAGCCAGGTCAGCAGGCGCGACGCAACACTGGCTGCGGAGTGTGGGTTCAGTCTGATGCTGGGGAGGGACTGATGCATCAACGAGGTTGTCTGTTGCTGACCCTCCAGCTTGCTGGGCAGCGGGGTTTCGTTGAGTTCGACGATATACTGCAGCGGAGCCGACTCTACGGTGGCACTGATACCAAACAGTTTTTCAATATCAATGGTGCCCAGTTCACGGCTGTTTAGCAGGCCTTTGAGCATATTGGGGCAGTGGCCGTAGAGCTGATTGTCACTGCTGCTGACTTCAATGACATCATCCGCCACCAGTTGATGTCCCTCTGCAATCAATTCCAAAGCAAGACTGCTTTTGCCTGTCCCGGCCTCACCGGTGATCAGCACGCCCTGACCGTGAATGCAGACCATGACACCATGGCAGGACTGGGTTTCTGGGTGAGGAATCATGGCTTAGTCGTCATCAATCGAGAGCAGCAGTTCGAAGATGTCTTCAGAACTGTCGGCATGGCGGATTTTTTCGCAGATTTCCGGGTCGCGGAACAGGGCGACCAGACGCGAGAGGTGTTGCAGGTGGTGGTCGGTATCTTCTTCCGGTACCAGCAGACCAAAAGCAATATCGATGGGCTGACTGTCGGCAGATTCAAAAGCGACCGGGTTTTCCAGGGTCAGCATAGCGGCGATGGTATGTGTCAGACCGGGCACCCGGGCGTGGGGAATCGCCACGCCCTTGCCCAGTCCGGTACTGCCGAGCCGTTCACGCTCGAGTAACACCTGGAAGATTTTCTCTGCCGTTGTCGCAGTGGTATTGGCAGCCAGTTTCTGACTCAGGTTCTCCAGCACTTTTTTCTTGCTGGAGGCCGGGTCGCGATAACTGATGCTGTCGGCGTTAACCAATAAGGCGGCAATGAGCATAGAAAGTCCTGTAGATAGAGTTAATTGCTTCTGTGCTTCATATCGGCACCGACCGCCTGATGGTGATCAGTGATTTTGTCTTTATGCTTGATGATTTGACGATCCAGCTTGGCGACCAGGTTCTCAATGGCGCTGTACATGTTTTCGTTTTCATCGGAGGCGAACAAATCTGCGCCGCTGACGTGGACAGTCGCTTCTGCTTTCTGGCGCTGTTTTTCCACAGAAAGAATGACGTGAACATTGGTCATGTTATCGAAATGACGAGTCAGTTTCTCGAATTTTTTATTGACATGATCACGCAGGCTGTCAGTGATGTCGACGTGTTGTCCGCTTAAATTTAATTGCATAATTAAAGACTCCTCTAGAGTGGTGATGACTGGTTCAGACCAGCCGTTTTCGCTCGTTCGATGGCGCGATGGCCAGCGTCTCGCGATACTTTGCAATTGTTCTGCGAGCGACGTTGATGCCCTGATCGCCGAGAATAGCAGCGATCTTACTGTCACTCAGGGGTTTGCGCGGGTTTTCGGCCGCGACCAGTTTCTTGATGATAGCGCGTATTGCTGTGGCTGAACATTCACCGCCTGCCTCGGTACTGACATGGCTGGAAAAGAAATACTTCAGCTCAAAAATACCGCGCGGTGTATGCAGGTATTTGCGGGTTGTGACCCGGGAAATAGTGGACTCGTGCATTTCCACAGCTTCCGCGATATCGGCCAGCACCAGCGGTTTCATCGCTTCCTCACCATGATCCAGAAATTCTTTCTGTCTCTCGACAATGGCCTCGGTGACTTTCAGCAAGGTCTCATTGCGGCTTTGCAGGCTTTTCAAAAACCAGCGTGCTTCCTGAAGGTTATTTTTCAGATAGGTATTTTCGGCACTGTTATCGGCGCGGTTGACCAGTTGTGCATAGTGCTCGGCAATCTGCAGGCGTGGGGCATTATCAGGGTTGAGTGATAACTGCCATTTGCCGTTGTACTTGCGTGCATAGACATCGGGCACGATGTATTCGGTGTTATCAGTCTGAATCTGACTACCGGGACGTGGATTAAGCAGTTGAATCGAGCGCACCAGTTCGGTGAGCTCGTCGTCAGACACCTTCAGTGCACGTTTAATCTGCGCATAATCGCGTTTGGCCAGGGTATCGAGGTGTTTGTCGATGAGTTCACGCAGCAGATCGATATGCGGAATGCCGGAAGCTTCATAGACTCGTAGCTGGATCAGCAGGCATTCACGCAAGTCGCGGGCCGCGACACCGACTGGATCAAAGTGCTGAATCCGGTGCAACACCGTTTCAATTTCATCGAGTTCCAGTTCCTCGAACTCTTCGCTCAGGCTCTCAAGAATCTCTTCCAACGTGGTTTTGAGATAACCGTCATCTTCCACCGAGTCGATAATCATGGTGGCAATGGTTGCTTCAGTTTCGGTGAACGGGGTCAGGCGCATTTGCCATAAAAGGTGCTGCTGCAGGGTATCGGTACTTTCGTCCTGGTTTTCGCGTTCCAGATCACTGTCGACCATCGGGCTGCTGCCGACACTGGAGACAGGCTGGTGGTCGTACATGTCTTCCCATTTGGTATCAACGGGCAGATCGTCGGGGATGTCCTGATTTTCCAGCTGACTGATATCGCGACTGGCCTGATCATCATCACTGCGGTTAGCCGCATTCTCGTCGAAGTCGTAATCTTCCTCGACTTCCAGCAGGGGATTGGTTTCCAGCGCCTCCTGGATTTCAGCCTGCAATTCGAGCGATGACAGTTGCAATAAGCGGATCGCTTGCTGCAGCTGCGGAGTCATCGACAGACTTTGGCCTACACGTAGCTGTAATGAGGGTTTCACAAGTGTTTTTGGACTAATGTTGCGACCATGAGTTTATGTTACCGCAAGTCTTATGCCATTGCCTACAGGATATCGTCAATTTGTTCTGTGAACTGAAAAACAATCTGTCTGAGCACAGAATACTGCGCAAAACAAGCTTCAGAAAACGCTTACCGCACTGGCTTTAAAATTAACCCAGACAGTGTCTCCAAGTTGTAATGCCAGGTTATGCAGTGAGGTGGGCGTTATCACCGCATAAAACGGCTCACCGCAATCGATCAGCAGGCGTATATGGCCTGCTTCTTCCGCAATCTGGGTCAGGCGGCCGGCAAAACTGTTCAACACGCTGGTGTGATGCAGTGGCTGATCAGAGACAATAATCTGGCGGGGGTCGATGGCAATGTGGCGGGCGCCGGCATCGTTTTCACCGATGTGAATTAACAGTTTGCCGGTATTGAATACCTGCTGCTGGGTTTGTCCGTGATAAAGATTCAGCAGTGGCGCGCTGGTGACGTGGCCATTGACCAGGTTGATGGAGTTGTTGGCTATCGCCATTGCCTGCAGTCGATCATGGGTGGAGAAAATCACGGTTTTGCCATCCTGGGCGGCAAACTGACGAATGCTGGTTTCCAGCTGACGGATATGACGCTGATCCAGATGCGAGAAGGGTTCATCCAGCAGCAGAATATCAGGTTCATAGACAATCGCGCGGGCGATCGCGGCCCGCTTGAGCTCTCCCCCTGACAAGGTTGCCGCATCCTGGTCGGCCTGCGGCATCAGATTGACCAGAGACAAGGTTTTTTCTATTAGCCCATGATGCTGTGGGCGGGGGATCTGCTGTAATCGGAGTGCCAGCTTCAGGTTATCGCGGACGCTGCCATTTAGCATGTAAGGCTGCTGGGTCACATAGCCGATGCGACGACGCTGCTCAGCGCTCAGTTTGGCACCCACAGTTTGTGTCAGCAGTGCGATTTGACCCTCATCAGGGCGCTGCACAAAAGCCAGCAGATTCATCAGGGTCGACTTGCCGGCACCATTTTCTCCCAGTAGTGCGGTGCTCTCATTAAGACACAGACTCAAGGATGGAATAGTGAGCACGTCTCTGCCATCAAAAGCGACACGAATGTCATTGAGTTGGTAAGCCGGCGTCATGACTTGGCCTTATTCAGAATCGACAGCAGGAAGTTCAGCACAAAAGCAATCAGCAGCAGCACCATGCCCAGCGCCAGGCCCAGCTCGAATTCACCCTTACTGGTTTCCAGCGCAATCGCGGTGGTCATGGTGCGGGTAAAGCCTTCGATGTTGCCGCCCAGCATCATGGCGGCGCCAACCTCGCCAATAGCACGGCCGAAACCGGTAATAACCCCGGCAAGAATGGCAAAGCGGGTAGTGCGGATGACCTGCAGCATCATCGGCAGGGTGCGGGCACCGAGACTTCTGAGTGTCGGTATCAGTCTGGGGTCCGCTGCGTTCACCGCGGTCACAGTCAGATTCATCATGATGGGAAAAATCAAAATGGCCTGGGCGATAATGATTGCTGTTGGGGTATAGAGCAGACCCCATTCACCCAGCGGCCCGGCACGGCTGAATAATCCATAGAGCAGCAAACCAATGACCACGGTGGGCATCGCCATGAGGGTATTGAGCAAATGCTGAATTGTGGCTTTACCTTTGAAGCGGTTCAGGGCCATCGCCACACCGGCCGGGATTGCCAGCAGCGCAGCGATGACAGAGGCCGAAAGAGAGATAAAGACTGAAGTGAAGATGATCCGTGTAATTTCCGGATCCAGCTTCAGCAGCAATGCAAAGGCAGCAGCGAAAGAATCAGCAAAATATTCCATCGCAGCGCCTGTTTTGCCTTATTGCTTGACGAGGTCGAGTCGCTGACAGATGGTCAAAGTCGGCTCGGTTTTGTTCATGGTGTAGAAGTGCAGGCCGGGCACATCGAGCTCGATCAGCTGACGGGTGAATTCAGTCAGAAAGTCGAGACTGAAGGCCTTCATCGACTCGGTATCGTCATAGAACTCTTCCAGACGCTTGCGTAACCAGCGCGGGATTTCGGCACCACAACTGGCAGAAAAGCGCGCCAGCTGGGCAAAGTTATTGATCGGCATAATGCCCGGTATGATCGGAATATCGATGCCTTTCTGGGCACAGCGATCCAGAAAGAAACGATAGGCGTCGATGTTGTAGAAATACTGGGTGATGGCACTGTTGGCACCGGCATCGACCTTGCGTTTGAAGTTATCCAGATCAAACTCCGCGGTGTGTGCCTGAGGATGCACCTCGGGGTAGGCGGCGACTTCAATATCAAAATAGTCGCCGGTTTCCTTGCGGATAAACTCAACCAGCTCACTGGCATAGCGGAAATCGCCCGGGTCACGCATGCCGGAGGGCAGATCCCCACGCAGCGCCACAATCCGGTGAATACCATTCTGCTGGTAGATATCGAGCATTTCCCGCAGCCGTTCGGCACTGGAGCCGACACAGGACAGGTGGGGTGCTGCATCAATTCCGGTGCTGGGTTGCTGTTGCTGAATGTCCAGCACCGCTTCCATGGTGTTGTCTTGGGTTGAGCCACCGGCCCCGAAAGTCACCGAATAAAACTCGGGGGCGAGCGGAATCAAGGCTTCGCGAACACGGCGCAGATTGGCCACGCCTTTTTCGGTTTTAGGCGGAAAAAACTCGCAACTGAGCGTCAGATTTTTGGACATGTTTTTGTCTTGAATAAAAAAATGGGCTGAAAAATTCAGCCCATTTTAACTGATTAACGATTAATACCTGTAGTGATCCGGCTTGTAAGGACCCGCCTGTTCCAGACCCAGGTATTTTGCCTGCTCCGACGTCAGTTGTGTCAGGCTGGCACCAATGCGCCCCAGGTGCAACTGTGCGACTTTCTCGTCCAGCTTCTTGGGCAGCACGTATACACGGTTCTCATAGTTATCGCTATGTTGCCACAGTTCGATTTGTGCCATCACCTGGTTAGTGAAAGACGCTGACATCACAAAGCTCGGATGACCGGTGGCACAACCCAGGTTCACCAGGCGGCCTTCGGCCAGCAGGATGATGCGTTTGCCATCAGGGAAGATGATGTGGTCAACCTGTGGTTTGATATTTTCCCACTCATATTGACGCAAAGATGCGACATCAATTTCAGAATCGAAGTGACCGATGTTACAGACGATAGCTTCGTTCTTCATCGCTTTCATGTGGTCATGCGTAATGACATCGATATTACCGGTGGCGGTAACAAAAATATCACCCATCGCCGCAGCCTCATCCATGGTGACGATACGATAACCTTCCATGCTGGCCTGCAGGGCACAAATCGGATCGATCTCGGTGACCAGCACCGTGGCACCCATGCCACGGAAAGCCTGGGCACAGCCTTTACCAACATCACCGTAACCCAGCACGACGCAGATTTTACCGGCAACCATCACGTCAGTGGCGCGTTTGATGCCGTCGAGCAGAGATTCACGGCAGCCGTAAAGGTTGTCGAACTTGGACTTGGTGACTGAGTCATTAACGTTGATGGCAGGGACTTTCAGTGTGCCCTGTTTCATCATTTCATAGAGACGGTGAACACCGGTGGTGGTTTCTTCCGACAGGCCTTTCACATCGTCCAGCAACTCCGGATATTTCTCATGCATGATGAGGGTCAGGTCACCGCCATCATCCAGAATCATATTCGGACGCCAGCCGTTAGGACCAACGATGGTTTGCTCAATACACCAGACCGCTTCTTCTTCGGTTTCACCTTTCCAGGCAAAGACCGGAATGTCCTGATCGGCAATGGCTGCAGCCGCGTGATCCTGGGTTGAGAAGATATTGCAGGAAGACCAGCGTACTTCGGCGCCCAGTTCCACCAGGGTTTCGATCAATACTGCGGTTTGAATGGTCATGTGCAGACAGCCGGCAATGCGGGCACCTTTCAGCGGCGCCTGGCCGGCATATTCTTCACGCAAAGCCATCAGGCCGGGCATTTCGCTTTCGGCAATTTTAATTTCCTGATGGCCCCATTTGGCCAGTGAAATATCAGCGACTTTGTAGTCAGGGGTGAGGTTTTCGATTACAGATTCCATGATGATTCCTTAGTTATTTCAGACCGGCGGCGTCGCGTAATACGTCTGCCATATCGGTATTTTCCCAGCTGAAGCCAGCATCTTCACGGCCGAAATGACCGTAGGCGGCGGTAGGCTGATACATCGGTTTGATGAGGTCGAGCATTTTGATAAGACCGACCGGGCGCAGATCAAAATGTTCCCTGACCAGCAGCTCCAGGCGTTCCTGCGGAATTTTGCCGGTGCCGAAGGTTTCAACGCTGATCGAGGTCGGTTCAGCGACACCGATGGCGTAGGAAACCTGGATTTCACAACGGTCTGCGAGACCAGCAGCGACGATATTCTTCGCCACATAACGACCCGCATAAGCGGCACTGCGGTCTACCTTGGATGGATCCTTACCGGAGAAGGCACCGCCACCATGACGGGCCATGCCGCCATAGGTATCGACAATGATTTTACGACCGGTCAGACCCGCATCACCCACCGGGCCACCAATAATGAACTGGCCGGTCGGGTTGATATGGATCTGGGTTTTAGGCGTGAGCCATTCTTCCGGCAATACCGGTTTGATGATGTGCTCCATCACCGCTTCTTGCAGATCTGACTGGGAGATTTCCGGGCTGTGCTGGGTAGACAAAACAACGGCATCAATGCCAACCGGTTTGCCGTCCTGGTAGACAAAAGTCACCTGACTTTTGGCATCAGGGCGCAACCAGTTGAGTTCACCGCTTTTACGGATGTGCGCCTGTCTTTTCACCAGACGGTGAGCATAGGTAATTGGCGCCGGCATCAGTACATCGGTTTCATTACTGGCATAACCGAACATCAGACCCTGGTCACCAGCACCCTGATTTTCTTCGGTATCGCGGTCAACGCCCATGGCGATGTCGGAGGATTGTTTACCGATTAGTGACATCACGGCGCAGGTCTGGCCATCAAAGCCGACTTCAGAACTGTTATAGCCGATGTCGGTGATGGTTTTTCGCACCACATCTTCCAGATCGACCCAGGCCGAGGTGGTAATTTCGCCGGCGATAATGGCGGCACCGGTTTTAATCAGGGTCTCACAAGCGACCCGAGCGCGGGGATCCTGACGAAGAATCTCGTCCAGGATGGCGTCAGAAATCTGATCAGCGACTTTATCCGGATGACCTTCTGACACGGATTCAGAAGTGAAAAGATAGTTACTACTCATAGCCAGCTTCCTCATTACATTAATTCGAGGTAATGATAGTGGTGCCATGAGTCGGGGACATTGCTCATTACTATCAGTTACCTGTTAATAATGAACGCAGTTAGTTGAAACCTGTTGGATAAGCCTAGCAGGGTGTGCCCTGTTGCAGCGTTCCTTATCCGAAAGTCGACATATTAATCGAAACGGCAGATTTTTCAAGCTTGTAAACGCCATCTGCCAGGCTGGCAGCGGCTTTTACAGCTGAAGTTTCTGACCGTTCATCTTCAACCATGCACGATGTTGCGTGAACGCCGGGTCAAATTGTTTCACCAGTTGCCAGAATGCCGGTGAGTGATTGTGCTGACGCAGATGACACAGTTCGTGAATGATGACGTAATCAATAATATCAGGCGCCGCCATGATGAGTTTCCAGTTAAGCTGCACTTTTCCTGATACGGTACAACTACCCCAGCGGGCACGGTAGGTTTTGACTTCTATGCTGGCAGGAACCAGTCCGGTTTGCGCTGCCAGTTCTTCGCAGCGCGCCGTCATCATGTGCTTCGCCTGTTGTTTGTACCAGTCTTCTACTTGCCGTTTTATCGCTGCCTGACTGGGCTGCGGATCGCGGTGCATGACAAGGAAAGCCTCATCAGTGAGTTGTATCTCTCTGCGGGCCTGAGCTGGCTGAACAGTCAGGCTGTAAGGTTTTCCCAGGTAGAACAGGCTTTCGCCGCTTTGGAATTGTTTGGCTTTGACCGGTGGATGTGCCAGCAGCTTTTGCTGTATCCAGTGACTTTTTTCACGCACGAAGCGCTCAGCTTGATGCAAGGGCAGGCGGGCCGGGATTCGAAGTGTAACCTCACCATTTCGGATACCCAGCGACAGGGTCTTACGACGTTTGCTGCGTATGACCTCCACCCCGACACCGTTGCAATGGATACTTTTCATCGGGCTATTGTGCGTAAGAGGAAGATTTTTCGCCAGTTTTTTGCGAAAATAGCGGGTTTTAAACACGCAGTCGAACCATGTCAGCAGCCACCGCTTTTTCCCCAACCCGACGTCTGTCCGTTGCCCCTATGATGGACTGGACCGATCGCGATTGCCGATATTTATTGCGGCTGATATCCCGTGAGACGCTCTTGTATACGGAAATGGTCACCACGGGTGCCTTGATACATGGTGATAGGGCGCGTTTTCTGGCCCATGACCAGCAGGAATATCCGCTGGCATTGCAGCTGGGAGGCAGTGAACCCGAGGAGCTCGCGCTTTGCGCCAGGATGGGGGAGGACGCCGGATATGATGAAATCAATATCAACGTCGGTTGTCCCAGTGATCGGGTCCAGTCCGGTCGTTTCGGCGCCTGTCTGATGGCCGAACCCGAACTGGTGGCTGAAGGCGTGGCAGCGATGCAGGCCAAAGTCAGTATTCCGGTGACGGTAAAAACCCGTCTGGGCATTGATGATTTTGACAGTTATGAATTTCTGACAGACTTTATCGACAAGGTCTCAGCCGCTGGCTGCGAAATTTTTATTCTGCATGCCCGCAATGCCTGGCTGAAAGGTCTCAGCCCCAAGGAAAACCGTGATATTCCGCCACTCAATTATGAGCGGGTGTATCAGATTAAGCAGGACTATCCGCATCTGCATATCGATATCAATGGTGGCATTCAGACGCTGGAACAAGCCGGACAGCATCTGCAGCATATTGATGGGGTGATGATGGGCCGCGCGGTTTATCACAACCCATACCTGCTGGCAGAAGCCGATGAAATGCTTTTCGGTAAGCCGGCTTCAGTATTGTCACGCCAGCAAGTCATCGAAACCATGCTGCCCTATATCGAAAAGCGTATGAGCGAGGGACGGCCTTTGAAATCCATAACCCGTCATTTGCTGGGCGTGTTCCAGGGCGTACCCGGTGCCCGTCGCTGGCGCCGACATTTAAGTGAGAATGCGCACTTGCCAGGTGCTGGCATTCATACTCTTAAGGATGCTTTAGCGCTGGTGGACTAATCGGTTTTTCATTAATTTCTAAGCCCGGTGCCTTTGTGCAACAGATACAAGGCAAAAGCCGTCAGCCCGCTAATGAACAGCAGAATAATGCTGAATGCCGCCAGCACCGGTATATCTGAGACGCCCAGCATGCCAAAGCGGAAGGCGTTAACCATGTACAAAATCGGGTTCAACAGGGACACGTTCTGCCAGAACTCGGGCAGCAGGCTGATGGAATAAAACACTCCACCGAGATAGGTCAGCGGCGTCAGGATGAAGGTTGGAATAATCGAGATTTCATCAAAACTGCGAGCATAAACGGCGTTGATAAAGCCGCCGATAGCGAACAGTACGGCGCTCAGTACCACCATGCTGATTGTAATGAAAATATGCTCAATCGGCAGCCGGGTAAAAAACAGCGAGACAATGGTGACGATAATGCCGACACAGAGTCCGCGGGCGGTGCCGCCTGCCACATAGCCGGCCAGGATCAGATAGTTGGGTACCGGCGCGACGATGAGTTCCTCAACATGGTTCTGGAACTTGGCGCTGAAAAACGACGAAGCCACATTGGAATAGGCGTTATTGATCACCGCCATCATAATGATGCCGGGCACGATATATTCCATATAAGTAAAACCACCCATTTCGCCAATACGGCTGCCGATCAGGTTGCCGAAAATGATGAAGTACAGCGTCATGGTGATCGCGGGAGGCAGCAATGTTTGCGGCCAGATGCGGATGAAGCGGCGGACTTCGCGGGTTACCAGTGTCGACAGGGCAACCCAGTGACGTTGTTGGCGGCTCTGGTTCATGCGTTTTGCTCCGAGGTTTCAACCAGATTCAGAAACAGTTCTTCCAGCCGGTTGGCTTTGTTTTTCATGCTGACAACTTCCACGCCGTGTCGGCTCAGTACCTCAAAGACACTGTTCAAAGATTCGCCGCGGCTGATTTCGACCTCAATCGTAGTGTCATCCAGTCGCTCATAGTCGAGGCCTTCAAGCGCATTATTGAGCAGCGGATATTTCAGATCGAGAATGAAGGCTTCTTTATCAAGACGGTTAAGCAGGCTCTTCATATCGGTGTTCTCAATGATCTCACCCTTATCGATGATGGCGATATTGCGGCACAGACTCTCAGCTTCTTCCAAATAATGTGTGGTCAGAATAATGGTGGTGCCGGCAGCGTTGATTTTACGCAGAAAGGTCCACATGGAACGGCGCAATTCAATATCCACACCGGCGGTGGGTTCGTCGAGAATCAGCAGTTTGGGATTGTGTACCAGCGCTCTGGCAATCATCAGTCGTCGTTTCATGCCGCCGGACAAAGAGCGTGATGGCGTGTGGCGCTTCTCCCACAAGCCGAGCTGTTTGAGTAATTCATCGGCGCGGGGTTCAGCCTCAATGGCCGGCATGCCATAATAACCAGCCTGAGTAACCAGTATATGTTTTACCTGTTCAAAGCCATTAAAGTTAAACTCCTGCGGGACCAGGCCGATATAACTTTTAGCCTGTTCCGGATCCTCATCAAGGTCGGTATCAAAGACTTTGATGCTACCGGCAGTTTTAGTGACCAGCGACGTGATAATGCCGATGGTGGTGGTTTTACCGGCACCATTAGGGCCCAAAAGTGCAAAGAAGTCGCCCTGCTCGATATCCAGGCTGACGGCTTTCAGGGCCTGTAAACCATTTCGGTAGGTTTTGCCCAGCTTGTTGATAGATAAGGCTTTCACAGCTCCTCACTAGGACTCAAGAAAGGACGCTAGGTTACCATGTCCGGACCGTTGTTGAGAATTTGGAAAACATCATGCAAGCGATAAAAGCGCCTGAATCCGAGGCCGAGCTAGCCGAGCGCTGCCGTTTGCTGGCTGGCAAAACGCTGGGGCAGGTTGCGGCTGAGTTAGGACTCAATGTGCCGGAGAATCTGCAGCGGCACAAGGGCTGGGTTGGGCAACTGCTGGAGTGTTATCTGGGCGCTGATGCCGGTAATCAGGCAGAACCCGATTTCACCGGACTGGGCATTGAAATGAAAACCCTGCCTTTGAATGCGCAGGGGCTGCCCAAAGAGTCGACCTATGTCTGCACCGTATCCCTGACGGAGTCAGGTCGGCTGCAGTGGGAAAACAGCTGGGTCAGAAAAAAGCTGGCGAAAGTATTGTGGCTGCCAGTGGAAGCCGATGCTGCGATTCCATTGGCGGATCGATACGTCGGTCATGGCTGGATCTGGCAGCCGACACCGACCCAGGAAAAACAGTTACAACGTGACTGGGAAGAGTTGATGGACCGTGTCGTGCTGGGTGAACAAGCTGAGATCACGGCAAGAGAAGGCGAATTTTTACAGATCCGACCCAAGGCGGCGCATAGCAGGGTAATGGCAAGGTCCTGGTCGGACACGGGAGAAAGCAGTCAGATTAATCCGAAAGGGTTTTATCTGCGCAGCAGCTTCACCCGGCAATTATTCGCGACACAGTTCAAATAATGGTAATGTTGCCAATTTAGTAGATCACGATACATGGATAGTATGCAAAGTAGTAAGGCGAATAGTATGTTAAACGCGCTGGTGATAGATAGTTCGAGTTATTTCAGCGAGCAGTTGAGCGACTTACTAACGTCTTCCGGCTTTCGGGTCGATACAGCAGAATCGGGTTATGAAGGCTTGGAAAAAGCGGCCAGCGAGCGTTATCGTCTGGTTTGTTGCGCTGACAATCTGCAGGATTATGCCAGCAGCGAATTCTGCAGCCAGCTTCGCGCACTGAACGGTTACGAGTTCGCCACCTTGCTGGTGCTGACCGAGCAGGATAATGCCAAAATTCTGAAACAGGCCTTGCTGGCTGGTGCGACTGATATTTTCAGTAAGCATGACATCACTGAGATGGAAACCTACCTCACCCGCCTGAGCCAGCGTGAATCAAGACAACTCTCCGGCCGGGTTTTGTTCATCGAAGACTCCCGCGTTTTGCAGACTATTGTGATTGATCTGCTGACTGATATGGGGCTCGATGTGGATGCCTACAACTATGCCGAGAGTGCCTGGGAGGCCTTCCGTAACGGTGATTATGATCTGGTGATTACCGACATCATGCTGGAAGGTATCATGAGCGGCATCACCCTGGTGCGGAAAATCCGCCGTATGCAGAGTGAATATGGCAATGTGCCCATTATCGCCACCTCTGGTTTCGACAATATCTCCCGCAAGATCGAATTATTCCACCTGGGTGTCAATGATTACGTCTCCAAACCCATCGTGCGTGAGGAACTGCGTCAGCGGGTGTTCAATCACATCACCAGCTATCAAACACTGAGAGAACTGCGTACCCAGCAGCAGTCGCTCTACAGCCTGGCTATGCTGGACGAGACCTCAGGCCTGTTTAATCGTCATGCGCTGCGTGAATTTGCTGGGAAATATTTCAGCGAGGCTTATCGTTTCGATCGTACTTTATCACTGGCAGTGATGGATATTGATCACATGAAACATATCAATGAGAACCACGGTTTTCAGAATGGCGATCAACTGCTATCCGAGCTGGGCGCTTGGTTAAAACGGCATGTCCGTGATGTTGATATGATTGCTCGCTGGGCTGGTGATGAGATGGTATTTATCTTACCTGGTTGTGATCTCGATTCAGCCAATGGACTGATGGATCGCATGCTGGATCGCCTACGTAAATTCAAACCGGCCGGGCTGGAGACGTCGGTTACGGTCAGTGTCGGTATTGCAGAATTATCCAAAGACAATAACGATACGCTGAATAGCCTGTTTGAGCGGGCAGACAAAGCCATGTATCAGGCTAAAATGGCAGGCAGAGACTGTGTGGTGACCTATCAGGAAGAAAGTGAAACCGCCTAGGTTTTAAGCGTATTTCTGCCTGAACTCGATGCATTGCGCTTTATCGAGCATAAAAATGCCATGACCACCTAATTCAAACTCGAGCCACATAAAGGCCATATCCGGCCAGGCAGCATCGACCGCAAAATCGCTGTTGCCGACTTCAACAAACAACAAACCGTTGTCAGTCAGGTAATCGGCAGCTTTCAGTAGAATTTCTTTGACCAGAGCCAGGCCGTTGTCAGCGGATTCCAACGCGGAAGCCGGTTCATGCCGGTATTCTGCGGGCAGGCTGGCCATTTCTTCAGCCCCGACATAAGGTGGGTTACTGACAATCAGATCATATTGCTGTTGTGGTTCTATGCCTCGCCAGCAGTCGGACTGAATCGCCCGTACATGATCCTGCAGTTCATGCTTTTTGATATTGATATGAGCCACTGCCAGCGCGTCTTCGCTGATATCAGCCGCATCAACAGCAGCTTCAGGAAAAGCCATCGCTAGGGCAATGGCAATGCAACCGCTGCCAGTGCAGAGATCCAGAATACGACCCACCTCTTCAGGACTGTCCAGCCAGGGCTGAAACTGATTATCGATAAGCTCGGCAAACGGTGAGCGCGGAATCAGTACGCGTTCATCGACATAAAATGGCAGGCCGGCGAACCAGGCTTCATGAGTGAGGTAAGGTAGGGGAATTCGCTGTTCAATACGCTTTTCAATCAGGCGCAGGAGTTTTTGTTTCTCGTCATTGCTGAGGCGAGCGTCGAGGAACAGCTCTGGCAGTTCATTGACGGGCAGGTTCAGGCTGCTGAGGATCAGCTGTGAGGCCTCATTGAAAGCATCCTCATTGCCATGTCCATAAAACAATCCCGCCTCAGAGAAGCGGGATGTGGTCCAGCGCAGGAAGTCACGCAGTGATAGCAGTTCGGTCTGTACCGATGAATAATCGGTCATGCGCTTTGCTGGGTAATATCGACAAAGTGACCGGCGATCGCAGCGGCAGCCGCCATGGCCGGACTGACCAGATGGGTTCTGCCACCCTGTCCCTGACGACCTTCAAAGTTGCGGTTTGAAGTCGAAGCGCAGTGTTCACCCGATTCCAGACGGTCAGCGTTCATCGCGAGGCACATAGAGCAGCCCGGATCACGCCATTCAAAACCGGCTTCAATAAAGATTTTATCCAGGCCTTCCTGTTCCGCCTGCTGTTTGACCAGGCCTGAGCCTGGCACCACCATCGCCTGTTTGACGCTGGCAGAGACCTTGCCACCTTTAATCGCACTGGCTGCTTCGCGCAGATCTTCAATACGTGAATTGGTGCAGGAGCCGATAAAGACGCGGTCCAGATGAATATCAGTAATCGGCTGATTGGCATTGAGACCCATATATTTCAGGGCTTTTTCCATACCATTACGCTTAACAGCGTCACCTTCTGCTGTCGGATCGGGAATATTGGCAGTGACTGGCACGACCATTTCCGGTGATGTGCCCCAGGTGACCTGAGGTTTTATTTCTTCGGCCTTGAGTGTCACGACTTTATCGAAGTGCGCACCATCATCCGAGTGCAGCTCACGCCAAGCAGCGACGGCTTTATCCCAGTTTTCACCCTGCGGAGCGAATGGGCGTTCACGCAGGTATTCAATGGTTGTGTCATCGACGGCAATCATGCCGGCACGGGCACCGGCTTCGATAGTCATATTGCAGACTGTCATGCGGCCTTCCATGCTCAGCGCCTGAATGGCCTCACCGGCAAACTCGATAGCATAACCGGTACCGCCTGCAGTGCCGATTTCACCGATAATGGCGAGTACGATGTCCTTGGCGGTGATGCCGGGTTTAACATAACCCTCGACGCGAACCTGCATATTCTTGGATTTACGCTGAATCAGGCACTGCGTCGCCATGACATGTTCAACTTCAGACGTGCCGATACCAAAGGCGAGCGCGCCGAAAGCACCGTGAGTCGAGGTATGTGAGTCACCACAAACCACGGTCATGCCAGGCAGTGTCGCGCCCTGTTCGGGACCCACGACGTGAACAATACCCTGGCGCAAATCGTTGAGACCGAATTCGGTAATACCGAACTCATTACAGTTCAGATCCAGCGTTTCGACCTGCAGACGCGAAACCGGATCGGCAATCCCTTTGTCACGATCAGAGGTCGGGACATTATGGTCCGGGGTCGCCAGAATTGTGTTCAGACGATAGGGTTTGCGATGCGCCAGACGCAGTCCTTCGAAAGCTTGCGGGGAGGTCACTTCATGAACCAGGTGGCGATCGATATAGAGCAGCGCTGTGCCGTCTGCATCGGTGCGTACCACATGTTGTTCCCAGAGTTTGTCGTAAAGCGTTTTGGCGGACATAGAATTCAAAATCAATTAAATGGATAACAGCTTATTATAGCGTTTTCAGCAAATAAGCTCTATCCGTCCGGCGGACATAAAAAAAACGGGCAACCCGAAGGTTACCCGTTTTCTGACTTTCTGCTAAGGAAAAGTGGTTATTCCATATTAGCGTGTCTGTAACGCATTTCTTCTTCAGGAATGCCTTTTTCGTGAATCAGGTGAGACACGATAGACTCCAGGAAGATCAGCGTCGACAATTCAAACATGGTACCCATCGGCATGCCCTTAGTCGGGGCAAAGCTGTCATCGTTACCGATTTGAATTGTTTTGTCCGCCATGTCACCAATCGTTGAACTGGATTTTGAACAAATCAAAACCACTTTAGCGTTCTCTGATTTGGCTTTGTTCGCGAATGAAACCAGCTGAGTTGTTTCACCGGAACCCGAAATGACGATCAGCAGATCGCCTTCACGGATGCTTGGTGTGCTGATTTCACCTTGAACATATACGGTATAACCACTATGCATCAACCTCATACCAAGGAAGTTGCCGACCAGTCTTGAGCGACCCGCACCGGTGATGAAAATGCGCTTGGCATCATCACACATAGATACGAATTCAGCTTCAAGAGAGTCGTCAGTGGCTCCCAGGATATCAGTGATTTTGTTCAGAACTAGATCACGATGCATTGTCATTGTACTAATCCTTATGCTGCGTCAACCAGAGCGCGCAGTTCTTTAGCAGATTCAGCTGGAGAAGGTGCACCATAGATAGCAGCACCAACTACAACGATAGCAGCGCCAGCTTGGACACAGCTTTGGATGGTGTCTTTGTTGATACCACCAGCAACAGAAACTTTAACGCCCAGACCCAGACCAGTGATGGTTTTCAGGTCTTCGAATGGAGTTTGACCAGCTGCTTGTGCGTCCAGACCAGTGTGAACACCGATGATGTGCGCACCGTTTTGAGCGGCTTCTTTAGCAACTGCTGATTTGTCTTCAACACCGATCAGGTCGATTTGAGCTTCAGCGTTGTTAGCGTTTGCTGCTTTGATAACGCCTTTGATGGTCGCC
>CAYMEE010000027.1:2706-31945 GCA_964389455.1 uncultured Methylophaga sp. | reverse complement strand
CGGCGCAGCGCTTGCCGCTTGCTGCATTGCAGATATCACATAAGGTGAGCCGATCCGGGTTCTGTCTACCTGTTTGAATAATTGACTCTGTTCAACTGCAGAATTACAGCTGACCGGGGTGACAACAATATCCGCCCCTAGGTATGACGCACACAATATCCCGGCGATATCTCCCCTGAGCCATTCCCCATGCTCGTCACTGATTAAAGGCCTGTCAGCATCGCCATCAGTGGACACAATGCAGTTAAAGTTCTGCTCTTGGGCCCAGCGCTTTGCCAGCGTCACATCCTCTGGACGTATGGCTTCAGTATCAACCGACACGAACTTGTCAGAGCGACCAAGCGAAGTGACCCTCGCGCCCAGTTGTTCCAGAATCGCCTTGAAGACTTCTCTGGCCACTGAGGAATGCTCATAAAGACCAATATGTTTTCCCTCCAGACAAGCTGCAGGGAAAAATGACAAATAACGATCAACGTAGTGCTGATATGCCGCATCGTCAGCCATCAAGTTTGTGACGGGCTTGAGGAAATACCCTGATGCATCAAACAAGGCATCGTCTATCGTCACCGTTTGCTGTTTGATTTGAACTTCATCCTGCTTGAGGATTTCGCCTGATGGCAAATTGAATTTAATGCCATTACGGTCATCCGGAATATGGCTGCCCGTCACCATAATGGTGGGTATCTGCTGATAAATGCCATATAAGGCAATCGCCGGTGATGGGATAAGACCATAAAACACTGGCTCAAAGCCCATCTGCTCACAGGCTGCCACCGCGGCCTGGATGATTCTCGGGCTGCTCTCTCTCAAATCCCCTGCAATACCGACTTTGCCGCCCGGCAGCAGCAGATTTTGTTGCGAGACATGCTGTAAAAACCCGGAGACATAAGCAAAACAGACCTTATCTGTCATGTCGCTGACCAGCCCCCTGACACCACTGGTGCCAAAAACAACACCGCTTTGGGACATTAAAGTTTCAATCTTGATATTCATTAGCTTCTAGTTTCGTTTTCAGCTGCGACGATAATTGTCATCAAACCGGATGATGTCGTCCTCGCCCAGATAGCTGCCGGATTGCACTTCAATAATTTCTAGCGGGATCTGCCCGGGATTATGCAATCGATGTTTTTTGCCGAGAGGAATATAAGTCGATTCATTCTCGGTCAACAGGGTGGTTTTATCATCACAAATCACCTGAGCCGTGCCACTGACAACCACCCAGTGTTCAGCACGGTGATGATGCATTTGTAAGGACAATGAGGCTCCAGGCTTCACACTAATCCGCTTCACCTGGAAACGGGCACCATTGTCGATAGAGTCATAATAACCCCATGGCCGGTAACAGAGGCGATGGTTTTCAGCTTCACTCCGGCCTGACTCGTTCAGTCGCTGAACAATTGACTTCACATCCTGGGTTTTTTCTTTGCTGGCAACCATCACCGCATCGGCGGTTTCAACGACCACCACATTATCCAGGCCTAATACAGAGACCAGTCGGCACTCGCTGTGTACATAGGAGTTGTTGACCTCATCCAGCATCACATCGCCTCGGGTGACATTATTATTTTCACTCTGCTCTTCACATTCCCATAAAGACGACCAGGAACCCACATCACTCCAACCGGCATCCAGTGGCACAACGACCGCATTGTCGGTTTTTTCCATCAGCGCGTAATCAATAGAGATAGCAGTGCAGGCTTCAAAGCTTTCCTGCTGCAGGCGAATAAAGTCCAAATCCGGTGTGGCCTGGTTCAGGGCCTCTCGGCAACTCTGAAGGATCTCCGGTGAATGAGTCTCAAGCTCAGCAAGCAGGGTGGAAGCTTTAAACATGAACATGCCGCTGTTCCAGTAATAGTTACCTGAGGCAACGTAGGACTCTGCGGTGCTCAGGTCGGGTTTTTCGACAAAAGCCCTCACCTGGCTGACACGGTCTTTTTCACTGGCTTCAATATAGCCATAGCCGGTTTCCGGATGAGTCGGCACGATGCCGAAAGTCACCAGGTGGCCTTTTTCTGCCTGCGCTCTGGCGGTATCAATGGCAACATGAAAAGCTTCTTCATCACGGATGACATGATCGGCAGCCAGAACCAGCAGAATAGGATCATCTTTGTTCTTTTCCGCCTCCAGAGCGGCGATTGTCAGGGCGGGTGCCGTATCTCGCCCGACAGGCTCAAGAATGATAGTGGGTGAGTCAATGCCCAGTTCACTCAATTGTTCCGCCACCATAAAGCGATGATCATTACTGCAGACAACGGTCGGCGCTTCCAAATCCTGGATGCCATTCAAACGCAGCAAAGTTTGCTGGAACATGGTTTCTTCACCAAACAGTGCCAGAAACTGCTTGGGTTTGTGTTTACGTGACAATGGCCATAAACGCGTTCCACTGCCACCTGACATGACGACTGGGATCATAAAAATCTCCTTCTTAATTCAGCATTCAGGACGTTTATCTGAAATCAGAATCAGTCATTTCCAAACAGGTCGCGGGTATAGACCTTGTCTGCAACATCCCTGATTTCATCAACCATACGATTGGCAATGATGACGCTGCTTTGCGCCTTGAACTCTTCAAAGTCGCGAATCACTTTTGAATTGAAAAACGTGTCTTCTTCTAACACAGGTTCATAAATGATGATCTCCAGCCCCTTGGCCTTCAGACGCTTCATAATTCCCTGCACTGAGGAAGAACGGAAGTTATCCGAGCCCGACTTCATAATCAGACGATAGATACCGACGACCTGTGGTTTGAGCTTGAGTATGCAGTTGGCCACGTGATCCTTTCGGGTCGTGTTGGCTTCCACGATGGCATGAATAATATTGTTCGGCACATCGCGGTAGTTAGCCAGCAGCTGCTTGGTGTCTTTTGGTAGACAGTAACCACCGTATCCGAATGAGGGATTGTTGTAGTGATCACCGATACGCGGATCCAAACAAACGCCTTTGATAATCTGCTTACTGTCGATACCGTTAATTTCGGCATAGCTGTCGAGCTCATTGAAATAGGCCACACGCATAGCGAGGTAGGTATTCGAAAACAGTTTCACGGCTTCGGCTTCTGTCGACTCCGTGAACAGCACAGGAATATCCTTCTTGGCCGCGCCCTGCACCAACATGTCAGCAAACCGTGTGGCCCGCTCTGACGCCTCCCCCATAATGATCCGCGAAGGATACAAATTGTCATGTAACGCTTTCCCTTCCCGCAAAAACTCAGGGGAAAAGATGATGTTGTCACAACCCAGCTCCTGGCGGATGCTTTTGGTATAGCCCACCGGTACTGTCGATTTAATGACCATGACAGCAGAAGGATTAATCACCATCACATCTTTAATCACCGCTTCAACCGAGCTGGTGTCAAAGTAATTGGTTTCCGGGTCATAATCAGTGGGCGTAGCAATAATGACGTAATCAGCGCCCACGTAGGCTTCATTTCTGTCCAGCGTCGCTGTGAGATTCAGCTTTTTGTTGGCCAGGAAATCTTCGATATCAGCATCTGAAATCGGAGATTTTCCGGCGTTGATGAGTTCTACTTTTTCGGCTATCAGATCCAGTGCCACTACTTCATTATGCTGTGCCAGTAAAACAGCGTTTGAAAGACCAACATAACCTGTACCTGCTATCGCTACCTTCATAAATATATGTTCCTAATAAATAATATAGAAGACATTCAGAGAGACTGATTTACCATTCACTGGTAATTCACTCCATGCAAGATGAAATCAGATGGAAGGGTATCAGTACGAAAATTTGAAAACTTTAGAACGCAGCATAAAACCGCATATTTTTTGATAATTATTGAGCCTGGAACACATTATTGAACATGGGTATTAACAATTTATTACCGTGCTCATTGAAATGGTCCTCATCCGTCACGATTGGAAGGCCTTCAATAATCCCCGGGCAGACACCGTTGTCACACAGGTATGGGATGGGATCCAGTAAGGTCACATTGCATTGTTCACGACTTCTATCCAGCGCATTCAATACAACCTTATTTTTATCATGATACTGATCTAGTGAAATTGCGTAATTTCTCATTTCTCCATAAAAAACTAACTCTCTTGATGCCTCTTTGGCAACATTGTATTTCTGTTCAGGTGTCGGCTTCATCACAAACAAAGGCCTGTCTTTTGAAAAGTCACAATAGGTTCTAACCATAGCCTGACTCACATCCTGGTGAAAATCGGGGTCCTCACTATTGCCATAATAAGTATCGAAATAAACAGCCGGTTTTTTTTCAATGGCCGATCCAAAAATGAAAGAAAAGCGATTGATAATAATCAGAGGAATGGCTTTGGGGTAGGCATCCAACTCAGTTTTGACCCAGTTGACGAAATTGGCGCATTTATCATTGGGATAAATTTGCAGCCAATCAGCCAGTTTCAGACCAGATAAGGTGGGACAACTATCATGATAGTAATGCGCCACGCCCATACCGTATTGCCCTGCTGCTTCAGCAACCGCAGTCACTTGTGCTGTGGAGTGACTGTCGCCAATCACAATAGCGCCAATCTTGTCTTCATTGCCATAGATACAGCCGGGCATCTCCGGGTTAAATGAGGACAGTTTTTGACACTCAAACGGATTCTTGTTTTCAGCCTGCAAAGCAATCCTGTCAATCCTGTCATCAATTCGTGTCTCAATTTGATGACTGGATAAATAAACTGCTACTGCAATCAAGGTCAGCGTGATAGAAACGATCACCGCCGCTTCACGTCTTAATGACAAGCCTGAAAAAATCTTACGCGTCGGCGTTTCAATAAATTGATACGAACAATGCGCTATTACAACACTCGCAACTAAAGCCAGAGCGACAGCCAGGGTATTCGCCTCAAGCGACAGGAAATACAACAACACGATAGCAGGCCAATGCCATAGATAGATTGAATAAGAGCGTTCGCCAAGCCACTGCAATACACTATGTTTTGTCCATATAGAGTGCTGATTATTAATGAAGATCAGCAAAGCGGCCCCGGTGACCGGTAACAGTGCCCAATAGCCCGGCCAGAGCACATCTTCATTCAAAAACACGATACTGGATAAAATTAAAGTCCAGGCCAGATAAAACAGGATTTTCCTGTCCTGGTAGCCCTGAATTGAAGGCCACAGCTTGGGCGTCAGATACACCAGTCCACCAGCCAGCAACTCCCAGCCTCTCGAAGGCAGAAGAAAAAAGGTGGGGATAGGGTAAAAATGCACAACGATAATGTTGAGCAACAAGGAGGACACAAAGCCCAACATCACAAGGCGCCACAACACTGTAGTCGAACTGGTGAAATGCTTTATCGCCAGCAGAAACAAGGGATAAAGAAAGTAAAACTGGGCTTCGACACCCAGTGTCCAGCTATGCAGCAACCATTTATCAACAGCGCTGCTGTCAAAATACCCTGAGTGATCCCAGTAATGAATATTAGAGATAAAAGCCAGCGCTGCCGCCGACTCTTCTGACAGTTTCTGATAGTCTGGTGTGGTCAGGAAAAACCAGCCCATCACCATCAGTACACTAACCAGAAACAGTAATGCCGGAAGAATCCGCCTCACTCTGGACATATAGAATTTACTGAGTGAGAACTGGCTGTTCTTATTGCCACCCAAAATGATGGATGTCATCAGAAAACCGGAAATCACAAAGAAAATATCAACACCAACAAAGCCACCGGCCAGCTGGTGAGAGAACGGCATATGGTAGAACACGACGGCAATCACCGCCCATGCCCTCAGCCCGTTTATATCCTCTCTGAAGGGGACTTTACTCGGTAAATGCTGCAAACAATCAAGCTCTGAATACGATTCTGATCAAAAACACCGGAATACCTATGACGTAGCGTTTAAAGAGTCGCTTGGGCTCTTTGAGAAGCCGGTATAACCATTCCAATGAATACTTCTGAACCCAGTCCGGCGCTCTTTTGAAACGCCCGGCCTGAAAATCAATGATGGCACCGCCACAGATGATCAGACCTTTCCCCTGCAGTTCCTTTTTGATTCTGGCCGCCAGCATTTCCTGCTTAGGCATTCCCATCGCCAGAACAATAATATTGAAACGTCCCGGCCGCATGTAATGGCGCAGAAAACTGATATAAGAATCAATAGAGTGAAAGCCATCTTTGGTGGCTCGGATATTTTCTCCGATCAAACTCTGACTGCCACGTTCAAGCCAGGGAGACTGGGTTCCCAATACAAAACAGTCGGTTTCAGGCGTATTGAACCTACTCACTATTTTGGGGATAAGATCGGTGCCGTTCAGGTTGGCCCCCTGAGGCATGGAGAAATACCTCAATGCCAGGCTTATGCCGATACCATCTCGCAGCAGATAATCCAGATTCAGGAAGGCATCATTTGTCGATGCATCCTGCTGCATCAGATTGAAGCCGTGCTGGTTGAGAAAGCCCAGGGTTTTAAACCCTGCTGTTGCTTGAAACTTCGTGTCCAGATCACTCAGCAAGACCTGATCGTTTTCGTATATCGCAAGTTTCGTCAGGATCCGTTTCGCAGTCGTAGAGGAATCAGTTTGCATAGCCATGTACGATACTCCTCGCGACTGCTCTCCAGGAAAAACGCTCTGCAAAAGCTTTTGCCTTACTTTTTTCCTCTTCCGACCATTCCCGGATGAGTGTTAAATAGCCTTTTTCAAATTCCTGCTGTTGATAACTGAACAGCGTGCCGACACCCGATTGTTCAATAAAGCCTTTGAAGGAATCTGGCTCCCTCGACAAAATCGGTACCAGCCCATAAGACATCAGTTCAATGACACTGAGACCAAAACCTTCGTATTCGGAAGCACTGACGACAAAGCGCGAAGAGGCGATGTAGTTCAGTATCTCTTCATCGGAGATATTAAAAAGTAATTCAATACGATCTTCCGCCTTCAGTTGCATCACCAGCTTTTCCAGCTGCTCTGCATCGCCGGTAGCCCGATTGCCGATAATTCTGAGTTTGCCACCGGTATCATTAATACGACAGAATGCCTCTATCAGCCAGTCCAGTCTTTTATTACTGCTGAGACGACCCAGGTAGACCATGTCGTTACTGTCAGCGGATTGATTGCTGTGACCAAACTTCTGATAAGCCACCCCATTCTCGATCAGCTGACAGCCCTCCCTAACCTGCTCGAAAAGCTGCCTGTCATTGTTGCTGATAGTAAACACCACATCGACCGATTTCAGTGAAAAGCGCGTTATGGTTTTAAAGAACAACTTTTTCAGCGCCTGCTGCTGTGGTGTATGGAAAAAGCCGCCATGTGTGGTCAGCACCAGTTTTGCTTTCAACAGTCTCAGGCGCTTGAGCAGTGAGAGGTAATCAATAAAAAAATCCACCGCATGCACATGAACGATATCGAACTGATTCAGAGACTTAAGTGGAAAATGGCTGACTGGGTAGCGAGTCGACCCCAACCAGCTAAAGCGCCTAACCGGCAGACCTCTTACCGTCGCCCTCTCAGGAAGCGCTTCGCCGGTTTGGAAATTGCTATTCAAGGTATAAATAGCCACCTCATGCCCCATGGCTTTCTGTTCCGTCGCCAAGTTCAGCACATAATCCTCAAGACCGCCAATGCTTGGCGCGAACTGACGAACAATATGCAAGATTTTCATAGCGCTTTGTCTCCGGAATTTCGCTTTTCTGATTTAGTGTGAGTGTAATTAGAGTCCCTTCTAATCACTACCAAACACACCACAAAAATAGCGTTTAAATGATTAATCAGAGCTATTTAATGAACTGCTTCAAAATTCTGACCTGTGGAAATTGCTGTGGGTCGGGCGGAAAAATATTGAATCTGTAGCCTTTGAACCAGGGGTCGGCGACCCAATAAGTCCAACCAAACCAAACGTCACGGTTTTTCTGCATATATCTCAGCATGTTCTTTAATGCCTGTTGACAGGTTTGACTATCGCCCGCAGCGAATTCACCGAGGAAACCCTGATAACCATTCTCTTCAAGCCAGTTAGTGAATGCGGTAAGGCGCTGAACACCAATATCAGCACTGACGCACTCTGATTTAGTACCGGTTGAATATTTATCAAGATACTGATGTGCTTCAAAAATGAGATTGTTTTGTGGGTCCTCGATATTCTTTAGCACTTCGCCGTTTGAATAGTTGCCATCTTTGTGAAGCCAGCGTGCTGCGCTTGAATAAAGAGAGCCAGGCACCAGGATGGGTTGTGTGGCGTCTGCCTGTCGAATGGATGAGATAGCATCCTGGGCAATGACAGACCAGGTAGCGGCATCCTGCTTATTAGGCTCGTTCATCAAGCCAAAAAGCAGGTGCGGGTCATTTTTAAATTCTTCTGCAAGTCTGTGCCAGAGTTTCTGGAAATCCGCATTCGTTACCGTTGCAGTGCCAATTGGCTGTCCTTTGTATTTGCCATAGTTATGCACGTCTATTACTACGCGCAGATCATGTCTTGCTGCCTCACCGACAAAATCATGAATTCTGCGAAGATAGGCAGCATCAAACGGCTGGCCCAACTCTGGCTGAAGCCGCTCCCAGAGGATAGCCAGACGAATGATTTCAAAACCAAACTCAGCGTAGGTCTTGACATCATCTGCTGACGGGAAATGATAATTCTGATTGTTAATGCCGGGATAAACATGGCCAGCAATCGCCGGTCCCGGAAAATTAATGCCTTTAATCACTTTAGGTTGAGCACTGACCAGTCCGATTTGGCCTAGCAGGAATAGGCTGGTGATCAGCAACAATAAGCGCTTAGGAGTCTGTGTATTCATACTTCTGCCTCCTTAATCGGGAAAATATTGTGCTTAGTGCCAATCGAGTATCAACAATACCTTCAATTGGAGCGATGAGCCGACAAAACCAGACTAGCGAAATTGCCGGCTCCTTATGAGGTTGATCTGTGAGAGTTAATTGATGAACTGCTGCAAAATGCCGACCTGGGGAAACTGATTCGGATCAGGCGGATAAATATTGAACCTGTAGCCAGTGAACCACGGGTCAGCTACCCAGTAAGTCCAACCATACCAAACATCCTGATTGTTATCGATATACGCCAGCATATTCTCTAACGCCTGCTGACAGGTCTCACTGGTGCCAGCGGCAAACTCACCGAGATAACCCTTGTAACCATTTTCTTTAAGCCAGCCGGTAAATGCGGTGAGACGCTTCACGCCGATATCTGCACTGACACACTCAGAATCGGTACCCGTGGAGTATTTATCAAGATACTGATGCGCTTCAAAAACGATATTGTTTTGCGGATCCTCAATTTTCTTCAAGGCTTGACCATTGGAATAATAGCCATCTTTATGAAGCCAGCGAGCCGCACTGGAATAGAATGTGGCTGGTACCAGAATGACTTGTGTGGCATTAGCCTCGCGAATGGCAGTGACTGCATCCTGTGCAATGACCGACCAGGTGATGGCATCCTGTTTATTTGGCTCATTCATCAAACCAAAAAGCACATGCTGGTCTTGTCTGAACTCCTCCGCGAGTTGATACCAGAGCTTTTTAAAATCCTCGTTTGTGACCGCTTCCGTGCCGATTAACTTGCCTTTATATTTACCGTAGTTATGGACGTCTATCACTACACGCAAATTATATTTTTCTGCCTCATCGACAAAGTCATGAATCCTGCGCAGATAATCAGCATCAAACGGCTGACCCAATTCTGGCTGAAGCCGTTCCCAGGTGATTGCCAGGCGAATCATTTCAAAGCCAAATTCAGCATAAGCTTTGACATCTGAAGCAGCAGGGAAGTGATAGTTCTTATTGATAGTGCCGGGATAAACGTGGCCGGCAATAGCCGGTCCTGGAAAATTAATCCCCTTGATTACGCTGGATTGAGCACTCACCATGCCAGCCTGCCCTAGAACAAAAAGGCTGGCTGTCAGCATACAAAGGCGATGAATAATCTGTTTATTCAT
The DNA here is from genome assembly GCA_964389455.1 of uncultured Methylophaga sp. Taxonomy (GTDB): domain Bacteria; phylum Pseudomonadota; class Gammaproteobacteria; order Nitrosococcales; family Methylophagaceae; genus Methylophaga. Next base: position 22,072 of record CAYMEE010000027.1, on the reverse strand, counting down.
ATTTGAGTCTCCTTACTGGAATAAAATATTTGGCCGAGCGCCAGTAGCGCATTAAGAACGCATTCACTGGCACCAGAAGTAGCGGGAACAGCAGGCCGCTGACATTGCCTGCTGCGATATGTATTGCTGCATCAGAAATACCCAGTTTTAGGAGTGCAACCCGAATGCCGGCCTCGGGAATGATGTGGGCCAGATAGATAATGAAACTGTTCATGCCGACAAAAATGAAGAAGCGGTGAGATGCCGCCAGAACGCCCTGATGCTCACCTTTTTCTGTCAGCCTCTGCTCAATCGATTCACCGATGAAAGCAATGCATTGGTAAATGGCATAAACACAGAAAATCGAAAACAGATAATAAACTGCGTTGCTTTCCTGATAGAGAAGCAGATAAACCGCAATTGCTGTGACAAACAGCAACAAGCCCTGCATCAAACCAGCTTTGCTCTTGATTATGACCTGTGCTGAAGCCAGTAGCCCCAAGACAAAATATGGGAAGAAAAAGAAGGCTTCACCTAAGGTCATCCCTGCCATTTTGTAGGTAATGAGACTGCTGCCGGGCTGTTGCCCGACACTCATGACCATGACCGTAACCACAGCCAGCGCTGTCAGCACCCATTTACCCCAGCCTGATTTCAGTACAGGGGCTGACAAGCAGGTAATTAAAAACAGGCTCCACAAAAACCAGAACTGCTGTTTAGGTGGAAATGGCGCCAATAAAACGTATTCAAGGGATCGTTCAACATTGACATTGGAGGACGCAAGATACTGAATTCCAGATTGCGTGTAGGACCAGAAAATCAATGGCAGGATAAAAATCAGCACATTACGTTTGAAGAAATCAAACAGGTCCAGTTTTGCCAGAGTCTGCTGGATGAACATGCCCGACAGGAAGAAAAACAAAGGCATGTGAAACAGATAGATTGCTCTGTCCAGATTCACCCAGAAGGTACTGTCATCCGGCAATATACCGGACGACATTAAGCCCCTGATAGTATGTCCCCAGACCACCAGAACGATACCCAGCATCTTGGCGTAATCGGGTCCGAGCTGTCGCTGCGGTGCAGTCATGACTGCCTCCCCTGCACAAACATCCCATGCAAGCTTTGACTGTTATCAATCATGGCTGACTGCCTCTTTATCAGTGACATTGAGTTGTGTATACAGGTAGCCCACCATGACCCACAGCGGTGCCGATATCTTGATCGTAAATATAGCTGCGCCAATCATCAGGTTAATGGCGATAAAAGCATTCATGGAAAACACATAACGCTTGTCAGCAGGATGATCAGAGCGAATAACCAGTGCCGTATACAACCAATAGATGATTAAACCAAACAGCGTTGTCGCATACAGCATATAGGCGTAACCACTGTCTGCCACACTGTTCACACCGGCTAGGTTGCCCATCAGCAAAGTATTGAGTTCGGCATCTGCCAGTAAATACAGGGTGAAACCGATGCGGCCGGCAAAATCATCTGTCATTGAAGTCAGGTTGGGATCGTAGAATGCAATCCATGCCATCAACAGTAATAAAGGAATGAAGGTCACGGCGAACCACCTGGGCAACATCGGAAAGATGAAAAAGCCCGGGATGAGTGCCAAGGCAAAAAGTGCACCAGTACGCGTGTCATTCGTCAAAATCAAAAACGACACAGAAAGTATGAAAAACAGGACTTCCCGTTTACGCATGATTTTGCCGAAGCCCATCAAAAACACCAGGGTGACCATGGCAAAGTTGGCGAGAGAGACCTGTTCCAGAAAAATGGACGATATTCGATGTGAAGACAGAAAGTTGAAGGAAAAACGTGAGCTGTAACCCAGTGAATTTCTGAAAAGCCCCGAATCACTGTATTGAAAAGGCTCAATACCTCGGGTGCTCTCATAATACTTGGCTGGCTCAAACAGCGTGACATACAGATCGGTAAAGAAAATCTCGACTACCGCGACCGCCAGTACGGCCAGCATGAGCAGCTTGAAGATGTTGATGATATGCCGACTGCTGAGGAAGGTACCAAGCAGCACGAAAGCGACCATAATCAGACAATCCCGGAGGATCTTAATAAAGGTGGCATCATTGGTGAGCATGACCCACACTGACATGCCGGCCATGCCCAATAAAAACATCAGATGAGGGTAAATATTGGGGATCTTCTTCATGTTCAGGGCGATGTAGCCCATAACGCACATGAGGATTAACGACTCAGTCAATGCGACATGAGTAGATACCATGGTCATCACGTGGGCGTTGACGACAGCCAGAAACGAATTATAGGAAATCGCAAACAGCACCAGCCAACCCGGCAGGTTGAGCCAGGAATGATTCCATATGTCCTGTCTGCTCTGGTCAATCGTTGTCGAGTTCATCGCTTGCATTTCTATACTCAGCTTGCCTGCATCACGTTTTGCACCGCATGCTCGTGGATCATGACATCGATAAAAGCGTCATACTGTGCAGAAATGGCATCCACGGAAAAACGTTGTGCATACTGCTGCACAGCCAGACTCACTTCCCTGCTGCCAAGTTTGTTCTGTACCGCATCCAGGCATGCTTGTTTGAAATTATCGGGATCGTCAGGCTCAAACAGTTGTCCGGTCTCTCCCTCTTCTACCAGCTCCATGAGTCCTCCCCTAGCCGAGGCAATCACAGGCACACCATAGGAGTAAGCCTCAATCACTGTCCTGCCGAAGGGCTCATGCCACATTGACGGCACTACCACATAATCAACCGATTGATATACTTCTTCGGGCGCAACCCAGCCGAGGAAACTAATCCTCCCTGAGGGGTATTTGTCTTGCAGGTATTTCACGTAGTCCTCTTTGCCTGTACCAGCTATCTTGAGCTGATAATTCTCAGGCAGGGAATCAAAAGCCTGGAGCAGCAGTTCAACCCCTTTCTCCGGCTCAATACGACCCAGATAGCCAAAAATATGCTGGTCGTCTTCTGCCCGCTCAGTCACAGAGCTCTCAAGCTCAACAGGGTTAAAAATCCGCTGGCTGATGGCATGTGTGAAATAAGGTTGGTGACGATTGAGAATAAAATCGCTGATACCAATCAGGCCATTGACCTTGGCTGCACTCTGAACGCGACCGAAGGTGGCGGCTTTACAGCTCTGGCAGCGTTGCTCACAGTTATAGCCGTCACGGAACATCGTGCCTTTAAAGCACAGGGTGTAATAACTTCTGAGTACATGAGCAACCGGAATATTGAGGGCATGACAGGCCTCCCAGGCCGCATTACCAAAGTTCTCGATAGTGCTGGTGATGACCGCATCAGGTTTGATCTGATCCAGCTCTTCAATGAGCTTTTGCGTGGCCCTTGGGTTGAAGTTCTCTTTAAAGTGCCAGATGAGTTTCCGGTATGCCGGCTCGGTGTGCTTGAAATTCCAATAAATATTCGGCGAACGGATGGTTCTGACCTTTACTGCCTCGTCGTAGAATTCCTTGTCCTGCTTATCAATGGTGAGCACGGTGACCTGATTGCCCATAGCAGACAAGCCCTTTGCCAGCAGTTGGGTGGACTTCTCGCCCCCGCCTTTCACATTGGGGGGATATGCCGCGGCGATGATGCATAGCTTTTTCATATTATTTACTCCCGGCTGGATTTATTCAGCGGTTCAACTCAGTCAACAGACGTTGCAGATTTGCTTGCACCACATGTCTACCGAACAAACGCTCAGATTCCATCAAGACAGCTTGTTTACTGGTGGTGATCGGTGTTTTCAGTAAGGAGATGAATTCATTTACCGAACTGAACAGGGTCAGGCCACTGAAGCGCATGTCATGCTTGAGCCAGCTGAGAAAGGCCTGGTTGGATGCAATCACCGGTAGCCCATAGCTGATAGCATGGAAAAAACTGCCACTGACAATCATTTCTTCACCGGCGTGTGACAATATGATTGCCCGGGCATTGCTCATCATGGCGTCGACATCCTCACTGGGCAGGAAACGGATATCAAATTCTATATTCAGCCCCTGCGCGCGGCCTTTTAGCTCTTCGACGTAAGCAGAGTCAGACGCTGGCCCTGCGATCAGTAATTTCTCATTCTGTGGCCAGTTATCAATTATCGTGTGTATCTGTTTGTATCTCGCCACTCTGCCAAAGACCAGATAATAGTCTTGCTGGGGTTCGGGGCTTGCGACTGTGTCTGTTTGCGTCTCATACAACGGGTGTGGCACATAAAAATAACCTGCATCCATCATGTGACCGGAATGTGACACTTTCTTATCGAACAGGCGCTCCCCGAAAACAATGATTTTCCTGGCTGTCTCGGTTTGTTCAGTGGGGATGTCGTGGGGATAGATATTGTGTCGCACATACACTGTTTTTCTCGCTGCCAGCTTAAAAAACACAATGTAGACAAAGAACTTGAGCACACCGAATAAAAACAGTTTGTTACCCTCGCTCCTCAAGTTATTTTCCAGCCAGTTAATGACCGCCACATCATATTTTTTATAACAGAGAGTTCTATGCGGCTTCAGAACAATATCTTTGATATTGGGTGAAAAATGCACAGGCTCACCTGACACGGCTTCGATGTTTTCAACCATGTTGCTGGTGTATTCGTTTGCCCCATCGGGCTCAGGGTAAAAAAGTATTTTCATCCATCAACTCTGTAGGTTTACAAAACTTGCTGAGGAAAAATCGTCCACAGCTTAAGCTCCTGTATCAGGTCTTGCTGTGATAGGTTGCACTGTTCTCCTGATTCAACCTGTCATTGGTAAGTCAAGGAGACATGTGTCACGTTATTGAGCGGGCTTCATTGCCTGTCTGTTAAGGGCTGATTAGCCAAGAGATTCAAAATTCTTGGCCGCTAATCGACGAACCGGTTCCAGACTATCTGCGATAGTCGTTTTATATCTTGCATAGTCATCCTGCACCTGCTGGATCAAAGCCACCACCTTTTGGCCAAAACCCGGATGTGGTTCCAACGACAGTTCAGGCAGGGAAAAGAACTTCATCAAGCCATCGACTTTACCCTGGGTAGACAGCACGATGGCTGGCACACCGGCATTGATCGACATAATCGATAGGTGCATACGCCCGGTGACCACCAGCTTGGCTGCCTTAGCCAGTCGCTTGATTTGATCGGGCTCAAGCAGGCGATCAACGAAATAAATCTCGGGAAACAGGGCCGCAATATCTTTACAGACACTTAAATCATTTGCCCCATCGCGGATAACATGGGGAAGCAAGACCACGCTGTACTGCTCGCCGATGAGTTCGTTGATGATGGTTTTATACTCTTCAATCTGATCAATATCTTTTGCGATCAGGCCACTGGCATTGACGATAGCCACCTTTTTACCATGGCAATACTCCAGAATATCCTCAATGCCGCTGTCCTGCTGATTCGGGTTGGCAAACACCACATCAGCCGTTAATACCGTATTGGCGACATTGGCCTGTTCAATGCGCTCCAGTGAGATGGCATCACGAAGCATTATATGAACACCATGGCGGCCAGCTTCTCGCAACGACGAAATCGCTTTTTGATGCGGACTGGTATTCCAGCTGAATCCGAGGATTCTGGCATCCACTCCGGCTCTCGCAGCAAAACTCGCTACATAAGCCCGCATCGCAGAAGCATGCGGGTTGTAACCGCCATCCATGACATCCGCGCCGATAACAGAAAAGGATTTCAGGCTGGGCAACAGCCTGACCAATTTGATGAAGTCGCGCAGAAATGAATGGGGTTCACCATAAACAAGCCCCGGCATTTTTATCACTCTGGTATCCAGTCCGTATTGGCTGGGAATCGAGACAGGATTGTTGTTGGTCGTGATGATGAGTTTTTTGCCTGATGTGTTGTATAAAAAAGACTCCAGCATGGCCTGATCACCGATATTGCCGCCACCTGGCGCCGCAACCAGTGCCGACTCACTCGGTTTAACGACGGGCTTTTTACTCCCAGACATCAGGAAAAACACGATTTTTCCCAACATCAGGTTGATGAATGTGCTCGGAATACACCGTTTAATCAATTGTTTCATGAGTCCCTTTTCACCTTATTGAGATAGTTACGCAGCTGAAAAAGCTGATTTACACTGCGTCTGAATATCGGCAACACGGCATAAGCACCGACAAGCAGGGCAAGGAGTACTAACCAGCCGTAAAGCACGCCTTCAACTGCTGACAAGTCGAAACCAGCTAGCAGCTGGTGCGACAGGTACGCTGCAGAAAAATAAACCAGCGCCACCGCAATGGGCGTCACTACCAGTCGTCTGACCGGTATACCGGTATTTTTCAGCCAATAAATCCCGAGCAGCCATGACAGTCCTAAACCCAGTGAGTAACAAAGCGCCACCGTCGTCGTTGTGCCCAGCAAGCCAAGGGCAGTAATGCCAATAATCAATGGCCTGGTTATCAGGCTTAACTTCAACAGACGATTGGTAATGCCTTTGCTGAGAAACACCCAGTAACTGCTATAGCCCATTACCAGAAATACCCCACCTATCGACAGTGCCTGGAAGATCGGGACCAGTTCCACCCATTGCGGCCCCAGCACCAATGTCACCAGTCTCTCAGTCTGAGTGGCGATGAGAACAAGGCCAAAAGTAATCATATGCACAATGATGTTTTGGCCGAATACCAGAAACTCATTGTATTTCTGCTCATCATCCAGCTGTAATTTGGACAAAATCGGCACAGCCACGGCCTGAGAGGGTGCGCTCAGTTGATTGAGCGGCATCATCAGAATCTGCATAGCCCGCTCGAAATAACCCAGCGGGGTGGCACCGAACTTGTAACCAATCAGCACGACCGGCATATTTTTCGAAAAGTAGCCCAGCATCTGCGCCCCCATCAGGTTCCAGCCAAAAGAGAACAGTTGTTTTGTACCCTCATCCCGTCGCGGCAAGCCTGGCTTCCAGCGTGCCATCAGGGAATAGAGCAGCAGAAACATGAATGCCTGCACTATCTGCTGGTACACAATAGCCATGTAGGAAAAGCCACTGTAGGCCAGATAAATACCAGCGCCGATGCCGATAAGCGTGCCCAGCAATTCCACTGTCACCAGAAAACCGAACTTCAAATCGCGATTCAGCTTAGCTTTAAACTGGGATGCCGCACCGTTTAATAGAAAGATCAGCGACAGAAACTGAGCTATTTCAATCAGTTCTACCCGGTCGTAAAAATCAGCAATAAGCTGTGCCAGCAAGTAGCCGCTCAGGGTCAGCAATGCCCCGATTAACAGATTCGCCCAGAACAGGTTGCTTGCCTGTTTCTGTGTCAGCGTCTTTGCCTGTATTGCCGCCGTTGACAGACCACAATCACGAATAATTTCGCCGACACCGAATAAAGCCACGATCATCGCAACCAAACCGAAACTTTCCGGTTCCAGAAGCCTGGCCAGTATGATCAGATTCAGCATCTGCAGAATCACTTTGCCCATCTGGCCGGACATCATGACGATGCCGCCACGCGCTGCTTTCGAGGCCAGTCCCATTAGCTCATCCTGACATGTTGTCTAGCTAGTAAATCTTGTTTCAAACTCAATGCGTTACGATTAAATCTGATAAGGGTCTTCTCGCTGACAGCGGCACAACGGTATCCTCAGCTGCGTAGCCAATGGCCAGAAAGGTCAGGATTTTCTCGTTCTGCGGAATCTTGCCGACCTGATGACCTTGTTGATCGATCCTGGGATCGACACACCAGTTTAAACAGCATGTCGCGAGCCCCAGTGATTGCAGTCCCAACAGGAATGACATCAGAAACAAACCGCCATCGAGTGATGGCTCATTTCTTTCGGTTGAATCAAAAAATGCCCCCATATCGCAGCACACCACCGCCAGCATCGGGATGGTATGACCAAAGCCGCGATTACCATTTTGCAGTTTTAGCATCTGCTCGATGTGCGCTTTGTCATCATAAATATGCAATCGCCATGGCTGCCTGTTACAAGCGCTCGGACTCAACTGGGCCAGCTTGGCGGCTTTCTCTACCATTTCCATCGATACTTTTTGATCTTTGAAATTACGGGTGCTTCGTCTGCTTAGCGACAAGCCATAGAGAATGTCATAGGTCTCTTCTGGCAGATGCCTGAAATCAATCGGTGTCCGGTAAATTTCTTCGGTTTGTTCATGGCCGCCCAGAAAGGCCTCCAGCTCTGCCAAGGTAGCGGCAACATCTGCTCTTGAGCTGTCCTGAGTGTCAACAAAATCCCGATAGGCTTCCAACACGCCAACAGCGGCTTTGTAGACGGTGGCCTGTTTTGACAGGCCATCCCTGTTCCACTTCTCCAACAGCGACAGTGTCTGCTGAGCCGGGTAGCGACCAAAAAAGCGACGGTTTTCCGGAGGCAGGCACAGCCCTTTTTCCAGTTTGTGATACCAGAAAATCAGTTCTGCACTGCGTTTGGAGTATTCCCTGTTATTGGGTCGATGCCAGCCCATATGTGCGGCATTACGTTTTTTTTCGTAACTGTAACAGCGGTATCTGAGTACGCTGCGCTTATAGCTATCGCGGCTCCGCTTCAGGAACTGTTTAAGTCCCGGGCTCAGTGAAATGACATTTTTAATTAATGTGACCATAAATTTTCTTGATTCAGGATAGATTTATTGCAGGCGAGCGAGGCGTTTCTTCAGTCAGCCATAACAGCTGAGGCTGTTCCGAAAAAGCGGTCTTTTTCGGCTTGAGCCAGACTGTTATGAAAATCACGGATGAAGTCGGTGATAACAGACAAGGCGACCTCTTCGTCGGCCTCAATCGTAGACACTCGGAAAATCAGGCCATCAGGAATGATATTGTTCAGGGCGTATTGAATAGAAAGCTGTTTTCTCTCCAGATTATTCTGGTAAAGATGCTCTCCCGCCATGGTCCAGTAGACCAGCGGCTCGATCCTCTTACCGCGTTTTGTCTTCATATACCTGACCGTGATTTGCTTGCCATCATTCAGTGTCATGGGAAATTGTTTCCTTTCCAAAATCTCAAAACCCTGGGCGGGATAACAGGCCTCGGGCGAATGGACCGCCAGACCGTTCCGCTGATTATCCGAATACGCCACCGATAACATGACTTTCTGGTTATCAGGATTCTGGTAGGTTTCACTCACCAGATCTGAGTAAGCGCTCTGTAGCTTTTCATCCAATACAGCGTTGGTGACGAGTACTTTACTGCCACTGTCGAGGCGCCAGTCATCCAGCTGTGGCTCTACATAAGTTTTCAGTGGCTCTCTGTGTTTAATTTCTGCCAGGTAGTCGGTGGGTGTAGCCCACACGGCCACACTCGCCGTCACTATCATCAGCACGCACAAAAAGCTCGCCTTTGACCAGGACATAAACATCCTCATGTGCTTATTTGGCATCCCTTAAGTACTTCGATAAAAAAGTATCAACAGAAATAATCAGGGTTAATGCCACGACAAATAAGAACAATCCTGCAAAGTCATGAAGATAGGATTGTCCAACCTCATCACCAAAGTAATAAGTTACAAGGATTAATGCCAATACACGTGTCACATTAGCCGTAAAAGAGATGGGAATAATGGCCAGCGCCAGGATGCAATTTCGCAAAAATGAGTCATGCTTCACTAAATGCAGATAGAGCAAGCCCAGTGCTTCCAGTGAAATAAGTGTCTGTAATCCGGCGCAGGCATCTGCCACTAACAACTGATATGGGCCCACGTACAGCACCACGCCGTTACGCGCCACCGGATAATCGAACCAGTAGAGAATGGATTCCGCCACATAGGAAACGGCAATTTTCATCGGCAAAGTGACAGCGTCAATGATGAAGCCGGGTATCGGCAGCAGGAACAACAGGAAGAAAATCGGGAACCACATTGAAAGCAGGGTTTTAAGCCCACTTGTCATGAGTATCAACCCTATAACGACGGGCAACAGTGAACCGACATCAAAAATCAGAATATCCTGGGAGCGACCAAGCAGATAGACAAGCAAACCAGAAGCAAAAATCAGCGCCCCTAATACGGGGTATGAGCGTTCCCCAGTGTTTTCCACCAATGCATGTCGCTGCTGCCAGAACAGAAAAAGGCTGATCATTAGGACAAACGGACCATGGGCATGGTCCTCGGTCTGCCATAACCTGTCAGAAAGGTTGAAAAAAGTAGGCAGATACATGGCAAACAAGCCAAAAACAATGAATATCCATTTCAGATATTCATTGTCTTGCGGGTATGTGAAAAGTCTTGTTGTCATGTATCAGCTCAAGTTAATTAACGATGAATCAATTTCTTTTTCACGTTGCACGGGCCAGACCTCTGACCCGTGCTATGAAATAAAAAAAGGCGAACGGATCGCCTTTTTTTATTGTTAAATCCTTGTCTGATGCACGCTCACATCAAACGAATTGACGACGACGGTTACTCATAAAGCCAACCAGGCCAAAGCCCGCCATCATCAGTGCCAGTGTGCTTGGCTCCGGCACTGGAGAAACTGAAGAAGACAGGGTATATGACCCTTCGTTCAGCACTTGTGCATCCACTTGCAGCAGATAAGTATCTGGTGACAAGTCTGCGAAGGTGACTGAACCATCTGAGCCATTACCGATAGTGACTTCATCACCATTTGGGCCCATGGCAGTCAGGTTAAGTGTGCCTTCCCCGCCATCAGGACCATTTGTTGCAAAGTTGAATGTGACATCCTGTGTGGTAGGCACAGTGAAAGAATAAAAGTTAGTAAATTCTTCGACTGTGTCTGTGTCATTATCAAAGCTAGCAACAACGGCTTCACTACCGATATCAAATGCCATTTCTTCAGTGGTGAACTCAGAATCGCCGTCAAACTCAACCGCCGCGTTTGCGAACGGACTCATCAGTAAAAACAAACTCATTACACAATATTTTTTCATCGTTATCTCCTCTTGTTGGTAGTAACGATTACTATGTTAATGAGGCTGCTTACTAGGGTATATGCTCCAATCCCCTAAAAATCCCTCAGTATCACGCCGACAGTTTCAGCCTTGGCGACCGCAAATTGTTCCTTTAACTTCTCCAGCTCTTTGGTCTTGGTCACGTTCTTACGCGCCACGATAACGCCACCACCGACTTTCGAGGCGATCAGCTGTGCATCGGAATAATCAAGCGCAGGAGGTGAATCAATAAGTACGATATCGAAAGCCCTATCTGCTGCCGCCCAGAAACTGTCTATAGACAACAGCTCCAGCGGGTTTGGCAACTGGGGGCCTGCCGTCAGCACATGCAGATTGTCAAATCCCCTGATCTTCTGAATATTGTTACCTTCAGACTGTCTGGCCAATAAGTCAGATAAACCGTGTGTATTATCCAGCCTGAATAAATCGTGCTGTGCCGGCTTTCTGATGTTGGCATCTATCAGTAAGGTTTTGTAACCCATTTGCGAGTATAAAATCGACAAGTTGGCCACAGCCTGGCTGGCGCCTTCCCCCTCTCTGGTTGAGGTAAAGAGCAGGCACTTGTTGACATCAAACCAGCGCAGCGATAACTGTGTCCGTAATGCCCGGTATTCTTCGACTTCCTTACCATCAAGCGTGAAGGCAACAAAGACTTCAGGATCTATCGCCTTACTATCCGGCGGTAAAATTCTGTAAGTGAGCGCCTTCGAGTTCGATCTCATGAAATCTTCATCATTGGTGATTGATTGTGTGATATTAGAATCTGCTTTCATGAAATCCTCACCATCATTATGAAATGCTTTGTTCATATCAATTGAACCTTTGTGCTAGCAAATTAGGTGCTTGCTGAAAGTGACATCCCAGTCACCTGCTGACTGGGACTGACCACGGTGCCAGTCCTCGTCAGCATGTAGTGTGGTTATGGGCCTATCGTCAGTGTTGACTCAGTAACTGCGTTTTCGGTGCAGGCAATGCCTTTTGTCGATAGCCCCGCTTTTTAAGCTCGCCCAGGACGGGAACAGAGATATCCTCCAGCGTGCGAATACGAGGACTGAGCAGTTCCAGCAGTAAGGCCGCGCCGGCTGCCAGAATGAAGCCTAACACTGCTGCCAGAAAGAGATTACGCTTCACATTAGGAGAACTAGGGAATAGAGGCGCCGTCGCCCGGGTCAACACAGAGACATCACTCTGGTTGATATTCCCTTCCATCGATGTTTGGCTGAACCTTTCCAGTGCTGTGTTGAGTGTTTGTTGTGCACTTTCCACATCAAGCTGCAGCACAGCGAGCTCATCACGGTGTTGATTCAGTTCGAGAATTTTTTCCTTTTGTTTTTGGACCGCGGCTTCCAGCTCGCTCACTCTCTTGTCAGAGAGCCCGGCGGAGTTGGTCAGACCGCCGGTGACATTCTCAATTTCTCTTTGCAACTCCGCTCTGAGGTTACCCACTTCGGCCTGCGCCGCCTGATACTTGGGGTGGTTGGCAGCATAACGCTGTTTCAATTTAGCCAGGTTAGCTTCAGCGCTGTTTAGCTCTGCCTTCATACTCTGAATCAACGGATTTGTGAGTATGTCCGGGTTTTTCTCGATACTCTCAGCGTTGTTCGCTTCATTACTGCGAGAATTGGAATCCAGTGCATCAGCCTGGGCTACGACCAACTCCTGTGAGAGCTGCTCCAGTTTGGAGTTCTCAACATCCCAGCGCTCTTCCAGCGCCACGATGCCCTTCTCGCTCTGATATTCAGTGAGCTTTTTCTCCGCTTCAATGACATCTTCCCTGTATGAAGCAAGGCGGTCATTGAACCACTCTGCGGCATCCATAGAAGGATCCACCTTCAGCTTAAGATTGGTGTCGATATAGGCATCGGCAAAGGCATTTGCCACCGTGGCCACAAATTGTGGGTCCGAGCCTTTATAACCGACTTCTATCACGTTGCTTTGCTTTGATGGCTCTATGATTAGCTTGTTCTGCAATACACCAGACAACCAGTCTTTGATGTTGGCATCTTTAGCAACACCACCTGCCTCTTGTCTGACTTGTTGAAAAGCTTCAACCGCAAAACGCGTCTCATGTAGCTTCAACTCCTCGACCACCTGGCGGGCAACATTGTCACTGGAGATGATATCAACCTGCGTTGCCATATAACTGGGTGCCAGTTGAGCAGGCATCGTCGAGCCAGTGACAGGATCCGTCCCTTTGTAATTAATAATCAAGGACGAAGTCGCCTGATAAGTTTTTGGTAAAACCATCGTGACGGCGGCAGCCGCCAGGACAGTTAAACCAAACACCATTATCACGAGCATCCGACGTGCCAGCAGAATTGTTATCAGCTGATTTAAGCTCATTGAATGTTCCTTAGAAAAACGCTTCTTTTACGTAGATAACATCATCTTTCTGGATGGCCGTTGTGCCGTCTACCTCTTGGGTCACAAATTTGCCTTCCGCATTTTTTCTTTTCAGCGTGAGGCCATTTTCGGTGCCCCTGGAAGACAAGCCACCACCAATAGCCAGTGCCTGATAGACCGTCATGCCTTTTTCATAACGGTAGGCACCGCTGCTATTAACCTCACCGTAAATATAAAACTTGGGTTCACGCGGCACATAAATCACATCGCCCTCGCGCACAGCCAGGTTTTGTCCCGCATTTTGACCGGTGAACATCTCATTCAGATTGATCACGTATTTATTCTCCTCAGCACCGGGTTGACTAGAGGTCAAGGTCACTTCATCACTGCCGGTACTGGAAATTCCGCCGGCCATCGCGATGAAGTCAGAGACTGTGGTCGCTTCATCAGTGATCGGATATTTACCAGGACTGTTGACAGCGCCCAGCACCGAGACCTGTAAGCCGTGTACGTAAATGATATCGCCGGGAGAAACCATCACATCGGCGCGTTTCCCGTTCAGAATCTCTGTCAGATTGAGTTTCTTTTTGTTGGTCTTGCCGCTGTCCTTGGAGATGATAGAGACTGAATCTGAGCCCAACTGGGTAATGCCGCCCGCGAGGGCCAGGGCATCGGTGAGAGAGACTTCTCTGTGCAACGGGATGCGTTTGGGCTCTGAGACGTTACCCAGGATCGAGACCTGCTGACTGAGAAACTCGGTCACCACAATATTGACCTGAGGGTTACGCAGAAAGCCTTGCTTGCCTAACTCTGAGGCAATCATTCTCTCCGCCTCGGGCACTGATTTACCCGCCACGCTGACTTCGCCAATTAAAGGAAAATTGATGGTGTCATCACTTGTGACCCGTGTTTCGGTAGTCAGATCCGGGTTGTCATACACTGTAATTCTAAGCATGTCGCCTGCGCCCAACGGATTAGCCGCTAAAAGCTGAGTCGACATGCACAATAAAAATGTCATTATTAATGTTTTCATAGTGAACTCGTCTTTGTTGGATTGGAAAAAGAGATTACATTCTGATTGTGGCGGTCAAACTGAACACGTCCGCATCAAAATCTCCGAGAGGCACAGAGGAATCACGCTCCATCCGGTTATAACCCGCAGTGAAATCAACATTTCGATGGGGCTCATAGTTCAGCGTAAAAGACAAACTGTTGTTATCGTCATCACGCTGAGCAACCGGGCCAATGACAAAGCCGGGGTTGTCCAAATCTTCCCGAGACTCTCTTCTGTATTTGGCCTGGAACGTCAATTTTGACGTTGGCAGCCAGGACAGTTCCAGACTCTGTCCAAAGTGCTCACTGACACTGGCCTGTAGGTCATCCCTGGGATAAGTTTCATCAAATACCGACAGCTTTAATTGTGTTTTCCCCGTGGGCTTGTAGGTCACACTGACACGTTTATCGATAGCGTCATAATCACGCTCGGACACATTGTCGTAGTCCCTTTCAACATAGGCTGTTTGCATCTGGAAACTGGTTTTCACGCTGTACTGCCATTTGAGATTCAGCGCTGCCTTGTTCTCGCTGTAGCCATCATCCAGTGTGCTGGCTTCAGTGACCGAGCGATTAGGATATTTGCCCTCTTCCTGTGTGAACTTAACACCGGCACGACTGCCTTTCGGGGTTAGATAATCCAGCCCCAAACCGACAGTACGGTTTTCAAAATCACCAATTCTCTGAATCGCAGCGTCATATTCCAGCTCGTTTTCGGTGTAGGAAAAACCGGTCTGCCACCTTGGGTGGAACAGATAGTTCATATTGAAGAAGCGGCTTTCCTGGTCCCTCAGATTGCCTGACAAACCACGTATATCATTAAAACTGGCCAATGCCCGGTTGAAGACATGCCCAATATTGCCACTCACTTGGTTACCCAACTGGTAGTTCCATTGGGTTTTCAGATAACGTCCCTGATAATCCAGTGAGTTAAATCGGTTATAGTCGTTATCACTCAAGGCGGCCCTGACAATGACCTGTTGCCTGGAATATTTCCAGTCAACATTCATTCCTAACAGATTTTTCTTCAGGGTATCTGAACGCCCACTCACGCCACCGATTCTGGCAGGATTATCATCATCAATCCTGAGCAGGTTTGAATCATAAACAATGCTGCTGCTGTAGTAGGGAGTGAAAGTATCTCCTTCGGCAGCAAAGGCGTGCCCTGTCATTGCAAATGATGAGCCCAACACAGCGGCTATCGCTGTTTTTATTGGGCATTTGTTGTGCCTATCCATGCTCACTCAATCCCCTGCAAGCCTTTTTCAATGTAGGATTCCTGAATAATATCCGTCTCTACCGGCTCCGCTGACTCCGTCTCTGTAGAGCTGCCGGCGGGCTCAAAATTCTTGTTGTACTCAATCAAAGCGGCACTCTTAAGCGAACTGACGGTTTGTTGTATTTGTGAATTTTGCTGCTGCTTTTGCAGGTGCTGCTTGATTGCGGGTGCCGCCATTTCCAACTCAACTGGCTGGGGCTGTTTGTCCTTGACTTCGAGGACCACAAAGCCATCATCCAAAGTCATAAACCCGACCTGGCCCACGTCAAGTGTGGACAAGGGTTTAAGCATCGTTTTTGAGATATTTTCAGATGTTTTCGCTTGTGTGAGCAGACTGTAGGGAATAGATTTTTTTTGCAGCCACTGGGTGAAGTCCTCTAGTGACTGTGTTTGTCTGACTTTTTTATCAACTGCATCAAAATTGTCACTATCAGACTGCACCGTGACTTGTTCGTAGACAAACAGCTTTCGATTGGCAAACAAATCAGTGTTTGCAGCATAGTATTTTTTGATGTCATCTTCTGTAATCGACGGGCTGATGGTGGCTATTTGCTGCAAGTAGGCAGAAGCCAGAACCCGGCGCTTAGCCGCCTCCATGGCCTGCATGACGTAAGGCTCTCGATCAAGATCGGCTTTTTCGGCTTCCTGCTCCATCAGTGTCTGAATAATCATGTTATTCAGTACTGCTGTCTGCAATGATTCCTTATCTGACTTGAGGGCTTTTTCGCCCATTGCGCCAATCGCAAGATTAAGCTGATGAACTGTGATTTCCTGATCATTCACTTTTGCCGCAACCTGGGTGTTCTCTTTGGGTCCGGACTCTGAACAACCCACTACAGCTGCCATAAATAAAAGTGGTAACACTCTGGAAACCTTCGATAGTCTCATCAGCTGATATCCTTCGTATTTTTTCATTTTCAAGCCTACTACTAAATGGTTAGTTTTGCTACAAAACCTGTTTTTTTCTTTTAAATAAATAGCTTACACAATTCTCTAACTGGCTCTCTGAAACCAGTCGGATAAAAGCGCTTTCAGCGCCTTGTTGTTTGTAAGTGATACAGCAACAGGCCTGTGATGCCGATAGCACTGATATCGGTAAAAAAGTCGATGGGATCAGCCTCTCTGCCGGGAAGGAACAGTTGATATATTTCATCGGCAAAGGCGATCAGCGCAGACACCCCAACAGCAGCGAAATGTTTCCTGTTGCCGCTAAATGAGAGCCACACCAGCACTGTAATGAAGCTGTAAACCAGTGCATGCGCTAACTTGTCATATGGTTTTTCCAAGAGATTCATCATCTCTGGACGGGCACCGCCGATCACCAGACCACCGACAATAAAACCGATGACAAATGTGGGTCTTGTACAGAACAGTTTCAGGCTAATAGGCATTGTCATCCCCTTTGAAAACCACAATCACTGTTCTGAAAATAATCCATAAATCGAGATATAAAGACCAATGGCGCAGGTAGTCCAAGTCATAACGGATTCTGCTCTCCATTTTATCCAGTGTCTGCGTTTCCCCCCTGAAACCATTGACCTGTGCCCAACCGGTGACGCCGGGCTTGACCATATGTCGGATCATGTAGCCCTTAATCAGCTTTCGATATTCCTCGTTATGAGAAACGGCATGCGGTCTGGGGCCGACGATACTCATTCTGCCTTGCAGTACATTAATAAACTGCGGCAGTTCATCGAGTGATGTTTTTCGAATGAAATGGCCGAATTTGGTAATACGGTCATCATCTTTGGTCGCTTGTTTGACGAAAGACTCTTCCTTATGAACCCGCATGGACCTGAACTTATAGACCAGAATCTTGTTACCATCGAGACCATAACGGTATTGCTTGAACAACACTGGTCCCGGAGAACTCACTTTCACGCCAATAGCCAGTGCAAGCAGAATAGGCGAAATAAGGATGAGAATAATTGACGACAGAATGATATCGCTGATGCGTTTCATGATGCCGTTAACGCCGATAAACGGAGACTCACAGACACCGACAACAGGAATACCGTTAATCGAGTCAATGCGTGCCTGAATCATGTCGTAGAGAAACAGGTCGGGCAGAAAATAGATAGAAACCGTGGTGTCTCTCAAGTCATCCAGTAATTGAAGAATTCTAGGCTGAGCCGCCATCGGCAGAGCAATATAAACGTTGTCTATCTTGTGCTCTTTACAATAGGCTGCAACGTCAGTCATTTCACCCAATAAAGGCAGCTCAGACTCTCTGAGTACTGGCAGAGAGGCCTGGTTATCAAAAAAGCCCACGACCTCGACCATGCTCAGATCATCGGCGTTAACTCTGGAAGCAAAGTTGCCTGCCAGTTCATTAACCCCAATAACAATCGCTTTTTTGTTGCCGGCTTTGATGATTTGGATACTGCCAACAATCATCTTGATGATAACGCTGGAAACCAGCACCATCAGGGGAGCCAGAACAATCCAGGTGAAAACAACCTCTTCGGGAAAATACTTCAGGGTCTGGGTACCGTAACCCAGCAGGAAGAGCAAGCTCACAATAATGAGCCAGGACGACAGCAGTCTTCTGGCAAAGCTCTGTACCGTCGACGTAATCCATTCCCCCGGATAAGTAATCACCAGAATCAGTAACGACAGGATGGTGTATTTAAGATTGAGACTATCACCATAAAATGTCGCCACAGCAACCAAGGTCAACACCGTCACAAGCGGCTCGATGACATGCTTCAGAAGCGCAGTGGTTGAAAGATTACCTTGTGTAATGATGGGTAAACTGGCCATTGATGAATTCCTTTCGATCAGACTTAAACTGCGACAGTTTCAGTCTGCATCTTGATTGCATAACGCATCAGGGCATTACCGTCTGAGAGCCCGAGCTTTTTCCTGATGTTGGCTCTGTGCGCTTCAATTGTCTTCACGCTTCGACTGTTGATGTAGGCAATCTCACTGGTAGATTTACCCTGAGCAAGCAACTGAAATACCTCGTACTCACAAGCAGTGAGGTTATCAATGACAGAGTCCCTATCAACAGACTCATTGTTGTCGATTCTGGATCGGATGGCATCACTGACCACAATCTCCCCCTCATTGACAGCGCGAATGCCATTGATGACTTTGTCTGACGCTTCCTGCTTCATGATGTAACCACTGGCACCGGTTTTGATGGCGCGCTCAGCATAGAGCAGCTCGTCATGCATTGAGATGGCCAGCGTGGGTAAATCAGGATGATAAATTTTCATCCATTTCATCAATTCAAATCCGGACATTCCGTCCAGCGAGATATCAATGATGGCCACATCTACTTCATCAGGTTGATGTTGGAGAAATTGTTTAGCTTCGTTGACACAGGCGCATTCATACACAACATCCATATCCTCCTGGTTGTTGATCAGCATTGACATGCCTTGTCTCACCAGTTGGTGGTCTTCCACAAGCATAATACTGATTGTTTCGTGAGCCATGTAATCACCTCAGCGATCTCTAAAACGGGTTTGCAAATTAACACTCAGAAAAAAAGCTCTGTGTGAATTAATTCGTGTTATTCAGATAACAGTCCTAAACTCAGCCATTGAGTGCGACGTTTTGTGAACCAATAAGAGAAAATGCAGAAAATCATATACCGGTTTTCTTACATCAATATGAAAATAGCGAAAGCAATAGGGACCGTTTCCAGTGAATATCAGGTCATAAATACCATTCACTGAATTTATTATTTAATGAGATAAAACGATTAAATGAATTTGAATTCGAGCGGCATTGCTCATGGACAAAAAGGTCAACGAACGACATTAACCTCAAAACCACCTTCAATGGACTGAGCGAAATTAACCTTCGCATTAATTAGTCTAGACCTGTAAAGGATAGACTGCAAACCGATTCC
>CAYMEE010000027.1:0-2606 GCA_964389455.1 uncultured Methylophaga sp. | reverse complement strand
TAACCTTCGCATTAATTAGTCTAGACCTGTAAAGGATAGACTGCAAACCGATTCCTTTCATTTTGTTAAGTTCTTGGTAATTTTGATATTCAAAGCCAAGCCCGTTATCTGAAATCCTCAGCTTAAAATTTTTATTAGCTATCTCGAGAGATACTTCAATTCTGCTGGCTTTGCCATGCTTGACCGCATTGTTCACCGCTTCCTGAACAATTCTGTATAGATTGAGTGAAATAATACGGTCATTCATGAGCACTTCACCTCGGGGTAAATAAACACACTCTAAATTAAAGGTCTTAGAGGTGTTTTTAGCGAGACTGTCCAGCGCCGCATTCAGGCCATTAGACTCGAGCTCAATAGGCAACAGCCCCCTGGCCAGCCCCCTGACCTCACCAATGACATCATTGACTTGCTCAACCAGCGTGGAGGCATGACTGGCAAAGTCAGACTCTTTAGCTTGCAAGCCCTGATCAAGCATCTTCGCCAGGAAGGCAATGCCGACCAGCTTCTGCCCAACGCCATCATGCAAATCCTGGCCGATAGTTCGTTGTTGCTCCTCCGTCCTTTCAACTAACTCCGCTTCAATCTGCCGCTGTTCTGTAATATCCCGACCAATACTGATAATACCCAGAATATTGCCTTCAATGTCTTTGACGGGTGCTTTAACAAGATCAAACAATATGGCCGAACAGTTGATGGATCTCAGCCAGACCTCTTCCCGGAGCAGTTCTGCCTCGCCTCTGAAGATTTTGCTATTCATCTCTTCTACCACTGGGGCAAATCTCTCTGAAAAAATATCGTCAGAGGTCAGGTTTGGCGTTTGCTCTTCATTTAATCCTATGATCTGTTTAAACGCGCTGTTGCTATGGGTCAGTTTGCGATCATGATCCTCAATAAATACCAGATCCGGGTTTGCATCAATGATGCTTCTGAGGATGGTGCGTTCATTCTCCAACTCGCGGTGTCTCTGTTGCGTCGCAATCTCAGCCTGCTTACGCACGATCAATAATGATGACTGGTAAGCCACTCTTTGCAGCCTTTGGATATCCGCTAACTGAAAGCGAGCAAGGGAGCTGTAAAAAATACACAACACGCCCAGCGGTTTCCTGAACAAATCCATGATGGGCAAACAATGCACGCCGCCCCATGGCTGCTGTTTCTCATTGAGGTTTAGCCAAGTAACCGGATTGTCGAGAGAACTTATCATTTCGCCGCGCTCAAAACACTGTGTTACAGGATTGACAATCTGACTGATATCGGTTGATGACAAAGGCCCTATCAATGGCTCCGGCAAATTAAACTGGGCATCGAGACAGAGTCGCTCTGAATCATCCATCAAAAAAATGGCCGAATAACATCCTCTGATGTTGTTGACTGCAGTTTTGCACTGCAGCATGAGCAATGTATTCAGAGACAGAGCACTATGTGAGAGAAGTTCATCCATCCGACTACTCGCTGCTTTCCACTCCGCTTCCTCTCGCTGTACCTGACTGATGCCTACCGCCAAGCCGGTAATGAGTAGAGAAGTGATAAAGGCCCACATTTCGAATGCCAGCCCGGCAGCCTGTTCACCATAGTAACCAATACCAAAAAAGTAGCTGCTGTAAGCAGACATGAAAATCAGAAAAACACCAGCATAGACGGCGCTCAAACCAACATAGAGCGCACCCCAGACTATCAGTGGGTAGAAAATAAAGGGGAGAAACAGAGACTGAATAGCCTCACTGATTAATACGTTCGTGAAAACGGCCAGACAGGATGCAAAAACTGCGATCAGCCAGAGTACCTGCCGCTGATCATATTGCAGTTTCACATACTGATAATTGCCAAGCAGTAGCATACGTGGTGCGATTAATAACACCCCCATTGCCGTCCACATCCAGGCGTGTATGACGACATCTAAAGAAATCTGGAAGTCATCATTCAAACTGTTGAGCAATAACAGACTGCTGAAGGTAGACAATAAGGCTGCTACCCCGCTGCCCCAGACCAGCAGCGTAATCACACTTTTTCTGTTTTCAAGATTATTATCAAACTGATCGAAATTGAGCATCCCCCACCTGCCAATAATGGCAGCAATAACGCAAAGTATCGTTGCAGTGATAGCAAGCCCTATCGGGGTGTCAAAAAGCAGTTGAGAAATCAGCGTACCCGCAATAATAGCTGGAATAATTCTGAAGCCATACAACAGTAAAGCGGCCAGAGACAGGCTTAATTCAAAACCGATGACTGATCGGGGCAAATCAGGAAAATCGAACAACTTCCCCAGTGATGCGAGAAGAATGATGGCCAGAGTGATGCTGATATAGGTTTTTGCGGTCACTTCCGTCGCAGTCGCATTCATCACGTACCCTGTGGCTTGTTTGATTATGAATGAGGAATAGAGTCCTGCTCAGTGTAACAGTCCCAGCGTGGGGATAATTTGGACTGGTTTGAAATCTTGCTGTGATAAGTCGATACAGACGAGAGCTGACTACATCGAAAGACTCTGAACAATCTGATAACTAGTTTTTTTGTGAGGAGATAGCTCTAGAGATAACAGAGCGAAATTGTGACTAACCCGTTCCCATACATTGTATGGGAATTGGTAGCGGGGGCTCGCAACAATC
>CAYMEE010000026.1:19905-32552 GCA_964389455.1 uncultured Methylophaga sp. | reverse complement strand
CTCAAAGTCTTTGTGGTGGTGATCGGTATCGTCTTTGCCGCAGATAACCTCAATATTGATGTCACCAGTCTGTTGGCGGGGCTGGGGCTTGGCGGTCTGGCCTTCGCGCTGGCGGCGAAGGACTTGCTGGGTAACTTTTTCGGGTCGGTGACCGTACTGCTCGACCGTCCGTTCAGCATCGGCGACTGGGTGGTGATTGGCGATATTGAAGGGACTGTTGAGCAGGTTGGTTTCCGCAGCACAAGGGTAAGAACTTTTTATAACTCGCTGGTCACCATGCCCAACTCGATTCTGACTACGACCAAGATTGATAATATGGGGGCCCGACGCTTCCGCAGGATGAAGCACGTATTGTCGGTCACTTACGACACGGGGCCGGAGCGAATCGAAGCCTTCTGCGAAGGGATCCGCAAGATCATTCAGCTGCATCCCTACATGCGTAAGGATTATTATCATGTCTATTTCAATGAATATGGCGCAGCCTCATTGAATATTCTGGTTTATGTGTTCTGGGCGACGCCGGACTGGAGCACAGAGCTGCGTGAAAGACATCGCTTTTTGCTGGATATTTTGCGCCTTGCCAAACAACTTGAAGTCGAGTTTGCCTTCCCGACCCAGACGCTCTACCTCAAGCGTGGCGATGTGGATCACCCTCCGGTGGAACCCTTTAAACCGGGCATGAGCCAGGAAGAAGCGCTGGCACGTGGACAGAAAGAGGCTGAATCGATCGTCAGTCAGACTCTGGGGGCTGATATCCCGGGCCCGGTAGAGTTTCCAAGATAATTAAGCATTAGACAGGTTTAAGCTTTAATGGCCGAACAGTTTGTTCATCTTCATCTTCATACCGATTATTCCCTGATCGACGGTCTGGTCAGGGTTAAACCGCTGGTCAAACAGGTCGCTGACTATGGCATGCCTGCTGTGGCGATTACCGATCAGCATAATCTGTTTGCCGCAGTAAAACTGTTTAATGCAGCGATGCAGGCCGGGGTTAAACCCATCCTGGGTGCCGATCTGCGCCTGCGCGACCCGAATGATGCCAAGCACAGTACCCGTTTTGTGGTTCTGTGTATGAATCTGGATGGGTTTCATAACCTGTCGCGACTGCTATCGCGGGCCTACATCGAGGGCCAGCACCTGGGCGTGCCGATGCTCGAAGCCGACTGGCTGGAAGGCCAGACAGACGGACTGATCTGCCTCTCCGGTGGCCGCGAAGGCATTTTGGGCAGGGCGCTGCTGAATCACCAGCAGGATGAGGTGCAGAGCCAGCTTGCTTTCTGGCAAGGACTGTTTCCCAACCGTTTTTATCTGGAGCTGATCCGCACCGGTCGAGAGGATGAAGAGCGCTTCGTGCGTGAAGCTGTGGCGCTGGCAGCCGAGAAACAGATCCCTGTGGTCGCCTCCAATGATGTGCGTTTCCTGAAAGCCGAGCAGTTCGAGGCACATGAAGCCAAGGTCTGTATTCATGATGGTCGTCAGCTGGATGATCCGCGTCGCCCGCGGGTCTATTCCGAGCATCAATATCTGCGAAGTGGCGAGGAAATGGCAAAAATCTTTGCCGATATTCCTGAAGCGATTGAAAACACGGTTGAAATTGCCAAGCGCTGTAATCTGGAGCTGACGCTGGGCGAGCACTATCTGCCTGATTTCCCGGTGCCGGAAGGCATGACCATCGAGGAATTCTTTGCAGAAGAATCTTTTAAGGGGCTGGCCGAAAGGCTGCTGGTGCTTTACCCGGATGATGCCGAGCGCGAAGCCAACAAGGCGCGCTATGAAGAACGCCTGCAGATTGAACTTGATGTTATCAACAGCATGGGCTTCCCCGGCTACTTTCTCATCGTTGCCGACTTTATCCAGTGGGCCAAGAATAACGGCGTGCCGGTCGGGCCGGGACGGGGTTCGGGTGCAGGCTCGCTGGTGGCGTATGCGCTCAAAATCACTGACCTTGATCCACTGCAATATGATTTGCTGTTCGAACGCTTTCTGAACCCCGAGCGGGTGTCTTTGCCTGACTTTGACGTCGACTTCTGCATGGATGGCCGTGACCGCGTTATTGAATATGTGTCACAGCATTATGGCCGGGATCACGTCTCGCAAATCATTACCTACGGTACGATGGCCGCCAAAGCGGTATTACGTGACGTGGGAAGGGTGCTGGGGCATCCCTATGGCTTTGTCGATCAACTGGCCAAGCTGGTGCCCTTTGAACTGAAAATGACGCTGACCAAGGCGCTGGAACAGGAGCCTCAGCTCAAAGAGCGTTATGACAGTGAAGAAGAAGTCAAAGCGCTGATTGATCTGGCTCTGCAACTGGAAGGCTTGACCCGAAATGTCGGTAAACATGCGGGTGGCGTTGTTATCGCACCCAAGGTGCTGACTGAATACACGCCGCTTTACTGTGAGCACAACGGCGCGGGTCTGGTCTCACAGTTCGATAAGGACGACGTGGAAAGTGTCGGCCTGGTGAAATTCGACTTTCTGGGTCTGAAAACGCTGACAGTCATCGACTGGGCAATGAATAACGTCCGCACTCTCCTTGGAGATAAAGCGGACGAAATCGACATCACCAATCTGCCGCTGAACGACAAACCCACATTCGATCTGCTCAAACGCTGTGAAACCACCGCGGTATTCCAGCTGGAATCGCGGGGCATGAAGGAGCTGGTCAAACGTCTGCAGCCTGATACCTTCGAAGACATCGTTGCGTTGGTGGCGCTGTTCCGTCCCGGGCCGCTGCAGTCAGGCATGGTCGATGACTTCGTGAACCGTAAACACGGTCGCGCCAAGGTCGATTATCCGCATCCTGATCTGGAGCCGGTACTGAAACCGACTTACGGTGTCATCGTTTACCAGGAACAGGTCATGCAGATCGCGCAGATCCTGGCGGGATACAGCCTGGGCGGTGCCGATATGCTGCGGCGGGCGATGGGTAAGAAAAAGCCCGAGGAAATGGCCAAGCAGCGGCAAATCTTCCTGGAAGGTGCCGCAGGCCGGGGGATCGAGGAAAAAGAAGCCGGTCCGATTTTCGACCTGATGGAAAAATTCGCAGAGTATGGCTTCAACAAGTCTCACTCTGCTGCTTATGCGCTGGTTGCTTATCAGACTGCCTGGCTCAAGGCACATTACCCGGCTGCCTTTATGGCCGCAGTGTTATCGGCGGATATGGACAACACCGATAAAGTGGTTGGGCTTATCGACGAATGCCGTGATATGAAGCTCAATGTGATGCCGCCGGATGTCAATCACAGCAAGATTAAATTCACGGTCGAGGGTGACCGTACTATTCGCTATGGACTCGGTGCCATCAAAGGGGTTGGTGAGTCGGCACTGGCTGGTATTGTCGCAGAGCGAGAGCAGGGTGAGGCATTTGCTTCCCTGTATGATTTCTGCCGCCGCGTTGATATGCGTAAGATCAATCGCCGCGTGATGGAATCTCTGGTCAAGGCCGGGGCACTCGATTCTCTGGGTGGTCACCGTGCCAGTCTCAATGCCAGTCTTACCAAGGCAATGCAGATTGCCGAACAGCATCGCCGTGACCAGGATAGCGGGCAGAATGATTTATTCGGTCTGACACCGGAGAATGAGTCAGAACAGGATGAGCCACTGGAGCAGGCAGCAGAATGGGCTGAAGAACATCTGTTACTAGCTGAAAAAGAAACCCTGGGCTTGTATCTCAGCGGCCACCCGATTGATCGTTACGAAGCCGAGCTTGCGGAGTTCATTCCCAAGAAAATCAATGAACTCGATGCCCCAGAATCCAAGGGCTATCAGCGAAATGAAAAGCCGGTATTAACGGCCGGGCTGATTGTGGCAATCCGCACCATGAAATCCAAAAGCGGCAGCCGCATGGCCTTTATTACGCTGGATGATCAGAGCGGCAGGCTGGAAGTCAGAGTATTCGGTGAGGTCTATGAACAATATCAGAGCTTTATTCAGCCTGATAAGCTGGTTGTCATCCAGGGCAAGATAGGACAGGATAACTTTACCGGCGGTCTGTCGGCGACTGCAGAGAAAGTGTTTGATATTACCGGGGCCCGTGAAGCCTACGGGCAGGCTTTACAGATTAATTTCACCAATGAAGATGAAGCCATGTCCTGGGTGGAACAGCTCAAATCAACATTGACCCCTTTTAAAGGGGGTGGGCTGGGACTGGAACTGAGATACCAGAATCAGCAGGCCAGTGCTTTAATGGCCATGGGTGAAGAATGGCAGGTGACACCCAGCGATACGCTGCTGAACCAGATTGCTGCACTGCCGGGAAAAGTTGCTGTTACAATGAGATACAAGTCTTCAGTCTAGGGAGGCTCTATGTCTGCGAGCGACAAAAAGACCACCGAACAGACCTCTATTGAGGATGACTCTCTGGCAGATGCACTTGATGCCGCGCTTCAGGCCACTAAAAAGAAGCCACCGCTTGAGTCTGCCGCCGAAAAGTCAGAAGAAAAACTGACTTCGGATGAGCGTAGTCAGCGAACGCTTGCAGAGCGGCTCAGCCTGCCTTTTATCCGGCTGCATGATTACCCTTTTGATGAAACTGTCCTCACTCTGATCCCGGCAGAGTTTGCCCGTAAACATGATGTGATTCCCCTGCGGGTCAATAAAACCCATCTGCTGGTCGCACTGGCGAGCCCGATGGACATGGACCTGTTTCAGACGCTGAACTTCATTACCGGTTACAGCATTGATGTGACTGTGGCTACCCGCAGCGATATTCAATGGGCAGTGAGGAAATTCTACGGTGCCCGTGATGATGAACTGGCGCTGGAATCTCTCAACGGCAATAGCCAACCCTTCAGGGAAGCCGCGGATCTTCATGATGAAATGATGCGGCTCAGCAGTGAGAAGCCGATTGTCAGGCTGGTCGCCAATATCATTGTTGATGCGATTGAGCGTAGGGCGTCAGATATTCATATCAAGCCCCGCGACAAGAATGTGGAATTGATATACCGCATGGATGGGGTGCTCACCAATATTCGTTTCTTCAGCAAAACCTTACTTCCCGCTGTTGTTAGCCGCATTAAAATTCTGGGTGGGATGAATATTGCCGAACGGCGGCTGCCACAGGATGGTCGTTGCTGCGTCAAACATAAAAGTAATCCGGTCGACCTGCGTATTTCGATCATGCCCACCGTTGAGGGGGAGAGCGTGGTCATCCGTCTTCTCAATGCTCAGGTAGGGCTGAAAGCGGTTTCAGAACTGGGATTCTCAGAGCATGATCAGGAATTATTTCTGGACCTGCTCAATAAGAGTAACGGGATTTTCCTGGTAACCGGCCCGACGGGTTCTGGCAAATCCACCACCTTATACGCCGCGCTGGCTGAAGTTCAGAAACATAACGTCAATATTCTCACCGTTGAAGATCCGGTTGAGTATCACATGGACGGTATTCAACAGATTCAGATTAATCACACGACCGGCTATACCTTCGCCCGGGCACTGAGAAACATTCTCCGTCATGACCCGGATGTGATTCTGGTGGGCGAGATCCGGGATGAAGAAACCGGCAAAATTGCGGTGGAAAGTGCGTTAACGGGTCACCTGGTGCTCAGTACTTTACACACGAATGATGCTGCCGGTGCGGTCACTCGCTTGCTGGAAATGGGTATTGAGCCCTATCTGTTGACCGGCTGTCTGCTCGGTGTGTTGGCCCAGCGGCTGGTCAAACGCAATTGTCAGCGTTGTCTGGAAGAAGAACCGGTGGACCCGCTTATCAGGCATGCGCTCAATGTGAGTGACAGCGAAAAGTTCTATCGAGGTAGTGGGTGTGAGCATTGCAACCACACCGGCGTCGCAGGGCGGATGGCTGTCTATGAATTGCTGGAAGTCAGTGATAGTCTGCGAAAATTAATTCATGTTGATATAACATCGGGTGAAATTCATGATCATGCCATCAAAGAAGGCATGGTATCGCTGACCGATAACGCCATGGCCAGAGCCCGTTCGCGAGAGATTTCATTGGCTGAAGTCTATCGTGTACGATTGGATTAACAAAGTTTAGAAAAACTCGAGGATAAGTCACGTGGATATGACACCGTATTTCAGGTTGATGGCGGACAAAGAAGCATCGGATATGTTTTTTTGTACTGGCACCGAACCACACATCAAGATTCAGGGTGTGATTCGACCTGTAGGTACCCAAAAACTGGCACCGGGTGATGTCCATGATATGGCTTACTCGCTGATGAATGAGGACCAGGCCAGCGAGTTTGAAGAAACCCTGGAAATGAACTTTGCCGTGCCGCTTAAAGGCGTCGGTCGTTTTCGTGTCAATATCTTCCGTCAGCGCGGTGAGTGTTCCATCGTTATCCGTTATATCAAAACCAAGATCCCGCGTTTTGAAGAAATGCATCTGCCAACCGTGTTGGGTGATATTGTGATGGAAAAACGCGGCCTGATCCTGGTGGTGGGCGCCACTGGTTCTGGTAAATCGACCACACTGGCATCGATGATTGGTCACCGTAACCGTAATTCCAGCTCGCATATCTTAACTATTGAGGATCCGCTGGAATTTGTTCATGCCCATGAACGTTCTATCGTGCAACAGCGCGAAGTCGGTATTGATACATTAAATTATGAAAATGCCTTGAAAAACGCATTGCGTGAAGCGCCGGATGTGATCCTGATAGGTGAGATTCGCGATATGGATACAATGAAACACGCGATTAATTACGCGGAAACCGGTCACTTGTGTCTAGCCACGCTTCACTCCAACAATGCCAACCAGGCGCTGGATCGGATCATTAACTTTTTCCCGGAAAGCCTGCATCGCCAGTTATTTATGGATATGTCGCTCAATCTGCGTGCAATTGTTTCCCAGCGTCTGCTACCGACCGTGGATGGCAGCGCGCGGGTGCCGGCGGTCGAGATCATGCTTAACACGCCTTACATTTCAGAGCTTATTAACAAGGGTGAAGTCGGTAGTATCAAGGATGCGATGAAAGAATCGACCGATCCGGGCACGATTACTTTCGACAAGGCACTGATTCAACTCTACAAGGACGGTAGAATCACGCTGGAAGAGGCGCTGCAAAATGCCGACTCGCGTAACGACCTCAGCCTCGCCATTCGTCTTGGTGAGGGTTCTATGGACAGCGATGAAGATGATGAATTGATCCTCAACTGAGTTTTGTCCGTCGCCTCTGTGTATAATTCGACAATTTTGGATGTAAGGGTAACCTGATGCAGTTAAATTTCCTTGACTACGAACAACCCATCGCCGAACTGGAAGCGAAAATCGATGAGTTGCGTTACATGAGTAACGACAGTGATCTCAATATCACTGAAGAAATTCAGAAGTTGAAGGAAAAAAGCGAGTCTTTGACCAAGTCCATTTTTTCTTCACTGACGCCCTGGCAGGTTACCCAGATGGCACGCCATCCGCAGCGTCCTTACACGCTGGACTACATCAAACACATCATCAGCGATTTTGAAGAACTGCACGGTGATCGTACTTATGCCGACGATGCCGCATTGGTGACCGGTATCGGTCGCCTCAATGGTCGTCCTGTGGCCGTAATTGGTCATCAGAAGGGCCGTGACACCAAGGAGAAAGTGGCACGTAATTTCGGCATGCCGCGTCCCGAAGGCTATCGCAAAGCACTGCGTATTATGAAAATGGCAGAGCGTTTCGGTCTGCCCATCATTACCTTTATCGACACCCCGGGCGCTTACCCTGGTATTGGCGCCGAAGAGCGCGGTCAGAGTGAAGCGATTGCCCGTAATCTTTATGAAATGGCTAAGCTTAAAACGCCAATCATCTCTACCGTGATTGGTGAAGGTGGTTCCGGTGGTGCGTTAGCTGTCGGCGTCGCCGATCATCTGATGATGCTGCAATACAGTATCTATTCTGTTATCTCACCGGAAGGCTGCGCCTCCATTCTCTGGAAAAGCGCCGAAAAAGCGGCCGATGCGGCTGCAACCCTGGGCGTCACCTCAGACCGCCTGAAAGAATTAAATTTGATTGATGAAGTCGTGCCGGAACCTTTGGGTGGTGCACATCGTAACGTCGAAGAAATGGCGGCTCGGATCAGAAAATCGATTGAAGCCAAAATCAAGGAACTGGAAGCCGTTTCTCATGACAACCTGATTAAACGTCGTCAACAGCGGATTCTGAGTTACGGCGAATTCGAGGGTTAAGTCCGGGGTGTCTCTCAACCCCCAGCAATGTCTTGTTGACCTGATTAAACTGGTGGCCGGTCGCCCTGTATGTGTAGCATACAGCGGCGGCGTGGACTCCCACGTGCTCCTGCATCTTCTGGCTAAGGCCAATCACCCACAGTTACCGGCTATCCGGGCTTTGCATATTGATCATGGCCTGCATCCAGAGTCTGCCCAATGGGCTGAGCATTGTCGTCAGGTCGCTCAGGCGCTCAAACTTGAATTCGAATCCATCCAGGTCAAAGTTGAAGAGATTGATGAAATGGGTCTGGAAGCAGCAGCCAGACAGGCCCGTTACCATGCGTTTCGATATGACCTGACGCCGGATGAAGTGCTTCTGACTGCCCAGCACCAGGACGACCAGGCAGAAACACTAATGCTGCAGTTGCTGCGTGGGGCGGGACCGGCGGGGCTATCTGCAATGTGGCCTGAAGCGGACATTGAGGGTCTGACCATCGTGCGGCCGTTTCTGAATTATTCCAAACATGATTTGCTGGAGTATGCCGAACTGCATCATCTGCACTGGATAGATGACCCCAGTAACAGCGATCTCAACATTAATCGTAATTATCTGCGCCAGGCAATATGGCCACATTTGGCTGAGCGCTGGCCAGCTGTTTCCAAAACGCTGAGCAGAAGTGCTGAACACTGCCGTGAAGCAGTGGAGTTAATGCGGGAACTGGGCAGTCTTGATGCACGAGATGTATGCCCTGAACAGATGGATCGTCTCTCTATCTCGGCGCTAAGTGAGTTGCCTCAGGCGCGGCAGCGCAATCTGCTGCGTTATGCACTGGAACAGAATGGCCTCAAGCTGCCGTCAGCAGCGATATTACAGCGCATTATTGATGAGGTGATTCCTGCGGCTGAAGACCGCAACCCGGAAGTGCACTGGCCGGGCGCAATGGTGCGTCGTTACCGCAATGTGATTTTCCTTGAGTCGGATCGGGCTGAGTCCCTCGATTTAGGTGAAATCGTAATAAAAGGCAGTGATGAGGTCCGATTAGACGATGGCCGACTGCTGAAATGGCAATTGGCATCCGGCAAAGGACTTAAACAGCATGTGTTGAACGGGCCGCTAATGCTCAAATTCCGCGAGGGCGGCGAGCGGATTCGTCTGCAGGGTCATGCGCAACACAAGTCACTCAAACAACTGTTTCAGGAATGGGATGTGCCGCCCTGGCAACGTCAGCAAATCCCGTTGCTTTTTGTCGACCATGAACTGGTAGCCGTTGTCGGTTATGGCTATGCTGAACATTACGCCGCGGATATCGGCGAGAAGGGATGGTTGCCGGTGTTGGAACAGGCATCTGCGAAACCAGTTTTTGATTGAGCGGACAGGGCAATTCTGATAATTTATACCCTATTTTGAGCGCAGCCATTCTGGCCGCGTCATTTTTATTGAACTCTCCATAATATGACTAAATTTATTTTTGTCACTGGTGGTGTTGTGTCGTCTCTCGGGAAGGGAATCGCCGCGGCATCACTGGCTGCGATACTTGAAGCCCGTGGTCTGAAAGTCACCCTGGTTAAGCTGGACCCCTATATCAACGTCGATCCGGGCACCATGAGCCCGCTGCAACACGGTGAGGTGTTTGTGACCGAAGACGGTGCGGAGACCGATCTGGATTTGGGCCACTACGAACGCTTCATTGACGCAGATATGAGCAGTCGTAACAACTACACCACCGGCCAGATATACGAAAACGTCATCCGTAAAGAACGCCGTGGCGAATATCTTGGTAACACGGTCCAGGTTATTCCCCATATTACTGATGAAATCAAACGTTGCATTTACGAAGGCGCAGATGATGCCGATGTGGCGCTGATTGAAATTGGCGGTACCGTGGGTGACATTGAGTCACTGCCGTTCCTGGAAACCATTCGTCAGATGGCGACTGAGCTGGGGCGTGAACGCGCGCTGTTCCTGCACCTGACGCTGGTGCCTTACATCGCTTCTGCCGGTGAAATCAAAACCAAGCCCACTCAGCACTCGGTGAAAGAGCTGCGTACTATCGGTATTCAACCGGATGTGCTGGTCTGCCGTATTGATCGTCCACTGCCGGAATCAGAGCGTCGCAAGATTGCCTTGTTTACCAACGTCCCGGAAAAAGCGGTTATCTCTGCGATTGATGTCGACAGCATTTATAAAATCCCGATGGAACTGCACCGCCAGGGCCTGGATGACATCGTTGTCAAACAACTGGGTATCGATGCCAAGCCAGCTGATCTGAGCCAGTGGGAAAAGGTTTATGAAAACCTGAGTAACCCGGAAGGCGAGGTCAATATCGCCATGGTCGGTAAATACATGGAGCTGACCGAGGCCTATAAATCGCTGTCTGAATCGCTGATTCATGCCGGTATTCACACCCGCACCAAGGTCAACGTGCATTATGTTGACTCTGAGCAGGTTGAGCAGCAGGGCACTGACTGTATCAAGGATATGGATGCGATTCTTGTTCCGGGCGGCTTTGGTGAGCGTGGTGTTGAAGGCATGATTGAAACTGCACGTTTCGCTCGTGAAAATAATATTCCTTATCTGGGTATCTGCCTGGGTATGCAGGTGGCCGTGATTGAATATGCCCGTCACAAAGCGGGTCTGCCTGGCGCCTACAGCACCGAGTTTGATGTACATACCAAAGACCCGGTCATTGGTTTGATTACTGAGTGGCAGAAAGCGGACGGCACCGTCGAGCAGCGGGATCAGGATTCTGACCTGGGCGGCACGATGCGCTTGGGTGGTTACTCCTGCCAGCTGAAAGCGGGCAGTCTGGCGCATAAAATTTATGGCGCCGATGAGATTGTTGAACGTCATCGCCACCGCTATGAGTTCAATAACAACTACATGGAATCGCTGGAAAAAGCGGGTCTGGTGTTCTCAGGCATGTCAAAAGACCAGAGTCTGGCCGAGATGATAGAAATCCCGGAACATCAGTGGTTTGTCGCCTGTCAGTTCCATCCGGAATTCACCTCAACACCGCGCCACGGTCATCCTCTGTTCGAAGGCTTTATCAGTGCGGCCAAGCAGAATAAAAAGCAGCGGGGGTAAAAACTGATGCAATTATGTGGATTTGAAGCCGGTAACCGGCAGCCGCTGTTTCTGATTGCCGGCACCTGTGTGATTGAAAGTGAGCAGATGACCATGGATGTGGCGGGTCAGCTCAAGGAAATCACCGATAAGCTCGGTATCAACTTTATCTATAAATCCTCTTTCGACAAGGCCAACCGCACTTCTACCAAGAGTTATCGTGGCCCAGGCGTGGAAGCTGGCCTGGCGATTCTCGAAAAGGTCAAAAAAGAATACAACCTGCCGGTCTTGACTGACGTGCATGAAGATACCCCACTTGCCGAAGTGGCCAGTGTCGTCGATGTTCTGCAGACACCTGCCTTCTTGTGCCGTCAGACCAATTTTATTGTGAATGTTGCCAGCCAGGGCTTGCCGGTCAATATCAAGAAAGGCCAGTTCCTGGCCCCCTGGGATATGCAGCATGTCGCTGCCAAAGCCAAGTCGACAGGTAATGAGCAAATCATGCTGTGTGAGCGCGGCACCTCTTTCGGTTACAACACGCTGATTTCCGATATGCGCGGTCTGCCGATTATGCGCAACATGGATTGCCCGGTGGTATTTGATGCCACTCACTCGGTTCAGCAACCAGGTGGACAGGGTGGCGCTTCCGGCGGTCAGCGTGAATTTGTACCAGTACTGGCCCGTGCCGCGGTGGCAACCGGCGTTGCCGGCTTGTTTATGGAAACCCATCCTGAGCCGGAAAAAGCCCTCAGCGACGGCCCCAATTCCTGGCCTCTGCATCAGTTATCCGCTTTGTTGGAAACGCTGCAGGCCATTGATAGCACAGTCAAACAACAGGACTATATCGAAGACGCCCTGCTGGCGAAGCGATAAGTACCTGAAACTCATTTCTGATATACGGGAGCAAAGCATTGAGCAAGATTATTGATGTAAGAGCACGTGAAATTATCGATTCACGCGGCAATCCAACCGTAGAAGCCGATGTTGTGCTGGAAAGCGGTGCCATGGGGCGTGCGGCGGTACCATCCGGCGCCTCCACCGGTGAGCGTGAAGCAGTGGAACTGCGTGATGGTGATAAAGCCCGTTACCTGGGTAAAGGTGTCTTAAAAGCTGTCGCGGCGGTAAATGCTGAATTGCGTGAAGCGGTACTGGGTATGGAAGCTGCCGACCAGCGTGCTGTCGATAATAAACTGATCGAAACCGACGGCACTGAAAACAAAGCCCGCCTGGGTGCTAATGCGCTGCTGGCGATTTCGATGGCTACTGCCCGTGCTGCGGCAGCGGATGCGAAAAAGCCCCTTTACAAATATCTGGCAGAGAGTGATGAAGCGCTGATGCCGGTCCCGATGATGAACATCATCAACGGTGGTTCTCACGCCGATAACAGCGTGGATCTTCAGGAATTCATGATTATGCCGGTCGGTGCCAGCAGCATCAGTGAAGCGATTCGCTACGGCGCAGAAGT
>CAYMEE010000026.1:0-19805 GCA_964389455.1 uncultured Methylophaga sp. | reverse complement strand
TTATGCCGGTCGGTGCCAGCAGCATCAGTGAAGCGATTCGCTACGGCGCAGAAGTCTTTCATGAATTGAAAAAAGTCCTGAACAGCAAAGGCCTGAATACGGCGGTTGGTGATGAGGGTGGTTTTGCACCGGATTTGCCGTCTAACGAAGCTGCCATTGAAGTTATTCTGCAGGCCATTAAGAATGCAGGCTATGAAGCCGGTAAAGACATTATGCTGGCACTGGATGCGGCCAGCTCTGAGTTTTATAAAGATGGTCAGTATGTGCTGGCATCAGAAAATCGTTCTCTGTCATCTGCCGAGTTTGCCGATCTGCTGGCCGATTGGGTCAGTAAATATCCCATCATCAGTATCGAGGACGGTATGGATGAAAATGACTGGGAAGGCTGGAAACTGCTGACTGATAAAATTGGTGACAAAGTGCAGCTGGTCGGTGATGACCTGTTCGTGACCAACCCTAAAATCCTGCAGGAAGGTATCAACAAAGGCGTCGGTAACTCGATTCTGATTAAGGTCAACCAAATCGGCACGCTGTCAGAAACCCTCGATGCAATTAATCTTGCCAAGGAAAATGGATACACTGCCGTGGTTTCTCACCGCAGCGGTGAAACCGAGGACACCACCATTGCCGATTTGGCTGTGGCGACCAATGCAGGACAGATCAAAACCGGTTCATTGTCACGTTCGGACCGTGTTGCTAAATACAACCAGCTGCTGCGCATTGAAGCGGAACTGGGTGATAAAGCCAGCTACCCAGGCATGAAGGCATTCAACGTTAAGTAAGGCCTGATGACTAAGCCCGTCATGATTTTTCTGGCCATTCTACTGGTATTACTGCAATACCGATTATGGCTGAGTCATGACGGGTTGCCGTCGCTGCTGCGTTTGCACCATCAGGTGGAAAAACAGCGCCTCGATAATGAAAAACTGACTGAACGCAACCAGGTACTGGCTGCAGAAGTTCAGGATTTGAAAAGTGGTCTCGATGCACTTGAAGAACGTGCCCGCAGTGAGCTGGGCATGATAAGAGAGGGCGAGACCTTTTTTCATGTGATAGAAGAGCAAGATGAGCACAACTGAAGCCGTCTGGGCTGTGGTGCCGGCAGCCGGCATCGGCAGCCGCATGGGCGCCGATATTCCCAAGCAATATCTCAAGCTCAATAATAAAGCTCTGCTTCAGCACACACTGGAGCGTCTCGCTTCCCATCCCCGAATTAATGGCATTGTTGTCGCGCTGGCGGAACATGATCCGTGGTGGCCTGAACTGTCGCTTCAGCTTGATTGTGAATTGCTGCTGACAAAAGGCGGTGAGGCGCGCTCTGATTCAGTAGCCAATGCACTGGCAGCGCTTGCTGAGAAAACCGACGATAACCCCTGGCTGCTCGTGCATGATGCCGCTCGCCCCTGTATTCGTCACAGTGATATTGACCAGATGCTGCTGCAATTAAGAGAGCATGAAGTTGGCGGTATTCTGGGAGTGCCGGTTACGGATACCGTTAAACGGGTTGATGATAATGGCGTTATTGTTGAAACCGTAGACCGTCATGGCTTGTGGCGTGCGGGAACACCACAGATGTTCCGTCTCAGGCTGTTGAAACAGGCGCTGGACTCAGCAGCTTCTCAAGCCCTTAGCGTCACCGATGAAGCCAGCGCGATTGAGCTGATGGGACTGCGTCCAATGATGGTGGCAGGGCATCAGGACAATATCAAGATTACGTTACCGCAGGATCTGGCGCTGGCCAGCCTGTATCTGGAACAACAAAGCAGAGGACAATAATGCGCATAGGTCACGGCTATGATGTACATCGCTTCGCCGAGAACCGGCCATTAATCATTGGTGGCGTTACTATCCCCCATAGTCATGGTCTGGAAGCCCATTCAGATGGAGATGTGCTGATCCATGCCATTAGTGATGCTTTACTGGGTGCCGCCGGTTTGTGGGATATCGGCCATCATTTCCCGGATACCGATGAAGCTTTTAAGAATATCGACAGCCGCCTGTTGTTGCGACGGGTCATGGCTGACTTATTCGAACGTGGTTGGCTGGTCAATAACATCGATGCCACCGTGATCGCGCAAGCTCCCAAATTGGCGCCGTTCATTCCTGAAATGAAAACCCTGCTCGCCAGTGACATGGCAGTCAGCGAAGGTGAAATTAATATCAAGGCCACCACCACCGAAAAGCTCGGTTTTACCGGCCGTAAGGAAGGCATTGCAGCACATGCTGTCGTGCTGTTGAGGAAAGCCTGATGGAATTTGACTTCAGTCAGTTACAACGTGCGAACACTCAGGCGGTTGTTTGCCGTGCCAATATCCGTTTACAGCCAGACCATTTCCGGGTCGATGAGCATT
Source organism: uncultured Methylophaga sp. (assembly GCA_964389455.1). Taxonomy (GTDB): domain Bacteria; phylum Pseudomonadota; class Gammaproteobacteria; order Nitrosococcales; family Methylophagaceae; genus Methylophaga. The sequence goes on along the minus strand of CAYMEE010000026.1, from coordinate 17,454 downwards.
TACCTTTTGAACCCAGCGGTGAGGGGGGGCATGCCATGCTGCTGATAGAAAAAACCGGCAGCAATACCGACTGGGTCGCGAAGCAACTGGCACAATTTGCTGGTGTAGAGGATGTGGCTGTTGGATATGCCGGCTTGAAAGATCGGCATGCGGTCACCAGCCAATGGTTTACCGTGAAAACGGAAGGCCATGAAGAACCGGACTGGTCTCTATTTTCAGCCGATGATTGCCAAATCAAAACGCTTACCCGTCATAACAAAAAACTCAAACGCGGTGTATTGTCTGGCAACCGATTTTCATTGGTCTTAAGCGGTATTGAGGGTGACAGAGCTGTTTGGGAACAGAGTCTGAGACAAATCAAAACCAATGGGGTACCCAACTATTTTGCCGAGCAGCGCTTTGGTCACCAGTTTGCTAACCTCGACAGGGCGCAGCAGTGGTTTGAAACCGGCAGAAAGCCCAAGAAACGTCAACAGAAAAGTATGATTCTTTCTGCGGCCCGCTCCTGGCTATTTAACCAGGTGCTTTCGGCCCGAATCAGCCAGCAGAACTGGCAGACTGGTGTGCCCGGCGATGTGATGCAACTGGCTGGTAGCAGCAGTATTTTTCTGGCAGAAGACATTGATGAAACCATCACTGAGCGCTTGAACACATTCGATGTTGATATCACAGGGCCTCTTTGGGGGCGCGGTAGAGCAGCGAATCAATCCGACAGTCTGGCGTTGGAAAATGCCGCGTTGACAGATTGGCAAGTTTGGCAGCAGGGGCTGGAGCAGGCTGGGCTTAAGCAGGAAAGGCGGCCTTTGCGGGTGTTACCGCAGGATATGAGCTGGGAGTTCAGTGAAGATAGCTTGCTACTGTCCTTCTTCCTGCCCGCGGGTTCTTATGCCACGGCAGTGATGCGTGAACTGGCTGAGATAACTGATGTGAGTCAGCGGAACTCGCTGGAACAGACAGTTTCTCAACAATAGGCGGGTTTTCAAGGCAATATTATGCTGAAAATGAGAACAGGCATATTGCTTATCAGCAGTTTACTTGTCAGTGCGACAGCGTTTGCCCAGCAGTGGCAGGCGCAGAGCGCCGACAAGCAAGTCGCGGTGATGGAGCTGTTTGTTTCCGAAGGCTGTGGTTTGTGCCCTGCGGCAGAGCGTTGGGTCGAGCAACTGCCGGAACAGGGCATCACTGAGAACGAGCTGATTGTGCTCGGCTTTCATGTTGATTACCTTGATGATAAAAAGGGCTGGATCGACCGCTTTGCCAAGCCCCGTTATACCGAACGTCAACGTCAAATGGCCCGCTTGAACCTCTATCAGACGGTCTTTACACCGGAAATCTTTATCAGTGGCGAAGTGGTCCATAACTGGCGTGATCACGGGAACGACGTGATTGAGTTTATCAACAGCTTTGACTCGGAAGCGGATATCAGTCTGACAGTCAACAAAAACGATAAAACGCTCAGCATCGACACGGCTGTGACCGTGATGGGGGAAGATAACCAGGCTAACAGTCAGCTTTATCTGGCCCTCACGGAAGACAATATCATCAGTGAAATTCATGGTGGTGATAATATCGGCGCGACTTTCAATCACCAGAATCTTGTCAGACGCTGGCTGGGACCATTTGAACTCAACACCGATGGTCGCTCAAAACAGATTCAAACGACGCTGCCACTTGAATCGACATGGAAGCTGCATGACATGACCCTCGTTGCCGTGGTGCAAAACCTTGATAACGCCTATGTATTACAAGGCCTCTCTTTACCTCTGAAAGCACAATAATGGAATTTTTACCGATATTTTTAGATTTAAAACAACAGCCTTGTCTGGTCGTTGGTGGCGGTGATATTGCTGCCCGTAAAGCAGGGTTGCTTGTTAAAGCGCAGGCTGCTGTCACTATCGTCGCACCAGACTTATCCGCCACTTCGCAGAAACTGGTCGACACGCAACAAGTGCATTGGCTGGAGGCCAAGTTTGATGCCTCACAACTGAGTCAGGAAAGACTGGTTATTGCCGCGACAGATGATGCCAATGTAAATGAGGCCGTCTATGAAGCTGCCAAAGCCAGAAATATTCTGGTGAATGTGGCTGACAGTCCGGATCACTGTGATTTCATACTGGCATCAATACTGGACCGTTCACCTATTGTGGTGGCGGTCTCCAGCGGTGGCGATTCGCCGGTTCTGGCGCGCAACCTGCGTGCGAGACTGGAAACCCTGATTCCGCCTTCATACAGCAAACTGGGTAATCTGGTTGGCCGATATCGCGACAAGGTCAAACAGAAATTTGAAAATGTCTCTCAGCGACGCCGCTTCTGGGAGTCGGTGCTGGAAGGCCCGGTTGCAGACCATATGATGGCTGGCCGCGAGGAACTGGCAGAAAAAACATTACTGGAGAAACTTCAGGATCCTGATAACAAGGATATCGGCAGGGGAGAAGTTTATCTGGTCGGCGCCGGTCCCGGTGATCCGGATTTGCTCACCTTTAAAGCGTTGAGGTTGATGCAACAGGCAGATGTGGTTTTTTATGATCGCCTGGTCAGTAAGGAAATCCTGGCGCTCGTGCGCAAGGAAGCCGAACTGATTTATGTCGGTAAACAACGGGCCTGGCACGCGGTTCGGCAGGAAGAAATTAATGATCTGCTTCTGCAGCATGCAAAACAGGGTAAACGCGTATTAAGACTGAAAGGTGGCGACCCCTTTATTTTTGGCCGTGGCGGTGAAGAAATCGAAACGCTGGCTGATGAAAAGATTCCTTTCCAGGTTGTTCCCGGTATTACTGCCGCCTCTGGCTGTGCCAGCTATGCAGGTATTCCTCTTACGCATCGTGATTATGCGCAGAGCTGTGTCTTTGTCACCGGCCAGTTAAAGCAGGGCGAGCTGGATCTGAACTGGGAAGCGCTGGTGCAGCCGAGACAAACTGTTGTGGTCTATATGGGGCTAGCCGGTCTGCCTGAGCTTAGCCGTCAATTGCAGGCTCATGGTATGGCTGCTGACAAACCGGCGGCTCTGGTTCAACAGGGCACCACTGAGAATCAGAAAGTGTGGATTAGTACGATTGATGAATTGCCAGCCATCGCAGAGCGTGAACAACCTGTCGCGCCGACTCTGGTGATCATCGGTGAGGTCACGCGCCTGCACAATACATTAGCCTGGTTCCGAAGTGGTTGATATCAGCCAGTCAGATTGGTTTATATTAACCAGTTGAGACCATCACTGACCAATATCTGAGACCTAACTTATTGTCTTAAATGCAATTTATAACTTGGCATTGTCCGTGCTTACAGTAATATCGGTTTGACTATAACCATAATAATGAATGACATCGGGAGAGTAGTGAATAATGCAAGTTCCGCATAAAAAGAAAGCATTAAGTCTGATGCTGGCCTCTGTGCTGGTTTCAGCCCCGGTCCTCGCCGCTGAAGAGGATCAGGTTGAATTGGGTGATATTGAAGTCTTTGGTACTACACCAATACAGGGTGTTGGTTTGCCGGAAGACGATATCCCAGCCAATATCCAGTCAGCTAATGATCAGGATATCGAACGGGTTCAGGCATTGGATCTGTCAGAATTTATGGACAAGACGCTGAGCAGTGTCAGTCTTAACGCCGCCCAAAACAATCCATTCCAGCCGGATTTGAAATTCCGTGGCTTTACCGCATCACCATTGGTGGGTAATTCTCAGGGTTTATCTGTCTACATGGATGGCATTCGAATTAATGAACCTTTTGGCGATGCCATTAACTTTGAATTGATTCCAGAATCAGCCATTGCCAATATGAACCTGATTCCGGGTTCTAACCCGGTCTTCGGTCTGAATACGCTGGGTGGTGCCCTTTCAATTCAGACCAAAAATGGTTTCACTCACGCTGGTCACAGCCTGGAAGCCTACACCGGTTCATTCGGTCGTGATTCAGGCACGATTGAAAGTGGTGGCAATGATGGTAACTTCGCTTATTACGTCACCGGTTCGATCACTAAAGAAGATGGCTGGCGTGACTTTTCACCTTCACGTGTTGAGCAGTTTTTCTCCAAGCTCAGCTACGCTAATGAAGACAGCACGCTGGACTTCGGCATCACAGCCGTTGATAGTGATCTGAACGGTAACGGTGCTTCACCAGTTGAACTTGTTGCCCAGGATCGTGAAGCGGTATTCACACACCCGGACAATACCCAGAACGAATTGCGTATGTTCACGCTGAACGGCAGCCACTGGTTGGATGACACTACCATGCTGTCTGCAAACACCTATTATCGTCGTAGCAACCGCAGTACCTTTAATGGCGATGGTTCTGAGCTGGAAATCGATGGTGCTAACATTGTTGACGATGATGGTGAGGTAATTACCCCGTTTGCGCCACTGGGATTTGATGGCAGCGAAGAGTTTATTGCGCTGAACAATACCAGCGAGACCGAACAGGACAGCTATGGTTTTGGTTTGCAAACGACATTCCTGGATGATTTGTTCGGACGTGAAAACCAACTGATTGTTGGTGCGAGCTACGATAAATCTGACGTCGATTACAGCTCACAGTCTGAAATTGCCCGCTTTACCTCAACCCGCGGTACAGATGGCACTGGCTTTATCATTGATGAAACAGTTGTCGATGGAGATATCGAAACTGATACCTTCAGCCTGTATTTCAGTAACACTCACTCTGTAACAGATCGCCTGGCAGTGACTTTGGCCGGTCGTTACAACCGTATCGATATTGATATTTCAGGTACCAGTCAAGGTGGTGAGCAGGATCTGGCTGAAGGCGGTGGTAGCAACATATTCAACCGCTTTAATCCATCACTGGGCGCGACTTACGCCTTCAAGGATAATCTGACTGGTTATGCGAACTATAGCGAGTCCAATCGTGCGCCGACACCATCAGAGTTGACTTGTGCTGATGAAAACAATCCTTGTGCATTGCCTAATTCCTTCCTGGCGGATCCCCCGTTGGATGATATTGTCGCCAGAACCATTGAAGCTGGTTTCCGTGGCAGTAATGGCAATGTCAACTGGAATGCCGGTGTGTTCTACACCCAGCTCAAAGATGATCTGTTCTTCTTCCCAGCCGTTGAAGATGATGTTGACGATCCTCGCCTGAACGTCGGTATTTTCGATAACATCGATGAAACCTCTCGTGCCGGTCTGGAGCTGGGGGCTGATGGTACCTATGACAAGGTGAGTTGGTTTGCCAACTACGCTTATGTTCGTGCGGCATTCGAGGATGAATTCTCCTATGCACGAGAAGTTGATGATGAAGTGGTCACTTTCAACGTAGATGAAGGGGATAGACTTCCTGGTATTCCTGAGCACAACATCAAGATTGGTGCTGATTATGCCTTCACACAGAAGCTGTCGCTCGGCTTTACTGCTTCGTATCACTCAAGCCAGTACTTCCGTGGTGATGAAGCCAATGTCGATAAGAAGATTGCACATTACAAGGTGGTAAACCTGCATGGTCGTTACAAGGTAACCGACAACCTGCAGTTCTTCGCTAAAGTCGATAATCTGTTTGACAGTGAATACAACACCTTCGGTCTTTATGGCGAGCCTGATGAAGCACCGGGTCTGGATCTTGAAGACCCACGTTTTGTGGGTGCCAGCTCACCAAGAGCCGGTTGGATTGGCTTCAAGCTGACACTGTAAAGTCAGCTTCACTTCAGCATTGGGCTGCCCTCGGGCAGCCCAATTTATTTCAGGATGACGCATGTTAAAAACTTTGTTGTCGGCGATGCTGCTCTGGCCAGTCAGCGGCCTTGCTGCAGAGATTAATCAACAATTTGAAGACTGCCTTAGGGTCGCTTTGAATGCCCGTGATGGGCAGGTGGTTAAAGTCGAACTCAAACTCGAAAATGAACGTGAGGTGTATGAGTTTGATATTCGAGGGCTGGATGGCAATGACTGGGACATAGAGTGTCTTAAGGCTACAGGCGAATTAGTGGAGCTGGAAAGAGAGGTTGAGCACCCAAACCACCCGCTGTTCAAAAGAAACGTCAAATTTAATGAGGAAGAGGCCAGGGCGATTGCACTAAAGCTTTTTCCTGGAGAAATCATGGAGGTTGAATACGAGATCGAGTCTAACGACAATTCTTCCTATGAATTTGATATTGATACCGACGAAGGTAGCGAGATAAAGATCGAAATCGACGCAGCTACCGGTGAGGTAGTCGAGACCAACAAGGAATTGTGGCAAGTTGGGCTTGAATAATTCCTGAAAGTTTTACTCTCAACCGCAGTTCGGCTATTTTCGACTGCGGTTTTTTTTATAGAAAACGCATAGACAAGTCCACGGCCTGAATATCTTTGGTCAATGCCCCCACGGAAATTCTATCGACGCCGGTTTCAGCAATATCACGAATGTTGGCAAGGCTGATACCACCGGAGGCTTCCAGCAACGCTTTTTTCTGAGTGGCGGCGACGGCTTGTTGCAGTGTTTCCAGTTCAAAGTTATCCAACAGCAGGATATCAGCACCTGCTTCTAAAGCCTGATGCAGTTCTTCCAGGTTCTCTACTTCCACTTCAATAGGCACACCAGCATTTAACGCTTTTGCTTGCGAGACCGCCGCAGCAATAGAGCCTGCCGCATTAATATGGTTTTCTTTGATAAGAATCCCGTCATACAGGCCAAAACGGTGATTAAAACAGCCACCACAGCGCACGGCATATTTCTGAGCCACCCGCCAGCCAGGCAGGGTCTTACGGGTATCCAGCACTTTGACAGGCAGTCCGGCAACGGCATTAGCGTAGTGATTAGCTAAAGTCGCGGTTGCGGATAATGTCTGCAGAAAATTCATTGCGGTGCGCTCACCGGTCAAAATGGCTCTTGCCGGACCTTTTATTCGGCAGATCACCTCATCAGCAGCTAATTCATTGCCATCGGTTGCCAGCCATTCAATCTGAACTTTGTCATCCAGACGATTAAATACCGCTTCAAACCAGTCACGTCCGCATAAGACAGCATTTTGACGTGTAATCAGTTGTGCTTCGGCCTGGACTTCAGCCGGAATAAGATTGGCAGTTAAATCCTGTTGACCGACATCTTCCAGCAGGGCAAGCTTGACCTGGGAGTCGATAAACGCTGGCGGTAACGGGTTTTCAATGCTCATTGACGGGCTCTGTGCTGAAAACTTAATAGGGTAACGCGTGAAGACTGAATAATCCACGACATTAAGGGAATGCTTTTTTGAACATTGAATTAGCAGATGGGCGCTGCAGTGATGCCGTGTTCACTTTGTCACCCAACCACGATGACCGTCCCGACCCGGAGGACATTCAGGGCATCGTCATTCATAACATCAGCCTGCCGCCGGGTGAGTTCGGAGGTCATTATATAGATGATTTATTTCTAAACCGCCTGGATACCTCGCAGCACCCTTATTTTGAACACCTGCAGGGACTGACAGTCTCATCTCATTTATTGATTCGGCGCAATGGGGAATTGGTTCAGTTTGTCCCATTTCATCAACGGGCATGGCATGCAGGTGTTTCAAGCTGGCAGGGCAGGGAGCGGTGCAATGATTTTACGATAGGTATTGAGCTCGAGGGTTGTGATGATAAACCTTTTGAAGACGCGCAGTATCACCAACTGGCCAAAGTGATCACAGCTCTGTGTGAGGCATACCCGCAACTTAATTACGAGCGCATCACGGGTCATGAACATATTGCGCCGGGTCGAAAAACCGATCCGGGACCGTTTTTTGAATGGGATTATTTAAGACAGTTACTCGACTGACACAAAAAAGCCGCCCTGAGGCGGCTTTTTTGTGTCAGCAGGCTTGAACCTTACTGAGTGATCGCGATGAGTTCGATATCGAAAATCAGCGTTTCGTTAGGACCAATCAGCTGACCGGCACCACGTGGGCCATAAGCAAGATTAGCCGGAACGACGATGCGCCATTTACCGCCTTCTTTCATCATTTGCAGGGTTTCCTGCCAGCCCTGAATCACGCCGTTAACAGGGAAGGTTGCAGGTTCGCCACGCTCGTATGAGCTGTCAAACACGGTACCGTCGAGCAGGGTACCTTTGTAATGGGCGATGACTTTATCATTTTCAGTCGGGGTCGCGCCGTCACCTTCCTTAATGATTTCGTATTGCAGACCGCTTTCTGTGGTAACGACACCATCTTTCTTGGCATTTTCTGCCATGTAAGCTTTAGCTTCAGATTGCTTTTCGTTCATGACTTTCGCCATTTCCTGGGCTTTCTGAGCCTGAAATTCCTGAATCACTTTCTCGGCAGTCGCCTGATCCAGTTGTGGCTGTTTGCCAGCCATCATGTCGGCAACACCGGCTTTGAACGCTTCCAGGTCGAGCTCAACGCCTTCCTGCAGCATGTTTTGTCCAACTTGAATACCAAAGATGTAGCTCAGTTTCTGTTTTTCTGAGTCCAAGGTTGCGGCGTGATCATCAGCCATTACGTTTGCTCCAAATAACAAGGGTAAAAAAATCAGTGCTTTTAATTTCATTTATCAGGCTCTCTCGTTGGAATTTAACTCTATAGGCGTTGCCGAATTTAGTACAATTGCACGTTTTAAAGTTCATCACCATACGCGAAATCAACGGAATTTTCACTCGGCCTGCGACAATATCTGAGCAAATCACTTGGTTATTCTCTGAATTGATACTATAATAGTACCAATTAGGAGGTTCAGCTATGCTGCGTATGGGAAAACTGACAGATTACGGCATTGTGCTGATGAGCTTCTTGGCAACGCACGCCAGAGAGCAACACAGCGCCCATGCCATCGCCGATGCGGTAAAGGTGCCGCTACCGACTGTCAGAAAAGTACTGAAATCATTATCGCACGGTGGCCTGCTGCAGTCAGAGCGTGGCGTCGCCGGTGGTTACAGTCTGAGCCGCGCGGCTGACCAGATTTCGGTCGCTGAAATCATTACGGCTATTGAAGGCCCGATTGCCCTGACCGAATGTGTCAGCAGCGAGAGTCACTGCGAACAGGAAACACACTGTGCGGTCCAGACCAACTGGACACGCATTAACAACGCGGTGTTTCACGCCTTGGACGAGGTCAAACTGTCCGACATGCTGACGCCGCAGAATACATCGGGGTTGAGCCCAATTAGATTCTACTCATCAGCAGCCGGGGTGAGTAACGCAACAATACAGGATGGTGAGTTTCATGACTGATCAAAGTCAACAACTTGAGTCGATTACTCAGAGAGAATACAAGGCCGGTTTTGTTACCGACATTGAGGCTGAAAGTCTGCCGCCCGGCCTGAGCGAAGATGTGGTCCGTGAAATCTCCCGTATCAAGGGAGAGCCCGAGTTCATGCTGGAATGGCGCCTGAAAGCCTATCGCCACTGGCTGACCATGGATACTCCGGAATGGGCGCATGTGCATTACCCTGAGATCGATTATCAGGAAATCAGCTATTACTCGGCACCGAAGAAAAAAGATGATGGCCCGAAAAGTCTGGATGAAGTCGATCCGGAGCTGTTGCGTACCTACGAAAAACTGGGTGTGCCTTTGGACGAACGTGCCCGTCTCGCCGGTGTCGCTGTTGATGCGGTGTTTGATAGTGTCTCGGTGGCCAGTACTTTCCAAGATAAGCTGGCAGAAGAGGGCATTATCTTTATGCCTATCTCTCAGGCCGTGAAAGAACACCCGGAACTGGTTGAAAAATATCTGGGCAGTGTGGTGCCTTATAAGGATAATTACTACGCAGCCCTGAACTCAGCAGTGTTCAGTGATGGTTCTTTTGTCTACATTCCTAAAGGCGTGCGTTGCCCGATGGAGTTGTCGACTTATTTCCGTATCAACGCGGCCAATACCGGTCAGTTTGAACGCACCCTGATCATCGCTGACGATGATGCCTACGTCAGCTATCTGGAAGGCTGCACCGCGCCGATGCGTGATGAAAACCAGCTGCACGCTGCTGTAGTGGAACTGGTCGCACTGGATCGTGCTGAAATCAAATATTCCACCGTACAGAACTGGTACCCCGGTGATGAAAACGGCAAGGGCGGTATCTACAACTTCGTGACCAAACGTGCTGCCTGCCGAGGCGAATCCTCCAAAGTATCCTGGACTCAGGTAGAAACCGGTTCAGCCATTACCTGGAAATATCCGAGTGTGGTGCTGCAGGGTGATAACTCCATCGGTGAGTTCTACTCAGTGGCGGTCACCAACAATATGCAGCAGGCCGATACCGGTACCAAGATGATACATCTGGGCAAAAACACCAGCTCGACCATCATCTCCAAAGGTATCTCTGCCGGTCGCTCACAAAACGCCTACCGCGGCTTGGTCCGAGTCGGCCCTAATGCAGAAAACGCCCGTAACTACACCGAGTGTGACTCGTTGCTGATGGGCGACAAATGCGGTGCCCATACCTTCCCGTATATCGAGGTGAAAAACCCGACAGCGAAGGTCGAGCACGAGGCATCAACTTCAAAAATCAGTGAAGACCAGCTGTTCTATTGCAAGCAGCGCGGTCTGGATGCCGAAGATGCGGTCTCCATGATAGTGAACGGTTTCTGCAAACAGGTCATCCGCGAGCTGCCGATGGAATTCGCCGTAGAAGCTCAGAACCTGCTCGGTTTGTCATTAGAAGGTTCCGTCGGTTAAACGAACGAGAGCCCATTCGGATTTTCAGAAATATAGAGACTTATACATGTTAGAAATTAAAAACCTGCATGCCAGCGTTGAAGGTAAAGAAATCCTCCGCGGCATCAATATGACAGTGAATCCAGGCGAAGTCCACGCCATTATGGGGCCTAACGGCGCAGGCAAAAGTACCTTATCCAATGTGCTTGCCGGCCGTGATGGCTATGAAGTCACACAAGGGGAAGTCATCTACAAAGGTGAAAACCTGATGGAGCTGGAACCGGAAGAACGCGCCCAGCGTGGTGTGTTTCTGGCTTTCCAATATCCGGTAGAAATCCCGGGTGTCAGCAATATCTATCTGTTGAAAGCGGCCCTGAACGCGGTTCGCAAATATCAGGGGCTGGATGAAGTTGATGCGATTGACTTCCTGAACCTCGTCCGTGATCGCATGAAGCTGGTCAAAATGGACGAACAGTTCCTGCACCGTAACGTGAATGAAGGCTTCTCAGGCGGTGAGAAAAAACGTAACGAGATTCTTCAGATGGCTGTTCTCGAACCGGCGCTGGCGATTCTTGATGAGACCGATTCTGGCCTCGACATCGACGCACTGCGTGTCGTTGCTGAAGGGGTCAACGCCCTGCGTGCTGAAGATCGTTCGATCGTCATGATTACGCACTACCAGCGTCTTCTGGACCATATCGTGCCGGACTTCGTCCATGTACTGTCTGAAGGCAAAATTGTTAAATCCGGCGACAAGGAACTGGCTAAAGAACTTGAAAAATCCGGTTATAGCTGGGTTCACGATGCACCGGAAGGTCAAACCGCATGAAACAGTTAACTGAAATCACAACGCCATTTGGCGACGTGGCTTCTGCCAAAACCTTGCCGGGTTCAGAGCTCGCCTGGTTGCAGCAACTGCGCGATAACGCTCGTGCGCAGTTTGAACGCCACGGCTTGCCGGCGAAAAAAGTTGAAGACTGGAAATACACTTCTCTGTGGTCTTTGAGCCAGGAAGATTTCAGTCACGATGCCAACACAGTCAGCCTTGATAAGACTGAACTGTCACACGTGGCCGCGCTCGAAGATGCCTATCGCTTTGTCATTATTGACGGCCGTTTCAGTGCTGAATTGTCTGAGCTTGAAGGCCTGGAAGAGGGCCTGTCTATCAAGCCACTGGCAGAAGGACTCGATAATGCGCAGTCCATGCTGGGTGAGCAGATCGATCTGGAAAAGCCCGGTCTGAATGCCATCAACACCATGTTGATGCAAGACGGTCTGGTGCTGCAGGTGAAAGCGGGCAAGACCATCAGCAAACCGGTTGAGCTACTGGTTATCAGCACTGCTGAAAATCAAAAGCTGGCCAGCCACCTACGTCATCTCATTCAGGTTGAAGCAGATGCGGAAGTGGCCTTGCTGGAGCACTATGTCAGCCTGGCAGACACCGAAGGTTTTACCGATGTGGTTACCGAAGTGAAGCTGGATGAAAAAGCCACGTTGAATCACTTCAAACTGCAGCACGAATCTATGGCGCATTACCATATCGCGACCCTGGCTTCGAAACAGGCGGCAGGCAGTAACTGGCATACCAATAACATTTCACTGGGCGGCAAGCTGGCGCGTAATGATATTCACAGCCGATTGCTGGGTGAAGAAGCACATGTGACGCTGGATGGACTTTATCTGGTCACAGGCGACCAGCATGTCGATAACCACACGCGAATTGATCATGCCGTGCCCAACACCACCAGTGATGAGGTTTACAAAGGGGTTCTCGATGGCAACAGCCATGCCGTGTTCAACGGTAAGGTGAATGTTCATAAAGACGCCCAGAAAACTGATTCCAGCCAGAGCAACAAAAACCTGTTGCTGTCGCGCAGCTGTGAAATCGACACCAAACCGGAACTGGAAATCTATGCCGATGACGTCAAATGTGCCCACGGTAGTACCGTCGGTCAGATTGATGAACAGCACCTGTTTTTCCTGCGTGCCCGTGGCCTTGATGAGACAGCTGCCCGCAGCCTGCTGACTTATGCTTTCGCCGTCGATGTATTGCAACGGATTAAGTCAGCACCTATGCGTCAGGCCTTGTCTAATGTCATAGAAAAACGGTTACCGAAAGGGGCGTGATTGCATGACACAAACCGAATTAAAAGCTGTGCCGTTTCCCGAAACCGACTTTGATGTTGAAGCGGTCAGACGTGACTTTCCGATTCTGAATCAGGAAGTAAACGGCAACCCGCTGGCCTACCTGGATAATGCGGCCAGCAGCCAGAAACCGGTTCAAGTGATAGAAGCGGTCGACGCGTATTATCGTCTGGATAATGCCAACGTTCACCGTGGTGTACATCGCCTGAGCCAACGTGCGACCGATGCTTATGAGGGCGCTCGCGTTAAAGTCCGTGGTTTCCTGAATGCCAAATCAGATAAGGAAATTGTCTTTGTCCGTGGTGCTACTGAAGCGATTAACCTGGTGGCACAGAGTTTTGTGCGCCCGCAGATCAAGCCGGGTGATGAAATTCTAATCAGTCATATTGAGCATCACGCTAATATCGTGCCGTGGCAGATGGTGTGTGAACAGACCGGCGCCAAACTGAAAGTCATTCCCATGACTGAATCCGGTGAACTGGACCTCAGCGATTTCGGCAGCCTGCTTAATGAACGCACCAAAATCCTGGCGATTGGTCATGTGTCCAACGCGCTGGGGACAGTCAATCCAATCAAGGAAATGATCGGACAAGCTAAAGCCAAATCGATCCCGGTACTGGTCGACGGTGCTCAGGCAGTACCGCATATCGCCGTTGATGTGCAGGATCTGGATTGTGACTTTTATGTCTTCTCCGGTCATAAGATGTTTGCACCCACCGGTATCGGTGCGCTGTATGGTAAACAGGCACTGCTGGAAGCGATGCCGCCATGGCAGGGCGGGGGCGATATGATCCTCTCTGTCAGCTTTAGCCATACCGAATACAACACGCTGCCATACAAATTTGAAGCAGGCACACCGCATATTGCCGGTGCCGTCGGTCTGGGGGCAGCGATTGATTATATGCAGGCTATCGGCATCGACAAGCTGGCGGCCTATGAGCATCACCTGCTGGAAGTCGCTACAGCGAAACTGGAAGCCATAGACGGTATCCGTATTATCGGTACCGCCAAAAATAAAGCCAGTGTGCTGTCCTTCATGATTGAAGATGTGCATCCGCATGATGTCGGTACCATTTTCGATCAGCAGGGTGTCGCGATTCGTGCCGGTCACCACTGTGCACAACCGGTGATGGAGTTCTATGGCATCGCCGCGACGGCAAGGGCGTCATTCGCGTTTTATAACACTGAGCAGGAAATTGATGCGCTGGTCAATGCCATCAAAACTACACAGGAGTTGTTTGCCTGATGAGTGATTTAAGAGATCTCTATCAACAAGTGATCATGGATCACAAAAAGAATCCGCGTAATTTCCGTGAGATCACGGATGCCAATCACATGGCACATGGCAACAACCCGCTGTGTGGTGACGCCTTGGTGGTTTACGCCAAACTCAAAGACGGCGTGATTGAAGATGTCAGCTTTCAGGGCAGTGGCTGTGCGATCTCAGTGGCTTCGGCATCACTGATGACCGAGATTCTGAAGGGTAAAACCATGGAAGAAGCCGAAAAGCTCTATGACAATGTGCATAAAGCCCTGACCGGCGAAGCGGGCGGTGGCGAACTCTCCGGCAAACTGGAAGTACTGGCCGGTGTGAAAGAGTTTCCAGCCCGTGTGAAATGCGCCACTTTATCCTGGCATACCGTGCATGCCGCGATGGACAGCGACCACGATATTTCCGTAACCACAGAATAAGCAGGGCAGATTTATGAATGACCAATATCAAATCAGCCCGGAACAGCTCAAAGAAGATGTCATCGAGGTGCTTAAAACCATCTATGACCCGGAAATTCCGGTCAACATCTATGAGCTCGGGCTTATCTACAATATCGAAATCAGTACCTCCGGCAACGTCCATATTGATATGACGCTGACAGCCCCAGGCTGTCCGGTTGCCCAGTCTTTCCCGGGTGATGTTGAATCGCGGGTGATGTCAGTCCCCGGCGTCAAAAAAGCGCATGTCGAACTGGTCTGGGAACCGCAATGGACCAAAGACATGATGAGCGAAGCTGCTCAGCTCCAACTCGGTATGTTCTAGGCCGCTGCCGAGTTTTCTCCGCCTTTTCTGGCTCAATACCAAGCTGAAAAAATAACTGTGGGTGGAAACCCACCCACAGTGAGAGTCAAAGCCGACCTCTAAGGGGCTGTCATCATGACAGACTAGCGTTACGAGGTTTAAAGCAATCACGTTTCATTATTCCTACACCACACACTAAAACCAATAGGAATAATTCCTGAAATCGGTTGCTGCTCACAATGAGATAAAACCAAATCACAGGGCATATACGTTTGCATGGTTTGCAGCAGAACAAGCCTCAAAATAGGAGTTTTTCCTAGTGCCTGTTTATGAATGCCGCTCTAGAATTAATGGATTGTCATATCATCCAGCGGCATTTCGTTGATGAGGCTTCAGCTTTTCCCCTCGACGTTAAATCTTTTTCGAGTCAGCTCCAGTATTTTCTTGTTGGCAACGATATCAATGTTCCGCTGCTATTGTTTAGAGCGAAGAGGCGATTCAGCTCAGTCTGCAGCGATGATGCTTGTTCCATGATCTATATGCTATCAGCCCCGCCGTTAGACGATATCATGACTGAATTGAGTGACTTCAGGTTGGGTAGGATTGAATGAGTTTAAGAGGATTGATTAATGTCAGGATTGTATTCTCTGTTATTTTAATTTTGATCTTAGGTGGTCTTTTGACCGTATGGCAGGCACGTCAGTCAGTACAAAATGAAATAAATTCCTCTTTCAATCTCGCTTTACAGATGATTGATTTGAGCTTCAGCTATCCTGCCAATCGCATACTCAGTGAGCAGCACTGGATGCGCCAGCTCATCACCATTCAGCAAACTCGGCACATTCATATCAACCTGGTCAATGATGATGGCAGTGAGCGCCTCTGGCTGAATGAGCAGCCTGAGAATGAGCAGCAAGAAATGCCGCCGGCCTGGTTTAAACAGGCAGTCACAACCGATTATCCGTCTGCGAGTTATGACATTCGCTTGATGGATGGCAGCACTAAAACCATTTTGATTCGTGCCGACCCCATCGATGAAATTGCCGAGGCCTGGAGTGAATCATTGGCTTTCTTCTGGTCGATTGTGCTGATGATGACGGTGATATTTATTGCCATAAACCTTGTTTTCCAATCCATGCTGAGGAGTGTGCACGAGATTCTGGCTGGACTCAGGCGAGTTGAGAGCGGTGAGTACGGCAAGAAACTACCCAGCTTTAAAATCAGTGAATTCGATGCGATTGCTGCAGAGGTCAACAATTTATCGGAAGCCCTGAATATTGCGAGACAGAACAACCAGGCTTTAGCCCGTCACAGCATGCATATTCAGGAAAATGAGCGCCAGACCATGTCGCGTGAACTTCATGACGAGATGGGACAGTCGATAACGGCTGTGAAGGCAATGGCGGTCGCGACCAAGCAGCCTCAGGCCAGGATCAACGACATCGCTGACTCCATAATTGATATCTGTAATCATCTTGCCGTTGTTGTGAGATCGATGATGCGCACCCTGCATCCGCTCAGTCTGAGTGATTTGGGGCTCATAGCAACCCTCACCGACTTAGTCACGGAATGGCAACGACGTCATCCTGCGCTGGCAATAGAGCTTAACTATGACGAGGCTATCGACTGGCTGGATGAAGAGGTGGCGATTCATGTCTATCGCATTGTTCAGGAGTGTTTGACCAACGTTGTCCGCCATGCTCAGGCCTCTAAAGCGACGGTCTCCGTCCGGCGCCATCTCATCAAAGGGGAAGAGCAGGTGCTTCTTCGGGTTGAAGATGATGGCATTGGCGGTGTCAGTGAGGGGGAGGGATTTGGGGTGCTGGGCATGCGTGAGCGCGTTGAGAGCATGGGTGGACAATTCACTTTTGAGTCAAACCCAGGACATGGTGTGACAGTCAGGGCCTGGATGCCGTTCATTGAGAAAGAGAATGATAAATAACAAAATAAGTGTTTTGCTGGTGGATGACCACGAAGTAGTCCGGGCCGGTTTCAGAATTTTACTGTCTTCACAGCCTTTTATCGGCGACATTATGGATGTTAACCGTGGTGAGCTGGTCGGGCAGGAGTATCAACGGCTGCAGCCCGATGTTGTGGTTATGGATTTGTCGATGCCCGGTATTGGTGGCTTGGAAACGATCCGGCGACTGCACAAACAGGATGCCAAAGCAGTAGTCCTGGTGTACAGCATCCATGATGAAGCGATTTATGTTGAAAGAGCGCTTCAGGCCGGAGCCAAGGGCTATGTCAGCAAAAACAGTGCGGCAGAAGTCCTGGCCGAGGCGGTGAAAACCGTTGCCGGGGGAAAGCAGTACATAGAGCAGAAACTGCTGCCGGAAGTCGATGATGTTCGGCATATGGATATTGAACATTATCGTGAAGTGGTGGATTTATTATCGCCGCGTGAGTTTGATGTGTTCTGTCGCCTGGCCAAGGGCATGACAGCCCATGCGGTGGCTGAGGATCTGCATCTTGGCTATAAAACAGTGGCGAACTATAACACCCAGATTAAGAGCAAGCTGAGAGTTAACACAGCGGCTGAACTGGCCAATATTGCCGTCGTGCTGGGGCTGATTAAACCCTGAGTTAAATTCTCTCAGTGACTGATATCGATGCAGAAGAATATCAGTTAAAAAATCTTAACAAACCCCTTGAAAAGCATCACTGGCGGACACATTATTTTGAACAGAAAGACATGTCTCTCTGATTAACTTGATGTTTTTTGGAGGTTTATTATGGCAA
>CAYMEE010000025.1:0-33331 GCA_964389455.1 uncultured Methylophaga sp. | reverse complement strand
AAGGCTTTATCCGTATTGCGGTGCAGCAGATGGCCAATGCGATCAAGAAAATCTCAGTGGCACGCGGTTATGATGTGACCCGTTATCTGATGCAGTGTTTCGGTGGTGCCGGCGCCCAGCATGCCTGTCTGGTGGCCGAAGCACTGGGGATGACGCAAATCCTGATTCATCCCTTTGCCGGTGTCCTCAGTGCCTATGGTATGGGGCTTGCTGACCAGAGTCTGATCCGGGAGAAAAGTCTGGATCTGGCGCTGAACGAGTCGAATCTGATTACGATTGAGTCGGAATTAGCCGGCTTGAGTGAGCAAGCACAGCGGGATTTGAGCCAGCAGTATGCTGATGCCGGCGAGCTGCGCGTCAATCAGCGCCTGCATGTCCGTTATCAGGGCAGCGATACCGCGATGATAGTCCCATCCGGATCGATCGAATCTATCACCGCCGCTTTCAAGCAGGCTTACCAACAGCGTTTTTCTTTCCTGCAGCCGGATAAAACCCTCATAGTCGAAGCGATTTCGGTTGAAGCGCTGTTGAAATCGACCGCGCCTGAGGAAACGGTTTCAACGCTGCATCAGGCAAGGGATATTCCCGTGACCGATAGCGTTCGGTTTTTCAGCCAGGGCCAGTGGCATGAAGCACCACTGATTGAAAGGTCGCATTTGCAGGCTGGTGATAAAGTTCAGGGTCCTGCCATTCTGACCGAGTCAAATGCCACCACGGTGATTGAGCCTGGCTGGCAGGCCGAGGTCAACGCCCGTCAGCATCTTCTGCTGAGACAGTTTCAGCAGCCACAGCAGCATGAAAAGATAGCCACTGACGCTGATCCGGTCATGCTGGAGGTGTTCAACAATCTGTTTATGAATATCGCCGAACAGATGGGGCTACAACTGCAAAATACAGCCATGTCGGTCAATATCAAGGAGCGGCTGGACTTTTCCTGTGCTTTGTTTGATGCCGAAGGTCAGCTGATAGCTAATGCCCCCCATGTGCCGGTCCATCTGGGATCCATGGGCGAAAGTATTAAATCGGTGATCGAGGCCAATCGCGACAAGATAGAAGCCGGCGACGTCTTTTTATTGAATGATCCTTACCATGGCGGTACCCATTTGCCAGATATGACGGTCATTACTCCGGTGTTTGTTGCTGGACATAGCAGACCGCTGTTTTTCGTCGGCAGTCGCGGTCATCATGCTGATATCGGCGGCCTGACCCCGGGATCAATCCCACCTTTCTCGAGACATATTGAGGAAGAGGGCATCAGTATCAGCAACTTCAAACTGGTATCCAGAGGTGAACTGCGTGAACAGGCGCTGGTCGAGCTGCTGCAACAGGGCAAGTATCCGGCCCGCAATATCACGCAGAACCTGGCGGATTGTCGGGCACAAATCGCGGCTAATGAAAAAGGCGTTCAGGAACTGCAAAAACTCAGCGCTGCGTATGGCCTCGAAGTGGTACAGGCCTATATGCAGCATGTGCAGGATAATGCCGAACAGGCAGTGAGGAAAGTTATCGATCGGCTGCATGATGGTGAGTTCAAAGTTCAGCTCGATAACGGCAGCCTGATCCAGGTCGCTATTCGGGTGAATAAACAACAGCGCCAAGCCGAGATCGATTTCAGCGGTACCAGTGCTCAGCAGAAGAATAACTTTAATGCGCCTAAAGCGGTTGCTATTGCCGCCGTATTGTATGTATTCCGGACCCTGGTGGATGACGAGATTCCGCTCAATGCCGGTTGTCTGAAGCCGCTGAGTCTGATGATACCTGAAGGCTGTATGCTGAACCCGGTGTATCCGGCTTCGGTGGTCGCGGGTAATGTTGAGACCTCAACCTGTATCACCAATGCGCTATATGGTGCGCTGGGCGTGATGGCCTCGGCGCAGCCGACCATGAACAACCTGACTTTTGGTAATGAACGGCATCAGTATTACGAAACCCTGGCGGGCGGCAGCGGTGCCGGTGGCATTTTTGATGAGCAGGGTGAGTTAAGCAATGGTTTTGACGGTAGCCCGGCGGTGCAGAGTCTGATGACCAATTCCAGACTCACTGATCCCGAGGTGTTGGAAAGCCGTTACCCGGTTCGAATCATCAAGCACGAAATCTGGAAAGGTTCCGGTGGCCAGGGCCGCTGGCATGGCGGCGATGGGGCGATAAGGCGCCTGGCTTTCCTGGAACCGGTGACGGTCAGTATTCTCTCTAATGGCCGCCAGTTCCCGGCCTTTGGCCTGCATGGTGGTGAAGATGGTCACTGCGGTGTTAACCGTCTTATCCGTGCCAATGGTGCTGAGGAAACCCTGGGAGGCTGTGAGCAGGTCGAACTGGACGCCGGCGATCAGATTGAAATCTGTACGCCGGGCGGCGGTGGTTTCGGTCAGTCCTATAAGGATTGAATATCAGCGAGGCTGATGGTTTTAATTCGCTTGGTGATGGCCGCACTGTCACGATCCTCGGCGGTATTGTAGCCCCAGTCAGCAAGATACAGCCTGACCTTGTCCAGGCGATCATCAGTGATGACATTAATCAGGGTGGGCAAGCGGTCTTCTATAAACAGAATTTGGTCTTCAGGCCGCTCCAGGCTCAGGTCAGTCAGGATCTGTTGTTTACTCAGGTTACGATCCAGACCATAGATTCGATCCAACGGAAATGAAATCTGATTGGCACTGAGAATATGATCGACAAAACGTTCCTGTTTAGTCGTAATAATAAAGCTGTTATCAGTATCTATCTGCTTCAATTTGTCGGCAATGCCGTCGAACAGCGGGTTCATCTCAATCCAGCTGGCGAAGTCCTGGGCAATCCATTCATCCCGGGTGGTGCCGAAGATTTGCTTCAGCTCATCGACATTGAGCTGATCCCGCAGCAGCAGGGCTTCAATCTGATGATGAAAGGCGTCCATCAGCATGTCAGTCGACATGCCTTCGAATAGCAGGCGCATGATCAGGGTGGCTTCGTAGCCGGTTTCCATCACCGGTCTGACAGTGCGAAACGCTGACATTAATGCGGTCGGCATTGTCTCCGGCATGTCTGTCCACAGCTTGCGTGCAACCAGCCAGCCGGCAGTGCCGGTCTCGATAGCGCTGTCACAGATCACGCCATCAAAATCAAAGGCATAGATTTTATGAGTCATCAGTTTTAAACAGGCAGTGTTTGGCGTAATCAGTGGCTTCGTTGGCAGTCCATTCCCCCTTGGGCTTGGATTCCATGTTCTGACACCACTTGTCGCTGCCGACTTCGGGACTGCAGGCAGTCAGAAGCAGGCCCATTGCTGTGAGGCTCAGTAGGCGGGTTTTCAGCATATCCATGTCCTTTTAATCACGTTCATAAACCAGCCGGCCGTGGAACAGCGTGTGGCTGACCTGGTGGTTGAACAGCCATCCGGCAAAGGGGCTGTTTTTACCGGCACTGACAAAATTGAGAGGCTGGCATTCAAATTCAGAATCGGGGTCCACCAGACACAAATCGGCGACCGCCCCGGTTTTGAGCTGACCAGCGTCAATGCCGAGGATATCGGCTGGATTACAGGTCAACGCGGCAATCGCGCGCTGCAGTTCGATTTCATCATCTTCCACCAGCTTAAGCGTCAGAGACAACAGGGTCTCAAGCCCTGAGATACCGGGTTGGGTTTCCGCAAACGGACCCAGTTTGTCATCGCGATCCAGTGGCTGATGATGTGAGGAGATGGCGGCAATGACGCCATCACGCACGCCCTGTTGCAATTGTTCGCGGTCACGAATACTGCGTAGCGGTGGCAATACATGACTCAGTGCATCGTAATTACCCAAGTCATGCTCAGATAAATGCAGGTGATGGGCACTGACATCAGCCGTTACCGGTAGCCCCCGGTTCTGTGCATCACGAATTAATTTGACCGCTTTGCCACTGGATAAATTATGAAAGTGAGCACGCACTCCGGTTTGTTCAATCAGGATTAAATCACGGCTGACACCGATGATTTCGGCGCTTTCGGGAATGCCGCCCAGGCCGAGTCTTGAGCTGACAGCGCCCTCGTGTACGCAGCCCTGTTTCTGCAGCCAGGGATCCGCGGCATTGAGAAACAGGGTCATATCCAGTGTCGCAGCATAGGCCATCGCCCGCTGCTGAATGACGCTGTTTTTAATCGCTGACAGGCCATTGCTGATACCGACACAGCCGGCGGCTTTGAGACGCGCCATTTCTGCCAGCAGCTCGCCCTCAAGATTCTGGGTCATGGCACCTATGCTGAGTACCATGGTGCGACCGGCTTTTTTAGCACGATCTTCAATCAGTTCGACGACGGCCGAATTATCAATCACCGGATCGGTATCCGGTGGTACACAGACTGTAGTCACACCACCGGCAGCCGCAGCCGCCGTTTCAGTCTGAATGGTGGCGGTATGTTCCTGACCGGGTTCACGCAGTCTGACACTCAAATCAATGAGACCCGGAATCACCATCAGTCCGGTTGCATCTATGACACGATCGGCGCTGAAGTCATCAAGATAGTCGCCGATAGCGACAATTCTGCCATCACTGATAAACACATCCTGGCGAGCATCAAGCTGACTGGCCGGATCGATGACGCGGCCGTTTTTTATTCGGATCTTCATGCAGGTATCTCGTTTTGTTCTGACTGCGCGCCCAGCGCCATTGACATCACCGCCATGCGAATCGCAATGCCATGAGTGACCTGTTCCAGAATCACCGACTGCGGTCCGTCGGCAACACTGGAAGCGATTTCAACGCCGCGGTTAATCGGCCCCGGGTGCATCACAATGGCATCCGGTTTGGCCAGTTTGAGTTTGTCTTCGGTCAGGCCGAAGCAATGAAAGTATTCGCGCGCGCTGGGCAGCAAAGCGCCCTGCATTCGCTCGAGCTGCAATCGCAGCATGATAATGACATCGACACCATCCAGGCCGGCTTCCATATCGTGATAGACATGCACGCCCAGGGTCTGGCAATCGGAAGGGAGCAGGGTTTTTGGGCCTATTACCCGGATTTCTCCCACACCCAATGTGGCCAGTGCCTGAATCTGGGAGCGGGCCACCCGGGAATGCAGAATATCACCGACAATCGCGACCCGCAGATTATGAAACTCCTGTTTGTGACGACGGATGGTAAACATATCCAGCATCGCCTGGGTGGGGTGGGCATGGCAGCCGTCACCAGCATTGATGACGCTGACATGTGGCGCGACATGCTGAGCGATAAATTCGGCTGCACCACTCTGATTATGCCGCACTACAAACATGTCGGTGTGCATCGATTCCAGGTTATGCAGGGTATCAAGCAGGCTTTCGCCCTTGGAGGTGGCCGAGGTGCTGATATTGAAATTCATCACATCGGCTGACAGGCGTTTGGCGGCCAGTTCAAAGGTCGAACGGGTACGGGTCGAGTTCTCAAAAAACAGGTTAACAATGGTTTTACCGCGCAAGATTGGCACTTTTTTGACCTGACGATGGGTAATGCCGGAGAACTGTTCGGCGCGGTCCATGATCTCGGTCAGCAGCGGTTTTTTCAGCCCCTCAATGGTCAGGAAGTGGCGCAGCTGGCCGCTGTCGGTGAGTTGGTTATTCTTCATTCACCACTCCCTTGGTACGGTATTCCAGTTGCAGACCGTCCTTATTCACCAGTTTGATTTGCTGCTCTTTATCCAGCTCGAGCGATTTACCGATGATATCCGGTTGAATTGGCAGTTCACGGCCATTGCGTTCAATCAGCACCGCCAGGGTAACGCTGGCAGGGCGGCCGTAGTCGAAGATTTCATTGAGGGCGGCACGGGTAGTGCGACCGCTATGCAGCACATCATCAACCAGTAGCAGATGGCGACCGTCGACACTGAAAGGCAGGTCGGATGGGGTGACCTGCGGATGCATGCCGATACGGGTGAAGTCATCACGGTAATAGGCAATGTTGAGGGTGCCGAGGGAGGCGTCAAAAAAATCCGGTCCCAGCATGCCCTGCAGCGCCTTGGCGACCCAGACCCCGCCAGTATGAATGCCGATTAAGAGCGGATGGCGGTCACCGAGACGGTCATCGATATCTGCGGCCATGTTTTTCAGCAGATCCTGGACCTGCGTTTGTGTGAGTGCGGTGGTCATTGTTGATTCAGCCATGATTGAAGAATGAGTTGTGCCGATAACTGATCGACGTCGCTGCGCTGACGTGAATCCATTTTACTGCGGATCCCGAGATGATCCAGTGCTTCATAAGTGCTGAGTCGTTCATCCTGCCATTCTACCGGCAGGTTGAAACGTCCGTGCAGGCGATTACCGAAGCGGCGGGCTGCTGCGGTCATTTCCTGTTCGGTGCCGTCCATATTGAGCGGCAGACCCACAATCAACAGGCCCGGTTGCCATTCCTTGAGCAGCTTGCCAATCTGATCCCAGTCAGGGATGCCGTCACGGGCCTTGATCGCAGTGAGCGGATTGGCGGTTCGGGTCAGTTCCTGACCGACGGCAATACCAATATTTTTCATGCCGAAGTCAAAACCCAGAATGGTTCTGGCTGTTGTCATGCGTGGCCGCTGCTGTTGGACATCAGGTTGATATCAATGCCCAGTAAGCGGGCAGCAGCCTGCCAGCGCTCATCGGCCGGTGTATCAAACAGTAAATCCTGATTGGCTGGTACGGTAAGCCAGCTGTTATCTGCGAGTTCCTGCTCCAGTTGGCCGGCGCCCCAGCCGGCATAGCCCAGGGTAACCAGAGCGTGTTCTGGTCCCTGCTCAGTGCCTATGGCTTCCAGAATATCGGTAGAGGTCGTCAGGAAAATATTGTCAGTGAGCTGCAGGCTGGATTTCCAACCGGCATCAGCCTGGTCGTGAATGACCATACCCTGGCCTTTCTGCACCGGTCCGCCGAACAGGACGGGGGTGCTTTTGATGTAGTCGCTGTCATTCTCAATCTTGAGATGTGACAACAACTCTTCCAGCATAACCTTGGTGGGACGGTTGATAATCAGCCCCATGGCCCCGTTCTGGTCATGCTCGCAAAGATAGACGACTGAGCGATAGAAAAAGGTATCGTTCAGCGCCGGCATCGCCACTAGAAAACAATTTTGCAGATTTGATTCCATCTCGCCTCTAGAAGAAGGTAAAGCCAACCTGGAACAGGCGTTCCACTTCTTTAATATAGCGTTTATTGACCAGGAACAGGATCACATGGTCTTCGGATTCGATGATCGTATCATGGTGGGCGACGATGACTTCCTCACCGCGGACGATAGCGCCAATGGTGGTGCCCGGTGGCAGGTCGATCTCATCAATACGGCGGCCAACAACCATGGATGAGCTGCTGTCACCATGGGCAATGGCTTCCAGTGCCTCTGCAGCGCCACGACGCAGCGAGTGCACCGCGACGATATCACCGCGGCGGATATGCGCCAGCAGACTGCCAATAGTCGCCTGCTGCGGCGACAGCGCGATATCGATACTGCCACTTTCCACCAGATCGACATAGGCGGCGCGGTTAATCAGGGACAACACCTTGGTCGCCCCCAGCCGCTTGGCCAGCATGGATGACAGGATATTGGCCTCATCATCATTGGTCAGGGCACAGAACAGGTCGACCTTATCAATTTCCTCTTCCAGCAATAGCTCTTCATTGGCGACGTCGCCCAGCAATACGATGGTATCGGCCAGTTCTTCCGACAGGTATTCGGCACGCTCAGGATTGGCTTCAATCAACTTGATTTGATACTGCTTTTCCAGTGCTTTGGCGAGACGGGCACCGATATTGCCACCGCCAGCCAGCATAATGCGGCGATAAGGTTTTTCCAGCCGGCCCAGTTCACCCATCACGGCGCGGATATCTTTACTGGCGGCTATGAAGAAAACTTCGTCATCGACCTGAATCACGGTGTCGCCGGTCGGGGTGATTGGTCTGCCTTCACGGAAAATCGCCGCAACCCGGGTTTCAATTTTAGGAATATGGCGTTTCAGGTCGCGCAGGGGATGACCCACCAGCGGACCGCCGTTAACGGCTCTGACGGCGACCAACTGCACCCGGCCTTCGGAGAAATCCAGTACCTGCAGTGCATTGGGGTGGCTGATCAAACGTTGAATGTATTCAGTCACGATCTGCTCGGGGCTGATCAGCATATCGATGGGAATCGCCTGCGGGTTTTCCTTATCGAAAATCTGCGGTGTCGACAGATAACCGGTATTGCGGATGCGGGCAATCTTGGTGGGTGTATTGTACAGCGTATGACAGATCTGACAGGCGACCATATTGGTCTCATCGCTGTTGGTCACAGCGAGGATCAAGTCGGCATCTTCGGCACCGGCACGGGCCAGTACATCCGGATGCGAGGCTTCACCCTGAATGGTCTGGATATCGTAGTGATCCTGTAACTTCAGCAGGTTGCTGTTGTTGGTATCTACCAGCGTGACATCATCATCCTCGCGTGCCAGCGTGGCAGCGACCGATGCACCGACTTGTCCCGCACCCAGAATAAGAATTTTCATCGTGCCTTCCTAGATTTGCTTGGTATCGATACCCAGAGAACGTAACTTGCGATACAGATGCGTTCGCTCCATACCGGCCAGTTTTGCTGCTTTACCGACATTGCCGTCGGTCTCCTGCAGTTTACGCAGCAGATAAATGCGTTCGAACTGTTCGCGCGCTTCGCGCAGTGGCAGGTCGAAATTGATGGTTTCATCGCCTTCTGCGGCAGCTTCTGCTTCGGTTTCCAGCGCCAGTTCGATATCCGTCACATCAATATCATCACCGTCACCCAGTACCAAAAGTCGCTGAATCACATTTTTCAGTTCCAGCACATTGCCCGGCCAGTCATGGTTACGCAGGCGGTTCTGAGCAGCGACGCTGAAGCGACGATAGGGTAAACCAGACTGGGTGGTTTGCAGATCCACAAAGTGATGCACCAGCTCAGGAATATCTTCGATATGCTCGCGCAGCGGCGGTACCACCAGGGTGATGCTGTTGAGTTGATACAGCAGGCTGTCGAGAAAGTCTTCGTTATCGACCGCTTTCTGCAGAGAGTACTGGGTGGCACAGACCAGCTGACAATCCACCAGTTGCTTACTTTCCAGCAGGTGCAGCAGCAGCGCCTGGGCTTCATCACTGAGCAGGGCCAGATCATTGATATAGAGACAGTTTCCCTTAGCCAGCGATTTGATTTTGAGACTGTCTAGCGGGAAGCTTTCCGGACTGAGTTCAATAAACTTACCGTCGGCAAAATTACCTAGGCTGTGCAGGTAATGCGCCAGGCAGTGTTTGCCGGCACCCGGTTCCCCCACCAGCATGATGGGCATATCATGGCGGGCAATGCGCTCAACCTGCTCGCGCAGCAGACTCATCTGGCTACTTTTACCCACCGGCACCTGTGACAATTCACGCTGAATGGCTGCCTGTTTGGCCCGGTTTTCCAGTGCCATTTCAACGCCACGCAGCAGTTTGGCCATAGACAGCGGTTTTTCGATAAAGTCGGCCGCGCCCAGCCGCGTGGCTTCCACAGCGGTTTCGATCGTACCGTGACCGGACATCATGACGATGGTAATGGCTTTATTCTGCTGCTTGAATTCCTTCAGCAGGGTAATGCCGTCGATATCAGGCATCCAGATATCCAGCAGCACCAGATCCGGCAGCTGCTGGTCGAATGCCGCTTTGGCCTCTTCGCCGTTGGCGGCAATTTGTACCTGATAATTTTCGTCTTCCAGAATGTCTTTAATCAGCTCCCGGATATCGGGTTCATCATCGACAACCAGAATCAGTGGTTTATCAGCGCTCACGAGCGATGCTCCTCCAGAGGTAATCTGATAATTATACTTGTTCCTTCCGGTCCGTGATTCTCAGCCCAGACATCGCCGCCATGTTCTTCAATGATTTTTTTGACGATGGCCAGGCCCAGGCCGGTGCCTTTGTGCTTGGTGGTGGCGTAAGGTTCAAACAGTTTATCAATGATGTCATCAGGAATGCCGGGACCGTGATCACGGATATGAATTTCCAGCCATTCGCGCTGCTGACTCTCCAGCGGGTGGTAACTGATCACGATATCGACCGGTGAGTCCGCATCCTCGCAGGCTTCAATCGCATTTTTCAATAGATTATGCATCACCTGACGGAAGCGGTTGGCATCAACCCTGACCTGAATCTCCTCGCGGCTGTTGAGCAGGGCAAACTGATGGTTAGGATTGCTCTGGTACATGGTCAGCACTTCGCGAATCAGCTGTCCGATAGAATGCCATTGCAGTTGCAGGGCTGGCGTGCGGGCATATTCAGAGAATTCGTTGACCATTTCCTTCATCGCTTCCACCTGCTGGACGATGGTGCCGGTCAGCTTGTTGAGACCCTCGCTTTGATCGCTCGGCACCAGCGAGCCGTACTTTCTCTGCAAGCGTTCGGCTGACAGCTGGATCGGCGTCAGTGGGTTTTTGATCTCATGTGCCAGGCGCCGTGCCACTTCCCCCCAGGCCGCATGACGCTGTGCCTGCAACAATGCAGTGATATCCTCAAATACTACCACCCAGCCCGCCTCATTGGGCAGACGGGTACCATGGCAGATCAGGGTCTGGTTGCCCTTGGATTTCTGCAACTCAATCTGCTGTTCCCAGTTCAGCCCTCTGCCGGCACAGTTTTCAATCATCTGGCAGAAGGTCTGCATATTGCGGTTGAGCCCGGCCAGTTTGGATAGCGGGCTTTCCAGGCGCTGCTGCAGATTGACACCCAGAATCTTGCTGCTGGCATTATTGGCAGTATGCAGATACAAGCGCTTGTCGACTGTGACCACGCCACTGGAAAGACTGCCAAGCACCGTGGTCAGGTAGCTGGTCTGTTGTCCCAGCAGACGATGACTGCGCTGCGAGGCATTACGGGCCTGGGTCAGGCGCTGCGTCATCTGGTTGAAGGAGCGAACCAGAAACCCGATTTCATCATGACCGGAGGCGGTCACCTGCATATTGTAGTTACCGGAGGCGACAGCCTGGGTACCCTCGGCGAGCCCCTGCAGGGGCTCGACAATACGACGTGAAATCCACACCGCAAACCAGATTGAGACCAGAATAGTAAGAAACACGATCAGGCTCAGACTCAATGTAAATACCGTGATCAGCGGCTTACGCAGATAGCTGAGCTCTTTGTAGTCGGTATAGGCTGCCTGTACTGTTTCTCCCAGATCGCTGAGCCGGTCGTTGATGGGGAACAGCACGTTCAGCATGCGTTCTTCAGCCAGCACCGACTGGCGGGGGATCCGCACGGTCGCCCGCAGTCTCAAGTCATCCGTTTCAGTGGGATCCAGGCCGATATAGTCTTCGCCCTGAAGTAACTGGCTGATAATACTGTCATTAGGCCGGTCCGGAACCATGATGGTTGGGGTTTCGATACTGGAAGCGACCGGTGTGCCATCCATGCCCCAGATGCTGACTTCCAGTGCGCCACTCAGATTATTGAGATCCCGCAGGCTGTGCGACAGCTCGGAGTCCGGTAGTTCACTCAGGACGCCGGCCATCATCCGGGTCTGACGCAACAGTGTCCGCATCCGGATGCCGAAAGAGGTCCGGCTTAATTCCAGTGAATCATTCAGTGCCTGCTCGATTTTGACATCAAACCAGCTGTTGATGCCCCGGTGCAGGAAGTGCATCGAAAAGCCATAGACAATGGTGGTTGCCACCAGGATCAGCAGTACAAACAGACTGACCAGCCTGACGGTGAGCCGAGAGCCGGCTTCATGTCGTTTAAAGTCCCGATACAGTCGGTACAGGCTGCGGGCCAGAATCGCGGCCAGCAGTAGCAGGCACAACAGGCCGATACCAAAAATCACCAGGAACAGATCATTAAGTTTGGAGCTGTCCTGGGTGGCGGCACTGAGCAGCCAGGCCATTGCCAGCAGCAGCAATGCCAGAGAGAAGTAGGGGGCGGTGCCTGAGCTGAGACGCTTGATAAAGGCTAAGGCCATACTGCTCTGACCCAGGGGCTGGTTAACTGCCATTTGCTGGAAATCATAGCGCCAGGGCGCATCGGTGTCGGCAATGCACTCAAATCCAGACCACTTCGTATGAGCAGTAACAGGTCGGCTGTTTCCTGTGTGAATTCTGGCGGCAGGCTTAAATCCTGAATATTTCCCAACGCCTGCAATGCGCCTTCCAGATGGGGGAAGTTCTGCTGATTCTCGGTTTCCATTGCTTTCAGCACATATTGCTCTGATAAGGCGTGATAGCGGAGTTCATAATGCAGACGGCTTTGCCAGAGTTTGGTTTCCCACTGCCAGAAACGACCCAGGATGGGGAAGCTTTCCACCAGTTTCAGTTCCTGAAAGAAGGTGATGGGCACGCCATTATGCAGGGCTTCAATAACGCGGGGGGTTAGGGGGTAGTCAATCTGAGCGCTGAGCACATAGCCATTACCGATTTGATTCACCCTGGGATTGTTGACGCTGAAAATGGTGGCATGCGCCAGGCTGCTGAAGCCTAACAGCAAGAAGGCAATGAATCGTAAGTACTGTTTAGCGTCGCCGCAGGCAGGCATAATAAAAGCCATCCATGACATCATCGCCGGGCAGGCGCTGGAAGCCGAACGGGCGCGGCTGCGCTGGCGGTCTGTCAGGTCTGACCTCGCCGGCATCCGGATGTCGTTGCAGAAACGCTTCAATTTGCTGCTCGTTCTCTTGTTTGAAAGCAGAGCAGGTAGTGTAAACCATCAGACCACCCGGTTTCAGCAATGGCCACAGATTATCCAGTAATTGCTGCTGTACTTCGGCCAGTTGGTCAATATCCTCGGGCCTTCGCAGCAATTTGATATCGGGATGACGCCGAATCACACCGCTGCCGGTGCATGGAGCATCAATCAGGATTCGATCAAAAGCTTCACCATCCCACCACAGGCCGGTGTCAGCGGCATCGGCTGCGGCCAGAGAGGCTGATAAGTTCAGTCGTGACAGGTTGTCGGCAATAGATTCCAAGCGTTTGTCAGAAATATCCAGGGCGATGACTTGATTATCCGGGGCCTGCTCAAGGATATGACCGGTCTTACCGCCGGGAGCGGCACAGGCATCCAGAATACGCTGACCGGGCTGGATATCAAGCAGTCCTGCCACTAGCTGGGCGGCGCCATCCTGTACCGAGGCCTTGCCATCGAAGAAGCCGGGCAGTTTCTGCACATCGCAGGGACTCGCCAGTAGAACGGCCTCGCTCCCGGCATCCAGTGGCTGGGCCTCAATGCCTTGATCAGCGAGTAACTGCAGATAATGGTTACGATCACTTTGCTGCCTGTTCACGCGCAGCATCATCGGTGGTTGCTGATTATTGGCCTCACATAGCTGTTGCCAATGCTCAGGCCAGTCCGATTGGTAACGCTGTAATAACCATTGTGGATGGGCGTAAATCGCCTGCGCATCAGTCTCGACAGCAGCATCTATCTTGTTTTGCTGACGCTGGTAATTACGCAGGCAGGCATTGAGCAGACCACCGGCCCATTGTTTCCGCAGTTGTTTGGCAGCGTTGACAGTTTCGGATATCGCAGCGTGGGGCGGTGTATTTAATTCTCGTAGCTGGTACAGACCAATCAACAGCAGCGCGTGGATATCGGCGTCTTTGTTTTTGAAAGGTTTCTTCAAAAGTTTGTCGGCAATCACTGTTAAACGAGGCTGCCAGCGGATAACGCCATAGCTGAGTTGCTGACAAAAACCACGATCGCGTTCCTCAACCTGTTTGAGCTGTTCTGCCAGCACTGCGTTGAGCGAACGCTGTTCTGACATCACAGCGGCCAGTACCCGGGCGGCAACAGTGCGTGCGGAGGCTTTAGCCAAGGACATCCCCCACGCTTATGCTGTTGGCATTGAGAAAATCCTGCACTTGCATCGCCCGTTTGCCCGGCATCTGTAATTGCGTGATGCGCAGAATGCCATCACCGGTCTGCACCTCCAGCCCCTGTTTGCTGACAGCGGTAATTTCGCCGGGCTGGCCGCTGCGGACTCGCTCCCCCAGCGAGGCTTTCCACACCCGCATGGTGTCGCTATGCCACCGGGTTTGGGCAACCGGCCAGGGATTAAAGGCATTGATCTGTCGCAGGATCTGCGCTGCTGCCTGCTGCCAGTCGATCAGGGCTTCCTGCTTATCCAGTTTTTTGGCATAAGTGGACTGACTGTCATCCTGGGGCTTGGCCTCATTCAATTTCGTTTCGATGTCACTCAGGCTTTGTAGCAGGGTTTCAGCGCCCAGCGCCGCGAGGCGGTCATGTAAATCCTGAGCGGTATCAGAATCATTGATAGGGCAGCGGGCTTCCAGCAGTACCGGCCCGGTATCAAGCCCGGCTTCCATTTTCATAATGCCGACACCGCTTTCCGTGTCACCGGCCAGAATCGCTCGCTGAATCGGCGCTGCACCCCGCCAGCGAGGAAGCAGCGACGCGTGGACATTGATGCAGCCAAGTTTGGGGGTATCCAGCACCTTCTGCGGTAACAAAAGGCCATAGGCAACGACGACCATTAAATCGGCTTCATAAGCGGCCAGTGTTTGCAGGCTGTCATCGGTTTTGAAATTAAGCGGTTGCTCAACCGGCAGCCCATGTTCCAGGGCCAATTGCTTAACCGGACTGGGTGTCAGTTTGCGGCCACGGCCGGCAGGGCGATCAGGCTGGGTGTAAACGGCACAGATTTCATGTTCACTGTTCAATAGTGCTTTTAGGCACTCAGCAGCAAAATCCGGCGTACCGGCAAAAATTATCCGCATGCTTGGTGGTGTGTCCTTATAGTTTTTGTTTCTGGTGCTTTTCCAGTTTTTTCCGGATCCGCTGGCGTTTCAGGTTACTGAGGTAATCGACAAACAGTTTGCCGTCCAGATGATCGATTTCATGCTGAATGCAGGTGGCAAGCAAACCCTCGGCATCGAACTCCATCTTATCGCCGTCACGGCTGAGCGCTTTGACCTTGATGCGATCGGCGCGGGTCACTGCTTCATAGGCTTCCGGCACGGATAGACAGCCTTCTTCAAATTCGCGTTCACCTTCAGCGGCAATGACTTCAGGGTTAATCAGAATCAAAGGATCGCTTTTATCCTCAGAGATATCGATCACAATCAGGCGCTGCTGCACATTGACCTGAATCGCGGCCAGGCCGATCCCCGGCGCTTCGTACATGGTTTCCAGCATGTCATCTGCAAGCTGGCGGATGTCGTCTGTGACCGCTTCAACCGGCACCGCCTTGTTGCGCAGGCGAGGGTCGGGATAATGCAAAATATTCAAAATAGCCATGTTGGTACCTGTTTCTGCTCTGCTAATCAGAACATTGTGTGAATAAGCCTATTTTAATCTGGTGGCAGCGACTTGGAAAATAAAGCCCCAACAAAAAGGCGGCCGAGGCCGCCATTGATGCAGACAGTCAGAGAACAGTCTATTTGAGACTGGCGTAGTATGCAGCCAGGTTAGCAATGTCTTCATCCGACAGGTTCGCTGCCATGGCATGCATCAGGGCAGAATTACCACCCTGGCGTTCTTTGCTGCGGTAGGCCTTGAGCGCAGAGACAAGGTACTCTTCGTTCTGGCCGGCAAGATTGGGATAACTCGGCATCAAGGCAATTCCATCAGCGCCGTGGCAGCTGGCGCAAACGGCGGATTTGGCTTTACCTGCCTGGGGGTCGCCTGCGGCCATGGTGGCTGAGGCGGACAACAGGGTGGCAAAGCCCAGCAAAGTTAAGGTTAACGCTTTCATTTCTCACTCCGTGGTAAAAACCGAAACAAGTGCAGCCATACAGATCTTGCTGAAAGACCGCGCAAATAGCCTAAAGTTGCCTAATTGCTTGATTACTGTCTACGCTTATAACACACTATGACTGTTGTTACTCAAATAATGGATCAGGGTAACGTTCATGCCATGAGGATAGTTCGATGATACGACGCATTGTTTTAAGCCTGTTTTTTGTACTGATAAGCCTGCCGCTAATAGCAAATGATGTCGAACTAAACCCTGATCACCCACAACGCTACGTTGTCAAAAAAGGTGACACGCTGTGGGATATTTCCGGCATGTTCCTCAAATACCCCTGGCACTGGCCGGATATATGGTACGTTAACCCGCAGATTGAAAACCCGCATCTGATCTATCCGGGTGATGAACTCTCTCTGGTCTGGCGTGATGGCCGGCCAATGCTGGAACTGAATCGTGGCCAGCGTACCGTGAAACTGTCACCGCAAGTGCGTGAAACCTTGCTGGATAAACCGATTCCAACGATTCCACTGTCAGCCATCGGGCCGTTCCTGACCAAGCCCAAAGTCGTGGGTGCTGAAGTCCTGGATAATGCGCCTTACGTAGTGGCCAGTGCCGATGAACGCCTGATTTCCGGTTCCGGCGATTATGTCTATGCCCGCGGCGTTCACAATGATGACATCAACGATTACAGCATTTTCCGTGGTGGGAAGGTTTATACCGATCCTCAGACGGATGAAATCCTGGGCTATGAGGCCATTTACACCGGGGATGCCACCGTCGTCAGCCCGGGCGACCCGGCCAAAGTCGATCTCACTTATACCAACCGTGAAGTCCAGATCGGTGATCGTCTGCTGGAAGTCGAGGATGATGACTACGACCTCAACTTTATTCCACGTTCACCTTCCGAAGCCATGAGTGGCCGGATTATTTCGGTATTTGATGGGGTATCTCAGGTTGGGCAATATCAGATCGTAGTAATTAATCTGGGTGTTCGTGACGGTCTGGAAACCGGCCATGTGCTGTCTGTGTTTCAGGCCGGTGACACGGTTCGCGATCAAGTCACTCAGCAGCCTGATGATGTGATCACGCTGCCGGATGAGCATGCCGGTGAAGCGATGGTGTTCAAGACTTATGAAAAAGTCAGTTATGCCATTGTGATGAAAGCCACTCGCGCCATTCACCTGCTCGATAAGGTCAAAAGCGCCCCCTGAGGTGTTGAGTTGATAAACACCGACAAGCAGGACGCGCTGGCTTGTTGGATTGCCCTGCAGCGGGTACCGGGTCTGGGGCCGGTCACTATTACCAAGTTGCTGACACAATATGGCAGTCCGCAGCAAATTCTGCGTCAGCCCGGGAAAGTCAGCGGTCTCAATGAGAAAGTCCAGGCCGGCCTGCGTGAGCCTGACTGGCAGCAGGTCGAATCCGATATGGCCTGGCTGGATCATGAACATCGTCATCTGATTACCATTGAGGACAGCCGATATCCTCCCTTACTCAGGGAAATTTCGGATCCACCGGTGATGCTCTACGTGCAGGGTGATGTCTCCTTATTAAGTCAATGGCAGCTGGCGGTGGTCGGAAGCCGTAATCCTTCACCGTCAGGTCGAAATACCGCCTATGACTTTTCCAGTTACCTGGCGGCCGGTGGGCTCAGCATTACATCCGGACTGGCAAGCGGAATTGATGGTGCGGCGCATCAGGGGGCACTGGCAGGTGGCGGGAAAACCATTGCAGTGGTGGCTACCGGTCTGGACCGGGTTTATCCAGCCCAGCACCGTCAACTGGCACACCAGATAGTAGAGCTGGGTGCCATGGTGTCCGAGTATCCACTGGGCACCTCACCGCGTCCTGAATTGTTTCCGAGACGTAACCGCATCATCAGTGGGCTGTCTCTGGGCACCCTGATTGTGGAGGCAGCGCTCAAGAGTGGCTCCCTCATCACAGCCAGAATGGCCATGGAGCAGGCCCGTGAGGTATTTGCGATTCCCGGCTCGATTCACAACCCGCTGTCCCGTGGTTGCCACCAGTTAATTCGCGAAGGGGCCAAGCTTGTGGAAACGGCCGACGATATTTTGGAAGAGCTGGGCGCATTAGCCGGGGTCAGTGCACCGGAATCAGAAATGGAACAAGCGGAATCTTGTTCACATGAAAAAGACGGTGATTACCGGATTTTATTTGAACATCTGGGATTTGACCCCATTCCTATAGACAAGCTGATAGAAAACAGTGGATTGACGGCCGATGCGGTTTCATCCATGCTGTTATTACTGGAATTAGAAGGCGAGGTAGCGTCATTGCCGGGCGGACGATACGTGCGAACGGGTTTGTGAAAAACCAGTCCCTCCTTCAATAGAGAATAGAATGAAAGAAAATATCCTTGATGTGTTGTTGTACCTGTTTGAGAACTACATCGACACCGAAGAGAGCCAAAAACCCGACAAAGACACGCTGGAACTGGAACTCGAACGCGTTGGCTTCCAGGAACTGGAAATTCACAAAGCCCTGGAATGGCTGGAAAACATGACCGTTGTCGCCGAACGGCCGCTGAACCGCGATGCCAGCATGCGTGTTTTCAGTGATAAGGAAATCGAACGCCTGGATGTTGAATGCCGGGGCTACCTGCTGTTTCTGGAACAGGTCGGCGTTCTCGATGTCGAAACTCGTGAAGTGGTCATCGAGCGGGTGCTGGCACTGGAAACCGAAGAAATCGATTTGGACCAGCTCAAATGGGTCGTACTGATGGTGCTGTTCTATCAGCCGGGTAGGGAAGTCGCCTTCGCCTGGATGGAAGATCTGGTGTTTGAGGATATGGAGGCGGTTATCCATTAACACGGCGCCACACAAAGAATAAGTTACTCTGCCCGCGTATCAGCGGGCTTTGTTTTATGTGCTGCCAATACAGTGAGCAGCAATGAGGCAGGAATCTAAGCTTGCACGAGCACGGGTGAATATGGGAAAGAAATTAGTTATCGTCGAATCGCCAGCCAAGGCGAAGACCATCAAAAAATACTTGGGGAAAGATGTCGAGGTGCTGGCTTCTTATGGCCACGTCCGTGACTTATTACCAAAGGAAGGAGCGGTCGATCCGGCGAATAACTTTGCGATGAAGTATCAGGTCATTGATCGCAACAGCAAACATGTTGATGCCATCGCCAAGGCCATGAAAAAAGCTGATGCCCTCTATCTCGCGACGGATCCGGATCGCGAGGGGGAAGCAATTTCATGGCACCTGTACGAACTGTTGAAAAAGCGTGGTGCGCTGAAAGATAAAGAAACCCACCGTGTTGTATTCCATGAGATCACCAAACAGGCAGTGAATGACGCCGTGGCTCATCCACGGGAACTGTCGATGGATCTGGTTAACGCCCAGCAGGCAAGACGGGCACTGGATTATCTGGTCGGTTTCA
The DNA here is from genome assembly GCA_964389455.1 of uncultured Methylophaga sp. GTDB lineage: Bacteria > Pseudomonadota > Gammaproteobacteria > Nitrosococcales > Methylophagaceae > Methylophaga. Next base: position 14,300 of record CAYMEE010000025.1, on the reverse strand, counting down.
CCCTCTCGCCGCTGCTGTGGAAAAAAGTCCGCCGCGGTCTGTCAGCCGGCCGGGTTCAGAGTCCGGCATTGAGAATGATCGTCGAGCGCGAACTCGAGATTGAAGCCTTCACCCCCAGAGAGTACTGGACGATTGAAGCTGATGCAGCGGCTGAGGACAAGGATTTTCAGGCCAAGCTGACTTATTTTGCCGGTGAAAAGCTGAGCCAGTTCAGTATCGACAACGAAAAACAGTCTTCCGATGTGGTCAGCAAGCTCGAAAAAGCGGCTGAAGGTAAACTACTGGTCACCAATGTCGAGAAGAAACAGCGTCGTCGCAATCCGGCTGCACCGTTCACTACCTCGACCCTGCAACAGGAAGCTTCCCGAAAACTGGGTTTCGGTGCCCAGCGCACCATGAGTATTGCCCAGCAGCTCTATGAGGGGGTGGATACCGGCGAAGGCGCAGTGGGTCTGATCACCTATATGCGTACCGACTCGGTCTCGCTCGCCGCCGAAGCGATCAATGAAATCCGGGACTTTATTGCTGAAAAGTACGGCAAAAAAATGGTGCCGGGCAAACCCCATGAATACAAAACCAAGTCCAAAAACGCGCAGGAAGCGCATGAGGCGATTCGTCCGACTTCCGTGCTACGCACCCCCGAGGATATGAAAGCCTATCTGTCGGCCGATCAACTCAAGCTTTACACCCTGATCTGGCAGCGCACCATGGCCTGTCAGATGGTGCATGCCACATTAAATACTGTTGCCGTGGATCTGGGCTGTGGCAAAGGCAACACCTTCCGCGCCACCGGGTCAACGGTCGTCAACCCGGGCTTTATGAGCGTTTACCTGGAAGGTAAGGACGACACCGCCAAAACCGATAAGGATGAAAATCTGCTGCCGCCGATGGAAGTCGGCGAGGTGATCGAACTGAAAGCAATTCGCCCTGAACAGCACTTTACCGAGCCACCACCGCGTTATAGTGAAGCCAGCCTGGTTCGGGCGCTGGAAGAGCATGATATCGGTCGGCCATCGACCTATGCCAGCATCATCTCAACGCTGCTGCAGCGTGAATATGTCGAGCTCGTTAATAAACGTTTCCATCCGACCGATGTTGGCCGCGTGGTCGGTAAATTCCTGGTCCAGCATTTCACCAAGTACGTGGATTACAACTTCACCGCCGAGCTGGAAGATGAGCTGGATGCGGTAGCCCGGGGTGAGGAAGAGTGGATTCCCTTACTGACCAAATTCTGGGCACCGTTCAAGGAACAGGTGGAGACCAAGGATAAGGAAGTTCAGCGCAGTGATGTGACCCAGGAAGTGCTGGACGAGGACTGCCCCAAATGCGGTAAGAAACTCTCCAGTCGACTCGGCCGCAGCGGTCGCTTTATCGGCTGTACCGGTTATCCGGAATGCGACTACACCCGCAACATTGATGGTGAAGAAACCAGTAACGAGCCGGAAGTGGTCGAGGGCCGAAAATGTCCCAAATGTGAATCCGACCTTTGGATCCGCACCGGTCGCTATGGCAAATTTATCGGCTGTTCCAGTTACCCCAAGTGCAAGCACATCGAGTCGCTGGAGCAACCAAAAAACACCGGTGTCCAGTGTCCGCAGTGTGAGAAAGGAGAAATCCTGACCCGTAAATCCCGCCGCGGTAAGGTGTTTTATTCCTGCTCGGAATACCCAAGTTGTGACTACGCGCTATGGAATGAACCGCTGAAAGAACCCTGCCCGAAATGTAGCTGGCCAATTCTGACCATCAAAACCACCAAGAGCCGGGGCACGGAAAAAGTCTGTCCGCAGAAAGACTGTGATTTCAGCGAAAAAGTGGAATGAATAAAAAGCCGGGAGCAATTGTCGTTCCCGGCTTTTTTGATTGTTTTTAAGACTTCTTACGGTCGATATGACCTAAATCCCGTTCCGGTGCAATCTGATCCCGTACCCGTTGCTTAAGCTCGGTAATTTCGGGGAAGCGACCTTCCTGTTTACGTGACCAGACCAGCTTGTCGTTGGCATAAACTTCAAAAATGCCGCCGGTGCCAGGTTTGAGGCTGAGCTCATCAAGCTCTTCATCAAATGTCGACAACAGCTCCTGCGCCATCCAGCCGGCACGCAATAACCAACGGCACTGAGTGCAGTAAACAATGCTGACTTTATTGCTCATCAGTCAGCTCATTCACCCTGCAAGGCATCGAATACCCGCTGGGCCTGTTCCAGAGCGGTGTCGGTATCACTGCCCAGCACATTGAAGTGACCCATCTTGCGACCAACACGGGCTTCCTGTTTACCATAGAGATGCAGTTTGACGTTGGGTTCAGCCAGCAGGCTATTCCAGTTCGGCTCAGAATTACCCCAGACATCACCGAGGATGTTGATCATCACAACCGGACTCACCAGGTCGCAGTCACCGGACGGCAGACCGCAGAGCATTCTGACCTGCTGCTCAAACTGTGAGGTATGGCAGGCGTCCAATGTGTAGTGCCCGGAATTGTGGGGGCGCGGCGCGATCTCATTGGCAATTATTTCGCCATCGGTTGAGACGAAGAATTCGACCGCCATGGTGCCGATGTATCCGAGACCGCGGGCAATCTCGTTGGCTTTCTGAATTGCCGACTGCGCCTGCTCGGCAGATACGCTGGCCGGCACCATGGTGGAATGCAGAATGCCATTAACGTGGACATTTTCAGCGACCGGAAAAGTGGTAATACTACCGGTCTCGCTACGAGCAAGCACGACAGAAATTTCGCGTTCCAGCTGAATGCGCTGCTCCAGTACACACTCTTTTTGTTGCAGTGATTCAAAGCCTTTGTAGACATCATCGAGATTATCACAGGGAATCTGACCTTTGCCGTCATAACCAAAGGTGGCAACTTTCAGAATCGCCGGGAACTGAATTTTTTCCTCTGCGGCTGCGATGTCATCACGGCGCAGGATCGGTAAAAACGGTGCGGTGGCAATGCCCAGTGATGCAATAAACTGCTTTTCAACATTGCGGTTCTGGGTCTGAGCCAGGGCTTTTGAAGAAGGGCGCACCGAAGTGTGCTGTTCCAGAAAGGCCAGCGTCTGGGCCGGAATATTTTCAAATTCGGTAGTGACAGCGGCGCATAGATCGGCCATTTCTTTAAGCGCGGCTTCATCATCGTAAGCTGCGCAGATGTGTTTGTCTGCAATGATACCGGCCGGGCTCTGGGTGTCTGGATCCAGTACCACTACCTTGTAGCCCATGGTCTGGGCGGCTGTGGTAAACATGCGGCCCAGCTGGCCGCCGCCAAGCATGCCTAATGTTGCACCGGGTAAAATCTGAGAATTCATAATCAACCTCTTGCAATCGCTGCCGGTCAGGGCCGGCGTTTTTATCTGGACAGCCGGGGGAATGCTGAAAGTCCCGCACCCGGCGAATTCGGTTTTATTGTGGGGGAAGCTTCATATCCAGCACTTGCTGGTGTTGAGCTTGACGGAACTGTTCCAGTTTTTCACTGAGTGCCGGGTCTGTGACAGCAAGCTGAGCAATAGCAAACAGGGCTGCATTGGCCGCACCGGCTTCGCCAATGGCGAAAGTCGCCACCGGAATGCCTTTGGGCATCTGAACAATCGACAGCAAAGAGTCCTGACCTTTGAGATATTTGGAAGGGACCGGCACGCCCAGCACGGGTACCGTGGTCCCGGCTGCCAGCATACCCGGCAGGTGGGCTGCACCGCCAGCGCCGGCAATGATGCAGGCCAGGCCGCGCTGTTTCGCAGTGGCCGCATAGTCGGTCAGCAAATCCGGAGTCCGGTGTGCCGAGACGACTTTAGCCTCGTAGGCTATGCCAAAGGCCTCCAGTTGCTCGACCGCTTTTTCCATGACGGGCCAGTCACTGTTGCTGCCCATCACCACACCCACAAGTGGTTTTTCCATAATTGTTCCGTTACACAAATAGAAAAACAGTGCATTTTAGCTATTTTATTGAAAATAGGAAAATTTAGCGCAGTAAAATCTGTCTCATCAGTGGATGGAACAATTGAACGGAACGGCATCGATCGCTATAATAGTCGATCCTTTCTGCCGTAATTGGTCAACGCCCCTCGTCGTCGAATCCAACACCGACGGACTTCCGCCGGGGGAGCAGTGACGGCGCTAAACTAAGAGAAGGTATGTGACGTGAGTCAGCCAACAGAAATGAATCAAGGTCTCTACAGACCGCAATTTGAAAAGGACAACTGTGGTTTCGGCTTAATCGCCCAAATGGATGACAAGGCCAGCCACTGGCTGGTGGAAACAGCGATTGAAGCTCTGGGTAATCTGACCCACCGTGGCGCGATTGGCGCTGACGGCAAAACCGGTGATGGTTGTGGTCTGTTGCTGAAAAAACCAGACAGCTTCTTTCAGGCAATTGCCCATGAAAAGGGCTATAAACTGGCTTCTTTGTATGCCGTGGGTATGGTGTTCCTGTCCCATGATGAATCCAAAGCCCAGTTTGCCCAGAACACGCTTGACGAGAAACTGGCTTTCAAAGGTCTGGAAGTACTCGGCTGGCGTGATGTGCCGGTCGACCCGGAATCTGCCTGTGGTCAACAGGCACTGGAATCACTGCCGGCCATGCGTCAGGTTTTCGTCAATGCCCCTGAGGGCATGAGCGAAGCCGACTTCGAGCGCCAGCTGTACATCGCGCGTCGTCTGGCAGAGAAAGCCATTACTGGTGATGAAGATTTCTATATCTCCAGCCTGTCTTCACACGTGGTGTCGTACAAAGGCCTGGTCATGCCTTCTTATCTGCCGGTCTTCTACAAAGATTTGAATGATAAGCGCATGGAAACCTCGATTGTTATCTTCCATCAGCGTTTCTCAACCAACACCATGCCGCAGTGGCGTCTGGCTCAGCCATTCCGCATGCTGGCTCACAATGGTGAAATTAACACCGTGCAGGGTAACCGCAACTGGGCGCTGGCACGTGGTGCCAAATTTGCTACTCCGTTGATTGAGGATATGGAAGAAATCCGCCCGCTGGTCGGTACCACAGGTTCGGATTCCTCCAGCATGGACAATATGCTGGAAGCGCTGCTTGCCGGCGGTGTCAGCCTGTTCCGTGCCATGCGTCTGGTGATTCCGCCAGCCTGGCAAAATGATCCCACTATCGATGAAGACCTGCGTGCTTTTTATGATTACAACTCCATGCATATGGAGCCATGGGATGGTCCTGCCGGCGTGGTCATGACCGATGGTCGTTATGCCGCCTGCACCCTGGACCGTAACGGTCTGCGTCCTGCGCGCTACATCATCACCAAAGATCGTCATATCACACTGGCTTCTGAAGTCGGTGTCTGGAACTACCAGCCGCAGGATGTGGTGGCCAAAGGTCGTCTGAAGCCGGGGCAAATGCTGGCTGTGGATACCCACACCGGCGAATTGCTGATGCCGGAAGATATCGATAATAAACTGAAGTCCGCGCAGCCTTATCGTGAGTGGCTGGACAATAATCTGCAGCGCCTGAAAGTCGCTGAAGATGATGAATCCGGTCCCACCATCGAAGGCGATGAATACGACACTTACGAGAAACTGTTCAACATCACCTTTGAAGAGCGGGATCAGGTGATTCGTGTTCTGGGTGAAGCCGGACAGGAAGCGGTCGGTTCCATGGGTGACGATACGCCGTTCCCGGTGATGTCGAGCCAGATTCGTTCACTGTATGACTATTTCCGTCAGCAGTTTGCGCAGGTGACCAACCCGCCGATCGACCCGCTGCGTGAAAACATTGTCATGTCGCTGGAAACCTGTTTCGGTGAAGAACGTAACATGTTCGAGGAAGGTGAAGATCATGCCCAGCGTGTCGTGGTTGATTCACCGGTGCTGTCAGAAAGCCAGTTCCGTCAACTGCTGGCGATGGGCGAACACAACGAGGAATACGAGTCAGTCACCCTGTCATTGAACTACGATCCGGCTATCGGCCTGGAAGCGGCTGTTGATGGCTTGTGTGATGAAGCCGAAAAAGCGGTTGCCGCTGGCACCGTTGTTATCGTGCTGTCTGATCGTGATATCGAGAAAGATAAACTGCCGATTCATGCCCTGCTGGCGACCGGTGCTGTGCACCACCGGCTGATCAAGGCCGGACTGCGCTGTGATGCCAACCTGATTGTTGAGACTGCCACTGCGCGTGATTCGCATCACTTTGGTGTGCTGCTGGGTTACGGTGCCACCGGTATTTACCCATATCTCGCTTACGCCTGCCTCAACGACATGATTCACAGCGGTGAAATCAAAGAGCTGGAGCGTGCCGAGCTGTGTCGTCGTTACCGTAAGGGTATCAATAAAGGTCTGTTCAAGATCACCTCAAAAATGGGTATCTCGACCATTGCCAGCTACCGGGGTGCACAGCTGTTTGAGATCGTCGGTCTGCATGATGATGTAGTCAACAAGTGCTTTACTTCGACCACCAGCCGAATCAGCGGTACGGGCTTTGCCGAGCTGCAGGCGGATGATGAAAAACTGGCGAAACTGGCCTGGAACCAGCGTAAGAAACGCGGTCAGGGTGGTTTGCTGAAATTCATCCACGGTGGTGAATATCACGCCTACAACCCCGATGTGATTGCGACACTGCAAAAAGCGGTGCAGGGCGGCAGCTACGACGATTACAAAGCGTATGCCTCACTGGTCAACGAACGTGATCCGATGGTGCTGCGTGATCTGATGAAGGTCAAACTGGCAGATCAGCCACTCGCCATGGAGCAGGTGGAAGATGTCAGTGCCATTCTGCAGCGTTTCGACAGTGCCGGTATGTCACTGGGCGCCCTGTCGCCGGAAGCGCACGAAGCACTGGCGATTGCGATGAACCGACTGGGTGGTCGTTCCAACTCGGGTGAAGGTGGTGAAGATCCGGATCGTTTCGGTAACGAGCGCGTCTCTAAAATCAAACAGATCGCTTCCGGTCGTTTCGGTGTGACCCCGCATTACCTGGTCAACGCCGAAGTGTTGCAGATCAAGATCGCTCAGGGTGCAAAACCGGGCGAGGGTGGTCAGTTGCCGGGCAAGAAAGTCAATCAGATGATTGCCAGCCTGCGTCACTCAGTGCCGGGCGTGACTCTGATTTCACCGCCACCGCATCACGATATCTATTCGATTGAAGATCTGGCGCAGCTGATTTTCGACCTGAAACAGGTCAATCCGCAGGCGCTGGTCTCCGTCAAGCTGGTCTCACAGGCCGGTGTCGGTACGGTCGCGGCCGGTGTGGCCAAGGCCTATGCCGATCTGATTACCATCTCAGGTTACGACGGTGGTACCGGCGCCAGCCCGCTGACCTCGGTGAAATATGCCGGTGGTCCATGGGAACTGGGTCTTTCAGAAGCGCACCAGACCCTGCGTGCCAATGACCTGCGTGACAAAGTGCGTCTACAGACAGATGGCGGTCTGAAAACCGGTCTGGACGTGGTTAAAGCCGCGATTCTGGGGGCAGAAAGCTTTGGTTTTGGTACCGGGCCGATGGTGGCACTGGGTTGTAAGTACCTGCGCATCTGTCACCTGAACAACTGTGCAACCGGTGTCGCGACTCAGAACGAAAAACTGCGTACGCAGCACTTTATCGGGCTGCCGCAAATGGTTATGAACTACTTCCAGTTCGTGGCCCGCGAAACGCAGGAATGGCTCGCCGCACTGGGCGTATCCAGTCTGCAGGACCTGATTGGTCGTACTGACCTGTTAGAACTGCTGCCGGGTGAAACCAGCAAGCAGCAGAAACTGGATCTGTCGCCGCTGTTGTCAGATGCTGGTGTTCCGGCTGATAAACCCAAGTTCTGCCTCGAGCCTAAGAATGAGCCGTACGATAAAGGTGAGCTGGCCGAGCAGATGGTAGCGGATATCAAAGACACCATCGTGAATAAAACCGGCGGTGAGTTCAGCTACGTGGTCCGTAACGTGAACCGTTCTATCGGTGCCCGCCTGTCCGGCGAAATCGCCAGAGTTCACGGCAACTACGGCATGGCCGACAAGCCGATCCGTCTGCGCCTGACAGGCTCAGCCGGACAAAGCTTTGGTGTGTTCAATGCCGGTGGTCTGGAAATGTACCTGGAAGGTGATGCCAACGACTATGTCGGTAAGAGCATGGCGGACGGCAAACTGGTGATTTACCCGTCACCGGAAAGTGAATACGAAAGCCACGAAGCCAGCATTATCGGTAACACCTGTCTGTATGGTGCCACCGGTGGTGCGCTGTTCGCTGCCGGCCGCGCCGGTGAGCGCTTTGCGGTACGTAACTCCGGTGCCTCAGCGGTTGTTGAAGGTATCGGCGACCACGGTTGTGAATACATGACCGGCGGTGTGGTCACCGTGCTGGGTGAAACCGGCCTTAACTTCGGTGCCGGCATGACAGGTGGTTTGGCCTTTGTTCTGGATAGCGATAACAGCTTTGCTGAGCGCTATAACGATGAACTGGTTGAACTGGTGAGAATTGATACAGCTGAGATGTCCGAGCTGGCATTGTTCCTCAAAGGTATGATTGAAGATCATGTCCGCGAAACCGGCAGTGTCTGGGGACATCAGATTCTGGATGCGTTTGAACAACGCCTGAAAGAATTCTGGATGGTCAAACCGAAAGCCGCTGCGATGGATGGTCTGCTGAAACTCGCAACCAAAGCAGCATAAGGACTCAGCGTAGATAAGAAATCATGGCAAAAAATACGTTTCAATTTTTAGATGTAGGTCGTGTTGACCCGAAAAAACTCGACGCTAAAGTTCGCGTTCAGGAATTCGGTGAAATCTACGGCGATTTTGATGATCAGTCTTCAGCCGAACAGTCTGATCGCTGTCTGGAGTGTGGTAACCCTTACTGTGAGTGGAAATGTCCGGTTCACAACTACATTCCAAACTGGCTGAAACTGGTCAGTGAGGGCAACCTGGAGGAAGCGGCGGAGCTGTCGCATGCGACCAACACGCTGCCTGAAATCTGCGGCCGTGTCTGCCCACAGGATCGCCTGTGTGAAGGCGCCTGTACCCTGAATGATGGCTTCGGTGCCGTGACTATCGGTTCGGTGGAAAAATACATCACCGATACCGCGCTGGAAAAAGGCTGGCGTCCGGATCTGTCCAACGTCGTATCTACCGGTAAACGTGTTGCGGTTATCGGTGCCGGCCCAGCCGGTCTCGGCGCGGCCGACGTGCTGGTGCGTAATGGTGTGACACCGGTGGTTTATGATCGTTATCCAGAAATTGGCGGTCTGCTGACTTTCGGTATTCCGGAATTCAAACTGGAAAAAGCCGTTGTTAAACGCCGCCGTGAAGTGCTGGAAGGCATGGGCGTTGAATTCCGTCTCAACACGGAAGTCGGCAAAGATGTTGAATTCCAGACACTGATCGATGAGTACGATGCGGTCTTCCTGGGCATGGGTACCTACACCTACATGAAGGGTGGTTTCCCGGGCGAAGATATGGATGGTGTTTATGAAGCACTGCCTTATCTTGTTGCCAACAATAAATTCCTGCTGGATCTGCCATCAGACAACTACGTCAGCCTTGAAGGTAAAAATGTCGTGGTACTGGGCGGTGGTGATACCGCGATGGACTGTAACCGTACCGCGATTCGTCAGGGCGCAACCAGTGTGACCTGTGCCTATCGTCGTGACGAGGAAAACATGCCCGGTTCACGCCGCGAAGTAAACAATGCCCGTGAAGAAGGCGTTCAGTTCCTGTGGAACCGTCAGCCGGTGGAAATCATCGGTGAAAACGGCAAAGTTACCGGCGTTAAAGTCGTGACTACCGCACTGGGTGAACCGGATGAGCGTGGCCGTCGCCGCCCTGAGCCAGTGCCTGGCAGTGAAGAAGTGATCCCGGCTGATGCCGTGGTGATTGCTTTTGGTTTCCGTCCGAGTCCGGCACCGTGGTTCGAAAAATTCAATGTCAGCATTGATGACGGTGGTCGCGTGGTCGCGCCAGCAGATGGTGGTCATGCTTACCAGACAAGCAACCCGAAAATCTTCGCCGGCGGCGATATGGTTCGTGGTTCGGATCTGGTCGTCACTGCAGTCTGGGAAGGCCGTCAGGCAGCTGAGGGAATTCTCGATTACCTCGACGTCTGAACTTAAGCTTTAGGCAGGCTACTAAAGGCTTGTTCATAACGGGATGTTGAATCCTGTATGATCAAGCCTTTTTTGTATCTGTAGCCTTAATAACACCGGGAATAAAACGTGGCGGAACTGAAAAACGATCGATATCTGCGAGCCCTGCTGAAACAACCTGTGGACCGGACACCGGTCTGGGTCATGCGCCAGGCTGGTCGCTATCTGCCGGAATACCGTGAAGTCAGACAAAAAGCCGGTGACTTCATGACCCTCTGCAGCACGCCGGAAATGGCCTGTGAAGTCACCCTGCAGCCACTCCGTCGTTTTGATCTGGATGCCGCCATTATCTTCTCAGATATACTGACCATACCCGATGCGATGGGCCTGGGCCTGCACTTTGTTGCCGGCGAAGGCCCTAAGTTTTCCAGAACGATTCAGTCCGCGGCCGACATTAAAAACCTGACGGTGCCCGATATGGAAGACAGTCTGGGTTATGTCATGGATGCGATTCGCCTGACCCGGCGCGAAATTGATGGCAAGGTACCCCTGATTGGCTTCAGCGGCAGTCCCTGGACATTGGCCTGTTATATGGTTGAAGGCGGTGGCAGTAAGGATTTTGCCAAGGTCAAAGGCATGCTGTTTGATGCGCCGGCGCAGATGCATGCGCTACTGGATGTCTTGGCTGATTCGGTCATTGCCTATCTGAATGCGCAGATCAATGCCGGTGCCCAGGCGATTATGCTGTTCGATACCTGGGGCGGGACATTGAGCCCGGCCGTCTATCGTGAGTTCTCCCTACATTACATGCATAAGATTGTGGCTGGGCTGCAGCGCGAGTCAGAAGGCCGAGAAGTCCCGGTTACGATGTTCACCAAAGGTGGCGGACAGTGGCTGGAATGGATGGCTGAGACCGGTGTGAATGGTGTCGGTCTGGACTGGACCACGGATATCGGTGAAGCACGTCGTCGGGTGGGTGATAAAGTCACCTTGCAGGGCAATATGGACCCTTGCGTGTTGTATGCATCGCCTGACCGGGTCGAGCAGGAAGTCGCCACCATTCTGGCGTCCTATGGCAAAGGCAATACCGGCCATGTATTCAATCTGGGTCATGGCATACACCCCACTGTGAACCCCGATAATATGGCGCGACTGGTGGAATCAGTTCACCGTCTCAGCACCCCTTATCACGCAGAGTAAAATCATCAGGCATAAAAAAAGAGGGACAGGTCGAAACCTGTCCCCCTTCTTCGGAGTATGTAACTTAGTTACTTACCGGTGTTGGTGAATTCAGGGTACGCTTCCATACCGCATTCAACATAGTCAACACCTTCATACTCTTCTTCCTCAGTGACACGGATACCCATGACCACTTTGAGGATAGACCAGACGATGAAGCTGGCAACAAACACCCAGACAAAGATGGTTGCTGCACCGATCAGCTGACCGGAGAAGCTGACACCATCATTGGTCAGAGGTACAGCCAGCAGACCCCACAGACCGACAGTACCGTGGACTGAGATCGCACCGACCGGATCATCAATTTTGATTTTATCCAGCAGGACGATAGAGAAGACCACGATAACACCACCGATAGCACCGATGATGGTGGCCATCAGCGGAGTCGGCGTGTCAGGACCGGCAGTGATAGCCACCAGACCAGCCAGCGCACCATTCAGAATCATGGTGAGGTCAGCTTTGCCAAACATCAGTTTAGCCACGATCAGAGCAGCAATCACACCACCTGCCGCAGCAGCATTGGTGTTCATGAAGACCACGGCAACGGCATTGGCACTTTCGACAGAGGCTGTCGCCAGAACCGAACCACCGTTGAAGCCGAACCAACCCAGCCACAGGATAAAGGTACCCAGAGTAGCCATAGGCAGGTTTGCACCAGGGATCGGGTGAATTTCACCGTTAGGACCGTATTTACCTTTACGGGCACCCAACAGAATCACACCAGCCAGGGCTGCAGCAGCACCCGCCATGTGAACGATACCTGAACCGGCAAAGTCAGAGAAGCCCAAGTCACCCAGGCTGTACATGCCGAATACTTCAGCACCGCCCCAGGTCCAGGCGCCTTCCATTGGATAGATAAAGGCAGTCATCACCACAGCGAAGGCAGCAAAAGCCCACAGTTTCATACGCTCAGCGACCGCACCGGATACGATAGACATGGCTGTTGCCACGAAAACGACCTGGAAGAAGAAGTCAGCTGAAGGCGCATAAGTCGCAGGTTCCTCAGCACCGGTGACGCCGTCACCGACAATGCCATCAAGGAAGATACCGCCGCCATACATGATGTCATAACCAACAACGAGATAAGCAGTACACGCAATCGCAAACAGCATCACGTTCTTGGTTAAGATTTCAGTCGTGTTTTTCGAACGGACCAGACCCGCTTCCAGCATCGCGAAGCCGGCGGCCATCCACATGACAAAGGCACCACTAATCAGGAAGTAGAAGGTGTCCAATGCATATTGGAGTTGGAAGATTTCGTTTTCCATATTATCTACTCCTCAAGCTTACAGGGCATCAGGACCGGTTTCGCCTGTGCGAATCCGAACCACTTGCTCTAATGGGTAAACGAAGATCTTGCCGTCACCAATCTTGCCGGTATTGGCACCTTTGATGATGGCTTCGATCACTTGTTCGACGATGTCGTCATCGACGGCAATTTCCAGTTTCAGTTTTGGCAGGAAATCAACGACATACTCGGCACCACGATACAGCTCAGTGTGGCCTTTCTGACGTCCAAAACCTTTTACCTCTGAAACGGTCAAGCCTTGCACGCCGATCTCGGAGAGAGACTCACGGACATCATCAAGCTTGAAGGGCTTGATAATTGCTACTACTTGTTTCATAAGTACTTTCCTTCTGTAGAAAACCTACCCCCTCACCATCGAGGGGGTAGCTGAGAGAAGATTTAAAATGATTTAGAGACTGAGAACAGGAAGGTTTCTTCTGCACGATCACCGTAAATGTCTTCTGCATCACTTTCGGTATCTTGGTATGACACATCAAAAGTGAAGCCAGCCAGTTCTTTTGAAACGCCTACCCAGTAGTGAGAGTAATCATCGATACCTTCTGCAAATGTTTCTTCATCTGCATCGTAGTAACCGGCACCGCCGTAGATAGAAAAGCCCATAGGCAAATCATAGCCTGCATCCAAGCTGTAGTAATAGCCGTCTTCGTCTGTGCCCAGGGTATCACCAGAATATGCGACGCCCAGAGTGAAGATGCTGTAGCTCAGAGAGCCGTATACTTCGTTCCAGTTATAATCTTCGCCTGGGAAAATGTAGCGAAGAACACCAACGTCATAGCCAATACCACTATCACCAAACTCGCCAGAGAAACCGGCATAGATATCTACCTCAGAACTGGCATCATCATCAAAGTCATAGCTTGATGCCCAGGTACCGGCATAAAAACCGCTGCTGTGAGCGTAGTCAAAGCTGCCGGAGATAGCTACATCACCGTCAGTTTGTGAAATACCACGCCAGATATATTCAGAAGAAAGGGCAACACTGGCACTGGTTGAATGTGCGCCATCTTCGCTTTCCCAAGCCATTGCTGAAGAAGCTGCGAACAGGGTTGTCGCTGCAAAGCAAAGTGCTGAAATCTTACTCAGTTTCATGGTTTAACTCCTCGGTTTAACATTTTATTGTGTAGTCGTTTGAACCCCGGCGTTGAATTTTTGCAACACTGTGTATTCAGACTGCAACAGGTTGAGCAGATAGCATGCCAAGTTTGTAAGCCATTGAAAAAACAGTGAACTATTCCACATTTGCTTTATTCTGGTTCAGCTTACAGGATCATTTTGGTGCAGGCTATATTGGGGTCGTTCCAAACTGGTGCGAAATCCATCCTCGCTGTCTTAGATTTGCCTTGTTAATGTTGCTAAGATAGCCGCTCATTTACTCAGAGGCATTGCAATGACTTACCCAGAAATCGATCCGGTGGCAATCAGTCTTGGCCCCCTGGCCATCCATTGGTACGGGCTGATGTACCTGCTGGGTTTTGCTTTTGTCTGGCTACTGGGACGTTACCGGGCAGCGCGTCACGACTGGCAGCATGGCCAGTTGGAAGACCTGCTGTTTTACGGCGCGCTGGGCGTGATTCTGGGGGGCCGTCTAGGCTATGCGCTTTTTTATGATCTGGCAGCCAACCTCGAAAATCCGATTAACCTACTGAAGATCTGGCAGGGGGGGATGTCCTTCCATGGTGGTCTTATTGGAGTATTGATTGCCTTCTGGTATTTCGGTCGTAAGACCGGCAAAGGCTTTTTTGAAATCA
>CAYMEE010000024.1:30913-33886 GCA_964389455.1 uncultured Methylophaga sp. | reverse complement strand
TCGGTCATTTCACTGCCACCATCGATACAAAGTTAAAGCACTGATACCACTTTTCAACAAAGCTGAAACCAGCTTGCTCAAGGCGGGACTGGTGCTGACTTAAAGTCTCAGGAATCAGGACTTTCTCCAGCGCGCTGCGTTTCTGGCTGATTTCCAGATCGCTGTACCCATTGGCCCGTTTGAAGTCGTGATGAGAGTCAATATGAAACTGGTTGGTTTCAGGAGCTTCAAAGGCCAGTTTTTCTGACAGGATTAAAACCCCGCCAGGCAGCATGCCATCGTAGATTTTCTGTATCAGAGCCTGCCTTAGTTCAGGTGCAATAAACTGCAGGGTGAAATTCATCACAACCACAGAGGCTTTTTCAATATGCACCTCATTGATATCAGTACAGCGCAGTTCTAGCGGCACCGAGGTTTTATCTTCTGCCAGTACATCTCGCGCCTTGCTGATCATCGCTTCTGAATTATCGACTGCAATAATCTTGCAATCCGGCTGTTGAATGGCATGACGCAAGGACAGGCTGACCGCCCCCAGCGAACAACCGAGATCATAGCAATGACTGTTAGCCTGCACGTAACGGGCCGCCATGATGCCGATATTGCTGATAAGCGTCGCATAGCCAGGCACCGAGCGCTGGATCATATCCGGGAAGACGCTGACCACCCGCTCATCAAAGCGAAAATCGACCATCTGCTCCAGTGGTGCGGCATAGATGTTGTCTTTTTCCCTGGCCATTACTGCTCGCCTTTTTTCTTGGCGACATTGTCCCGCAGGTAAACCGGCACCGCCTGCTCTGCAGAAATGGTCTGGCCCTGTTCCGCTAATTTGCTGGCAAGCTTTGTCATGGCCGCTGCTGTTGGCAGCAGAGTCTGATCCTCGCCTGACAGATGCGCTGCAAAATTAGTCTTCAAGACTTCGCCATGTTCCTGCCAACCCGTACCCGCGGCAAACCATTTATTTGTATCCAGCGGGTGAAAAGCTTCAGGCGGACAAACCTGTTCATCATCACACAGCACTGCCAGACCGTTTTGCTCGCGATAATGTGCGGCGTAAATTTCGCCCATGCGCGCATCGAGGGCTACAGCGATATGTTTAGCGCCAAAGTCATCGATGGCTCTCTGGGCTACCGCCGCCAGGGTCGACACAGGTATCACAGGCAGATCACGTGCAAAAGCAATGCCCTGTGCCACGCCGACACCAACACGAACACCAGTAAATGAGCCCGGCCCACGACCAAAAGCGAGTACATCGACATCTTTCAGCGTCACTTCTGCTTGTTGCAGCAGATCATCAAGCATGCCCAATACACGCTCTGCATGACCTCGCTGAGTCATCATCTTCTGCTCGAATAACTGATCTTGATTTAACAAGGCGACGGAGCACATCTCGGTGCAGGTATCTAAGGCTAGAATTTTCATAATACGAAAAAGTTTGTCGTCATTTGGCTGTCACAAGCGCGCATTATAATGCAAAGCGTCTGATTCGATGGAGCGAGGACAGACTATGTTAATGCTGATTATTGATGCTATCTATGTTTTGAAGGAGTTAGCTCGCCTGTTATTTGTGGTGGTCACCTCCCCGTTTGCCGTGGTTGGCGGCCTACTGTTACTGGCTGGACAGCCTTGATTTAACGCCTGGGAAGCGTGATTAAAGCGCTGGTATTTTCTATTTAATTCAATCTGTTATAGCATAGTGGGGTCAGAACATTTCTGGGAGGAGATGACTATGGCAACACAACATTTGCAATCTTTGGAACTGGCGGCGCAAGGCGACTGGGATAGCGCACATCGCACGATACAGATTTACGAAGATAGTCTGGCGTGTATGGTGCACGGCTATTTGCACCGCGTGGAAGGTGACAAAGGCAATGCTGCCTACTGGTACCGACGCGCTGGGAAATCGTTACCAGTAAACAGCCTGCCGGATGAGTTTGACCGTCTCTATGAGCTGGCCAAACAGGTTTAATTATTGGCGAATGCCCTCAATCGACAGGGTCAGATACACTTCCTGCGCTGAAGGGCCCAATTTAGTGACATCGATACCGTAGTCGGCGATGGTGAACTTGGTTTCACCGACAAAGCCGGCGCGGTATCCCCCCCAAGGGTCATCCCCCTCACCCACTTTTTCAACCGGAATTTCCAGTTCATTGGTAACACCATGCAAGGTGAAGTCCCCCACCATCACTAGACTGCCATCGTCCTGCAATTCGAATGACTTGGATGTGAAGCGCGCTTCCGGGTATTTGTCTGTATGCAGAAATTTCTCGCGTAAATGCTTATCACGTTCGGCAAAATTAGTATCGACACTGGCGACATCGATCACCACATCAATGTCTGAGGCTTCTGGTTGCGCTGCATCGTAGTTAAAGGTGCCGGAGAAGTCATTAAAACGGCCACTCATCCAGCTGAAACCGAGATGTTGAATGCGAAAGTCAATAAAGGCATGGGCTTTTTCTGTATCAATCACATACTCAGCAGCCTGCGCAGGCAACGCAGCTGACAAGCCCAGAAAAGACATGGCAAGTAAGGTTTTTTTCATGAATCATCTCCTGATGGGATAGCGAACATACGCTTCAAAGTTGCGTCTTTATCAATAAAGTGATGTTTCAGCGCTGCCAGAGCGTGCAGTGACGCCAGCGCGATAATGAACCAGCCAAGCCAGAGGTGAAGGCGCCCAGTCCACTCGGCCCAGCCAGTGTCATCTTTGATTAAGGAAGGAATTGAGAACCAGTCAAAAACGCCAAGCGGATCGCCTTTGGCAGTGACAATAAGATAGCCGGTAACAAATAACAGAATGATGGCAAGGTTCATCAGTAAATGAACGGTTTTGGCCATCAAACGCTGCCCATGCCGGATAGTCGGTATCTCGGCCGGAGTCTGCCGGAAGCTTTGCCAAATCCATCGAATTATAACCAGACCTGCCGTGATGACACCGATGCCTTTATGCCACCAGGGTGCCTGATAATACCAGTC
>CAYMEE010000024.1:0-30813 GCA_964389455.1 uncultured Methylophaga sp. | reverse complement strand
CTGCCGTGATGACACCGATGCCTTTATGCCACCAGGGTGCCTGATAATACCAGTCATCGTAATAACCCAGATCAACCATCCATATGCCAGAAGCGAACAGTGCAACGGTGAATATGGCGATGCTCCAGTGAAGCATGACTGAGAATAGATCAAAGCGCCGATTTGTCTTTTTGCCCGGCATCCCTACCCCTGGAAAATATGTCAACTGACATCATTGACCGTCCACAAACGTCAATGTTTCGCAAATAAGAAAAATTTTTATTTGCTGTGCCTACCGGCGGCGACGGGACGCTTTCACCTTGGTTTTCCCCGGCCGGGTATGCTGGGTTTTGAATGGTCGTGTTTTGGCCTGCGGATTTTTAGCTTTACGGCTGACACGAGCCCCTTCACCGCGACCACCGGTACCGGCTGGTTGCCAGGTGGGAATCAGATGTTTCTTACCATTACCAATTAAATCTGCCCGGCCCATTTTCTTCAGTGCGTCACGCAGCATCGGCCAGTTTTCCGGATCGTGATAGCGCAAAAAGGCTTTATGCAGCCGACGGACTTTCAGGCCCTTAGGTACAGTGATATCACCGCCCTTACGTCGCACCTTGTGCAGAGTATCTTTGCCCGAATGATACATGGCTGCCGCTGCAGACATCGGTGACGGCAGATAGGCCTGTACCTGATCAGCACGGAAGCCGTTACGTTTCAGCCAGAGAGCCAGATTCATCATATCTTCATCAGTGGTGCCGGGGTGCGCCGCAATGAAGTAAGGAATGAGATACTGTTCTTTACCCGCTTCCTTCGAAAATTTATCAAACATCTGTTTGAATTTGTCGTAGGTACCAATGCCTGGCTTCATCATTTGCGACAAAGGCCCGTCTTCGGTGTGCTCCGGTGCGATTTTAAGATAGCCGCCGACATGATGAGTGACCAGTTCTTTAACATATTCCGGAGACAATACTGCCAGGTCATAACGCAGGCCAGAAGCAATCAGGACTTTCTTGATACCTGGCAATGAGCGAGCACGCTTGTAGAGATTAATCAGCGGGGTGTGATCGGTATTCAGGTTTTTACAGACGCCGGGATAAACGCAGGACAGTCGGCGGCAGCTGGCTTCAATTTCCTCATCTTTACAAGCCAGACGATACATATTGGCGGTGGGGCCACCCAGATCAGAAATCACACCGGTGAAGCCTGGCGTTGTGTCACGTATCGCTTCCACTTCCTTGATGATCGAGTCTTCGCTACGGCTCTGAATGATGCGGCCCTCATGCTCGGTAATCGAACAAAAGGTACAGCCACCAAAACAGCCACGCATGATATTGACCGAGAAACGAATCATCTCGTAAGCCGGAATATTCATTTTGCCGTAGGTGGTATGCGGCACGCGGCTGTAGGGCAAATCAAAGACCGCATCCATTTCCTTGGTCGTTAATGGAATCGGTGGCGGATTAAGCCAGACATCGCGTTCACCATGCTGTTGCACCAGCGCCAGTGCATTACCCGGGTTGGTTTCCAGATGCAGAATGCGTGAGGTATGGGCATAAGTGACCGGATCATCCTTAACCTGATTGTAAGCTGGCAGGCGTATCACGGTTGTATCGGCATTTCGCGGCGAGACCCGGTGGATCTTAATCACATTGCCCGCAGGCTCTGCCGCTTTTTCCTGTTCAGTGCGTGCTTTTTCTTCGGCGCAGCTGGCTTCAGTCTGCATCTGATAAGGATCAATTGGCGGATTGAGTTTGCCGGGGGTATCGACCGAAGTGGAGTCTTTTTCCCACCACCCGTCTCTGCGGCCGTGCTTGGTCATATAGGCCGTGCCGCGAATATCGGTGAGATCTTTCACCGCTTCCCCGGCGGCCAGACGATGTGCAATCTCCACCACCTGGCGTTCACCATTACCGTAAACCAGCAGGTCAGCTTTGGAATCCATCAGCACGCTATGGCGCACTTTTTCCGACCAGTAGTCGTAATGGGCGATACGTCTCAGGCTGGCTTCAATCCCGCCAATAACGACTGGCACCCCTTTATAGGCTTCACGACAGCGTTGACTATAAACCACAACACTGTGATCGGGACGTTTACCGCCCTCACCACCGGCGGTGTAAGCATCATTACTGCGGATCTTACGGTCGGAGGTATAGCGGTTGACCATCGAGTCCATATTGCCGCCGGTGACCCCATAAAACAGGTTGGGCTTGCCCAGCTTCTGGAAGTCCTCGGCGCTGGTCCAGTCAGGTTGGGAAATAATGCCGACACGAAAACCATGTGACTCAAGCAGACGCCCGATCAAGGCCATCCCGAAGCTGGGGTGATCAACATAAGCATCACCGGTAACGATGATAATGTCGCAGGAATCCCATCCCAGCGCGTCCATTTCTTCGCGCGACATCGGTAATTCGGGCGCAATACCAAAACGGTGAGCCCAGAATTTACGATAGGAAAACAGGTCAGGGGCGGCTTGCATCAGGTCCTCGGGAGGGTCAAACAGAAAGTGGCATTATTCTACCAAATTCAAATACCTGAAGCAGGATTTTAACGACTGTTTAGTCGGTAATAGTGACGGTAGTCCCTTTATCGATGTAGCGGGTGAGTTGTTCCACTTCATTGTTGCGAAGTGCGATACAGCCCTGAGTCCAGTTAGCCAGCTGATGGATTTCCAGCTTGTCCTTGGTTTCCTCCCCGATACCGTGAATGCCAATAGCACCGCCCAGTGAAGTATTCTGTGGCGGTAACTGACCGAAAATATGCGCATCCAGAATATCGCGGTATTCGTCCTTGCTGATGCGGCCGGCTTTCAGCGCGTTGATGGCATCACGGACACTGGGGTAATCGAGTTGAATAAACAGATGAAAGCGGTCGCTGTCGCGAACCTGCACGATGTGATATTCACCCAGCGGTGTTTTGCGATCACCTTCCTGCAATTTTCCACTTCTGCCACCACTGCCCAGCGCCACATGGAAGCTGCGCACAGTTTTACCGTCTTTCTGGATAATCAAACGTTGTTCTGAACGCTTGATCAGCAATTCGTAATCACCCATAGCCCATGCCGGCATTTGCCATACAAGCGAAGCCAGCATGATTAATGCAAAAGCTGACAATTTTTTCATCGAAGACTTTCCCGCACCACTTCAGTCAGTTTTATCACCCCAAGCGGGGCATTATCCGCTGCCAATACTATCAAATCACAGACATCACACTGCAACTGTCTGTGAAGAATCTGGTTAATTTTTTCATCTTCACGGCAGTAGGCAAAATGCGGATCCATCAGTTCGCCGGCTGTCGCTGCTGCGACACGGGCAAACAGTTGTCGGTGAGAATGCACCGGCCGGTCGTGGCTGAACAAGTGATTAAGCAGCTTATTGAGGCTCAGATGCCCTTTGACCTGGTTATCTTCGATCACATAAGCATCCCGTGAGTCGCGTGCGAGTAGCGTTTTCACGATATCGATGAGTGCCGTTTCGGCAGAGACTGAGACCAGTTCGGCAGGATGTTGACGTAACCAGTCAGCCACACTCGACTCAATGATCTGTTCACTCATAGCGCTGATCTCCGCTTATCTCGCCGGCTTTTAGTAAGGCATAGCGTGTTGCAAATGGGCCCAGTAGTTCGTAAATCAGGGTACTGGCCAGAATGACGTTAACGATTAACAAACCGCTGTCAGCAAACACCGGGTGATTCACGAGTGACAAGGCCAGCCCGATGGCGATACCTGCCTGCGGCACGACGCCAAGACCGATATATTTTCGCACTGACTCGGGCGCAGCGATGAACCGCGCCGCCAGATTGGTGCCTGCCATTTTGCCCAGCACCCTGGTGACCACATAAATAATGACAAGCTCAATTCCGCTTAGCAGCACGTCCAGATCGAAATGTGCACCCGCGAGGGTAAAAAACACCAGAAAAACCAGTTCTTCGAGATACTCGACAGGGGCCAGCAAACGCTCACCACCTGATTTAAATGTGGCCCTTGCAACGAAGCCCAGTGTCATTGCAGTCAGCAGTGCCGAGCAATGCCAGATTTCAGCCAGCCCCTGAGACAGCAAAATGGCACTCAGCACCATGGGAAGAAAGAAGTGCGGGTTACGAACCCGGTGACCAAAAAAGGCTAAGGCCCAGCCCATCACCATTCCCAGCATCAATGCACCGCCTATTTCCAGCGCTGCCATCGACATAGCACCGGTAAAACTGCTGCCGGTGGTTATCGCCAGTAACAGGGAAAACAGGATTATCCCGACAGCATCATCAAGCGCGACCACGCCTAGCAATGAAGTGGTGAGTGGCCCACGGCTGCGATACTCATGAATCACCGCCACGGTGGCTGCCGGGGCCGTGCTTGCTGCCAATACTGCAAGCGATGCAGCAACCAGCATTGCCCCGGACTGCCCGGACAGGAATAAACAGACCACCGAAAAAACCAGGGTTGCGGCGCCCAAGACTTCACCGATAGTACAAAACACAATGGTGTTACCCAGTCTTTTAAGCTGTGTGGCTGTCACGGAACCACCAATCAGGTAAGCAATCAGCGCCAGTGCGGTGTCAGTGAGCACCACTGACCAGTTTCCCAATTGCAGATCAAACACCCCACCCAGCAAGTCCTGCGACCAAATCAGGCCAGCCAGTGCGTATAGAGCAATTCTGGGCAGGTTGAATCTTGCTGCAACCAGGCTCAGCAGCAGGCCGGTGACCAGCAGTAACCCCAGATTTAGAAACAGTGATTCGGTCATCAGGCAAACAGTCGGCTGATGAAATTGCGGTTCTGCCGGATCAGGTTCTGCAGCGCCTTAGGCAAATTGATTCGATAGCGTATTTCCCATTCATCGACTTTTGCCCTCAGCAGTTTTAAATCCCGGTGATTCACTTCGAACTGGGTAGCCAGTGCGATCACATTCCCTTTGTTTTCGACCGGCAAAAGCATGGTGCGGCCAGCAAAGCTCTGATTGATGCGTTGCATGGAGGTGTTGAATGTCGCCCTGTCACTTCCCCAGAGATTAATACTCATGACCCCGTCAGGGCTCATAATACCCGCGCAGGCATCAAAAAACGGCTGCACACCAACACTCGCGGCCATGCCATTATGATCATAGGCATCGACCAGTAACAGGTCGTAACTCAAGTCAGTTTCGTAAAACAGCTGACTCACGTGCAAATAACCATCGCCCTGCATGATATTGAGTCGCGGGTGGTTCAAGGGAACGCCGAAATAATGTTCCGCCACCTCAATCACATCACGGCGGTATTCCACGACATCAATCTGAGATTGTGGAAAGTGATGCAAAAGAAACTTGACCAGTGAACCACCACCAAGACCTATCACTAAGACCCGTCGAGGTGAAGGATTCAGCAACAAACAGCCCATCATCGCCTGGGTATAGCTCAGCTCCAGATGCGCGGGGTCACTGATACGCATGCTGCTCTGTCGCGGGAAAGTGCCAAAATGCAACGAGCGGCTGTCGCCACTGTCGACCACTTCGATAACGCCTTCATCGGTCTGGGCCTGATGAATCAGCGTACCGTCGCCATAAATCCGCATCAGCGCTGTTCCTCGGGCACATAGTGCTTTGTCAGCCAGGCCCGCACATAACTGAGAACTCGCGGTTCAAAGCCATAAAAGCGATAGCCTGCTCCGCTGATGCGTCGTTGTGAATAGCTGCTCACCTGCTGTTGCTGCATCAATACCTGTCTCGCATCAGCCTCTCGATTGTTCCTGCCGGGTATTGTCGGCGCAATATCAAGAATGGGGGTAATCAGCGGCGATTCCTTCAGCTCAAGTTCAGGGCGAATCCAGATGAGGCCACGTTGTTCGCCTAACTGCCCGACCAGCGCATCAGTCAATTGAGCCGCTTCACCTAGAGCCACAACCACGGTGGTACCCGGTTGCTGTGCGTTGAGATAGGCCAGCGCAGCACCAATCCGGGCGGTGTTATCTGGCGCTGAGGTAATACTGCCGTCTTCAACCACCGCATCTGCTGTCTCAGTTTCTTCTGGCAAACTGGCAGCAGCTTCACTGGCTCCGATAGTGGGTTCTGCTGTGGACGTGGCATTGGCCGAGAGATAAATTTGCGGTTCTATAGGATATGCCAGTGCCACTGTCATCGAAGTCCAGCCTGCATCAGGCAGACCTTCTCTCAAACTGTTAATGACCCCCGGACTGTCTATACCTGCATGACTGTCGTGCAAAATCAGTACTTTGCCATAAGATTTTCCAGTTCGGTCCGGGATCAGCGTTGCATCGACGTTGCTGTCACCCACAGCTAGCGTCAGATAACCATTAACAACGCCTGACTGACGCAATATGGATGCATCGGATTGCGTTGTCTCGGCATTGTCATCAGCGGCTAGCAAAGCATGGCTTGAGAGCATAAGCATCGCCAGAAGACCGCTTTTTAGAACGTTTTGCAAACTGTGCCCCAACCTTTTATTTACGCATTGCTCAGTATAATGACTGCGGAATCTTTTCAAAAGCTGAAAAAAGAGACCTGATACGGTAAAGTATCGGGTTTATACAGCATTTCTAAACCTAAAGTTTTAAGAGAGAACAACATGGCTGAATTTAAAATTGCTCCGTCTATTCTGTCTGCCGACTTTGCCCGTCTGGGTGAAGAAGTCGACAACGTACTGGCCTCTGGTGCCGACATTGTTCACTTCGACGTGATGGACAATCACTATGTGCCCAACCTGACCATCGGACCGCTGGTCTGTGATGCACTGCGTAAACATGGTGTCACTCATGAAATTGACGTGCATCTGATGGTCAAACCGGTTGACCGTATCATTCCCGACTTTGCCAAAGCCGGTGCGACGTTCATCACCTTCCACCCGGAAGCCTCTGAACATATCGACCGCAGTCTGCAACTGGTTAAAGCCGAAGGCTGCAAGACCGGTCTGGTATTCAACCCGGCCACCCCGCTGACTCTGGCTGAGCACGTGCTGGATAAAGTTGATCGCATCCTGCTGATGTCAGTCAACCCCGGTTTCGGTGGTCAGAAGTTCATTCCACATACACTGGATAAACTGCGTCAGGCGCGCAAGATGATTGACGAAAGCGGTTATGACATCGATCTGGAAATCGATGGCGGCGTCAACGTCGACAACATCCGTGAAATCGCTGAAGCGGGTGCCCGCACTTTTGTAGCCGGTTCTGCTGTTTTCGGTGCTGCTAAAGACAGCGATCCGAACAAATACGAAACCGTCATTGCGGCACTGCGTGAGGAACTGGCTAAAGCCAACGTTTAATCACTCAATGGCCCTGCCCTTACCCAAGGTCGCTCTCATTGACCTGGACGGCACGCTGGTCGACAGCGTGCCGGATCTGGCCTGGTGCACAGCGCGTATGCTGGAAACGCTCAACTGTCCGGCTTGCACTGAAGACGACGTCAGGTTGTGGGTGGGTAATGGCGTTGAGAAACTGATAAAACGTGCGCTCACCGGTGACATGAACGGTGAACCCGATCCAGCGCTATACGATAAAGCGGCGCCACTGTTCATGTCACTTTATAAAGACAACAGTTGCCGGCTCAGTCATCTCTACCCGGATGTTGAGCTCGGCCTCAGGTGGCTTGAGTCACAACAGATAAAGCTGGGCTGTGTGACCAACAAACCTGAAGCATTCACCCTGCCGCTTCTCGATTTTCTGGGAATACGGCATTTTTTTGAGGTGGTGATAAGCGGTGATAGCCTGCCGCAGAAAAAACCGCATCCGGCACCGCTACAATATGGCGCTGAGTTTTTCGGCGTCAGCAGTGACCAAGCGCTGATGATTGGTGACTCCATCAGTGATGTCAACGCGGCCCGGGCTGCCGGATTCAGGATTGTTTGTATGAGCTACGGCTACAACCACGGTGCCGATATCCGCAGCGCCGAACCGGACGCCGTGATAGATAGTTTTGCAGAGCTGGAAAGCTTATTTTTAGAAAGAAGCGATGAAACAGGCACAATTCGAACAACTGGCCGCTGACGGCTACAATCGCATCCCGCTGGCTCGGGAAGTACTGGCCGATCTTGATACGCCGCTCAGTACCTACCTCAAACTGGCCGATGCCCCCTATTCTTATCTGTTTGAATCCGTTCAGGGTGGTGAAAAATGGGGTCGTTATTCGATTATCGGCCTGCCCTGTGAGACGCTTGTTCGCATTCACGGCTTTGATATCAGCGTAGAGCACCGCGGCGATATCATTGAAACCGATAAAAGCGACGATCCGCTCGGCTGGGTAGAACAATTCCAGCAGCGCTTCAAAGTGCCTGACGTGGGTCACCTGCCTAAATTCAATGGTGGCCTGGTCGGTTATTTCGGCTATGACACCGTACGCTATGTTGAGACCCGCCTGGGTGACTCACCAGCACCGGACCCGCTTGGCTGCCCCGATATCATGCTGATGGTGTCAGATGAACTGGTGGTGTTTGATAATCTCAGTGGCCGACTCTACCTGATAATTCATGCCGATCCGTCGCAGGACAAAGCCTATGAACGGGGTCAGGCACGACTGGACAATCTGGTTGAGACTCTGAGAAACACCACGCCCAAGTTCCAGGGCCAGGGGGAACGACGCAGGGTCAATGAAGAAGACTTTGTCTCCGGCTTTACCCACGATGGCTTTATACATGCGGTGGAAAAAGCCAAGCAGTACATCAATGATGGCGACATCATGCAGGTTGTGTTGTCCCAGAGACTGTCCATCCCCTTTGCTGCACAACCGGTGGATATGTACCGTGCACTGCGGACGCTCAACCCGTCACCCTACATGTACTACCTCAACCTCAAAGACTTCCATGTGGTCGGTTCTTCACCGGAAATTCTGGTGCGGATGGAAGATCAGGAAGTCACGGTCAGACCGATCGCTGGCACCCGTCGCCGCGGCAAGACCGAAGAGGAAGATATCGCTCTGGAACAGGAGCTGCTGGCAGATCCGAAAGAGCTGGCCGAACATCTGATGCTGATTGATCTGGGTCGTAATGATATCGGCCGCGTCAGTCAGACCGGCACTGTTGAGCTCACCGATAAAATGGTGATCGAACGCTACTCACACGTCATGCACATTGTTTCCAATGTCACCGGTAAAGTGCTTGATGGCATGTCTGCCCTCGACGCATTGCGTGCCACCTTCCCGGCCGGCACCGTCAGTGGTGCGCCCAAGGTCCGGGCCATGGAAATTATTGATGAATTCGAGCCGGTCAAACGTGGTATCTATGCCGGTGCGGTCGGCTACCTGTCCTGGTCCGGCAATATGGATACGGCGATTGCAATCCGCACTGCTGTAATCAAGGATAATACCCTGCATATCCAGGCTGGTGCCGGTATCGTCTATGATTCGATTCCGGAACTGGAATGGAAAGAAACCATGAACAAGGCAAGAGCGATTTTCCGCGCTGTTGCCATGGCGGAAGCCGGTCTTGAAGCCGATCCGCATGCAGAGCGCTGAGCCGGGACAAATTTATGCTGTTAATGATTGATAACTACGATTCTTTCACCTACAACCTGGTGCAGTATTTCGCTGAGTTGGGTCAGGAAGTGGTCGTGCACCGTAATGACAAAATTACTATTGAAGAGATTGAGACGCTCAATCCCGATAAAATTGTGCTTTCCCCCGGCCCCTGCACACCGAATGAAGCCGGTATTTCCATGGCAGTTATCAAACACTTTGCTGGTAAAAAGCCACTTTTGGGCGTGTGTCTCGGCCATCAGGCTATCGGCCAGGTTTTTGGCGGTGAAGTGGTACATGCCCGCGAAATCATGCATGGCAAAACCTCCAAGGTGTATCACAACGACACCAGCGTGTTCCGTGGTCTGAATAATCCACTCGAAGCCACCCGTTACCACTCTCTGGTCGTCAAGAAAGACACTTTGCCGGACTGCTTTACTATCACCGCCTGGACAGAGACTCAAAACGGTGAAATGGATGAAATTATGGGTATTGAACACAAAACCCTGCCGATTGAAGGCGTACAGTTCCACCCCGAATCCATTCTGACCGAGCAGGGTCACGAACTACTGAAAAACTTCCTGGATCGATAGGAACTGAAGATGGATATTCAAGCTGCCCTCAAACTCGTCACTCAGCATCAGGATCTCAGCGCCGAGCAGATGCGTGATGTAATAAATCAAATTATGACTGGCAATGCCACACCAGCGCAGATTGGCGGTTTTCTGATTGGTCTCAGCATGAAAGGTGAAACAGTCACCGAGATAGCCGCCGCCGCTGAGGTGATGCGCTCGCTGGCCACGCCGGTGGATATTGAAGGCGACCATGTGGTGGACACCTGCGGTACTGGTGGCGATGGTGCCAGTACATTTAATGTCTCTACTGCCAGCGCTTTTGTTGTTGCCGCAGCCGGTGCCAAAGTAGCTAAACATGGTAACCGCTCTATCAGCAGCAGCTCCGGCAGCGCTGATGTGCTGGAAGCAGCAGGTGT
Source organism: uncultured Methylophaga sp. (assembly GCA_964389455.1). Classification (GTDB taxonomy): domain Bacteria; phylum Pseudomonadota; class Gammaproteobacteria; order Nitrosococcales; family Methylophagaceae; genus Methylophaga. The sequence continues at coordinate 20,415 of CAYMEE010000024.1, read as the reverse complement.
GAATCTGGAACTGACACCGGAACAGGTTAAGCATTGTATCGACAGTGTCGGTGTCGGCTTTATGTTCGCGCAGAAACATCACGGCGCGATGAAACATGCCATCGGCCCACGCCGGGAAATGGGCGTGCGCACTGTATTCAACCTGCTTGGGCCACTGACCAACCCCGCCCGTGCCTCGCATCAGGTACTGGGTGTGTTTGATAAAAAGTGGGTCGTACCCATGGCTGAGGTGCTGCAAAAACTGGGCAGTGAACACGTGCTGGTTGTCCATGCCGAGGATGGCCTTGATGAAATCAGCATCGGTGCTGAAACCCATGTGGCCGAACTCAAGAATAATGAGATTCACAGTTACACAATTAAACCTGAAGACTTCGGTATGCAACGAAGTGATGTCAGTGGACTCGCGGTTAAAAATGCCAATGACAGCCTGGATATTATCAAAGCGATATTCAGTGGTGAAACCGGTCCGGCCCGCGATATAGTGGTCCTGAACGCGGGTGCGGCAATCTATGCTGCCAATATTGCCGACAGCCTGAAAGAAGGCGTTGAGCAAGCCGTCGATGCTATCGATTCCGGTGCCGCCTCACAAAAACTTAATGCGCTGATCGTCAGCAGCCGAAGCTAGAAGAAAATTATGAGTGAAAATACCCCCGATATCCTGGTCAAGATCCTGGAACGTAAACAGGAAGAAGTCGCTGAACGCAGCAAGAAAATTCCTCTTGCTATCATGCAGCAACTGGCAGAACACGCTGACCAACCTCGTGGTTTTGTTGAAGCGCTGTCACTTAAGATTGCTGATGGAGAGCCAGGCGTGATTGCTGAAATCAAAAAAGCCTCGCCCAGTAAAGGTCTGTTACGAGAAGACTTCAGACCTGCTGACATTGCAGAGAGCTACGCCAAGCATGGCGCGACCTGCCTGTCAGTACTGACTGATCGTGACTTTTTCCAGGGCCATGAAGAGTTTCTTCAGCAGGCACGCAAAGCCTGCAATCTGCCGGTTATTCGTAAAGATTTTATTATCGATCCATACCAGGTCTTTGAGGCACGTGCCATCAGCGCAGATGCCATCCTGCTGATTGTCTCCGCGCTCAATGATAACCAGTTGGAAAATCTGAGCCAGTTGGCATTGCAACTGGGTATGGATGTGCTGGTTGAAGTCCATGACCTGGATGAGCTGGAGCGTGCGCTGGTGCTGAATCTGCCTCTCATCGGCATTAACAACCGCAACCTGCGTACTTTTGAGACTTCACTGGATACAACATTGTCGCTGCTGCCGCGAATCCCTGAGGGTCATATCGTGATCACAGAAAGTGGCATTCACACGCCAGAAGACGTCAAACTCATGCGCGACAACAACGTCAACGGATTCCTCGTGGGTGAGGCATTCATGCGAGCTGATGACCCGGGTCATCAGCTCGAACAGTTGTTTTACTGATTGTGTAGCAGGATTTAGAGCTTCTTGATAACCGGTGTGGAAACGCGGTGCACTTCGTCATAAACAATCACGGTTTTACCATGTGCCCAGACTTTACCGCCTTCCTGAAGCTCTTTTAGAACGCGCCCTACCATTTCACGGGAGCAGCCCACCATGCGGCTGATTTCCTGACGGGTCACCTTGATCTGAGTCCCATGAGGGTGACGCACCGCATCAGGTTGAGAGGTCAACTCTTCCAGCGCTGCTTCTACACGGCCGGCGACATCAAGAAATGCGAGGTCTGTGGCTTTACGGGTAGTTGAAAGCAAACGCTTCGCCATCTGCTCACCCAGTGTATAAAGCAGAAAGGCATAACACTTGTTAAGTTGATTGTCAGCGAGATTACGAATCTGCTGATAGGAAATCTCTTCCGTTCTGACATCAGTCTTGGCTCGAATGGTCACCATTCTGTCGCCAACTTCGGAAAAGAAGCCGATTTCGCCAATAAAGTCACCCTGATTCAGATAGGCAACAATAAGCTCTTCACCTTCTTCATTTTCCATGCAGACAGTGACTGAGCCTTCGCGAATGTAATAGAGTGTGTCTGCCGGATCACCAGGTCGGATAATGATGTTTTTAGCAGGATAAAACTTACTGTGACAACTGTGAAAAAAGTCGTTAAGACCTTCTTCGAGTGCTTTGTATTTATGATATTCCATCCATTATTCCAAATAGAAACCCGGGGAGAAGTATACAACCGCAAACGGTTATAATTCGTTTTCGATTTCACAAATATGGCAAAATTAAAGTTATTTATCAACTTTGGGAAACATTTTAATGAAAGCACGAGTGAAATGGGTAGAAGATGTCATGTTCCTTGGAGAATCAGGTACCGGTCACACCATAGTCATGGACGGTCCTGAAGAGGCCGGTGGTCATGGTACAGGCATGCGCCCGATGGAACTTCTGTTGCTCGGCATGGGTGGCTGCACGGCATTTGATGTGGTGGAAATTCTGAAAAAATCGCGTCAGGATGTACGTGACTGTGTGGTTGAAGTCGATGGTGAACGCAGTGAAGAAGTCCCTAAGGTCTATACCAATATTCATGTTCACTTCAAAATCACCGGTAAAGATGTCAAACCGAATTTTGTGGAGCGTGCTATCAAAATGTCTACTGAGAAATACTGCTCGGCCACGTTGATGCTGGCCAAAACCGCTACCATCACCCATGACTACGAGATCATTGATGTCGACTGACAACAGTCAGATATTTGACCGCATACAGGAAAGTTATCTTGCCAGCTGGTGCCGGTTCAACCCGGAAACCGCTCTGGACGCCGGTGTTGAGGATTACGCTGGTGAGCTGACGCCCTGTGACGATGCCAGCCAGGGCATTCAACTGGTCCTGAATGAGAAGTGTCTGGCAGCACTGGATGAGATCGATGCCAGTGCACTTGACCCCGACAGGCTGCTCAATTTCCGTGTCCTGCATGGCTGGGCGCTGCTTGAACATCACATGATGATGGAGCATGACTGGCGCTACCGTGACCCTACCGGGTTTCTACCCATTGATGCGCTTCATCAGCTGACGATTCGCCCATTGGAGAACTTCAGTAAAGCGCTTTTATCCCGACTGCAGAAGATTCCGTCAAGAGTCAGAGACGCCAAAACCTACCTGAATCTCAAGCCGGAAATTATTCCGCCGGTCTGGTTGCAGATGGCCACTCAGGAATGTGAAGCTGGCGTTCAGTTCTGCCACGAGCTGTCTGACCACCCTCGCGTTCAGAAGGCCCTTTTGCAGCATGAAGCCATTGATACCGCACTGCAGGAAGCCGGCAAATCGATGGAGGATCTGCTTCATACCTTCACCCGTCTGCAGCCTCGTGCCCAGGGTGACTTTGCCTGTGGTCGCGAACACTTCGAGCGCCTGCTACATTATCGTCATTTCCTGCCAGTTAGTGCCCAGCGTCTCAAGAAGTTTGGTGAAAAGCTGTTTGAGCAAACCCGCATCGAACTGGAAAAAGCAGAGGCTGACGATGGCCTAAGCCTCGATAAAATCAGGGAGCATCACCCTACTTCTGCGGAGCTTCTTGAAAGCTATCAGCAGGAAATGCAGGCGGCACGTGACTATCTCAAACAACATGATCTTGTCTCGCTGCCTGGCCGACAGCATCTGAATGTCGTCGATACACCAGCATTTCTGCGTCATCAGATTCCATTTGCAGCGTACCTTGATCCCAGCATCGCCGATCTCAGTCAAAGCGCGTTTTATTATGTAACGCCGGTCAGTCGTGATGCCGAGCTTAGAGAACATAATTATGCTGCAATCGCTCAGACCAGTGTTCATGAAGCCTGGCCCGGTCACCATCTTCAGTTTGTGACGGCCAATCAGTCTGATCAGGGTTCCAGTTTACTAAGAAGGCTTTTCCCCTGTGCCACTCTCTATGAGGGCTGGGCCCTGTATTGCGAGCAGATGATGCTGGAACAGGGCTTTGACCGCTACCCCGGTCAGAACATCGTGATGCTTAGAGATCGTCTGTGGCGAGCCCTTCGTATCATTATTGATGTCAATATTCACACCGGCGAGTGGAGCCTGGACCAGGCGACTGCTGAAATGGTAGAGAAGCTCGGTTTCAGTGAGGCTCAGGCCAAAGCAGAATGTAACTGGTACAGTCAGGCGCCGACTGTACCAATGAGCTATGCCGTGGGCTGGGCGCTGATCAATGCGCTGCGCGAGATCGTCCAACCGGCTGATACTGCAGAACTCAAAGCCTTTCATGACAAATTACTGCACTGTGGTTCTGTCGCCCTGCCTCTGGTGATTGAACATCAATTCGGTGCTGATATCTGGCAGCAATGCTGCCAAAGCGTATTCGGAGAAGATTAATGGAACGACCCGGTAAAACCGGCGGCATGCGACATGTCGCCTTGTTTGTCACCGATCTCGCTGGCTGCGAGCAGTTTTATGTCGATTACCTGGGAATGGAAGTCGAATGGCGTCCGGATGCAGATAATGTTTATCTGACCTCCGGCAATGACAACCTGGCTTTGCACCGGGCCGAAGTCACACCCGCGCCTCAGGAGCAGCAAAAACTCGATCATATCGGCTTTATCATTCCTACCATGGATGAGGTCGACAACTGGTTCGAGTTTTTACAGTCAAAAGACGTTAAAATGCGTAATGCTCCCCGTACTCACCGTGATGGCGCCCGCAGTTTTTACTGCTTTGACCCGGCCGGCACCGTGGTACAGGTCATTTACCATCCACCGATTTCCTGAGCTTGACCTGTCAGACAAAATGAAAACCTATATATATAAAAGCACCAATAAAGAAGAACTGTATCTCTACATCATCAAAAAAGATGATTTTTCCGATATTCCTCAATCTCTCTATGATTCGATGGGCAAGGAACCGGTTTTTGTCATGGAACTGGAGTTAAGCCCTGAACGGCCGCTGGCCAGGGAGAATGTCACCACCGTCATCAATAATCTGGAAACCCAGGGTTTCCATGTGCAGATGCCGCCCCGTCCGGAAAAACTGGGCGAATTTATGAATGCCAAAAAACAGCATTTGCACTGACGAGCCAGCTATCCACAGATTTCACTGATTAGAACGGATTCATCTGCGGGGTTATTAACTAATCAGAGATAAGCCCGGGACAACAATTGTAGAAACCAGGTTTCCATTCGCCATTCCCAGCCGAAACTGCCAGTAACAACACTGACTTTACTGGTCTATTTTCGCCACTTTTCTGAGTTCATAAAGTAACGCCAGCGCTTGCTTCGGACTCAAGTCATCAGGATCAAGCTGTTGCAGCCGTCTTTCCAGTTCATGTGGCTCGCTGGTGCTGTTGAATAAGTCCGGCTGGGGCAAGCTTCTGCGCTCTTCGCTTTGATAACGATGCTGTTCCAGTTGCTGCAGTTTGACTCTGGCCGCAGCAATCACATCGGCAGGTACCCCCGCCAGTTGCGCCACCTGCAGACCATAACTCTGGTTGGCTGCGCCCTCTTTGAGCTGATGCAAAAATACGATTTTATCGCCATGTTCAATCGCATCGAGATGGACATTGCGCGCCTGTTCGAACAGTTCCGGCAGTTGGGTCATTTCAAAATAATGGGTGGCGAACAGCGTATAAGCGCCAATATCACGTATCAGCTTTTCGGCACAGGACCAGGCCAGCGCGAGACCATCAAACGTACTGGTTCCCCGACCGATTTCATCCATCAGAACCAGACTGTGTTGGGTAGCGTTGTTTAGGATATTGGCGGCTTCGTTCATTTCCACCATGAAGGTTGAACGTCCTGAAGCCAGGTCATCTGAAGCACCAATACGGGTAAAGACCTGATCCACCGGCCCAATCACTGCCCTGCTCGCCGGTACAAAACTCCCCATATGTGCCATCAGTACAATCAGCGCAGTCTGACGCATATACGTTGATTTACCGCCCATATTGGGGCCGGTGATGACGAGCATTGGTTGGCTGCCCGTCAGTTTCAAATCATTGGCGCAGAAAGGCGTTGACTGACTGCTTTCAACAACTGGGTGACGGCCAGCTTCAATGAAAATCCCGGTTTCATCGCTGAATGTCGGCGCGACATAATCCAGCGTTTCAGCGCGCTCTGCCAGATTAGCTAGCACATCCAGTTCGGCCAGTGCCGCTGATGATTGCTCCAGCGCCGGCAGTTCCGGTGCGAGTTTGTCAAACAAGGCGTCATAAAGTGACTTTTCCAGCGCCAGCGCTTTTTCATTGGCACTCAGGACCTGTTCCTCAAAGCTTTTCAGCTCCGGGGTGATATAACGCTCAGCATTCTTCAAGGTCTGCCGGCGAACGTATTCGGTTGGCACCTCAATGTCATGGGCACGGCTGAGTTCAATATAATAGCCATGCACCTTGTTATAGCCCACTTTCAGGCTACTGACACCGGTGCGTTCACGCTCCTGCTGTTCGACATTATCAAGAAAGCCGCTGGCATTGTGATGCAGGTCCCGCAGCCGGTCGAGTTCAGGGTCATAGCCGGGCCGAATTACCCCGCCGTCACGAATTAAAACCGGAGGCTCATCCAGTAGCGCCTCCTGCAGTAACTGCTTGAGTTCGCTGAAGCTGCCCAGTGTCCGATCAAGGTGACGTAGATGCAGACTACTCATCGGTTTCAATAAAGCATGCATTTCCGGCAGCATTTCCAGCATACGCCTGAGGTGCATGAGGTCACGCGGTCTGGCACTACGAAGTGCAATCCGCGTCAGAATCCGCTCAACATCCCCCAGTTGCCGCATCAGTTCATGACAATCGCCGGCATTCTGCTGATCAATAAACTGCTGAATGCCCTCCTGACGCTGTTTGTGTACCCGGGTGTCACGAATCGGCCGCATCAGCCAGCGCCTCAGCAATCGTGCGCCCATCGGTGTTGCAGTCTTATCCAATACTGAAATCAGGGTGTGATCACGCCCGCCGGACAGGTTCTGCTCCAGTTCCAGATTACGCCGTGACTGTGGGTCCAGACGAATACTGTCCTTGGCGTATTCCACCATGATCTGACGCAGATGCGGCAAGGCGGTTCTATGCGTTTGCTGAGCATAATTCAAAAGACAACCGGCGGCGCTGACTGCCAGGTTCAAATCGTCGCAACCAAAGCCCTGAAGATCGGTGACTTTGAAATGTTCACACAGCCGGCGTCGAGCTGCCTTTAGTTCGAAATGCCATTCGGGCAGTGGCCTGAGTCGTTTTTCAAACTGCGGATAAGCTGCGATATCGGTATCGCAGATCAGCAGTTCTGCCGGTTGTAATCTGGCCAGCTCTGCACGCAGATCGGTTGCTGTATCAATCTCAGTCACAATAAAGCGACCACTGCTGATCTCTGCTGAAGCGAGGCCAAAACGACCTTTATACTGACTGACCGCGACCAGCAGGTTTTCATTGCGGCTGTCGAGCAAAGCCTCCTCTGTTAGCGTACCCGGCGTGAGAACCCTAACGACTTGTCTCTCTACCGGCCCCTTGCTCTTGGCCGGATCACCCACCTGTTCGCAAATCGCCACCGATTCACCCAGCTTGATAAGGCGCGACAGGTAACTGTCAGCAGCATGGTAAGGTACCCCTGCCATGGGAATAGGCGCACCGTTACTATTGCCCCGGGCCGTCAGCGTGATATCGAGCAGTTCTGCGGCCTTGTGCGCATCATCAAAGAACAGCTCATAAAAGTCGCCCATGCGATAAAACAACAGATAATCAGGATGTTCTGCCTTGATGCGCAGATACTGCTGCATCATCGGTGTATGATTTTGAGAATGAGTCATCGGCATAGTTTATATCATGAATAAAATTTCTGACGCTTCACTCAATAAACAGGTTGAACTCGTCGCAGATCTGCTGATTAAGCAAGGCAGAATGCTGGTTACCGCCGAGTCATGTACCGGCGGCTGGGTTGCCAAAAGCTGTACCGATCTAGCCGGCAGTTCCGCATGGTTTGACCGTGGCTTTGTGACATACAGCAACGAGTCCAAACAACAACAGTTAGGGGTTGATGCAGACACCTTGCATAAGAATGGTGCGGTCAGCCTGCCGGTGGTTGAAGAAATGGCCTTCGGTGCCCTTAAATTTTCTCGGGCTGATTACAGCATTGCGATTACGGGTATTGCCGGCCCCGGTGGCGGCTCTGACAAAAAACCGGTGGGTACTGTCTGGATTGGCTGGGGTCTTCGCGAAGGCGGTGTGCATAGTGTCTGTTTTCAGTTTGATGGCGACCGCGACGGCATTCGTCGTCAGGCAGTATTTGAAGCCCTATCCGGACTGCTGAAAATTGCTGAAAATGACTGAATTCTGAGGCAATTGTCCGCAAGCTGTTAAAAGCCCTGCTAGCCTCTAGAGCCTGAGTGATATCTATGGGATAATCCATGGGTTTTAGTTAATCAACTCAGGGGTGGCGCAAGATGGATGACAACAGAAAGAAAGCGCTGGGCGCAGCGCTGGGGCAGATTGAAAAGCAATTCGGTAAAGGCGCCGTCATGCGTTTGGGTGATGCGGGTGCCGCTCGTGATGTGGCTTCTGTCTCAACCGGCTCTATCGGCCTGGATATCGCGCTTGGTATCGGTGGCCTGCCCCGTGGTCGTATCATCGAAATTTACGGTCCGGAATCTTCCGGTAAAACCACTTTGACGCTGCATGCCATTGCAGAAATGCAAAAAACCGGTGGCACCGCCGCCTTCGTGGACGCCGAGCATGCATTGGATCCGGATTACGCTGAAAAACTGGGCGTCAATATTGATGACCTGCTGGTATCCCAGCCAGACACCGGTGAACAGGCATTGGAAATCACCGATATGCTGGTGCGCTCTGGTGCAGTTGATATCGTGGTCGTCGACTCGGTCGCTGCTTTGACCCCGAAAGCGGAAATCGAGGGTGAAATGGGTGACAGCCATATGGGTCTGCAGGCACGTCTGATGTCTCAGGCGCTGCGCAAACTGACCGCCAACATTAAACGTTCCAACACGCTGGTCATCTTCATCAACCAAATCCGGATGAAGATTGGTGTCATGTTCGGTAACCCTGAAACCACCACCGGTGGTAACGCGCTGAAATTCTACTCTTCTGTGCGCCTGGACATTCGCCGTATTGGTGCCATCAAGAAAGGTGACGAAATCCTCGGTAATGAGACCCGTGTCAAGGTAGTCAAAAACAAGGTGGCTCCGCCATTCAAACAGGTCGAGTTCGACATCCTCTATGGTGAAGGCATTTCCCGTGAAGGCGAGCTGATCGATATGGGTGTACAGGCCAATATCGTCGAGAAATCCGGTGCCTGGTATAGCTATGACGGCAACCGCATCGGTCAGGGTAAGGATAACGTTCGCAACTTCCTCAAGGAAAATCCGACCACGGCAGCTGAGATCGAAGCCAAGGTACGTGAAATCCTGCTGCCTAAAAAAGTAAAGGCGGCTGAGAACGATGCGGTTGAGGACGATCTGGAAGCGTGAGCAAATCCGCCAGTGAACAGGCAGTGAGCTATCTGGCCCGCCGCGAACATAGTGCACTGGAACTGACCCACAAGCTGGCAAAAGCTGGCTTTGATGAACTTGAAATTGAACAAAGCCTGGCCGAACTGCAACAAGCCAGGCTGCAAAGTGATGAGCGTTTTGCTGAGAGCTTTGTAAATTCCCGTATCAATCGCGGCTATGGCAGCATCCGGATTCGGATGGAATTACAAGAACGTGGTGTGGCTTCTGACATCATCACGGACAGTCTGCGGCAGGCAGACATTGACTGGTTTGCACTGGCCCATGAGGTCAGACGCAAACGCTTTGGCGAGCATACCCCGGAGGACTTTAAAAGCCGTGCCAAGCAGCAACGGTTCTTACAGTACCGCGGGTTTACTCATGATGAAATAACGGAAAGTTTTAACGTAACTGACGATGAAAAGTAGCGCTGATATACGCAAATTGTTCCTCGACTTCTTTGCCGGCAAAGGACACGAAGTGGTGTCCAGCAGTCCGCTGGTGCCTGCCAATGACCCTACCCTGCTGTTTACCAACGCTGGCATGGTGCAATTCAAGGACACCTTCCTGGGTCAGGAAACCCGCGCCTACACACGTGCAGTCACGACCCAGCGTTGTGTTCGTGCCGGTGGTAAACACAATGACCTGGAAAACGTTGGTTACACCGCCCGCCACCATACGTTCTTTGAGATGCTGGGTAACTTCAGCTTCGGCGACTATTTCAAACGCGAAGCGATTCAGTATGCCTGGGAGTTTCTGACCGACACCTTGGGACTGCCACCGGAAAAACTCTGGGTCACCGTGTTCGAAGAGGATGATGAAGCCGCCGATATCTGGCTCAAGGAAATCGGTATTTCTGCAGAGCGTTTCTCCCGTATCGGCGCCAAGGATAACTTCTGGTCGATGGGTGACACCGGTCCCTGCGGCCCCTGCTCCGAGATTTTCTATGATCATGGCCCTGAAGTTGCAGGCGGCCCTCCTGGCACACCGGAAGAAGACGGCGATCGCTATATTGAAATCTGGAATCTGGTCTTCATGCAGTACAACCGTAGTGCTGACGGCAAACTGACGCCACTGCCAAAACCCTCTGTCGATACCGGCATGGGTCTGGAGCGACTGGCAGCTGTACTGCAAAACGTTCACAACAACTATGATATCGATCTGTTCCAGCATCTCATTAAAGCGATTCAGGTACTATCAGGCACTGAAGACAGCAGCAACTTCTCGCTGCGGGTGATTGCTGACCATATCCGGTCCTGTTCATTTATGATTGCCGACGGGGTGCATCCGTCAAATGAAGGTCGCGGTTATGTGCTGCGGCGTATTATTCGGCGTGCGATTCGTCACGGTCATAAACTTGGCCTCAAAGACGCCTTCTTCCATAAACTGGTGCAGCCACTAGTAGATGAAATGGGCGAGGCTTTCCCGGAACTGGCTCAAGCTCAGTCACTGGTTGAAAAAGCCCTGTTACAGGAAGAGAACCGTTTCGCTGACACGCTGGATAACGGCCTGCGCATTCTGGATCAGGCTATTGAAGACATGGGTGACAAGGAGATTCCGGGTGAAACCGTGTTCCTCTTGTATGACACTTATGGCTTCCCTATCGACCTTACTGCTGATATCGCCCGCGAACGAGGCCTGACTATCGACATTGCCGGCTTCGAGCGTGCAATGGAAGAACAACGCTCACGTGCCCGCAACGCCAGTCAGTTCGGCGGTGGCATGACCGAACAAGTCAATATCGACAGCGAAACTGAGTTCTGTGGTTATGAGCATACTCAGGAAGACGGCACCATCACCGATATTATTCTGAACGGTGAACACGTCGACAGCCTGAATGAAGGTCAGGAAGGTATTCTGGTACTGGACAACACGCCCTTCTATGCTGAATCCGGCGGCCAGGTTGGCGATCATGGTGAAATTACCACCGATACCGCCAGCTTCACCGTGACTGATACCCGCAAACAAGGCAAAGCATTTACTCACATCGGCCGCTGCGAAAATGGCCGATTCCAGGTTGGGCACAAAGTCACCGCACAAATCGATGAAAACAATCGTCTGGCAACAGCATTAAATCACTCAGCCACGCATATTCTGCATGCTGCACTGCGCAAAGTGCTGGGTGATCATGTGACCCAAAAAGGCTCACTGGTTGATCCGCATCGCCTGCGCTTTGACTTCTCTCACTTTGAGCCATTGACCGATGCGCAGTTGCATGAAATTGAGCGCATGGTCAATCAGCAGATCCGTATGAACCATCCGGTGGAAACACGCTTGATGGCCCTGGAAGAAGCCAAGAATAGTGGCGCCATGGCACTGTTTGGCGAAAAGTATGACGAAAAAGTCCGTGTGCTGAGCATGAGTGACTTCTCGGTCGAGCTATGCGGCGGTACCCATGTCAGAAATACCGGTGATATTGGCCTGTTCAAGATCACTGCTGAAGCCGGCATCGCTTCCGGTGTACGCCGTATTGAGGCCGTCACCGGCGATACCGCACTGGATTATGTCGACAACACAGTGAATACGCTTAGCCAGGTTTCCGACCTCCTTAAAGCCAAACCTGACAATGTGCAGGACAAAGCCTCCGCTTTGGTTCAGCGCAACCGTGAGCTGGAAAAAGAACTGGAAAGCCTGAAAGCGAAACTGGCCAGCAGCGCCGGCGATGATCTGGTTAACAACGCTCAAGACATTAACGGGATCAAAGTGCTTGCATCCACGCTTGAAGGCGCTGACGGTAAAGCGCTGCGTGAAGCGGTCGATCAGCTCAAAAACAAGCTAGGTAGTGCTGCGATTGTTCTGACTTCAGTCAAAGATGAAAAAATCACAATTATTGCTGGCGTAACCAAGGACATTACCGATAAAATCCGCGCCGGCGATCTGGTTGGGCACGTAGCCAGTCAGGTTGGTGGTAAAGGTGGTGGTCGTCCCGATATGGCTCAGGGCGGCGGCAGTGAACCACAGAATCTGGCAGCGGCTCTGGCCTCTGTCTCTGACTGGGTCGGATCTAAGCTGGAAAACTAAGCATGTCACTTATCGTTCAGAAATATGGCGGAACATCCGTAGGCTCGGTTGAGCGTATCAAAGAAGTCGCCAAAAAAGTCATCGATTATCGCAATCAGGGCCACGATATGATTGTCGTCGTCTCAGCGATGAGCGGTGAAACCAACCGACTGATTGATCTAGCCAAACAGTTGAGTGAAGATCCGCGCGGCCGTGAACTCGACGTTTTGCTGTCTACCGGTGAACAGGTCACGATTGCCCTGCTCAGCATGGCGCTCGAACAAATGGGCATGCCTGCTGTGTCCTATACCGGCTCGCAGGTTCGAATTCTGACTGACAATGCACACAACAAGGCACGCATTACCGAGATTGACGATGACAAAATTCGTGATGATCTGAAACAAGGTAAAGTCGTTGTGGTTGCCGGCTTCCAGGGTTGTGATGAGCATGGCAACATCACCACATTGGGCCGTGGCGGCAGTGATACCACGGCGGTCGCGCTGGCCGCGGCATTGAAAGCCGATGAATGCCAGATTTATACCGATGTCGACGGCGTCTATACCACCGACCCCCGAGTCGTGCCTGAGGCTCGTCGTCTTGATCACATCACCTTCGAAGAAATGCTGGAAATGGCCAGCTTAGGCGCCAAGGTATTGCAAATTCGTTCAGTCGAATTTGCCAGTAAATATAATGTTCCGCTTCGTGTGCTCTCTTCTTTCACAGAAGGTGGCGGCACACTGATCGCTGCAGAGGACCCTTCAATGGAACAAGCTCTTATTTCAGGTATCGCATTTAACCGTGATGAAGCAAAAATCACCGTTCTCGGTGTACCTGATCACCCCGGCATCGCTTCTCAGATCCTGGGCCCGGTTGCGGCACAGAATATTGAAGTCGATATGATCATTCAGAATACCGGTCATGACTCCACCACTGACTTTACGTTCACAGTGCACAGGAATGATTACAAATCAGCGCTGAAAATTCTTGAGCAGACAGCTGAAAAACTCGGTGCCCGTGAAGTGAATGGTGATGATCACATTGCCAAGATTTCGGTTGTGGGTGTTGGCATGCGTTCCCATGCCGGTATTGCCAGCAGCATGTTTAATGCCCTGGCTGATGAAAATATCAATATCGAAATGATTTCCACCTCAGAAATCAAAATTTCCGTGGTCGTGAATGAAAAATATCTTGAATTAGGTGTCCGCGCACTGCATAAGGCATTCAACTTAGAGCAAGCTCCAGCGGCCTGATAATTGTTACAAAACTGTCACAATTATCTCGCGAACAACTTAACTTCCTGATAAAATAATTTCGGATAGCGAAGTAGTTACGACTGTTTCACAGTCCACAAAGAAAGGGACACTTAAGATCCCTACTGACACATGGAAATATTTATTGAACAGGACAAGGCACGAGGCCTTACTGCATGGAAGAATTCTCACTTTCTCCTGGTAACCTCGGCCTGCTTTTGAGAGTAAAGGGGAAAAATCATGTTAATACTCACACGTCGTGTCGGCGAATCACTCATCATCGGTGATGATGTCGTAGTAAACGTTCTTGGTGTTAAAGGTAACCAAGTCAGAATCGGTGTTGACGCACCTAAAGATGTCTCTGTGCATCGTGAAGAAATCTATGATCGTATTCAGCAGGAAAAAGATCACCCGAATGCCGGTTAATTTCACGATATCACTAGCCAAATAAAATACATCTGTTATACTGTGCCGCTTTGATGGAGAGCTGGCCGAGTGGCTGAAGGCGCGCCCCTGCTAAGGGCGTATAGGTTAACCCCTATCGAGGGTTCGAATCCCTCGCTCTCCGCCAGAATTATTATTGCGAACAGTACAGATTGTTAGTATAATAGACGGCTTTAGCGCCCGTAGCTCAGCTGGATAGAGTACCTGGCTACGAACCAGGCGGTCGGAGGTTCGAATCCTCCCGGGCGCGCCAAAAAGTAAACACAATTAAGCAGTTATTCGCCTCGCGATGACTGCTTTTTTTGTGCCTGAAATAATCACTCCTTTCTGTAATATCTTTCAAGCCATCATTAGCTTCAAAACGATTCAATTGTTGGTGTTTCTATGAAAATATCCTCACTCTGGCTGTTAGCTCAATTTGAAGCTTTTATGAAAACTGGCGCACAATTAAGTTTTGAAAAATATCACAGACTTTTCGCATCAAATCTGGGATAGTTGGGGTCTCTGAAATGGAGGTAAATACCATGAAACTCAGCATTTTGTTATTCACAATGAGTCTGTTTTCAGCACCACTTTTTGCTGATGACTCTTCTACTCTCGATGCAGCTGTCGGAGGTGGTATCGGGGGCGCTATAGGTGCTGCTGTCGGTAATGAAGTCGGTGGAAAAGATGGTGCCATGATTGGCGGTGCTGTTGGTGCTGCTGCCGGTGTTGCTGTAAACACTGATGAAGATGGCCATGGTCATGACCATCATCGTGGCGAGGTTTATATCGATGATCATCACGGTGGCCACTTCTGCCCACCGGGCCAGGCTAAAAAAGGTAACTGCTAAAGGCTCAATCAGACCAGAACGGCCCTGACGATCATTAATAGCGTCAGGGCCGTTTTCATTTAAATCAGCCCGTCTGGCTGAAACGTCGAATCATATTCAATAAGGCAGTGGATTCGGCAGCCAGGTTTTCTGCATTGGTATTAACCAGGTTGGCATTGGACACCACGCTTTCAGCCTCTGAGCTGATATGTACTACATTCCGGTTGATATCATCACTGACAGCACTCTGTTCCTCTACCGCGGTTGCTATGAGCGTGTTGAGGTCATTCAATTCCTGTACCTTGTCCTTAATGCTGGATACGGAGGAAATTGAGGCGGATATATCTTCTCGGCTCGAAGAAGCTGTTTCCTGCGTTTTCTTCATCCCTGCGACGACTCTATCCACAGCCTGATCCAGTCGCTGAATCAAATTGGAAATTTCCTGAGTCGATTGCTGTGTGCGACTGGCTAATGACCGGACCTCATCCGCCACCACCGCGAAACCTCGCCCATACTCCCCTGCCCTTGCCGCTTCAATAGCAGCGTTAAGTGCCAGCAAATTAGTCTGCTCGGCAATATCACTGATTACACCAATAATCGGATTAATCGCATTGGAATCATCCTCGAGTTCACCAATAATACTGTTGATATCACCGAAAGCAGCATCCAGCGTTCCAAGGCTGCTTACAGCAGTGGATGCTTTGCGCTCGCTGGCTTTGGTGAGTTCATCGACTTCCGACGCTGTGGATGCAGCTCTGCTCGCGTTAGTGGAGACTTCCTGAATACTCGAGGTCATCTCGGTCATCGCGGTGGCAACCTGATCGGTCTGTGATGCCTGGGATTGAATCGATTCCATGATCGACTGCTGTGAACTAAAGGTGTCCTGCGCCTCTGAGTCGATTTTGCTGGCTGTATCTCTGAGTCGAACCAGAACGGTATTGAGCTTGGCCTGCGCCAGTTTATTGACCAGCGTTAATTGACCGATTTCATCATTATTACCGGTATACACCATTGCCATCAGCGGATTGTCGACTTCTTTACGGGCTTCATTTAAGGCCCGATCCAGACTGCTGAATATCCATTTATGCAATATTGCATAGCCTGCTGCGCCGACAACTATGGGCACAATCAATGAGAGGAAAAAAGGCAATGCAGTCACAACATCAAGCTGCGAGATCGATGCAGTCAGTACGACTACCGCGGCCATGCTAAGCATGTTCTTATTTTTCAAACCAAAGCGGCTGAGCAGCGATCCCAGCTTGGGTTTCTTGCCGGCGTTGATTTGTTGGTAAAGCGTTTTGGCGCGTTTGACGTATTCCGCTTTAGGCCGGACACGAACCGATTCGTAACCGACAATTTGCTGCCCATTGAAAATCGGGGTGACATAAGCATCGACCCAGTAATAATCACCGTTTTTACTGCGGTTTTTGACAATGCCCATCCAGTGGTCTTTGGCCTTGATGGTCTTCCACAAGTCATCAAACGCAGCCGGTGGCATATCCGGGTGGCGAATGATGTTATGGTTTTTGCCCAGCATCTCATCGCCGGGAAAACCACTAACTTTCTCGAAAGCGGCATTAAATCCGGTTATAGCACCCTTGAGATCGGTGGTCGAAATGAGCTCTTCTTCAAACGTGACTTCGTTGTCGGTAACGGGTAAATTTTTCTTCATTTTCTCTGCCTTATAACGGACATCAACTGAAAAGAATGTTGTTGTCTGCGCAGAGAGGTTATCGGCAATGATGAAAAAGAATTAAGCCGATAAGCAGTAAAATGATCCACGTCAACTAATACGACGTTTGGGAAAATAATCCGTTACTGGTTGCGGGCGACCATATAGAAATCCCTGAAACTCGTTACAACCCAGATCCCGGAGCCGCTGTGCCTGCTCACGGGTTTCGACGCCCTCGGCGATCACGTTCAGCTCCAGACTCTGGCCCAGCGCCAGAATCGTTTTGATTATGGCTTCATCATCCTGGTTATAGCCCAGTTCCCGCACAAAAGACTGGTCAATTTTGAGTTGATGAATTGGCAATAATTTCAGGTAACTCAGAGAAGCGTAGCCAGTGCCAAAGTCATCCAGAGAGAAGCGAATACCCAGCGACTGCAGATAGTTCATGCGCTCTGCTACCTGTTCCAGGTTATCGATGAGCAGGTTCTCGGTCACTTCAAACTTGAGCCTGTGGGCATTTATTCCGGTTTGTTTAATCAGTTGCTCAACATGTTCAACAAAGTCGCTGTGCCTGAACTGACGGGGACTGATATTAACGGATAGAGTCCACTCCTCGGTGTCTGCATTTTGCGCCCACTCTGCTAATATTTCGCAGGCCTTCTCAATCACCCACTGCCCGAGCGGTATGATCAAACCACTGTCCTCGGCAATCGGGATAAATTCCACGGGAGCAACTGACCCCATTGCCCGATCATGCCAGCGTAGTAATGCTTCCATGCCAATAACTGATTCTTTATCGTCCACCTGGGGCTGTAACGCCATTAGCATCTGCCGGTTTTCAATCGCATCACGCAGTGCCACTTCCAGCACGCTGCGCCGGTTAATGGCTTCCTGCATTTTTGGATCGAAAAAACGCTGAGAATTTCGACCATGATGTTTGGCTTCATTAAGGGCCAAATCAGCGAGTCTCACCACCCGTTCCGTTTGCCCGTCAGCATCACTGAAAAGAGCAATGCCAATACAGACAGTGGCATTGTAATGTCCATTACTGAGCTGGTAAGGCACTGACAGCAACTGCCTTAACTCCGTCGCCATGACAGCCATATGCTGTCTGATATCCGTTTCAGACGACAGCTGTGCCAGACAGGCAAACTCGTCGGAACTGATTCTGAAGATGCTCATATTGTCATTAAATGACAACAGGCGGTGTGCAATTTGTGACAGCAGTTCATCACCCTGAGCGTGGCTGCGCGATTCATTAATGATTTTAAAATCATCCACATCCACGACCATCACGGCACCGTTGGCAGAAGAATTCTGCTGCAGTACTTTATCAATACGCCTGAACAGCTCAAAGCGATTGGGCAGCCCGGTCAGTGGGTCTGAAAACTCCAGCGCCTTCAGACGCTCATGCATCTTTTTATTATTGGTTATATCGGTTGAGATACCACACAACGCATAAATTTTGTCATGGGCGTCACGCAGGGGAATCTTCACTGAGAGAAAATGGCGCGTTTCACCCTCTTTGGCATCGCTCACCTCCTCTTCCTCAACCAGTCGCTCACCATATTCCAGGACTTTTAGATCGTTATGTCTCAGATGCTGACAGGTGCTCTCATCAAATATTTTGTCATCGCTCTCACCAATCAGGGCTTCCGGCGCCAGGCCGGTCAAAGCAGTGATCTTTTCATTGATGTAACGATAGCGATGCTGACAGTCCTTGATGTATACGATGGCATCAAGATTGTTGAGAATCGTATTGAGGCGATTCTCGCTCTCGAATAAATCACGGGTTTTTAGATTAACCTGCCTACGCAGAAACTGATTAAAAGTCACGACTAGCATTACGATGATGAGCAGAGCCGACATCAGCCACCAGATACCAGCGGGAATGGTCTTGTTCGCAGGCAGAGTCCATTTTTCCAGTACCTCGTAGTACACAGAATCAGGGACCGCTTTCCAGCGATTCAGGTAATCATCGATGACTGCGAGAATAGCGCTGTCACGATCCTTAGAAGCCGCATAAAACAGCCTGGCAGGCTGAAATAATATCGGGGTGGCATTCAGCGACAGAGTCTGCATTTTGTTGTTGCCATAATAATGGCTGGACACCACGGCATCCGCCTCACCACGCACAACCGTATCGAAGGCGGTATCAAGGTTATTCGCCGGTACCCACTTTACATCCAGAGAGAAGTTACTGGCGAGGTTCTGCAGATAATCCTGCTGCACTGAGCCATTTAAAACGGCGACCGTTTTACCATCAAGATCCAGCAGGTTGGTCAATCTGACATCACTTGCGGTATAGACCTGAGACCAGCTCATCAGTGCTGGTACAGAGTGAAATTGGTAGCGGTTTTCACGAGATTGATTTTTGGCCACATCAGGCAGTAAATCCAGCTTTCCCGCTTCCAGCATCTTGAGACAAGCTTTCCAGGTACAGGCTACAGGTTTGATAAGCCAGTTTTCACGCTCGGCAATCTGCTCCAGTAACTCCCCCATGATGCCACTCACTTCACCCTGCTCATTAAGCATCAGTTTTGGCGGGTTATCGTAGACCCCAACCCTGAGTGGTAAGGGTTTAGCATAAATTGCAGTGGTCAAAAGAAGTAATGCAAATGCACACACAGACCAACCGCTAACGACCCAAAGGCGTGATTTCACTATCGTCCCCTGAGATGCTCTCTGGCATCCTTAACCTGTTGCTATGTCTGCACCTGTGGATCAGTGACAGACAACTTCCAGTTTATTTTTTGTTTTTATTCTTTTTCTTGTTCTTTTTCTTTTCTTTCTTAGCTTTTTTATCTTTTCCTTTATTCTTGTCTTTGCCTCTGTTTTTCTTATCTTTTTTATCTTTCTTGACCTTTTTGGCAGCCTTTTTTTTGTTTTTCTTCGTTTTGGAAATGGTCGAACCGGCAGCTGAGTCTTCTGGATTCACCGGGTTTTCTTTCACTCTGACCAGTGCATTCATGCCCAGTTTGCGAAAACGGGTCACAATATATTTCACCTGCCCCAATGAGAGGCCGCTTGTCACTGCTGCCTGAGCCTGTGTTTGTCCCTGATGAATAGCGAGTAAAGCGGTGGCGCGCTTATTATCACTGAGTTCAGACTCCGCCAGTTGTTTACATGCAGTGACTTCACGGGGTTTGAGGAGTTTTGTTGCGGCGATCATGATTTGAAAGTTCCTTGTCAGTCGACGGATAAATCAAATTCCGGCTCGTCATCTTGCTTATTGTGGGGCGGCTTGATTGCCTCTCGCTGAGTTCGTTTATGTTGCTGCTCGGACCTTGGGTCATTGGCTTTAGCGGAATGCTTTTTGTTCGGCTGCTGAACAGAAGCGTCGTATGTGCTTTTATCTTGCTCAGGGACTTGCTCGGGTGATTGAGACGGGGTCTCAACCGCTTGCTGCGTTGTTTTATTTTTCTCAGTCTCTGGTTTCGGTTTTGTCTGAGCAGTGACCGGCTGCTCCGTGGCGGCGGGCTCAGGCTGCGGTGGCTGAGAGTCGCTATCGACTGATCGCTCTGAGTTTTTATCT
Source organism: uncultured Methylophaga sp. (assembly GCA_964389455.1). Classification (GTDB taxonomy): domain Bacteria; phylum Pseudomonadota; class Gammaproteobacteria; order Nitrosococcales; family Methylophagaceae; genus Methylophaga. The sequence continues at coordinate 304 of CAYMEE010000024.1, read as the reverse complement.
TCTTTTGGCTCAGATTTCGATTTGATTTGATCTGAGCCTGGCTGCTCTGTGTTGGTGTCCGGCTCATGCTGAGGTAGCTGTGAGTCACTCTCAACTGATTGCTGGGGTGGGTGATCTTGGTTCAGCTCAGATTTCGGTCTGGATGGCGCTGAGACTGACTGCTCTGTGGTCACGGCCAGTTCAGGCTGACTTGGCTGTATGTCGCTCTCAACTGATTGCGATTTTTTTTGCTTAGGTCGCGCAGGCTTAGCACTATGCTGAGCAGGCACAGACTGTTCAGGGACGCTGGGCTCTTGTTGGCGAC
>CAYMEE010000023.1:0-35569 GCA_964389455.1 uncultured Methylophaga sp. | reverse complement strand
TATTGAGGTTATCTGCGGCAAAGACGATACCGATCACCACCACAAAGACTTTGAGGCTTTTGCTGACCATCGGTACCAGCAGATCATCAAACTTGTTATGGGTTTTCAGCGCCCGGCCAGTCCACAAGGCATCAAAAATATCAACGATGCGGAATGCACTCCAGATACCGGACAAAGACACCAGCAATTTGACTGCTACCAGAAGAATGACCAGTGCGGTATCAGGCAGTCCCAGGACGTTGAGCCCTGACCACCACATCAGTGCCATTGCCATCAGGCCCAGTGGACGTAATACGTTGCTATCCAGCGTTTCAAAGGCAGGGTGTTGTTTCTGCCAGCGGCTGACATTGATTTTGAGAATCCAGGCCAGCATTTTGTCAGCGATAGAGCCGACCACAATGATCAGAAACAGTCCAACCCACTGCCAGTATTCGAGAAGAAAGCCCTGTTTCAATACAGCTGGCATTTGCGCCCGTAACTGCACACTGGCCGGTAGTGAGACATTACTGTCATCACCCTCAGCAAAGCTCTGTTCCTGCGTCAAAACATCAAAAATCGCCGGCACTCTCTCGACCGTTTTACTGCTGAATAACCAGTTATTCTGGTCATTCATTCGCAGCACCACATTACCGGCTTCAGTGCGTAGTAGCGTGTATTGCTCCAGTTTAGGACTGGCCGGAATATCTTCCAGCTTTGGGATTTCAGCAAGCTGAAGCACACTGAATAACAGACGGGCAGTCTGCTGACCACGCTCTTCCTGAATCAGTGGGCTGACTTTGGATAAATCCAGTGTCGCCATCGCTTTTTCGATAGCCTCATCTTCGCCGGTGGCGACCCGGGTCATTGCATTGATGAATTGTTTGACCGTGGTCTGAGGATTGGGCAGACGCGCCGCAGGCTGGGACGTTTCACTATTATTTTTACCGGTGTTAGCTTGCTGACTGGTCGTAGCGACGCCGGGATAAACACCTGCCTGAGCAGTGAAACTCAATAACAGGAGCAGGAACAACCATTGTTTCATGCCAGGTTCAACTCCATTTCCGGATCCGGTGAGTATCCGGCAATGGTCTCCACAGCCTGTTTCCACTCACTGCTGGCCAGCAGTTCCTCACGCGGCATGGCATGACGACCATGCAGACGTACCAGTCTGGCATGGCGCAATGGATCCGGTTTGATGTTGAGACCATCAATGACCTCGACCACACTGCCCGGGTTATTACAGACCAGCACCATATCGCAACCGGCCTCCAGGGCCGCTTCTGCTCGTTCCAGTGGTCCGCCGACAATAGCTGCCCCTTCCATGCTGAGATCGTCACTCAGAATGGCCCCCTGAAAACCGAAGCGCTCTCTTAACACTTCCTGTAACCAGAAATGGGAGAAACCGGCCGGCAGTTCATCACTCTGCTCATAAACGATATGTGCCGGCATGATACCTGCAAGCTCTTTCTGACACAGCTGGGCAAATGGCAGCATATCGGCCTGCAGCATATCCTCGAAATAACGGTTATCCACCGGCAGGCCGAGATGAGAGTCGACTTCCACCGCGCCATGACCGGGGAAATGTTTGCCCACCGCCGACATCCAGGCTCTGCGCATACCATGGATGTAGGCCCGGGCAATACCGATAACTGCTTTCGGATCACGGTGGAATGCACGGTCACCAATCACTTCACTGACGCCATAGTCGAGATCCAGTACCGGAGCAAAACTGAAATCGACGCCAACCGCACGCAGTTCAGCCGCCATCAGCCAGCCGGTCTGCTCGGCGCGATCCAGTGTCAGTTGTGGATGCTGATGAAATTCCTTACCAATGGCGGCCACCGGCGGCAGACGGGTAAAACCTTTCCGGAAACGCTGAACACGACCACCTTCATGGTCAACAGCAATCAGCAGGTGTGGTCGTCGCAGGGCATGAATCTCGCTGCACAGCGACTCTAGCTGACTGGCAGTTTCAAAATTACGGCTGAACAGAATCACACCGCCGACCAGCGGGTGTTGCAGAATCTCTTTCTCTTCCTGACTCAGCGTGGTGCCGAGCAGATCGACCATCATCGGCCCTAGCGTCATATCTTTTGAACCCTATTCATGGATCCAGACTTTAAGCCCCGGTTCGACCCGGTCGAATAAAGTCAGCAGATCCTGATTATGCATGCGGATACAGCCATGGGAGAGAGGCTGTCCCATCGGTGCCGATTCCGGACAACCGTGGATGTATATATAACGCCGCATTGTATCAACATTTCCCAAGCGGTTTCTGCCGATTTCCAGTCCACTCAGCCACAGCACCCGGGTCAGAATCCAGTCCCGTTGCGGAAATTGCTCTGCCAGTTGGGGGTGATAGATTTCCCCGGTAGGACGTCTGCCGACAAAAACGGTATTCAGGGGTTGTCCCTGACCAATCAATGCCCGAATCTGATGCCAGCCCCGCGGCGTGCAGCCACTGCCATTGGCTTCTCCCGCCCCGTTCAAGGCAGTGGATACAGCCGCACTGAATACACAGTGATCATCCTGCCAGAGGCGGCAGACCTGTTCGGGTAGGGAAATTTCCAGCCATTTAGCCGGTGAGAATTGACTCATTAGCGTGCGGTTCTAGAATACTTTAATTATCCAGTCACGATAGCAAAGCCCGCCCCGGATTGCGACTGTCAAAACCTGTCAGCCTGAGCGGCCAGTTTCACACCCCAGCTGGTGTAAAGCCGGGCCAGAGTGAGAACCAGCGAACTGAACAAGGCAATAGCCAGAAACCAGTCTGCCAGTGATTGTTTGGGCAGCCTCTCCTCGACTATCAAAGCCTGATACTGCTGGCGATGGATTTCATCAATCGCAGCAGCGAACTCTTTGAGTGAACCGGCTTCGAAAGCCTGATAAGGCGTCGTCAGCTTTTTAAAAAACGTATGTAACTTACGCTCCGGCATCTCCAGCCACAGCAGGTTATCATCAGCCTGCTCATCCAGTGTCATGCCCCTGACAGTTCGCAGGTAAATCCAGTAAAGATTGATCCGCATTTCAGCGAGGCGCTGCTGCAGCTGGGCTTTTTCAGTGGCATCCAGTATCACACCGCCATCGGAAATCAGCAGGATATTGCGGGACCCGCGGTAAGCCTCGCCCTCAAACATAGCTGCGGCTTTGCTGAGCGCCTGAAAAATATCGGTTTTTGATAAACCTTTTCCCAAAGCACCCGCCTCAATGGTGGCTAGAATCGCATCCCGGTTATAGCTCAATGGCAGAATTTCGGTGGCACGGGTACTGAACAGGATATAACCGAAGCGATCATCAGGGCGTCGTTTAACAAACTCCAGCAGATAATCGCCGGATACCGTGCGTTTACTGCGGGTAGAGAAAGCTTCTATCGGCAGGGTATTTCGTGGCGGGCGGGCAAAAATATCGTCCATACTGCGACTGCGATCGAGCAAAATTACAAATTCAGCGCCCTGTCGGCTGCGTTCAATAATTCGCTCTGGAATGTGAGGCCCTGCCAGTGCCAGTAACAGCGAGGCAATCAGCAATGAGGACAGTAGTTTGAACAGTAATGTCACTGCAAAGGAGAGCCGATCATGCGGCAACATCGCCTGCCAGGCCACGGTTTTGTCGGTGTTATGACTGAACCACGGTAACAATACCAGCGGCATCAGCCACAACAGCATAGGCATCTCCCAGCTGAGCATCAGCCAGTGGCCTGTCGATCAAAAATGTTGCGGTTCCTGTCCTGCATAGTCAGCTCCCGCTCAGGTGGCTGTTAGCTGCTAATCATCCGTTCGAATAAACCAGCCATAGGGTAAATAAACCAAGAGAATCAATGCCAAAGCAATGGCAGAAAACCAGGCGTAGAGATCATAGTCGATAGTCTGAGGCCGGGTTTCGGACACTTTACGAATCGCATCGACCAGTTTGCCTGGCTTGGTCGGTGAGGCCACATACTCAAAGCCGACCCGATCCGCCAGCGTCTGCAAGTGAGATTTTTTCTGCGAAGAAAGATGCTCGGTACGGGCTTTGGGCACATTCATCGTGGTGTCAGACTGCAGTGAGGCATAGACATCCTGATGCATGACATCATTGACGCCCCAGACCCCTTCTATTTCGCCCTGCTCGTTGGTTTTGGGGATAGGTAACAAATCCTCACCGCCAACCCCGACCATGACGCCCTGAATTTCGCCCGGCTTACCGTCAAATTTTGGAAACAGGGATTCGTGCAATGGTGGTGACTCATGCCCATCGGTCACAAACACAATTGTGGGTTCCGGCTCAATTTCCTTGGCCTGACGAATAGCGGTATAGACGGCTTTGGAGACTTCACTGGAACGCGCCCAGGCCATATGCGGATCGAACTGGTTCAGCATCTGTGTCAGATCATGATAGCTGTTACACACCTCGACCGGGTTCATCAGAATAAGACTTCTGGCCTCACTGAAAATAGCCAGACCGGCATGGGCCCCACAGGGCATATCCAGAAAGGTCCGGCGGGTAAATTCCTTGGCCCAGTCCAGACGGCTGACGGTTTCACCATTCACCGTGGCGTCCTGCACATTCATACTGTCAGTGATATCGATTACAAACAGAGCATCCATGATTTTCACATCACGCTGGATATGCGGCATCCACAGGGCTGCCATCACCAGCGTCAAGGCCACTACCATGATAATGGCGGTCAGCGTGATGCGCTTCTGATAGCTCAGCCTCATGGCAAATCAACCTTGAAGGCCTTACTCTCAATAGAGCGCTGACTGCTGATCACGTTTTTCTCAAAGTCTTCGTTATTGGCCGGATCTTCCGGCACCACGCGCAGTGCAATCTCGAGGTTGTAGCGGGCACCCCACATTTGCGGTTCCAGTGCCAGGGCACTACGGTAATCCTGTTTGGCGAGCTCAATCAGCGGGATTTGTCTGCCATCTGAACTGGTCAGCTTGAGCGCCTCACGCAGATTGATATTGCCACGGTTGAAATAGGCCAGAGGCAACAGTCCCGCATCGGCTTCACCCAGCACCTGAGTCAGTGCTTCCAGCGCTTCGTCATGCTTTTGCTGACGCTCGAGCATATTGGCATGAGCAAACCGGGCACGCGGATCATCCGGGACGCTGTCAAAGGCTTCCGGTTCGCTGATATAGGCATTGACCTGCTGTGCCTGCCACAGTCTGAGACCCGTAATAACAGCCAGCACGGCACTGCCGATAATCAACAGAACCAGCAGCCAACGGGCTAGAAGCAAGAATTTATTCATGAGCTTTTTTCACTCCCCAGAAAGTGTAAACGTGGGATGCTGCCAACAGCAGTACTGCCAGCAAGGCGAGCCATAACAAGGCATCGGTTTTAGGCTCGTGAGGCAGTGTTTCCTCGACAATCAAGGTCTGATAGTGCTGCCGGTCGATTTCAGCCAGCGCTTCTGCAAAGGCTTCCAGTGAACCTGCCTCAAATGCACGGTATGGCACGCCAATGGATTTGAAGAAGTTATGCAGCTTCCGCTCGGGGATATCGACCCAGAGCAGGCTGTCCTCCTCAGATTCTTCCAGCGTCATCGCCTGATTAGATTTGAGATATATCCAGTAGATGCTGAGGTTCATCTCTTTATACAGTCGACTTATCTGCTCCTTGGCTTCATCAGATAACAACTGACCACCGTCGGATACCAGCAGAACGATGCGTGAGCCACGGTAAGCCTGTCCTTCAAACATCTCGGCACTGCTCAGCAAAGCTTCCGCCATGTTGGTATCAGAAAGTCCTTTACCCAGCGCGTTGGCATTAATCGTCGCCAACACCACTTCCTTGTCATATGTCAGGGGCAGCAGGTTGACCGACTTGGTACTGAAAAATACAAAACCAAAGCGGTCATCAGGCCGGTTACGCACAAACTCAGTCAGATATTCACGGGCAACATTACGTTTCGAATCATCGCCTCCGACACTGACTACCGCTGCCTGATGTTTGACCGCAAAGGGGTCGTCCATACTGCGACTTCGGTCCAGAAGCAGCACGATCTCAGCACCTTCGCCGATGCGCTCGACTTTCTGCTCGGGCAGGCTGGGACCAGCCAGCGCCAGGATCAGCGCGGCAATCACCCCTGTCGACAGGACTTTCAGTCCGATGTTGAAAAAACGCGATAAAGGATCGATCGGCACCAGATTGACCCAGGCCACGGTTTTATCAAGGTTATGGTTAAACCAGGGCAGTATCGCCAGAGGCAACAGCAATAAAAAGCCGGGGTTAAACCATTCCAGACCCAACAGGTTCATGCCAGGCGCTCCCGCTCCCGGCAAGCTTTAGCCAGTTTAAGGAGTTCCTCGAAGCCTTTCTGCTCAGCGGCACTGGGGCTGAAGTAATGGGCGGCCGAGGCCCGGTAAAAACTCTCGATCTCAGCCTGCAAAGGCTCAAGCCAGGGGCATTGTAGCCAGAGTTTGTCGAGTTCACTGTTGATAACCACTCGCCCGGCGCAGCGGTTAAAAGCATGGTGCAGGCTACGACTGGCCGCATCCGGGTCTTTACGACCCAGCAGACGCATCTTGTTGAGCTCAAACATCGCTGTGGCAAAAGGCAGACGCTGACGCGGGCGCAAGCCGAAGTGCCAGAACAACCAGATGACAGTGCTCAGCATGAGTACGGCCAGTGTGGTCCATAACTGCCAGACCAGTGTGCTCTGATCGCTGGCCAGCAAGCGCATATCACCCCGCGGGATGACGCTGGGCATGCCCTCTCCTTCCCCGCTCTGTTCCATGAAGGAACCAATCTGCATCGGCGCCGACGGCACGGTTATAAACTCACCATCCTGGGTTCTTAACTCCAGTTCCGGTGTCGCCACTTCACGGTTTTCAGCCGGGACATTAATCAGCTGGAAATATAAGGTCAGCGTTTTCCCCTGCAGCTCACTGCTGTGCAGATATAACCAGGGGCCGTAGCGCTTCTCATCCTGAGGTAGAGAATGAGAATCGAGTTCCGTCACGGCGACCGGTAATTCCACCGTGGCTGTTAAACGGTCGCCAATCAGCAGCCCCCAGCTCCGGTCCAGTTCAATTGAGGTGTCTATCGCCTGTGCCTGCAGGGAAAACAGAAACAGGACTAATACTAAGCAATTACGCATATCTGCATCCCTAAGCTCTTTTCATACCGTGAAAATATTCAGTTAACTGTTGCGGCGTAATATCGCCGTCGACAAACAAGGGTCTGATGCGATAGCGCATGAAACACTCGGTCAACCGGGAAAAGTGGTCATCCATTTGCTGCTGCCAGCGTTTTTTCATGCCGGGACGCATCCAGACACTGTGACGTTGGCCAGTCTCGGCATCACGGGTTTCCGCCCAGCCAGCATGCGAAGGGAAATGATCCACATCATCATGACGCCAGATAATCGGGATAACCGTGTACTGGGAGAGTTTGCGCAAGCTGCGTTCCACCAGCTCCAGATCAAAACAAAAATCAGAAGCCAGAAACACCATGGCCCGTTTGTTATTGACCAAATCTGCTGCGTGAGACAGTCCATCGGCGCCCGGGGCAGCAGGTGCCGGCGCAGTCAGCAATTTTTCCGCTGCAAATGCCGGCATACTACGCTGCGTGGTGGGCATGATCGTTAAATCCTGACGCCACAGAGAGTCAAACGCTGCCATCGCAAAGCGATCACCGAGCCCGATAGCTGTGTGCGCAATCATATGCGCCAGTCGCGCCAATCTTTCATGGTTCACACTGGCTACTGACATCGATTTACTGACATCGGCCAGCAGCCATAGCGTGATAGAAGCCCGCTGCTGATAGCGTTTCACCAGCCAGCGCTGTTGCTGCTGGGTGATATCTGCTGCCTGACTGCGGATGCTTGCACGGATATCCAGCCTGCGCGGGTCAGGATAATCAAACAGATCAGCAAAGCCGGCAAAGCGATCGCCACTCCCGAGCGCTGTGCCACTGTGGGCGCCGGGCACATGACCGAAGACCTTATCCGGAAAACGGTAAGTAAATTCCTGCGGCTGCAGGTCTCGTAAATCCATGATGATCAGGGTGTGGCGATATGATCGCGCAGCGCACTGACAAACTGCGGCATGATCTGTTCACGGCGACCTTCATAGACCGGAGACAGGAACACACGGTGAGTCATCGATGGCAGCAGCACGTTATGAATATCATCCGGCAGCACATGGTCGCGACCTTCCAGCCAGGCACTGACTTTGGCTGCACGCACCATGGCAGACATACCACGGACACTGGCACCCGCTACCACCAGATCTTCTACGTAAATGTCGTCCATTTCTATGCCCATTTCCGCCGGTTTCCAGCTGGCATCCCATAGGCGCACTACGTAGTTTTCGATTTCCGGCGACACAAAGATGGAACGCTGGATTTCACGGTCAAGCTGGTTGAGTTCACGGTAGTCCAGCAATGGCTCACTGATACCCGCCAGTAACTGATCGACATCATGGAAAGCCGGATCAAAAATCAGGCGACGGCGGATTTCATCTTCCTCTGGGCGGCTGATGTTAATTTCAAACAGGAAGCGGTCACGGGCTGCAGCACTGAGTTCAAAGGTTTCTTCTTTTTCCACCGCGTTCCGGTCGGCAAACACCACCATATGCGGGAAACGGTATTCCTTACCAAAGGCTTCGACACTGCGCTCGGCCATGGCCCGCAACAGCAATGACTGGACCTGTGGACGGGCGCGGTTGATTTCGTTGAAGAAGAACACGGCGGTTTCTTCACCATGGTTAATCAGTGGACCGGGATCAATCACCGGCTTGCCATCGGCATTCACCCAGGCACTGTAAAGCAGATCATTGGGCATCAGATCGACACTACCTTCGATACGGCCGAAAGCACCGCCAAGGGCTTTGGAAAAAGCCCGCAACAAAGTGGTTTTACCAACACCGACACCGCCTTCCAGTAATACGTGACCGCGAGCATGCAGAGCAATCAGAATCAATCTGACTGCCTGAGTCTGACCGACAACGACGTCGTTAACGCCTTTTTCCAGTGCCAGCGCATGATCACGCGCTGTTTGTAACAGCTGAGATTCAGCCATGTTCTCTCCCCTTAGCAATTTTTATGTTTTTTGTGCCGGATTACTTTACCAAGCAAACTGAAGAAAAGTGAATCCGATCCAGACAAACCCGACGGTGGTGATGGCGAAACTCACTGCCGAGAACAGTTTCCAGATCATTTTGTCCCAGAATGCCATATCAAAAGCAGCGACAATGAAAATGGTCGGATTGGTGAAACCGCCAATCGCTACCGCCCAGCATGCCAGCACCGGCAGTTCGATACCAGCACCCCTGGCCGCGCCGTAGAACCCCAGACTGAATAATGCCATCAGCGCGTAGTCGACATGCGCCCTTATCATGGTTTTGTAGTCGATAATAAACGCATCTACACCGGGCAGCGGAAACCACTTGGCAAAGGTCATCAGCCAGGCTGTCAAGATCAATGCGGCCATCATTGCCACAGCACCAATCAATAAAATTTCCATCTTTCTCTCTCACTCTGTTTTATTGTTGTTTTAACCATCGTTATTAAAAACGGCGAGCGAGATGACCGCATCAGATATCTGCCCTCAAACCTCGGGCAAATTTCCCGAGCTCGAATTGACGACTTTCAAGCTGACCTCATACAGCCTAGACTTTAACTTCCTTTGAGCCCCGTGAAATACGCATGAATTTAAAAGCTCAGCTGCTGGTTCGTATACTGCTGATTGCCCTGGTCTGCCTGCTGGGCAGTGCCTGGTACGTGCTGTATCAGACCGATAAACAAGCAATTTTTGAAGCCAAACAGACCGCAAACCGGATTGAGAGACAAACCCGGCAGCAGATGCTGCAGATGTTTCAGCGCTATGATTTTTCACGGCCTTTTCCTGATGTGAATCAATGGCGAGGTATTGGCGGTGTGCCCGGTTCCTGCACCCAGTTTCTGTCACGGACTCAGAGCCGGGAGCGTAGTCTGTGTAATGATATGCCCGATCTCAAAACCACTTATCCAAACTGGTTCGGCAATTTTTACAAACAGTTTTTTAATCCGGATTATGAAGTCAGGATCCCGGTCAACTTCAATGCCCTTCGCTACGGCACAGTACTGGTGACGCTCAATGTGCAGATGGAAACCACGCGTGCATGGAATAACCTACGTGCCGTTACCGGCGTGTTGACGGTCAGTTTTATCGCCTTGTGCATTCTGATGTTCTGGATCATTAATCGCATGCTGCAGCCCGCGCATCGTATCGTGGGCGGGCTTGAAAAAATGCGCGAAGGCAATCTGGATTACCGTCTGCCCAGCTTTGATATTTTGGAATGGCGCCGGACCAGTGAGGCGATCAATGCGCTTGCCAGCAGTCAGCAGCATACGCTGGCAGAAAACAAACGACTGGCCCTGAAACTGATGAACGCGCAGGAAGAAGAACACCGCTATATTTCCCGGGAACTGCATGATGAATTCGGTCAGTGCCTGGCAGGTATCAATGCAGTTACTGCCTCCGTAGCGCAAACCGCGAGAAAGGACTGCCCTGCTGTGGTGGATGAGCTGCAGTCCATCAGTCATATCACGGGTCATATGATGACTGCACTGCGCAATCTATTAACCCGTCTGCGACCGACAGAGGTCGACGAGCTGGGTCTCAGCGCCAGCCTGAGACAACTGGTGAAAAGCTGGAACCAACGAAGTGGCAATCAGACTCAGTATCAGCTGGATATCGATAACAGTCTGGATCATCTGCCGGACCCGCTGCCGGTCAATATCTATCGAATCGTGCAGGAATGTCTGACCAACATCGCCAAGCATGCCAAAGCAGGAAAAGCCGAGATCAGCCTGCGGCGAATGACCGATGAAACTGTGTCATTGATGATTCGTGATGATGGTATTGCGCAGGCAGAATCATTTGAAAACACCCTGGGTATGGGCCTGTTCGGGATTCACGAGCGGGTCACAGCACTGGGCGGAAGCCTTAAACTCGAAGCCCTGCGCTATGGCGGCCTGCAGGTCAGTGCTTCGCTACCCATTCCTGAAGCCCCTCAAGAGACAGGAAAACATGAGTAACAGTGTCACTATCATGCTGGTCGATGATCATGCCATTGTCAGGGAAGGTTATCGCTCCCTGCTGCAGAAACAGGCCGAGTTTGAGGTCATCTGTGAAGCCAGTGATGGCAACGAAGCCTATAACCATTACAAACATTATCAACCTGACGTGGTGGTGATGGATATTTCACTGCCCGGCCAGAGCGGTCTGAAAGCCATTGAGCGAATTCGTCAGTATGACGGCAGTGCCCGAGTACTGGTATTCAGCATGCATCAAAATCCCAGCTTTGCCCTGCAGGCTACCCGCGCCGGCGCGCTGGGTTACATCACCAAAAGCAGTGAACCGGAAGCGCTGATCCGTGCTATTCATCAGGTAGCTCAGAATAAACACACCTTGAGCGCCGATATCGCTCAGGCTCTGGCTATGGAGAAACTGGGACAGGAACAGTCAGCACTGGACGAACTGACCGTCAGGGAGTTTGAGATTTTACGTTTACTGGTGGATGCCAAGTCGAATCGGGCGATTGCCGATATGCTCAATATCAGCCCTAAAACCGTGTCCAACTCGCATTACATCATTAAGAAAAAGCTGGGGGTCAGCAGCGATATTGAACTGACCCGGCTTGCCATAAAAATGAACCTCGTCAACCTGTTGGATTTGGTTGACGAGGCTCCAGATTCAGAATGAAATCCTGACGCTATCAGGCAGCGTTGGTTTCTTTCTCATCATCAAAGTCACTGCGGATGATGTAGTCAAACGATCCCAGCGCAGCCCTGGCGCCATCCCCCATGGCCATGATGATTTGCTTGTATGGGATGGTAGTGACGTCCCCTGCAGCAAACACACCCGGCATTGAAGTCTGACCGTGATTGTCGATTTCGATTTCACCGTATTTGCTCAGTGTAATTGTATCCTTCAACCAGTCTGTATTAGGCACCAGACCAATCTGGATGAATACCGCGTTCAGATCCAGCGTATGTTTCTGTTCAGTGGCACGGTCAATATAAACCAGACCATTCACTTTGCCATCAGCACCGGTAATTTCGGTGGTTTGAGCACCGGTCACAATGCTGACGTTATCCAGTGAGAACAGCTTTTTCTGCAATACCGCGTCAGCGCGCAGTTCACCATTGTATTCAATCAGCGTGACGTGACCGACAATACCAGCCAAATCAATCGCCGCTTCCACACCCGAGTTACCGCCACCGATCACGGCGACCGGTTTACCTTTAAACAAAGGGCCATCACAGTGCGGGCAGTAAGCGACGCCATGACCGCGGTACTCTTCTTCACCCGGCACACCCAGCTGTTTCCAGCGGGCACCGGTGGCCAGAATCACCGTTTTACTGCTCAAGGTCGCGCCGCTTTCCAGCTCGACTTCAATCATTTTGTCTTTTTTGCTCAGTTTTTTGGCACGTTGCAGGTTCATCACGTCAACATCATATTCTTTAACGTGCTCTTCCAGTGCCGCGACCAGTTTGGGTCCTTCAGTTTCTTTGACTGAAATAAAGTTTTCAATCGCCATGGTATCCATGACCTGGCCGCCAAAACGCTCGGCAACAATACCGGTACGGATGCCTTTACGGGCGGCATAGATTGAAGCAGAAGCCCCGGCAGGACCACCACCGACAATCAACACATCGAAATCATCTTTAGCGCTGATTTTATCTGCTTCACGCTTAACCGCGCCTTTGTCCAGCTTGGCAATAATTTCCGGCAGGCTCATCCGGCCCTGACCGAAGCTCTTGTCGTTCAGATACACAGTCGGTACCGCCATAATCTGGCGCTCATCGACTTCGTCCTGGAACAGCGCACCATCGATCATGGTGTGGCTGATGTTCGGGTTGTGAATGGCCATGACGTTCAAAGCCTGGACCACTTCTGGACAGTTCTGGCACGACAGGGAAATGTAGGTTTCGAAGTGATATTCACCTTCCAGATTCTTGATCTGGTCAATCACTTCATCACTGAGTTTGGTTGGATGCCCACCGGTATGCAGCAGTGCCAGTACCAGAGAGGTGAACTCGTGCCCCATCGGAATGCCGGCAAAGCGGATTTTTTCTTCACCGTCCGGTTGCTTGATCTGGAATGAAGGCTTGCGGCTGTCGCTGTGAACGTCATCGACGAAGCTGATTTGTGGCGACATCTCTGCAATTTCCTGCAGCAACTCACGCATTTCATTGGCTTTGGCACTCTCATCCAGCGCCGCAACCAACTCGATTGGGCGTTTGATGTTTTCCAGATAGCCTTTTAATTGTGCAGCGATGTTTGCATCCAACATGATAAATACCTGTAATCAGTTAACAATAGGAGGACTGAGTCCGGGCACAAAGCCCGGACACAGTCTCTGGCAAGACGGCAGGTCTTAGATTTTGCCGACCAGGTCCAGTGATGGCGCCAGTGTTTCTTCACCTGGCTGCCAAGATGCAGGACAAACTTCACCTTCGTGAGTGGCTACGTATTGTGCAGCCTGTACTTTACGTACCAGATCTTTTGCACTACGGCCAATACCCAGATCGTTGATTTCAGCCGCTTTGATAACGCCGTCTGGATCCATGATGAAGGTGCCACGCAGCGCTACACCGTCTTCTTCGATCATGACGTCGAAGTTACGGCTGATGCGGCCAGTTGGGTCACCGATCATTGGAAACTTGATTTTCTTGATGGTTTCAGACGCATCGTGCCAAGCTTTGTGAACGAAGTGAGTGTCTGTTGATACTGAGTAAACTTCCACACCCATTTCTTTCAGTTGTTCGTAGTGGTCAGCCACGTCGCCCAGTTCAGTCGGGCAGACAAAAGTAAAGTCAGCTGGATAGAAAACAAATACAGCCCATTTACCTTTGACGTCGTCACTTGTGACATCCACGAACTCACCATTGTGGTAGGCAGTCGCTTTAAAAGGTTTAATTTCTGTATTAATCAGTGATGACATTATTAGCTCCTTTATTGGGGTTATGTCGTAAATGACAGTTGGCATTGTAGTCGAGCCTTATGGATAGGTACAACGACTTAATTCAATTAATATGATTGGTAAAAGCGATTAAAAGGTCAGACAGACCGAATTGCTGAGAAATACTGCCTTTCCGTGGCTTTTTTGGTATTTTTTGCAGAAGCTGAAACAAAAAAGGCCCTTGAATTCCTTCAAGGGCCTTTTTGATGAAATCACACTGTATTAGCGATTGCAAATATACATAGTGACTTCGAAGCCGAAACGCATGTCTGAATATTCTGGTTTAGTCCACATGATGCAGTCCTCGTGTTAGTTGTTGGGTTACCAGTAGACTGATAACTGTTGTGCAGTTTACCTACCAACAGCAATTCGAACATCAGTGCTTTTCGCTAATGTGGTCAGGATTTTCCCTATCACTCAATCACTTGGCGCTGAACTATTTCATCCAACATTCTACCGATGGCTTTTGTCAGTAAACTTAAGTCAGCGGCATCGATGATGTAAGGTGGCATGATGTAAATCATCGTTCTGAATGGCCGGATCCAGACACCCTGGTCGACAATAAAGCCCGGTAACCAGTCCATGCAGTCATCCAGCGGCCGGTTCAGATCCACCACACCAATAGCCCCTTTCACCCTGACCTCATTGACTATGTCATGCGACTTGTATGGCATCAGCTCATCGCGAAGCTGTCCTTCGATGCGTGAGACATTCTCCTTCCAGTCTGATTCCATCAGCACATCAATGCTTTCAGCGGCCACACGACAGGCCAGGGGATTCCCCATGAAGGTCGGACCATGCATCAGCACACCGCTGCCATCGGCAGAAATACCTTCTGCCACTCTCCGGTTGCACAGGGTAGCGGCCAAAGTCATATAGCCGCCGGTCAGGGCTTTACCCAGACAAAGGATGTCCGGCACGATGCCGGCCTGTTCATAGGCAAACAAAGATCCGGTACGACCAAAGCCAGTGGCGATCTCATCAAAAATCAGCAGGACGCCGTATTCATCGCAGAGGGCACGGACCTGCCTTAGATATTCGGCACAATACATACGCATGCCACCTGCACCCTGAACCAGCGGCTCCAGAATGACGGCCGCGAGCTCATGATGGTGTTCACGGATTAGGCGTCTGAACTCAGCAATATGACTGTCATCCCAGTCCTCATCAAGCTGGCAGGACGGCGCTGGTGCAAATATATGTTTTGGCAAGACCTGCTCGAACATCGAATGCATGCCATTAACCGGGTCACACACTGACATCGCCCCGAAAGTATCACCGTGGTAGCCGTTCCGGACTGACATCAGACGCTGTTTGCGTGGCTGTCCCTGAGCAAACCAGTGCTGAATAGCCATTTTAATCGCGACTTCCACCGACACTGAACCGGAATCAGCCAGAAACACATACTGCAAGCTGTCATCGGTAATGTCGATAAGTTTACGCGCCAGATTCACTGCCGGTTCATGGGTGAGACCGCCGAACATCACATGCGACATCTTATCCAGTTGCGATTTTGCTGCCTGGTTCAAACGCGGATGATTGTATCCATGAATCGCTGACCACCATGAGGACATGCCATCAACCACTTGACGGCCATCGCTCAGTGTCAACCGAACCCCGTCGGCAGACTGCACTTCATGTAATAGCGGTGGATTTGCCACGCTGGTGTAGGGATGCCAGATATGAGCAGCATCAAACTCAAGATTCGCTGTTTTTTCCATCCGCAGATCATAGCAGTAGTCACAAGCCGGCCCCAATTTTTACAAACTTGGCTTATCGCTTCAGCCTGCTATAAGCTAGAGTCAGGATAGCAATCTAAGGCATCTCTCATGGGCCAGGAAATTGCGGGCGTCAGCTTTACTGCGAGGGATTTTGAACGTTTCAGCGAGCATCTGCGTGACGAGACTTCGCGTCTGCAACATTTACTCAGTGATGCCCTGCAACTCCACGAAACCCGTTATGCCGGTATCGAACTGGAGGCTTGGCTGGTAGATAAAGCCATGCGCCCAGCCCCCATCAATGATGCCTTTCTCAAACTGCTCAATGACCCACTGGCCAACCCCGAACTCGCCAAATTCAATATTGAGTTCAACACAGAGCCGGTACCGCTGACCGGCGATGCGCTGAGCCAGTTGCATCGGCAACTGCAGAACGCCTGGTCCAATGCCAGCCAGCAGGCGCAGCGACTGGACAGCGAATTAATGATGACCGGTATTCTGCCGACCCTGCTGCAGGATGATCTGAATGTTTTCAATATGTCAGATATGAACCGCTACCGCGCCCTCAATGAGCAGATTCTGGCTGCCCGCGGTAAACCGGTAAAGCTGGATATCAGTGGTGAAGATCACCTCAAGCTCACCCACCATGATGTCATGCTGGAATCAGCAGCAACGTCGCTCCAGCTTCATACGCAGGTACCGGTGAATGTCGCACACCATTTCTATAATGCCTCGCTGATGGCATCAGCACCGATGGTGGCAGTCTGTGCCAACTCGCCTTTCCTGTTCGGTCACAGCCTGTGGCAGGAAACCCGCATCCCGCTGTTTGAGCAGGCGATTGAGGCAGGCGGCTTTGCCGGTGCGGCACATGGCCCGGTAAAACGGGTCAGCTTCGGCAGTGATTATGCCCGCCATTCCATCTTCGAATGTTTTGAGGAAAACCTTCAGCATTACCCTGTGTTGTTGCCCGTGGATCTGGGTGAAGCCAGTGACCAGCTTGAACACCTGCGGTTGCACAACGGCACCATCTGGCGCTGGAACCGGCCTTTAATCGGCTTTATCGGCGCTAAACCGCATATCCGCATCGAACATCGCACACCGGCAGCGGGTCCCACTATCACTGACATGCTCGCTAATGCCGCCTTTTATTACGGGCTCAGTCACGCCTTATGTGACCGCATCATTGCGTCTGGCACTGAGCTCGCATTTGCCGATGCCCGGGATAATTTCTACAAAGCCGCCCGCTATGGTCTCGACACAGCCATAGTCGACTTTGATGGCTCACACCAGCCCTTGCAGCATTTTATTCTGGACAGCTGTCTGCCACTGGCGCAGCAGGGCCTGGATAAGCTCGGTATCAAGAGCAGTGATCGAGATAAATACCTCAAAATCATTGCTGACAGAGTCGAACGGCATCAAACTGGCAGTGACTGGCAACGGGCTTTTGTTGCTAAATACGGTAAAGACTTCAGCAGGATGAGCCGGTATTACCTGCATCATCAGCAAGAAGGCGAGGTGGTAAGCCAATGGCCGATCTGAAACCCGACATACTGCAGCAAATGGATAGCATCCCCGAGGGGTTGCTGGAGAGCAGTGCACGCGATTTACACAAGGTGCTTCGTGGCCCCACCCTGATGCACCTCAAGGGTAAGCAAAATAACACCTTGTTTCTCTCAGTCATGCTGCATGGCAATGAAACCACAGGCCTCCTCGCCGTGCAGCAACTGCTGAAGAAGTATCAGTCGCGGATGCTGCCGCGTAATCTGTCTATATTTTTCGGTAATGTCGAGGCCGCACGTGACGGCCTGCGCCGCTTGGATGACCAGGCTGACTTCAACCGCATATGGCCCGGAACCGAGTATTCACCCTGCCCGGAAACACGTATGGCCGAAATCATTGTTAGTACCATGGCCGATCGCAACCTGTTTGCCAGTGTCGACATCCATAACAATACCGGCCTCAACCCCCACTATGCCTGCATCAACAGACTGGATCCGGCCTATCAGCAACTAGCGACCCTGTTCGCCCGCTTCGTGGTTTATTTCACCCGCCCCAAAGGCGTGCAATCGATGGCTTTTGCCCAGCTGTGTCCGGCTGTAACATTGGAGTGTGGACGACCGGATCAGACTTATGGTGTCAAACATGCCTATGATTTTATCGATAGTTGCCTGAACCTGAGAGAATTGCCCAGTCACCCGGTTCATCCACAGGATATTGATCTGTTTCATACCGTGGCACAGGTCAAGGTGAGGCCGGAAGTGGACTTTAGTTTTGATAAGAGTGAGGTCGTGCTCCAGCTGGATCGAGACCTGGAGAAAATGAACTTCTTTGAAGTGCCCGCCGGCACTGCGCTGGGGCGGGTCAGCGCGAATGGGTTCTTACCTGTTGAAGCCCGCGATGAAAATGGCGAGGATGTCAGCAACCGCTTTTTTGAGTTACATAACGATGAGTTGATGTTTAAACGGCCGACCATGCCATCAATGATGACGCTCAATGAACGCGTCATCAAGCAGGATTGTCTGTGTTATTTGATGGAACGATTGCAGGGCTAAACGCCCTGCAATCGATTATTTGGTCACACTGAAGCTCTCGCCGCAACCGCACTCGGAAGTCACGTTGGGATTGACGAATTTAAAGCTTTGATTGAGCCCTTCACGAACAAAGTCCAGCTCCATGCCTTCCAGCATCGGCATGGCGTCTTCATTAACCACGACTTTGACATCGCCCTGTTCAATGACGACATCATCGCTGGCAACATCATCAGCATAATCCAGCGCATAGCTGTAACCGGAACAGCCGCTTTTAACGACACCAATCCGCAGTCCAACGCCGCCATCGCGTTTGCTCATCATATCGCGGACTCTTTTTATGGCTGATTCAGTTAAGGTAATCATAATTCACCTGTTTAATAAATGACTGAAGCGATTAGCTTCTTTTTCCAGCACTTTGGCTAGTTGTTCTATTTCTTCGACAGTATTTTCTGTCGAAACACTCACCCGAACTGCGCCTAATGCAATCGGATCCGGTATTCCCATGGCGGTCAGTACATGACTCGGTGTTTGTCTGCCGGTACCACAGGCAGAACCACTGGAGACAGCAAACCCCTGCTTATCTAAAGCCATCAGCATGGTGTCTGAATCAAAGCCCTGTAGTGCAAAAAAGCAGGTATTAGGCAGTCTTTCGGCTTCATCAGCAAAGATGGTGACCCCGGGGATTTGTTTCAAGTGCCTCTCAAGCAGGTCCCGCAACTGTCTGCAATGCTGCTGGTAGTGTTCACGTTGTGATTGCACATAATCAGCGGCAGCACCGAAACCGACAATCGCCGCTACGTTCTCAGTGCCACTGCGTTTATCCTCTTCCTGACCACCGCCTAAAATATAGCCTGGCCAGTCGAGTTCAGCTGATACGATTAACGCGCCAATGCCCTTGGGCCCACCAAATTTATGCGCCGAGAGCATCAGCATATCAACGCCGGCAGCACGCATATCAACAGGGAGTTTACCGGCAGCCTGAACCGCATCGGTTATCAGTGGCACGCCCTTTTCATGACACATGGCTGCTAAGGCAGGAATATCCTGGATTACACCCGTTTCATTGTTAGCCCACATAACTGACACCAGGCGGGTGTCTTCATCAATCATCTCAGCCAATGTGGTTGGATTGACACGACCCTGTTCATCGACCGGGATCAATTCCAGCTCAAAGCCATGACGCTGGAGCCGACGAGCGGGTTCCAGCATGGCAGGGTGCTCAATAGCACTGACCAGTATTTTGCCGCTATCGAATCGTTCTGCCAGACCAGCAATGGCCTGATTGTTAGCTTCAGTACCGCCACTGGTAAAGATGACTTGTGACGGTTGGGCATTAACCAGGGTGGCAACCTGCTGGCGGGCTTTATCAAGGGCGGCCTGGGCATAGCGGCCAAAGCGGTGACTGCTGGAGGGGTTGCCCTGCTGTTGCTGCAAATAGGGGAGCATGGCATCGAGCACACCCGGCGCCAGTCCTGCCCCGGCATTATTGTCGAGATAGGTGAATGACATCGCTGAACTCTGCTTAGACGACGTCGAATTGAATGACTTTTTCGCCGCTGCGTTTCTTTTCGTAATTACTAACAACCTGTGCCAAGGTGATGCCGTCGAGGTAGACCCGAATCTGGTCACTCAGACTTTGCCACAACTCATGGCTCAAACACTGTTCTTCACCGTGGCAGTTCTGGCGACCTTCACATTGGGTGGTATCGACCTTTTCATCGACCGCTGAGATCACATCAAGTACGGTGATGTTATCCGCGGCACGGCTGAGCCGGTAACCACCGCCCGGGCCACGCGAGCTGCTGACCAGGCCCTGTTTTCGCAAACGCGCGAATAATTGCTCAAGGTAGGACAGAGAAATGCCCTGGCGCTCAGAGATATCTGCCAGGGTAATTGCGCCCACGCCATAGTTGAGGCTGAGATCCAGCATGGCGGTGACTGCATAGCGCCCTTTGGTGGTCAAACGCATGTTTCAATCCAGATAAAAATCAATCTATTAAGTGTACATGCCTGACTGTTTTAGTCAACTTTTGAATCGTCATTTTCTTTGGAGATATCACAGTTGTCTAACTCAGGCATATCGACGTCTTCAGGCAGTTCTCCCCCCAGACGATGGATGGTTTCGCGCAGTGATTCGACACGCTTATCCATGGCCTGAATATGCTCGATCAGGCCATGAATCGCGGTCGCAACCGGATCCTGACTTTTACTGGAGGTTCCATAGGCATCAAATCCAACTGATTGCGCCAATTTCTGCTGCTGTTTCTCGTCTTCGGTCATGTCGGCCTTAGCTCTGACCACTCTGCCGGGCACGCCGACAATAGTCTCACCAGCAGCCACATCCTTGACCACGACGGCATTGGAGCCGATACGCGCGCCATCGCACAGACGAATAGGCCCCAACACCTTGGCCCCAGCGCCAACCACCACATCATTACCCAAGGTAGGGTGTCGTTTACCTTCTTTCCAGGATGTTCCGCCGAGAGTCACGCCATGGTACAGCGTGCAGTCATCGCCAATTTCAGCAGTTTCACCAATCACCACGCCCATACCGTGGTCGATGAAAAAGCGACGACCAATTTTGGCACCGGGGTGGATTTCGATACCGGTAATCCAGCGGGCAAAAGTGGAAACAAACTTGGCCAGCCATTTCCAGTTTTTACGCCACAGAAAATGGTTGATACGGTGCAGTTGAACCGCATGAACACCGGGATAGGTTGTGACAATCTCAAACACATTACGCGCAGCCGGGTCACGTTCAAAAACGCAGTTTATATCTTCCTTGATACGTTGCCAGCGGCTAATTTCTTCACTCATCAATTTTCCTCGCTTTGGTCTCAGCGGCGCGCAAAATCCCATGCATGATGTGCAGTTCGTTACGATCCAGGTCAGCGCGATTGAATAATCGCCGGATACGACGCATCAGATAACGCGGATTATCCGGGTCCAGAAAGCCAATAGTCGATAAAGAACGCTCAAAATGGTCGTACAAATGAGACAAGTCATCGGCAGTAATGGCTTCCCGCTCTTCCCCTATTCTGCCGAAATCAATCACAGGTTTAAAACTCATCCTTAATTCATACGCCACAACCTGCACCGCTGCGGCCAGATTCAACGAGCTGTAATCGGGGTTAGCCGGGATATTAACCAGATACTGACAGCGATCCAGTTCATCATTGGACAGGCCCGAATGTTCACGGCCGAAAACGATAGCAATCTGGGTATCATCATCGAATTTTTCCAATTGCTCTACCGCCTGACGAGGGTTCATTACCGGCACATGCAGGTGGCGCAGACGGGCACTTAATGCAAACGCATAATGGCAACCGGATAAAGCTGACTCCAGACTGTCATGCACTACCGCTTTATGCAGCACATCATCGGCACCTGAAGCCCGTGCTGTGGCTTCTGCACTGGGATAAATCTTGGGTGAGACCAGATGGAGGTTGCTGATGCCCATGGTTTTCATCGCCCTTGCGGCAGCACCGATATTACCCGGATGCGTTGTGCCAACCAGCACAAAGCGAATATTGTCCAGTGAGGTCATCCTTTATTCCTTGTTATAAACATGGCATCACCATAGCTAAAGAAGCGGTAACGCTGCTCGATGGCATGCTGGTAGGCATTGAGAATATGCTTGCGACCGGCAAAGGCTGAAACAAGCATAAGCAGTGTCGACTCGGATAAGTGAAAATTCGTCACCATGGCGTCGACGCTCCTGAACTCATAACCAGGGTAAATAAAAATATCTGTTTCACCCTCAAACGGCGAAATCTCACCATTCTGAGAGGCACTCTCAAGCGCACGAACGCTGGTCGTACCGACAGCTATCACCCGACCGCCACGAGCTCGGGCTGCTTTTACCTGGTTGCATACCTGCTCGCTGACCTCAATCACTTCGCTATGCATCTGATGTGAGCGAATGTCTTCCACCCGAACCGGCTGGAAAGTGCCAGCACCGACATGCAAGGTCAAAGCAGCAGTCTCAATCCCGGCCTGCTTGAGTCGGTCCAGCATCACTTCATCGAAATGCAGTCCTGCCGTGGGCGCGGCAACAGCGCCGGTGTGCTGGGCATAGACCGTCTGGTAACGCTCAAGATCAGCCCTGTCCACTTCACGTTCAATGTATGGTGGTAAAGGCAACCGACCAATCGCTTCCAGAGTTTCGACGACAGATCGGTTATCCAGAAACCGAAGCTCAAACAGCGCATCATGACGCCCGAGCACTTCGACTTCGAGTTGCTCTTCAAGAATCAGTTTGCGACCGGCAGAAGGTGATTTGCTGCTGCGGACATGGGCCAGTACCCGCTCGTGATCGAGCACCCTTTCCACCAGCACTTCTACCTTACCACCGCTGTCTTTTTGACCTAATAATCGTGCTGGTATGACTTTGGTATTGTTGAATACCAGTAGATCATCGGGCTCAAGCAGCGTCATTAAGTCAGTAAATTGAAGGTCCTGCAGCGCCCCATCAGTTCCGCTCAATGCCAATAAGCGGCTGGCACTGCGTTGTTCTGATGGGTATTGGGCAATTAGCTCTTCTGGGAGATCAAATCGAAAGTCGCTCGTTTTCATGAGCGCGATCATAGCAGAATGCGCTGCGGTGCTTGGAATCAAATTTAGCTTTCAGGTTAAGCAACTCAAAGCGCTTATCAAACACAGTGTTGAATCTCGATAAGTTTATTCAAACTAGAGGGACAAACCACTTAAACGTTGTTGGATGACTTCTTCCTTGTCCAGCAACTGTGCAATCTGAATTTCATCCAGGCCCAGTAATTCCAGAGCTGACAGATCCATCAGGGTTTCTTTATCGTCTTCTGCGGCGATATCAAGCATATATGTCGCAAAACGTGAACCTGCATGAACTGATGCAGCAATCTTGGCGGACTCAGTATTGGCATCAAGCTGTTCAAATGGCTGAATAGACTCTATAACCTGTGCTGGCATGCCCCAGCGAGCGACCACTAATTCAGTCACCTGCTGACTATATTTATTTTCAAGTCGATACACCGTCTCTGGGGTCAGGGTTTTACCTTCCTGACGAGCAAGTTCCAGCATGGTCTGAAGTACTGCCGGTCGACCAATGGAATGCAGCAGGCCGGCCAGGAAAGCAGCTTCACTGTTGACACCACCTTCGTTGGCAATTTCCTTAGACCAGAGTGACGTTGCCAACGCGTGCTGCCAGTTAAACTCGACATAGTCCTCATAACCAGGCGTGTTGAAAAGCTTGGCTCCCAGAGCAGCCGTTAAAGCGATTTCGCTGATAACGATCATGCCAAGACGCGCCACCGCCTGCTGCAAAGAAACAAGGTTGGCCAGAGGTGTGTAGGCTACAGAGTTGGCAATGCGCATGACATGCCCCGCAAGAGACTGGTCACGCTCTATCAGTTCCGCCATTTGCACAGCACTGGCCTCCGGGTCATGTGCCAATGTCAGGGCCTGGCTTGCGACCTGCGGCAACATAGGGACTTCTACAAAACCTTCAAAAATAGCCTGTTTTAATGACTGCTCGAGGCTATCTTGGGCCATATTTTCGGCACTCAACACTTTATCCATGAAACAAACCTAACTTAACTACATTGGTAGATCTTGAGTTTCGCTTGTCATCGACTTCACGGTCAAGCGCTAAAGTTCTAAAAGTTGATTCATATCACAAGCCCAAATTAAGACTTCACTTAAAGAGCACTAATCGTTATAATTTGCGGCCTTGGTTGCCGGGGTGGCGGAATTGGTAGACGCGCCGGATTCAAAATCCGGTTTCTTCGGAAGTGTGGGTTCGATTCCCACCCTCGGTACCAACATCATTAGACGTTGAGCTCTCAACGAAAATCACTTAAGTTTTTGATAAAAAAGGCTTTCAGGAAAAACATTTCCTGTGTCAGATTTGCTGGCTTGTGGGGATATCCCCCATTCTGCTACAAAAACTGCTACAAAGCCTGCTACAAAATATCAGTCTGTCCTCACTTCTGGAGGACAAAACGTGA
Source organism: uncultured Methylophaga sp. (assembly GCA_964389455.1). Lineage (GTDB taxonomy): Bacteria > Pseudomonadota > Gammaproteobacteria > Nitrosococcales > Methylophagaceae > Methylophaga. The sequence goes on along the minus strand of CAYMEE010000023.1, from coordinate 11,417 downwards.
TCACTCGAAGAAACGGTATCTACTATTATAGAAAAGGTATCCCTGAAGAGCTTCGTCCCACTCTGGGCAAACGAGAATTTTTCCTTTCACTTCATACCCGGGACAGCAGAGAAGCATTACTTCGGGCATCAAAAGTTGATGTAGTATGTTGTGCTCTGATAAATCAAGGAAGAGAGAGCATGAACAAGTTTTCAAATACTTTTGAGCAAATCACGCGGACAGAAAACAAGAAGGACGGCACTGTCACTGTCGAGGAGAAAAGGATTGATCCGGCCGTGATTGATGCAATGCGTAAAGCCGGTGTGTCACAAGATCAGATCAGTTTGTTGATTCGAGAGTTCCTGATGCAGGATGGACAAGACGTACCTGATGGCCCTGCAGTCAGGGAAGGTCTGGAACGAAAGAAAAACAAAATCACAGTTGGCGATTACGTCGTCACCTTCATCACTGGCTGGGAAGCCAGCAAAAACAAAAAAATGGATAGCAGACGTAAGACGCAGTTAAGGCGACTCGGAGAGATCCTGAGCGACACCCCTGTCACACAACTCTCGATAGAACATGCTGCAAAAGTAAGGGATACACTCTTGCTTATGCCTAAAAATAATTCTAAATATCAAGGTCTGTCAGTCAGCGAGTGTATCGAACAGGCGCAAAAGGATGATCCTGATTATATAAAGTTCACGGCTACAACTGTAGAAAGACATTTTGAAGGGTATATTCAGCTTTACAACTCTGCGCCAGCGTACAAAATTCCGGTGGACAAAAATCTCAATCCTTTCAAGGAAATTGAAATCGTTCCCGCCAATAATAAGGCACGTCGTGCAGAGAAGAAGCGACGCAAAGAGGCATCCAAGAGACCCTACACTTTTGATGAGCTTGAATTGATATTTGGTTCAAGCCTGTATAGAGATTATGGATCTGAAAAACTGCACGAAGGTGTTAAGTTCTGGATACCCTTGATCGCCCTGTTTACAGGCAGCCGAATGAGCCAGATTGCATCCTTATATTGCAACGATATCACTAAGCAGGATGGCATCCCGGTCATCGATTTTAATGATGACACTCCAGATAAGACAGGCAAGACTGATGTATCGCTTCGTAATGTCCCAATGCACCCGGTTTTGGTAAAACTCGGACTTCCTGAGTACGCAAAGAAAGTCAGAGCCTGGGACATTCGCAGTGAGCATGGAGGGCACCGGTTATTTCCTGAGCTTCGCTCCTTTTCTGCCGGTAGCTATGCTGGGCGCTTTGAGGAGTGGCATAACCGCAAATATCTAACGGGCCTTGGAATCAGAGTCAAGCATGACAACAGAAGTTTTCATGCCTACCGTGCCACACTATTACAACTCCTGAAGCTCTCAGGGGCAGACGAATACACGCGAAATTCCATTATCGGCTGGTCTGCGAATGAAGAAAATGCGAACAAAGTAGTCAGGATGCACTATGAAACAGAGACACTCACTAGGCTTCATGACGCATTAAGTGCTATTCAGCTGCCTCAGGCATTAAAAAATATGCCACCTTTCCCCCTTGATGTGCAGCTTGATTTCGGTCGGAGGTATACAAATCAGTGGACTTGATTTGTTTCCCAAAACTATTGTGATGTTAACGCTAACCCAATAAGTTCAAAGGAAAATATGCAAACTGTACTCCGTGTGCGCAAGAAAATTGAAAAGTTTTCAAGCTATGATCCAAAGCCACTATTTGATCACTTCAGAAATATTGCTATTGCGGCTGCACTAGCACTGGGTGCCAATGCCCTACATATTCTTAGTAGTGACATTCATCATGTGATTTTGAGTAAATTTGCCCTGTGGAGTTCGTACATCGCATTCGCCATAGCAACTATGCTGCTATTTTTGAATACATTACACGCATACAATTCAATCAATAGCTGTTTTACGCGCGTCTCTAACTCAAGCATAAGTAAAAAATTGGCAATGACTTCAATGGTTCTGTACCTGTTTTTACTAGTTGCCCTTACTGTCATGTATTCATTTGACTCGTTGAGTAAAAATGCTGACCGACAAGAACATCAAAAAACAACTTCTGAAAGAATTCACTTGAATATAGATAAAGTCGCTCAAACTGCTAAACAACTTAGTGACAAAAATATTGAATTAGAGAATGAAAATGCTCGATTAAAAAACGAAATCAACACACTTAATGAAAAGATCACAAAACTGAAACAGCTAGCTAGCCAGACAACTCATAACCATATTGAGGACCAAGGTTACATGTCTTCAGGAGAAATAAATGATTGATTATGAGAAGCAGTACGATGCCCTTTTAATAGACACCTCAATCTACGAGAAGCATGGTCTACGTCTTGAAAAAGGGCTGCTCAAACGCCTCTTTCAGTTTCGAATGAGCCCCATCATCTTCCTACTCCCTGACGTCATAAAGAATGAAGTCCAAGCACATTTGGAGCAGAAAATACGCTCTGCCCGAAGTCTGCTTGAAAAGTCATTGAATGAAGCCGGTGATCACCTTTTTTTTGTCGGCAGCGCACTCAATGACGCCAAAGAAATTCTTATTGATAGTAATGAAATAGAGGGTCTTGCCGAATCTAGAGTAGCTCAGTTTCTTGATAACACCCAAGCTACTGAACTGAATTGTGGTGACTACATATCTATAGACGAGATTCTAAGTCACTATTTTTCTGAAAAGCCTCCATTTGCTTCTACAGGTAAAAAAAAGAGTGAATTTCCTGATGCAATTGTTTTACTTGCCGCAGATGCTTGGGCTTCGGCTGAAGACAAGACGATATTGGCCGTTGCAAGGGATGGAGATTGGGACAAATATTGTGAGTCCTCACCCCGAATTGATTGCACGGAAGACCTTTCTGCTGCTCTTGATGTGTTCAATAAGGCAAACGCTCCTTACGCACTAATTATAAAAATTCAGGAGGAACTCGCAGATGGCTCGGCCGGAAGCTTTTTGAAAAAAATTGCCCATGCTCTCGAACGCTCTCTTGATGGATTCACCCCTGAACAGATTGCAGATTCATATCTTTATTGGGAACCTGAAGGAAGCTATGGGTGGTTCGAGGGATTCGAGTTTATTAGTAATGAGTTTCACGTTGTGGATGCCGGGGCTGATTGGGTTACGCTTGAAGGTTTGGCCTCAATTCAAGTTGGTGCTGAAGGTGACTTCTCTCTCTCTGTCTATGACTCAGTAGATAAAGATTACACCTACATGGGAGGAGTCACTGTAACAACTGAACAAGAATTCCAAACACAGATACTAATTACCATCTCTGGCAACCTGGATGGGCCTCTTGATGATATGGAAATATTGGAAGTCGAAGTTGTTGATCAGATTTATGCTATTGATTTTGGGACTATTGAACCAGATTGGAGTGGTGAGGAAGATTACGAATAGTAGACTCTTCAGTTGATGCTTATTGCTGTGAAAACTATTTCCTGCTGACCCTGCGCGCAAGCGCACAGGGAGCGTTAGCGACATAGAATGAGTTAATCTTTTTTATGTCACATTATAAATATGATTAAAAGATCGATTAGGGGATCCTAGAGGAAGATCTAAACGACTGTATTACAATGTATTTTTTGTAATAGATTTCCTGCAGTTGCATATTCAAAGACAGTCTCGTGCATGTTGGAAGTCAGCTCCATGCATGCTCAAAGACACTTTCCGCATGTTCAAATACAGCTTTTTCATGTTCATAGACAATGCCAGAAAGCTATGAATATCAACAGCTTTCGGCGCGCTGCATGTTCAAAGACAGTTTGCGCACATTCAAAGACATTACATTCAACCTCGGTCTTGATTGCATATGAAAATTGGGTGCCTAATCTTCAAGGGGACGACCGTTAACAACAAAATGACTTCGTTTTACACGCGGCACCTTAGATTCCTTCGCCTCTGATTTATTCTTCTTGGGTGACTGCGGGTTCATGTGAGCTACTTTAGCATTGTATGAATTGGGTCTCGTAACCCAGAGTTTATCAGTCAGGTTTACCTCCCAACCTGTTGCCTCTGCAAGCAAGCCGGATGCGGCTGATAGTGCTTGTCGAAATGAACGCATATTACTATTACCGCTTCCTGCCATCTCATGGAGATATTTAAGAGTGTGTGCAAAGGGTCTTTGATGCGTTGAGTAGTAAGTATGAAGCCACTGCGCAAGCGGAGACGAAGACAGTCTTTGCCTTACAGCGGCATCCATGATCGTATAGTCGTTAATACCAAACAGCTTCAGAGTCTGCTCACCTAGCCTTATTATTGGCCTATGGTCACCACTCAAGTCCAACTCCGCAATGAGTGATGCAGAATAAGTCAGGTGTTCAATTTCTATACAGGTCTCATTGAGACGTTTCAAACTATCCCTAACGGCATCATACTTGGCTTTTCCTGATGTCTTTCGACCGATTTTTTTGAGAGTGTCAGCAATATTTATCTCTATTTCTTCGTCCAATGGATGGTTCTGATACAAGCCAACGCAATAGAGATATACATCCAAGTCAGACTGCCTTAGTTGAGGCCCTGTAGCCCTTATTCCGCTACCGCTGGGAGTTCGCACCTCAACACTGTCGAGGTATTGAGTATTTCGTTTCACAGAAAATAATGCAGAACGTGCCAAAGTGTTTGGAATACCTAGTTGCCCCATCTTCCAGATCGGGAGTCTGTCATAATCACTCATCATAAAGTCCTTGTTTTGAGGAAGGTTTCAACCTAACTTAAGCTTTTGTCTTTTGTCGTTTTTACGTTCATGTACAAGCTGCTCCATTAGTTCAGCTAGACGCTTCTCGGCTTTTTCACGCTCTTGCTTTTTCTTGTCAATCAAACCTTGTAGTTTAACTATCTCAGGATGAAGCTCGCTCTTGAGAATCGACTTTTTCTCAACCTTGGCGGCATTCTCAGCTTTTTCAATATCTTGGCCATACCGTTTTTTTGCAGTGGCAATGACTTTATCAAGCTCACTCTGTTCAGCTTCGATCTTTCTATTATGTCGACCAAAATCAAACATGCCTGGCGCCTGCTTTCGAAGAGCTCGGATCAACTGTTTCCTCTTGGCAATGTTTTGCTGGATAGATTCGGGAATTATTTTTCGCTGAGCCTCGCTACGATACTCTGTTGAATTATCTATTCCAGACAGGCGGCTCTGAAGCTCACCCTCGATTTCACGCTTTTCAGAACTCAGTTTGCGAATTTCTGATTGCAGATGATCGATATCTTCAGATAATTTGTCAGCGTCTTCCGAAGCTGAATTTTCAGCTGTATGGTCAAGATTGTTCCCTGCACCAATGTCAGCTTTTGCAGCAACGAAATTCCTGACACCCTTCTGATCTGGAGGTGCAATTTCGTTAAGTCTTGCGAATACATTCGGGTGCAAATCGACACGCTTACCGTCATCTAAAGCCATTTTTTCAGCACGTTTCGTAAGCTCCAGCCAGTCTTCGGTCGTTGGCTCGTAGCCATTCACGTCTGCACCATGCAAAAGGCCTATCAACCAAGCTTCTCGGCGAAACTCGTCGCTACCCTCGAGATTGTATGAACTGCCAAATTTCGCTAATGCCGCTTGCGTCATAGCGCGCATTGATAACTGATCTGTGAGGTGTGCCTGAATTAGCTCGCCCCTGTCGACAAATGCCATTTTTCCGTTTTTGCTATATCTCCCGTTGTCATTATCGAAAAGCGCCAGCGCCCGCTTTTTGGCCCAGGGGGCATCAGGATCTACCCACCGCCGGTACCACCATTCATGCTCAGCTGCGACCAGTTTTTCATCACTAATCAACCGCCCAGTGATTTTGCCGATAATTTGCGCTTTCTTGTCCTGAACTGGTTGCTCTTGATTGACCGATGATGCTTCCAGCTCATCCAATAGTTCTAACGTTTCCATGTTCTCGATTCCCTTCATTTTGTATTTTGTTTGATTTCCTTCAGCCACCTTTAGCCGTTGCTGATACATGTTTTTTCTTAGCTCTGTCAGACGTTCTGAATATAATTCACGATTATGTCCTTGAAGCTCTGAACGCAATTTTTCGATGTCTAAATCACGCTCGTAAAGTAATCCAGCCAGCCTCATTTTTTTGCCCGATGCACTTAGAACTGTAATGCTGTTCTTTGTCTGGCGACTGATCTTGATTCCCGCCTGTTGAAGCCCAGTTATTACATCCTGCCGAGTTTTTATCTCTCTGTTTCGTACACCATCAGCCAGCATTTTTGTTATGCGATTTTTTTCATCAAGATTCGGATCTCGAGGTGTTGCAGAAAGTAATCGCTGAACCTCTGGACTTTGCGATACATCTGGTGTTTGCCAGTTGTGCTTAGCATTTAAATAATCTCGAACTGAATCGTAGCGTTTCTGCCAGCCCGGCGGTGCAACATTCAGAGCACGGCCAGTTGTAAGCTCTGTTGCTGCTGCGATTATGTGGACATGGGGTGTGCCAGCGTCATCACGATGAAGAACGGCCGTATAGAGACGACTGTCGTCTGCCAGACCGGCATAAGCAGTAGATATAAATTCATCAACAGTCTCTATAATCTGGACCTCATTTGGTCTATCATCCGGGTGCCACGCAATGACTGCTGATTTATATTTCTGTTTGTGCTTGAGTGCATCAGCTCCAATCGCAACAAGCTCGGGATTACCATATAGAATGCTGACCTCAGCCCTGATTTGTTTTTTGTGATCTCGCTCTTGAAGCAAATATTCAACTGCCTTGCGTGCTGAACCGGAGCCATGTTTTGTGAACTTTATATGCATTACAAGAAAAGGCGAGTGATCTTCTCAAGTCCAAAATCCACTGATTTTAGTGCTAATTTGAGCTGACCATCTGTCATACCTCGTGAATTTACTTTTCTTGCAATCTGATTGACGTTATTACCAATCTTGTTCAATGCAGCAACTAACTTCAGGACATCATCATTCTGTTTATTCCTGACCTTCACCTTTGTTTTCAGAGCGCGGTCTCTAAGCAATGCTGATGCTGTCATTCCAAGCGAATTGGCAAAACCATCTATAAGCTCCTTTTCCTTTTTAGTTACACGAACATCAATCCTTTGAGTTCTTTTTTCCATAGTCTTTACTGTCCTTATTCTTTACTGAGGAATCCATTCCTCAATACAGGGGGTTGAGGGGGCTTTAGCCCCTTCACCAAGCCACATGTCGGACGAAGTCCGGACATGTGTAGGCTGGCTTATATTTACTATTGTCCTCCAAGTGATCTGAAGGTCAATTTCCGCGAAAGGGGTGTAACGCTATAAAGTATTGATCTTTATATATTTATGTACGTTATTATTTTTGTATTTATGCCCTAAAAGAGTTACCTGTTGTGAGATAAAAAATGTTGACAGAATGCGAAAAACGTCTATAACGCATTGTTTTTATTGAACTTTAACTACAATTCCTTTATAATTTAATTACCATTGAGTAGATAAAGCGCTGAGTGGATCCACAATCCATTCAAAAATGGTGTAATTAAACCCGGAGATTGTCCTTGGTCTCCGGGTCTTTTTATGCCTCTCACTTTTTCTCATACTGACCCGCAACGCTGGACTGCGAGAAAGTATTCTTGCCGGTGGCGTGGTGCCCTCTCAAAGAACCCGCTCCAGTTTCAGATTTTTCATCATCTGACTTTTGCGACCTAGGTTTGGCTTTGGATGCATCTGCTTTAATTGTGGATGCAGCGGCAACAATAATACTTTTTGATTCGTGCTCAGCAGAGTTCTCACCAAGATCCTTACCCTGCCCACCAATCCAGCTCATCACTGAGCTAGAGAAGTTGTGAATCTGCTTGAATGATTCATTAATGATTTTGTATGTGAGAGCTGTGTATACGAATACGACACTTAAATTGGCAAATAGCCCTCGTGATGAATCGGGATCAAGGAAGCGCTGGGAGACCAATAATGTATCTCTCAGTAGCCATCCCATGACGTACATAAGACCAAGACTGATAACCAGACCGATAACCAGAAGCATTGGCCGCAGAACGAGGCCCAGCAGAATCATATAGCCTTGAGCACCATGATTACCCGCTGGTCCTTCACCTTCCGGGTGAGCATGCATCACAACCCATAACGGTGCAGCAATCATTGCTTCCATCGTGTATACAAGCCAGCCCAGTACTGCGGCTATCCAGATGATAAATGGTATGGCTGGCAGGTAGTAAGCAAACATGAACCCAACAACCAGTAATGCCATTCCCAGCATCAGCATAATGCCACCTGCGTAGGCGGTTATTGCACCTGCCTTTTTGCCCCCAGGGATAAACTTTGAGGCACCTTTCCCCATTTTTTTAATTACAAACCCCGCAGGTGATTTTCCCAGCAACTTACTGCCCACGAGCACTGCAAATATGAAAAAAGGGATTGCCAGAATCTTTTCACCGAAGTCTTTCAGAGCGATAAGAGGGTTTGCACTGCTGGTAGTCATCAGGTGCAATATGCCATCTGTGATTTTGCTGAATACAAAATCCAACGGGCCGTCAAGCAAGGTTGTATCAGTCTGCTGCTTTATATCTTGGGCAGCTGAATTGCGGTTACCGTATGCCGTAATCTGCTTGGTAATTTTGGCTGCTGTAATTTCATATGGCGCGTAATGATTATTGTATATCTCTGAATTTACAGCTTGATCTACCGCTTCAGCTGTTCGGATATCAACATTCTGGTCAGTTGATTCGTTTAGGCTCTCCTGCATTTTAACAAGGTTCCAGAAATACACTCCCGCATACAGCCACCCGTCTTGTTTACTTCGCTCAAGAAATTGGCGATTCATAGCAGTTGTCGTGGCGCCATTATCCTGACTTATTGGACGCTTCAGCTCTCGATCATAATCAAGGACGAGTTGTCTTAGCTGTGCATCTGACGGGAGTTTGTCAGAGTCATACACGACTCGCGCAGCCAGATTGTCCATCATAGCTATGTATTTATCAGCCACGACGTTAAAATTCTCGGCTGCCTGTTTTCGTAGGTTCTTTGCAGCATCAATTTTTGCCCGCTCCTGCTCGTATTTTCTGCTATCGCTGACTTTCGATGCTATCCATGCACCAGTTGTACTAATGACTCCTCCGAGCTGTTCAGTCCATGGTCTTGGGTCAGACTCAACTGCCCCAATGATATTGTCTTTAAAGCCGACCGGGATTTTAATTTGTCCGCAAGAATGCCCTGCAGCAGCATTCTGCCAAATGTATGTTTTGTACATTGTGCCGTTATGCCAGCTACTATCATCATATTTGACGATGTTTTCGTAGCTGTGACCATTGTATTTGAGCCGTTGGCCTGCCTTGCCTGGCACTGATTCTGCAGCATCACTATCTGACATATATTTACTGTAGAGATGTGTGCAGATGGAGGCATTAAACGCGGTCTCTAGCAGTGCCGTGTCTATATTTGGACGATCGATGTAGATCGGCTGAGATGTGAAAGAATCAACGGCTTTGTTCCAAACGATATTGCCGCCGCCGGCTCCCAGCAAGGTTAGCCAGACAACGACCAGCTGAATCGCACTCATGCCGCCAAGACTTGGTACTGGTAGTATCATCGCTATAGCCATTGCTGAGCGGACCGGGATCCAGATTGTGGACCACTTTTTACCGAACGCTTCACCTTCATTGGCTGTATTCATGACACCTACGAGCATCGTGTAGCTCATTAGCAATGCGCCAGTAATAGCCACAATCGGGGCAACACTTGCCAACACCAAAGCGATTGCTGTGCTGTTTACGACACTACTGGAGTCATTAGCTGCCACATCGACTATGTCACCAAGGAGCATATGAAGTAATGCTCGTGACATATCATGGTCTGGAACATCAAACCCGGGCGGAAATGGCAGAGCCATTACCACTTGGGGTGATGCCATAAATAGAGCAATGGTCGCGTAGAAGTAGAAAAGTCTTTTATTAATCATGTGCCGTCCCTGGCTATGCGTTAAATCACTGAATATGCTTTATTTCGCAGCTCATCTTTGTATATGTATTCATCAACAGTAGATAAACCACGGTAATCCAAAAACTGAATTTCACCATCTCTACCCAGTTTTATATGGCTGAGCGCTACTTCTCTGCTCTCACTATGCCGTGGGTAGACAGCAATTGATGAAATATGTTGTTTTGGAGATTCATGCCTAATATCAACAAGGACGTTATACGACTCGGTTGCCAGTTCTTCTCTCAGTTTACTCAAGAGCTGAACAGACTTGTTTAATTCAACGCTAAAGAGCGATAGTACGTACTGAGTGCTTACCTCGTTTAGCTCCGCTATAGCTAAATCATTAATCCGTTCTTGTGTGTTCATTTTTGAGCTCCTTATCAGTTAGTCCTTTGCATGCAGGTTTGGGGCACAAAGATCTCGCCGAGACTGCTTGACGGTAAACTCCGGAAAACCCTCCTTGATGAGTAAGTTTGCTGCCGTACTCAATGCTTTAAACGATCGTTCCTCTTTCTCGCGCTTATCAGTACGGGGCGTGGTGCAGACACGCCAAAAAACATTTGAATCGGCCAGCACAAAGTCGACATAAATGTCGCCGGACTCAGTCATCAAAATCACGGCCTCCAGTCCGTCATAACCCGTTAGAAAATTTATATCGGCGACTTCCACCAATCTCTTTTCCATTAATCAATCCCTCATTTCTTCGACTGCATCATCAACAAAGCGCTGTATCACTTCTTTTCCTCAGCGTTGAATTGTATTATACCGATATTTTTATATTTTCGTCAAGATATTTTTATATATATATCTATTGATTATTGACATAGTTGTCAAACAGCGCCGTACTAAGGAATCCATGCGCAAGTATTTAGGATCGAACGAATGCCTCTTAAAATCATGTCAATGACGGGCACGGAAGCCGCATGCCGTCACGCACCGGGGCGGATCGGGTGAGTACCCGGCGGAGCGCATCATTGATGTGATCGAAGCGGAGAAATGCTAACGGGCCGGGGGACATGATTAGCGACAGCGTTGCATGCCCCCTGCCTCGCGGCGAGCAGGCCACGCAGTGCCGCCGGAGGCATATGAGAGGAGTAACACAGTCTAGTGGCAGCTAGTCTGTCTCGTTACAGTTTTACATTTCGTGATAACGATATGTATTGAAGGAATAATTGTCTAACTACCAATAATTTAGACTCTATAATTTCAAAGCCTTTATTCTGGAATACAGGGAAACCAAATGGTCGACTGTCAGATCAAGTATTGGCTCATACATAAAAGAATTTAGATGTATATTTGAGCTTACCGTCAGGCTGACCTCTTCCAATGCATTAGGAATGGGTGAACCAGAAGCAGAAAATTCCTGTATTAATCTGCCAAACTGGTTCCCTTCAGCTGGACTCCAGTAGTTTTCATCATTTCTTAATATGCGTAATTTCTCTGTCATATAAATTTCTGACTGCAGTATTATTGCCATGGAGAGAAGCACTTTATTTTCTAAATTGATACCTTCTTGATCTGTT
>CAYMEE010000022.1:24859-38435 GCA_964389455.1 uncultured Methylophaga sp. | reverse complement strand
CCGCGCCAGCGACAGCCAGTGACATCATCGCTAATGATAATGTTTTCAGCTTCATTAGAGTAACCTCTATTTTGGTTTGTTATTAGCATGGCAGAGCGCTTTGCGTTTTCCACCACAGGGGCAACTCTATTCCGCTTTTACCCTCAATTCATTAGGCCAAACTCATTGGTATCTTGGGAATATTTCCCAAAGCACCACGGAAAAGCCTGATATTACAGCCTGCATTGCTCATCAAAAAATTCAGAAAAAAGCCTCAGTGACTGCTGATAACACCATACTTAATCGCCAGTCTGACCATTTCTGCCGATGTCGAAAAACCCAGCTTATTTTTAAGAATGGTCTGGTAGTTAGCGACCGTCTTGGATTCCAGATTCAACTGTCTGGCCACATTGGATAGACTCAAACCTTCAGCCAGTAGACGAAAGACCTCAAACTCGCGGGCAGTGAGACGTTGAGTCGGATCTTCATTACCGGAAACACTCTGCAATGCGATCTTCTGAGCCATTTCGGCACTGAGATAGCTCTTTCCGCCCATGACCTGGCGGATAGCGACCACGATATCGCGACTGTCACCGGACTTGGAGACATAGCCCATGGCTCCGGCACTCATGGCCTGCATCGCCAATGTCACATTTTCATGCATAGAAAACATAATGACCCTGGCATCGCCATAACGGCCGCAGATTCGACGAACCGCTTCCAGCCCGCCTATACCAGGCATGGTCATATCAATCACCAGTACATCCGGTTCCAGCTCACTGTATTGCTGATAAGCCTGCTCACCACTGGCCACTTCATGAATGACCTGCATATCCTCATATTCTCCTAACATGCTGGCCAGGCCGGAACGGACCACTTCATGATCATCGGCTAAAAGAATTCTGGTTTTCGACATCTATTATTCCCACCCTATAGGTAATGCTGCCTGGATCTGCATGCCCTGCATTGGTTGACTCATTACAGTGAACTCTCCTGACAGCGCTTCCACTCGCTGTTTCATTCCAGCTAAACCAAAACCGCTCTGCTCTGCAGCAAGATCACAGCCACGGCCATCGTCTTTAACAGCAACCACGACCTGCTCCCCTGACCGGTACAATGAGACTGCTACTCTGACATTTGCTCCGGCATGACGACTGATATTGGTCAAACACTCCTGAATGATGCGATAGGCGATAAGCTGTGATTGCGGATCCAGTAATCTTGGATGACAGGACAGACTGAAATTGATTTGATGCTGTGGATGCCGCCATTGCCAGTCAATGACAAGCTGCTCCAGGCAATATCGCAATCCCCGCTCATCTAATTCCGGTGGATTCAGCTGCTCCAGGTTGGATCGAAGAATCTCGGTCAGACGCTCACTATGCTGCCGCAACACCCTGATAGATGGATTGCTCGCTGTGTGCTCGTCCTGTGAAAGTTTATCCAGTTCCATTCTCACTGCCGTGAGGTGCTGCCCCAACTCGTCATGTAACTCTGCAGCCAAGCGTTTTCGTTCCGTCTCCTGAGCGGTGATCAACTGTCTTTTTTGCTGATCAAACCGACTGTTTAATGCCGCCACCGCAGTAATCAATTTGACCGGTAAATGGCGCGGATTAAGCAAAGATTGCCAGGCAAAATGCCTCTCTTGCCGATCCTTTGAGGATTCAGCCGATAACAAAGGTTCAATGCCATCCAGCAGATAAGAGAATAATTTCACAAGCAGCAAGCTAGACAGCAAAAATAAAAAAAACCACGGCAGCATGATTTCCATTGCCTGCGTCATGACCAAAGTCAATTCATGAACAAGATTGTTGCTGATAATCAAATCACCCACATGCTGCTCAGCAATAATCACCGGTGTAATGACGGACATTAAACCCAGGTGCTTATCAACCAGCCAGGTCATAAAGACGGACCACCATGATCGCGGTGCTGAATCCTTGTGATTGGAATCCACAACACGGCCTGTCTCGTCGACAAAGCTGATATTAAGATTTTTCAGTGTGCCTAACTGCTCTAGCGCAAATGCACGTTGATGATCAAATTCGGCCGCATCGGCTATTTTGGTCTCTAGCTGCTGAATTTGCTCCTGCAGGATCAGCTTTACCAGCTTGGCTTCACGAACGGTCTCGGAATGGGTTTCATCATAGATTCGGCCAAGCATCAGCATTTCTGCCAATACAACAGCAACCAGCAAAATGGTGATCGTTTTAAAACTGAATAACTGGGACATGTTGATCTGAGACTTATAAATTTTAATGTTTTGCCATTTGTGAGCCAGAGTCAGCTAGCGTCTCTTCAGCTTCCGCCAAAGTCACGATAAGCCGAATCAACTTTAATGGCTTTTTTTATTTATGAGTGACAGTGAGGTGGAGATTTGAGTCCGTGCGTGTCTCAACTTTCTGGTCACAGAACATATTATTATACGTTGGCACAGCTTAGACTGTCAGGTTCGGGTAATACTGAGTCGGAATTCCAATAACTGACAAAAAAAGACCCGACATCATTCGATGCCGGGCCTTTTTCAGACTTATTAGATTAATTGCTTAATCTATTTGGGTCTTGGTCTTACAGGCTAAATACGCTCAGAACACCACCCAGGTTAGTCCAGCTAGACAGTGCACGGTATGCACCGACTGCGCCCAGACCATCTGTGTCGTTTTCCAGGCTTGGGATAGCCATACCGATACCAGCCCAACCACCTACACCAGACAGGATAGAAACGTATTGTTTACCACCATGCTTGTAAGTGTTGACGTTACCGATGATGCCTGATGGGGTCTTGAAGCGGAACAGCTCGCGACCGGTTTGGGCATCAACTGCTTTCAGGTAACCTTCCAGCGTACCGTAGAACACAACGTCAGAGGCAGTTGCCAGAGCACCTGACCAGACTGAGAAGCGTTCTGGGTTTGACCAGACGATTTTACCTTCACGCGCATCCCAGGCAATGAAGTTACCCAGGTGAGTACCACCTGGTGCTGGGTACATGCTCAGGGTAGCACCAACGTATGGTTGACCAGCTACATACTCAACTTCGAATGGCTCGTAGTCCATGCACACGTGGTTGGTCGGTACATAGTACAGGCCGGTACGTGGTGAGTAAGCTGCTGGCTGTTGGTCTTTTGAACCCAGCGCTGCAGGGCAGATACCAGTGGTGTTTACGTCTTCGCCGTTACGTGCAGTTGAGTATTTCGCTACACGGTCATGACGACCGGTTTTCATGTTAACGCCGTTTGACCAGTTAACCGCTGGGTCATATTTTTCTGCAACCAGCAATTCACCGGTTTCACGGTCCATGGTGTAACCGAAACCGTTACGGTCGAAGTGAACAGCAGTCTTGTGCATTTTGCCTTTGACTTTTTGTTCAGCCAGGATCACTTCGTTAACACCGTCATAATCCCACTCATCGTATGGTGTCATTTGGTAAACCCATTTCGCCATACCGGTGTCCAGATCACGACCCCACAGAGACATAGTCCACTTGTTGTCGCCAGGACGTTGTACCGGGTTCCAGGTAGATGGGTTACCGTTACCGTAGTAGAACATGTTCAGGTCTGGATCGTAAGAATACCAACCCCAGGTTGTACCACCACCAATTTTCCATTGGTCACCTTGCCAGGTTTTCAAAGAAGAATCTTTGCCAACTGGTTTCAGCATAGAAGTGGTTTTTTCTGGGTCAACCAGCATTTCTTCGTCAGGACCGGTGCTGTACGCTTTGTACTTGGTGTTACCTTCCAGGTCGTAGGCTTGAACGTAACCACGAACACCGAACTCACCACCTGAGATACCGACGATGATGGTGTCATCAAAAACGTGAGCCGCAGCAGTGCTGGTCGCACCACGTTTTGGATCGTCACGTTTGTCAGACCATACAACGCTACCGTCAGCCGCGTTCAGCGCGACCAGGGTAGTATCAGCCTGGTTCAGGAAGATTTTGCCGTCAGCATAAGACAGACCACGGTTAACGGTGTCACAGCACATAACTGGCACAGTTTCGTCGTAGTTTTGCTTAGGCTCGTATTTCCACTTGATCGCACCGTCGTTGTTCAGATCCAGCGCGTAAACGATGTTCGGGAACGGGGTGTGAACATACATGGTGCCGTCGATAACCAGTGCGTTACCTTCGTGACCACGCAGAACACCTGTGGAGAAAGACCAGGACATATTCAGATTTTTGACGTTATCTTTGTTGATCTGTGTCAGTTCTGAATAACGCTGGTTAGCATAGTTACCAGCTGGCATGACCCAGTTGTTTTCGTTTTGTTGCATTTGCAGCAATTCGTCAGCTTGTGCCGCGCCAGCGACAGCCAGTGACATCATCGCTAATGATAATGTTTTCAGCTTCATAAAGTTTTCCTCTACATTGCTTTTTATTAGTGTTACGCCACGAAGTGTGGTTGAGCCGAACTTCATGCGTAGAGCAAACCATAATCTTGCTGAAAACGTTAGTCAAGCATCTTCCTGAACTTTTTTGTGATATTTTCCATATTTTTTTCGGGAATTTTTTCCCGACACACTAAGTTGCTGAAAAATATGCAAAAAATGGATCACGCCCGTTTTCAGGCATGATCTTTGATCCAATTAATTGCTTTTGTGATTGCCGCTAAAGTGCGCTCACGCCCCAGTAAAGCCAGGGTGACATCAAGGGGTGGAGAGACGGTATTACCGGTGATCGCAACACGGATCGGCTGGGCCACCTTGCCCATGCCCACCGCATTGGCTTCAGCACAGGCTTTGACCTCGGCATGGACCGGCTCAGCAAGCCATTCAGGCACATTCTGCAGTCTGGTCAGCATGTCTTCCAATAACGGCAAGCTGGCCGCATTGAGATTTTTCTTCGCCGCCTTGTCGTCATATTCTGTGACTTCACGGTAAAAGAAAGCACTGTTACTGGCCATCTCTACCAGCGTTTTGGCACGTTCCTGCTGCGTTTTAACCACCTCGGTCAGCGCCGGGCCTGCCGCCGGATCGATACCCAACTGTCCCATGTGCCAGCTGAGATGACTGGCTACATGCTCAGGACTGCTGTTCTTGATGTATTGCTGGTTCAGCCACAGGAGCTTTTCGGGATTGAAGCTGGACGCAGCTTTGTTCACGTCTTCAATATCAAACAGCTGGGTCATTTCATCGATTGAGAAAACTTCCTGATCGCCATGTGACCACCCCAGACGCACCAGGTAATTGAGCAGTGCTTCAGGCAGATAACCCTGATCCCGGTAGCTCATCACACTGACCGCACCATGACGTTTGGATAACCTGGCACCGTCATCCCCCAAAATCATCGGTACATGGGCAAACACCGGTGGCTCGGCGCCCAAAGCGTGGTAAAGGTTAATCTGACGGGGGGAGTTGTTAAGATGATCATCACCACGGATAACATGAGTCAGATTCATATCCATATCATCAACGACCACGGTTAAGTTATAGGTCGGCGTGCCATCAGGTCGCGCAATAATGAGATCGTCCAGTTCCTTGTTACTGAATTCGACATTACCGCGAATCACATCTTTGACAATGACACTGCCTTCGGTCGGGTTTTTGAAACGTATCACCGGCTGAACTCCAGGCTCAGGCTCAGTGCGATGACGACAACGGCCGTCATAACGGGGCTTTTGTTTATTGGCGCGCTGTTCTTCGCGCATGGTTTCCAGTTCTTCTTTAGAGCAGTAGCAGTAGTAAGCATCCCCCTGCTGCATGAGTTGTTCAATGACTTCCTTGTAGCGATCGAATCGCTTGGTTTGATAGAAAGGCCCTTCGTCATAAGTCAGCCCCAGCCAGGTCATTCCTTCCAAAATGGCATTGACTGATTCAGCCGTGGAACGCTCCAGATCGGTATCTTCAATCCGCAGAATAAACTGGCCGCCGTGCTTACGGGCATAGAGCCATGAAAACAGTGCAGTGCGGGCGCCGCCGACATGCAGATAACCGGTTGGGCTGGGTGCAAAACGGGTACGGATAGTCATGTAACAATCTCTCAACTGGATAGTCTGATAAAAGGTGGGTTATTGTACCAGCCTCGTCCTATATATAGAGTGAGCCTATGTTCAGACTGCAACGCCTATTCATCGTCAGCTCTCTTGTGGTGCTTTTGATGCACAACGCCACGGCCGGAACGGATCAATACTCAGTGCAAAAGGTCACTGACGGCGTATTCTACCATCAGGGCGTTCATGAAGACGCCACAGCCGAAAATATCGGCGCGATTGCCAATGTCGGTTTTATCATTGGTGAGCGCTGTGTGGCCGTTATCGACAGTGGCGGAAGTTATAAGGAGGGAGAACTACTCCACCAGGCATTACGTGAACAGACTGATAAGCCGGTCTGCTATGTCATCAACACCCATGTTCACCCGGATCACATGTTGGGTAATGCCGCCTTCAAACAGGAAGAACCCATATTCGTCGGCCATGAAAAATTGCCCGCAGCCATGGCGGCTCGGGAAGATTTTTTTGAGCGTGCCTTCTCCGAAGCGCTGGGCAAAGCCTATGATGGTGCGGAATTTATTGCTCCCTCCCAAACTGTGGCTGTGGGAGAGCCTGTGACCCTGGATCTGGGAAACCGCAAGTTATTATTAACAGCCTATACCACCGCCCATACCGACCACGATCTGACTGTTTACGACTCGCAGACAGAAACTTTGTGGACCGGTGATCTGCTGTTTATAGATCGCATCCCGGCTCTGGACGGTAGTATCAACGGCTGGATCAGCAACCTGGAAAATTTGAAGACAGAAACAGTCAGCCATGTCGTACCGGGACATGGGCCGGCCGGTAGCGAACAATGGCAACACGGCCTGGAAAAGCAGCTCACCTATCTCAAAACCATTCGCGAACAGATCCGTCAGATTATTTTTGATTTTGGCACCATTGACGAAGCCACCAGTCAGGTCGGCGTAGAGATGAAAGATGAGTGGTTGCTGTTCGACGATTATCATCGCCGTAATGTCACTGCGGCATTTGTCGAATTAGAGTGGGAGTAATTACAAACACGGTTGATAGACTGAAACTGAACACTATTTCCAATCAAAAACTAAACTAAAAATCAGTAACTTAGTGTGAGATGAAACGTGGAACTTTAATTGGAGCCCCTTTTCAAAAGCATATGATTCAAATTTGATAACAACAATAATGTTGAAATTGCAGGAGAGAGAGATGTTTAGCCGATTTTTACAAATTTTACTGGTGAGTTTGTCACTGTTTGCAGTGGCCATACCTGCCAGCCATGCTGCTACCGACAAAGAGCCTAAGTGGCCTGCTTTGAAAACCGCTTACTTTGGTGATCGGGAAATTCGGGACAATGCCGACGATCTGTTGGTACTGGAAGCACCTAAACGTGCTGAGGATGCTGCTATCGTCCCTATCAGCATTCAATCACTGACACCGCAAAATGCGGATCAGTACATCAAGAACATTCATGTCATTATTGACGAAAATCCCATGCCATACTCGGCCAACTTTGTGCTATCACCGGAATTAGGCACCGTGGATATTTCCACTCGTATGCGTGTGGATCAGTACACTTATGTCCGAGCCATTGCCGAAATGAATGATGGCAGCCTGCATATGGTATCCCGTTTCGTGAAAGCTTCTGGTGGCTGTAGCGCCCCAGCCGGTAAAGACGCCGCCGCCGCACTGGCGCGAATGGGTAAAATGCAGATTCGTATGCGTCAGCCCAGCGTGGGTGAACCGGTTCAGGCTCAGGTCATCGTCAGCCACCCTAACTACAGTGGTCTGCAATATGATCAGAAGAACCGTAAATATATCCCTGCTCACTATGTTGATGACATCGACATCAGCTACAACAACAAAACATTGATCAAGGTGGAAGCCGGTATCTCACTCAGCGAAGATCCAAGCGTGCGTTTCACTTTCACGCCCAGTGAGCCGGGCAAACTGAAGGCCGTTGTTCATGATAGTCAGGAGCAGGAATTCAGTATGGAAAAAGATATTTAATTATCAATCGCTCACAAAAAAGGCCGCATCAGCGGCCTTTTTTATTGGAAGTGACTATCAGCGTTTAGCGGATACGGCATTCCTCGTAGGCTTTGGCATTGGTATCTTCAAACAGCTTCAGGCCGCTTTTAATGCCTTTATCATCACGGAATGTGGCGCCACGGTCAGCAGGCAGATTTTTGTACATGTAACCCGCGCTGATATCTTCAAATTCTTTCTCTGTGAAAACTTCAGCAATCTTATCAACCACACAAGAACACTTGTGGGTACCTTCGTAAACATTCATATCCGGGTTGGCCGCCATGCAGTCCATCACGTAATGCACACGTGTGACAGTTGAAAAATCATTGTTTGCCATCGCCATCGCAGGCAGCATGGCCAACCCGGCGGCGAACAGTGTCATACCAGCTTTCTTCATTTATCTCTCCTGAATTAGTGTTATCTGACGACTCATCTGTGACTCGCCGTCTTTATTGTTAGTTCCGGTTCTTGTCTTTCGACAAACTCTGAATACTACATCAAATCAGCAGCGTCTTGTGACAGGGATATGATGTAGAAACAAGCGTTTAGTTTCTTAGCCTGCAAACATCAGGTAAAATTCGACGTTTATATAAAGATTGGACCGCCATAAGCGGGCAGGAGAGAGACCCAGATGAAAAAAATTTTACTGCACCTGGATACGGACCCGGTAGCAAGCACTTTCGACCAGGCCGTGGCTTATGACTCCGGTGTCGATAATATCATCGCTCATGGCGGTGCGACCCGTGATAACGTCACCCCACACGTTCATGGCATGATCTTCACCCGCGGTGGTAAGAATCTCAAAAACAGTGCCATTTTCATCGGTGGTTCCAACGTCCCTGCCAGCGACCTGGTCGGTGAAGCGGTAAAAAAAGCATTCTTCGGTCCGGTCAGAGTGTCGGTCATGCTGGACCCCAACGGTTCCAACACCACCGCTGCCGCCATCGTTCGCAAAGTTCTTACTGACTTTGATGTAAAAGACAAAAATGTTGTGATTCTTGGCTCCGGCCCGGTGGGTCAACGCAGTGCGCTGTACCTCTTGAAAGAGGGCGCTGCCAAAGTCACCATGACCTCACGCAGTCTGGAACGCAGTAAGACAACCACCGACCAGATGAAACAGGACTACGGTGTCGATGTACTACCGGGTGAAACCCGTAGTGATGAAGCAGTGAAACAACTGCTGGCCGATGCTCATGTGGCGATTGCTGCCGGTCCCGCCGGTGTCTGCGTCATTCCTGAGAGTGCGCTGGAAGGCAATACCACACTGGAAGTCGTTGCTGACGTTAATGCGGTGCCCCCCCTCGGCGTTGCCGGTATCGAAGTGATGGATAACGGCACAGAAAAAGACGGCATCCGCTATTACGGTGCGATTGCCATTGGTAACTTCAAAATGAAAGTTCACCGTGGTGCCATCGCTTCGCTGTTCGAAACCAATGACCTGTTTCTGGACGAAACCACCATCTACGATATTGCCTGCAAAATCGATAACGCCTAGTGAAGCCAAACCAAGCTGAGCACCGGTCAGTCATGCAGTCTGTGACTGTCCGGGCACCAGCCAGACTCCATCTCGGATTTTTAGATCTCAACGCCAGTATCGGTCGCCGCTTCGGCAGCATCGGTCTGGCCGTTGACAGCCATCACACCAAGCTCAGTGTCAGTCGCTCTGAAAACCTGCTGATCGAGGGTTCAGCACTGTTGTCGGAAAGCCGTAGCAGACTGGAAATGATTCATCAGCGTTTCTACCAGACCGTCGGCAAAGCCATCCCTCAGGAGCAACAGTCTGTCCGTATACAGGTGGATGAGCTGATACCAGAACATGCCGGTCTCGGCAGCGGTACCCAGCTGGCCCTGACTCTGGGCACAGCGCTTGCCCGCCTGCACCAGATGGATCTGAGCACGACCGAACTGGCTATGGAACTGGGCCGCGGCAAACGCTCAGGTATTGGTATCGCCACATTTGATCTGGGCGGATTTGTGATTGATGGCGGACTGAAACCGAATCAGACCGTGCCGCCGATGCTGATGCATCAGTCGTATCCCACAGACTGGCGAGTGGTGATGGTGATGGACCCACATCATCAGGGCATCCACGGTCAGCACGAAAAACAGGCTTTCGGCAGCCTGCCAACCTTCCCGCTGGATAATGCCCGGGCTATCTGTCACCTGACTTTGATGCGATTATTACCCGCTCTCTCAGAACACGACATCAAGCTTTTTGGCACTGCCATTACCGAGATTCAGGCACTGATCGGCGATCACTTCGCCAGCGCTCAGGGTGGTCGTTATACCAGCCCGCTGGTCGCTGCCTGTCTGCAACAGGCTCAGAAATTGGGCCATACCGGTATCGCCCAGAGCTCATGGGGCCCCACTGGCTGTATTTTTGTCAGCTCACAGGACGAAGCCGAGCAACTTACCCAACAACTCAACACATTTATCGCCGCCGAATCGACCACAGCGCCGGTCTTTGTCACAGCGGCTGCAGACAATCAAGGAGCGATCATTGAAACTGTCGTCTAAGACTGGCTATGATCAGCTCAAGTTACCGCTTTCAGTCATTAGTCTTTAAGGAATTCTCATGTCCAAACGTTCAATCATTCATATGATCAACCCGATGAAGCATAACAGCCCGTTTGATATTAATATGGCGCTGGATGCGGGTTACGATGTTCTGATGCCCTATACCCACGTGGAACTCAATGAAGTTGCCGACCTGACTCAGGATGCGATTTTCTCACGCGGTCCGTCCGGCGTGAAAAAAACCGGCATGTTTATCGGCGGACGCGACATCGGTGTGGCAATGGACATGCTCGATGCGGCGAAAAAAGCCATGGTGCCACCATTCGAAATTTCGGTGATGGCCGATCCTAGTGGCGCTTTCACCACTGCCGCAGCGCTGGTGGCCTGTGTTGAAAGGGAACTGAAAGCTAAATTCGATCGAACATATGAAAACACTGAGGCTGTTGTTTTCGGCGGCACGGGCCCGGTCGGTATTGCCACTGCGGTGATTGCAGCACTGCAAGGTGCTAAAACCACCATCGTCGATCACTTCTCACTGGATACCGCGCTGGAATTCGCTGAAGAAGCCAAACGCCGTTACGGTGTTGATCTGCGTGGTACGACTGCCGCCTCTGATGCCGACAAAGCCCGCCTGCTGGCCAATGCCGATGTGGTGTTCTGCACTGCTAAAGCCGGTATCCAGGTGTTGAATGCCTCGGTACTGGAAGATGCCAAGAAACTGAAAGTGGCAGGTGATGTTAACGCGGTCTCGCCGCTGGGTATTGAAGGTATCAAATTGATGGATTTCGGTGCCCCGCTTGAGCACGCCAAAAATGCACCGGATGCCGTCGGCATCGGCGCGCTTGCAGTCGGCGACGTCAAATACAAACTGCAGCAGGCTTTGCTGCGCGAAACGCTGGAAAGCGAGAAACCGGTTTATCTCGATTTCCGTAATGCCTTTGAAGGCGCCCGTAAACTGGTCTGATAGGCTTAACTGATGCAAAGACCACCTGTTCTGGTCTTTGCCCAGAGCGGTCGTTTTATTGCCGAAGCAGCGACCCGTGCCGGTTATCCGGTCCGGGTAGCTGATTGTTTTGCAGATAACGACACCAGAGCTGTCGCCGAAAGCCTCATTCATCTGCCACCACTGGAACAGCTCTCTCAAGGCCAACTACTGAAGACATTAGTCTCTTTGAGTCAGAGCGAACCCTGTTTGCTCATCTACGGCACCGGTATAGAGCGCTTTTACCCCATTCTTTCTCAACTGCCGGCAAATATTGAGGTCATTGGTAATTCACAAGCGACGCTTGCTCTTCTGCGTGAGCCTCAAGCTTTTTTCAGCCTGCTGGCGGCGTTACAGCTTCCCCATCCCCCAACCAGCCTGACCAAGGCACCAAGCCTGACCCCACTCCGGAAGCGACTGAATAGTGCCGGAGGCACTACAGTTATTGCTGATAATGCGCCACTTAAACCGGGTGAGTTTTACCAACAGAAAATGGAGGGCGAAACACGTTCAGTCTGTTTTATTACTGACGGTGAGGCGTTGCGCATACTGGGGTGGAACCGCCAGCTCAATCAGTCCGGCCAGTTTATTCTGCAGCAAATCTGGCAGTGCGATCAGCCCCCTGCACATGCCTCTCAGTTGATAGCCATACTGCAAAAACTGGTGAAAGCCAGCCGCCTCAGAGGTTTCAACAGCCTGGATTACATTCTCAGTCATGATGACGCTATTTATATCCTGGAAATTAATCCGCGGATTAGTGCCTCTGTGGAATTATTATCCGAAGCCAGCTGGCTGCAATGGCATATCGACGCCTGTCGGGCTAGGCTGTTAACTGGTATCACTCAGCGTTCAGAAAACAAACAGGTCAGATTACTGCATGTTTGTTTTGCCGAAAAAGCCTATGAAGTGGTTGATCACCCGAAGTGGCCAACAGCCTGTCATGATCTTCCCAATGCCGGCAACCTTATCAGGCAAGGCCATCCGATTTGCACTGTAATCGTGGCCGCAGAGTCAGAACAGGCCTGCATCAGGCAGCTCAACGACTGTCAGCAAAAGCTGCTGAAAAATTGTCTTAAGCAAGCTTGAAATAGTCTCCGTCTTTACCCATATTAAGCTCAGTTAAAACACTTAGGATTCAGCAATGAAACGAATTATGCTTTTTGTCGGTACCAACCTTGCCGTGTTGTTGGTACTGAGTATGACTATGCGTCTACTGGGCATTGAAAGCCTGCTCGATGAGCAGGGTGTCGGCCTGGATATGACGTCACTGTTGATCTATGCTGCGGTGATCGGCTTTAGCGGTTCCTTTATTTCATTACTGATCTCCAAATGGACGGCCAAGCGCCTGACCGGTGCCCAGGTTATTGAACAACCTAAAAATGACACCGAACGCTGGCTCCTGAGCACCGTCAGCCGTCTGGCCAAGCAGGCCAATATCGGCATGCCGGATGTGGCTGTATATCAGTCACCACAGCCCAATGCTTTTGCAACCGGCGCCAACAGGAACAAAGCGCTGGTTGCGGTCAGCACCGGTCTGATGCAATCGATGACTCAGGACGAAGTAGAAGCCGTGTTAGCCCACGAAGTCAGTCATATTGCCAATGGCGATATGATCACAATGGCACTGATTCAGGGTGTGGTGAATACCTTCGTGATTGTGCTGTCGCGTGTGATTGGTCATGTTGTCGACAGAGCGGTGCTCAAAACTGAAAGAGGCCATGGGCCCGCATTCTGGATCACCTCGATCATTGCTGAACTGGTACTGGCTTTCCTCGCCAGCATTATCGTGATGTGGTTCAGCCGTCAGCGTGAATACCGTGCCGATGCCGGTGCCGCCAGCCTGGTCGGTGCGCCCAAGATGATTGCCGCTCTGCAGCGCCTGGCAGGCACTGCGGATGAGCCTTTGCCCGATCAGCTGCATGCCTTCGGTATTTCAGGCGGCCGTGCCGGTTTCACCGCGTTGTTTATGACCCACCCGCCGCTTGAAGAGCGCATAAACGCCCTGCGCGGCATACGCTAAAAACAAAAAAGCCGGGCTTGTCCCGGCTTTTTTATGGCATCAATGCTGACTAAAGATCATCATCTTCAAAATCGTAATCGAGTTTGTCTGATGGCTCATGAATGT
>CAYMEE010000022.1:0-24759 GCA_964389455.1 uncultured Methylophaga sp. | reverse complement strand
TAAAGATCATCATCTTCAAAATCGTAATCGAGTTTGTCTGATGGCTCATGAATGTAGTAGCCCTGTGCATAATCCACGCCCAGTCGCCACAGCAGTGCAAGACTGTTGGCATCGGAGACGAACTCCGCAATACAACGTTTGCCTGCCTGTTTCGTCATTTCTATAATCGCTTTGACCGCGGCCTGGTTTTCACTGTCTTGCGCCATGTTCTCTACAAAGGCACCGTTGATTTTGACGTAATCTACATCCAGGCTATCCAGGCTATTGGAGAAGTCGACCCCTGAGCCGAAATGCTCCAGACCAAACTCACAGCCGTTCTGTTTGAGTTTTCCAATGATTTTATGGGCCTGCTCCAGGTTATCCAGCGCAATCGTCTCACTGACCTCAAAGATAACGGCATTGCCACTAAGCTTATGTGCTTCCAGTGTCGCCACCAGCCAGTCAACAAACTCAGCCTGATGCAGGCTTTGCTCTGAAAGCTTGATAAAGAAACGGGTATGTGGAAATTGATGACGATGCTCGCTGAGGGTTTCAATCGCTGTTCGAATCACCCATTTATCAATCTCCGCCATCATTTGCAGGCCGTGAGCATGCTGGATAAACTCTTCTGTCTCGCTGAGACGGCCTTCACTCATTTCCAGACGCAACAGGACCTCATAGAACTCCTGTTCCTCACCATGCAGGCTGACAATGGGCTGGTAATGGAGCAGAAACTTGTTTTCCTGCAAGGCTTTCGTCAGGCGTTTTTGCCATTGCTCGGCACTCAGAGCACCGGACTGCTCTGAGTCCAGTTGCAATTGATGACGGGCAATTCGATTGCCCCCCGCTTTTTGCGCCTTGGTACAGGCCTTATCAGCATTTTCCAGCACAGTTTCAACCGTAGCCTGATTTTCGCTGATACGTGAAATACCAATACTGCAATGCAGATCAATGGTCTTGCCATTGGCATGGGAGACATAGTCATCAATGGCTTTGAGATAGGCATTTGCCCGCTCATCAACGACACTATCATCATGACTGGGAACGATAATGGTAAAGACCTGATCACCATAACGACCCAGGGTTTCACCTTCCTTGAGATTTTTACGCAGCAGATCGGCGACGCTTTTGATAATAACATCACTGGTGCCCAGTCCGACCTGTTCCTTGATAGCCTGAAACTCATCCAGCACCAGGTAAAGCATTTCAGCATCACCGTTGCCTTCTGCCGCCTGGAATACGGTTTTTTCCAGTTCATCGATAAAACGTTTACGGTTATAGAGGCCGGTCAGCAGATCGTGATCCCGCAGCAATTTGATTTGTGAGTCATCGACACTGAAGCTGGCATCGTCACGAATCACCACCTGGGTACAGTCTTCACCTTCCACCCTGGCGTGACTGAATTCAATCTTGGCATTGAAACCAGTGCCATCGGCACGCAGACAGTTGGAAACCACCATGACCGGTGCCGAATCGCTCTGTTCGGCAAAATCGCGGAATACGGTTTTGAATTTATGGTGATCATCGGCGCTGATCAGATCCAGCATCGGCAGGCCGTCTACATCCTCAGGCTCTTCATAGCCGAATAAATTGAGATAGGCTTGGTTAACATAGATATGCATGCCTTCATGCATGTAGGCGACAGCATCACGTGAGCTTTCCAGCAGTGCCCGTGAGCGTTTCTCGCTCTCTCTCAGTGCGCGTTCATTGCGGCGACCAAGACGACGAATGTACAGGCCTTTCAGCTCACGATTGGCAGCAAACTGCAGCCGACGATTATCACCGAATACGACAATATCCTGTGCACCGGAGTCATAGAACTGCTCTTCGCTGCTCTTGTCGTTAATGATGATAATACAGGGTAGATCCTTACCCAGACGATGCTGCAGCGCGACCACATCGACCGGTGACAGACTGGGTACCCCTTCACGGCACATCATTAAATCCCAGGTCTGGGTCGACAGTAACTGTTCCAGTTCGGCCGGGCGGTCTTCACGGGCGGCGCGGACTGCATGACCTGCACTGCGCAGGGTATTGATCACGGTCTCCGCATCACTCAGGGAATTATCCACGATCAGTAAGCGTAAAATGCCTTCTGCTCTAGCCACCATGTCGACTCTCTATCATTTTTTGTCTTGCTGAAGAGGCTTCTTGCCCTCCAGCTTGGTCATCTGCTGCTGCATCCATTCAAACAACTGTTGATTGAGGCTACCGGCATCAACGCCAGTAGTCTCAATCTTATTACCAATCACCATTCTGATGGTGCCCGGTTTCTTCAAGAAGCCACGCTTCGGCCAATAGTGGCCGGCATTATGGGCCACCGGTATCACCGGATAGCCGGTATCTACAGCCAGACGGGCACCACCGATACCAAACTTGCCCATACGGCCCGGTGCCACTCGGGTACCTTCCGGAAAGACCACCACCCAGGCGCCTGAGGACAGACGATCCAGGCCCTGTTCAATAACCTGGCTGAGCGCTTTGCGACCCGCTTTACGGTCAATTGCAATCGGGCTCAGCGAAGCCAGCCCCCAGCCGAAAAACGGGATCCACAATAATTCGCGCTTCAATACCCACACCTGAGGCGGGAAAACCGCCTGCAAAGCCAGCGTTTCCCAAGCCGACTGGTGCTTACAGATAATAACAGCGGGTTCTTCACCAATGTGCTCTTTGCCTTCGACTTCGAGATGCAGGTCACATATTTTTGCCAATAGCCAGATATTCAGCTTGGCCCATTGGCTGATGACAGCGTAGCGCCACTTGAATGGTAATGGCCAGAGCAGTACACCCAGACAGGAAAACAGTACTGCAGTCACCGCGTAGATAATAAAAAAGACCAGAGAACGGAACAGGATCATTGCAGTTGCGGCTCCAGCAGAGCGCTCGCTACAGCAGCCAGGTCATCATAGACTTCAACACCATCGGGCAGTCCTTCCGCCAGAGTGCGTTCGCCTTTACCGGTTCTGACCAGAATGGGGCGTGCATTAGAGGCCATCGCTGCCTGAATATCACGCATTGAGTCACCGACAGCCGGTACATTATCCAGATTGACCCGTAAGCGCTGAGCCAGATCGGTGAATGAACCATTGTGCGGTTTGCGGCAGCTGCAGCCATCCTCAGGACCATGAGGACAATAAAGGATGGCTTCAATCTTTCCGCCGACCTGGGCCAGCATCCGCCGCATTTTGCTGTGGATCCGGTTCAGGGTTTCCACATCCAGCAGACCACGGGCAATACCGGATTGATTGGTAATGACCACAATTCTGTAGCCGGCATAGTTCAGTCGCGCGATGGCTTCCAGACTCCCCTCAATGGGCTCCCATTCGGCCGGTGTTTTAATGAAATCATCCGAGTCATGATTTATTACGCCGTCCCGGTCCAGAATAATCAGCGACATAATCTTACTCCTGCAGGCAGGAAATATCGGCCACGCCCAGGAAAAGCGCCCGGGTCTGATTGAGTAATGCCAGACGGTTCTGTCTGACAGCTTCATCATCCGCCATAACCATCACATCGTCAAAGAAGCTGTCGACGGTTTCACGCATGCCGGCCAGATAGTTCAACACACCGCTGTAATCGGCTTTGGCCGTTAATGGTGCAAGTTCGCGTCTCGCCAGGCTGACTTGGTCTGCCAGTGCTTTCTCAGCGTCTTCCTGCAGCAGACTGTCTTTTATCTCTGGCTCAGTGGTTTCAGCGTCGTTTTTACGCAGAATATTACCAATACGCTTGTTGGCGGCAGACAATGATTCTGCCTGTTCAAGTTTGCGGAAGGCAGCCACAGCTTTCAGGCGTTGCATGAAGTCCAATGGCCGAGTGGGTTTCACTGTCAGTACCGCTTCAAACTCGTCAGCCTTGAAACCCTGCTCCAGTGCATAGCCGCGCAGACGGTCAAAGAAATACTGCATGACCTGATCGCTGACATCTTTTTCAGACAATGTGCCGTCAAAATTGGCCGCCGCTGTGTCCAGCAATTGGGTCAGGTCCAGATCCAGCGATTTTTCGATAATAATCCGCAATACCCCCAGTGCAGCACGCCGTAGCGCAAACGGATCCTTAACACCGGATGGCGGCTGACCGATACCGAACAGGCCGGTCAGGGTATCCAGTTTTTCCGCCAGACTGACGGCCTGACCGGTACGGGTCGCCGGTAGGTCATCACCGGCAAAGCGCGGTTGATATTGCTCATCCAGCGCTTCGGCGACTTCATTCTCTTCACCATCAAGGCGCGCATAATAACGGCCCATAATGCCCTGTAATTCAGGGAACTCTCCCACCATCTCGGTGACGAGATCACATTTGGCCAGTCGGGCAGCACGTTCAGCCAAAGTTGGTTGACCCTCGATTTGAGCAGCAATCTCAGCAGCCAGCGCAGCGACACGTTGAGACTTCTCATAAACCGTGCCCAGTTTGTTTTGGAACACGATGGTTTTCAGTTGCTCCTGATGTTCTGCCAATGCACGCTTACGATCGGTGTCCCAGAAGAAAGCCGCATCACTGAGACGGGGCAGAATCACCCGCTCATTACCGGCAATCACCTGCGCCGGATCCTGGCTGGCGATATTGCTGACCGTGATGAAATGTGGCAGCAACTTGCCGTCTTTCGCCTCGACTGCAAAATATTTCTGATGGCCTTCCATCGATGAGATCAGGGCTTCTGGTGGCAGCTCCAGAAAACGCTGATCAAAATTCCCGGCCAGGGCCACCGGCCATTCAACCAGACCGGTCACTTCATCCAGCAGATCCGGATTGATAACCGCGCTGCCTTTGAGTTTGCTTGCCAGTTCTTTGACCTGGCCCTCAATGGCTTCTTTACGGGAATCGAAGTCGACCATGACATGACCTTCGCTTTCCAACTGTGGCGCATAGGTCATTGGCGAGCTGATACGGATAGGCTGCGGGTAATGGAAACGATGGCCGCGGGTGAAACGGTCGGCACTGACACCGAGTAAGTCCATCGGCACAATTTCATCGCCCAAAAGTACAATCAGCCAGTGCACGGGACGCACAAACTCACCCGGCAGGTCACCCCAGCGCATGCGCTTGGGAATCGGCAGATCACTCAGCGCTTGCTGAATAATCTCCGGCAGCAAGGCGGCGGTGGTAGCACCGGCCTGTTCCTGTTTGAATACCAGCCAGGCACCCTTATCGGTTTTCATGGTGTCGAGATCATCGACGTCGACACCGCAGGAACCAGCGAAGCCCTGCAAGGCTTTGGTCGGATTGCCATCCTCGTCAAAGGCGGCAGTGACCGCAGGACCGCGGCGCTCAACAATACGGTCGGGCTGCTTGGTCTGCAGTTTACTGATGACCAGAGCCAGTCGGCGTGGTGTCGCATAGGGACGGATTTCGTCGTATGCCAGTTCCGCTTTTTTCAGGCCCTGTTCCACGCCCTGATGAAAAGCCTTGCTCAGTTTCGCCAGTGCCTTCGGCGGCAGTTCTTCGGTACCCAGTTCAATCAGCAGATCGTCAAATTCCTTCATGACTGCGCCTCCGCTTCGGCTGCCTGAACCATTGGGAAGCCCAGTGCCTCACGACGATCGTAATAGGCTTGCGCCACGGCACGGGCAAGCGTTCTGACCCGAAGAATGAAGCGTTGTCTTTCAGTCACGGAAATCGCCTTGCGTGCATCCAGCATATTAAAGGTATGGGAGGCTTTCAGCACCAACTCATAGGCAGGCAGCGGCAGGCCGGCTTCAATCATTCTCTGGCTCTCGCGTTCGCAGGTATCAAAGGTATTGAACAGGCTTTCCACGTCGGCCTGTTCGAAGTTGTAGGCGGACATCTCGACTTCGTTTTGATGGAAGACATCTCCATAAGTCACTGTCCCCATCGGGCCATCAGCCCAGACCAGGTCATAGACACTGCTGACGCCCTGCAGATACATCGCGATCCGCTCCAGGCCATAGGTAATTTCACCGGTGACCGGACGGCACTCAAGGCCACCGACTTGTTGGAAGTAGGTGAACTGAGTCACTTCCATGCCATTGAGCCAGACTTCCCAGCCCAATCCCCAGGCGCCCAGCGTCGGCGATTCCCAGTTATCTTCTACAAAACGGATATCGTGCACCGAGGTGTCGAGGCCGAGCATTTCCAGCGAGCCCAGATAGAGTTCCTGAATATTGAGCGGCGACGGTTTTAGCACCACCTGGAACTGATAGTAGTGCTGTAGACGATTGGGGTTTTCACCATAACGGCCGTCAGTAGGACGACGCGAAGGTTGCACATAGGCGGCGCTCCAGGGCTCAGGGCCGATAGCGCGCAGAAAGGTCGCCGGGTGGAAAGTACCGGCACCGACTTCCATATCGTAGGGTTGCAACAACACACAACCCTGTTCAGCCCAGTACTGTTGCAGTCTCAGGATCAGCTCCTGAAAGGTTCTCGGCGTCTCCGCCTTCATCACCGCTTTATTCGTCATTAGCTCGATATCATTATTCAAAGTCAAAACCCCTGCGATTATAGCGAATCCCATGCCCGCTTGTAGAGGCGCATCATGCAATCACTTGACGCAAGCTATTCTGGGGCTGTGCAAAATCTGCGGTCAAATCAGGCTTTCAGGTACAATGGGCTGTCTTTTCACAGCGTACACAGAGTGGGATATGCAACGCACCGTCGGTATCGTTATGGATCCGGTCTCCCGGATCAATATCAAGAAAGATAGTAGTTTTGCGATGTTACTGGCCGCCCAAGAGCGGGGCTGGCAAATCCTGTACATGGAGCAGCAGGATCTGTTTCTGCGTGATGGCAAGGTCTTTGCCGAAATGCGACCACTGAAAGTATTTGAAAATCCGGATAAATGGTTTGAGCTGGGCGACAGCGAAACCCGGCCCATCACCGATCTGGAAGCCATTCTGATGCGAAAGGATCCGCCTTTCGATATGGAATACGTTTATAGCACCTACCTGCTGGAACAGGCGCAAGCGGCGGGGGTTCTGATCATCAATGATCCACAGAGCCTGCGCGATGCCAATGAAAAACTGTTTACTGCGTGGTTTCCGCAGTGTTGTCCGCCGACCCTGGTCACCCGTCAAAAGCACCTGATTCGTGAATTCCAGCAGGAACATGGCGATATTATTCTGAAACCGCTGGATGGCATGGGTGGTGCCTCAATATTCCGGATTAACCATGACGATCCCAATTTTTCGGTTATCGTAGAAACCCTGAGTGAGCATGGCCACAAATCAGTCATGGCACAGAAATATCTACCTGAAATCAAAGACGGCGATAAACGCATTCTATTAATAAATGGCGAACCGGTGCCCTACGCGCTGGCTCGCATTCCGGCCCAGGGCGAAACCCGCGGTAATATTGCTGCCGGCGGCCGCGCCGAAGGCCGTCCCCTGACTGAACGGGATCGCTGGATTTGTCAGCAGGTGGGAGACAAATTGCGCGAGAAAGGGCTGATTTTTGTGGGTTTGGACGTGATCGGTGATTATCTGACTGAGGTCAACGTCACCAGTCCGACCTGTATCCGCGAACTCGACCGTGAATTCGGCCTCAATATCGGTGCCGACTTAATGACTGCGATTGAACAAAAACTGCAATGAAACGAATTTTTATCCCGTTTTTACTGATCTTAAGCCTGCTGATCACTGCCTGCGGTGATAGCGAACGTGCCCGTCAGGCCAAGTTCTATGCTTTTGGCACCGAGATTGATGTCAGCCTTTATGGCGTTGATGCCGAGACCGCTGACAAAACCGTCGACGCGCTGGAACAGGCTTTTAACAATGTCAATGACACCTGGCATGCCTGGCAGCCCAGTACATTAACCCGTATCAACGAGGCGATTGCTGCCGGCGAGAAGATCGAGATCAAACCCGAAGTCGCAGCAGTGATCGAAGAAGCCGCGACCTATGCGCGTGACAGTCAGCATCTGTTCAATCCGGCCGCTGGCAAACTGTTTGAAATGTGGGGGTACCATCAGGACAACTGGTTTGAATCACGTCCACCACCGTCGCAGGAACAGCTCGATGATTGGCTGGCCGCGGCACCGACCATGGATGATATTCATATCGACAATCATGTCCTGAGCAGTGACAACCCAATGGTCAAACTGGGATTCGGTGGTTTTGCCAAGGGCACCGCCGTTGATGCCGCCATCGCGGCGCTTAAAGACCAGGGCATAGAAAACGCGATTATCAATATCGGCGGTGATCTTCGTGCGATCGGCCGCCATGGTCAGCGGCCCTGGCGGATTGGCATCCGTCACCCTCGCCAGGAAGGCGGCATGATTGCCTCGGTAGCGATGCAAGGGGATGAGAGTGTATTCACTTCCGGCGACTATGAACGCTATTTCACTTATGACGGTACACGCTATCCTCATATTCTCGACCCACGGACTGGTGAGCCGGCCCGCGATAATATCTCCGTCACGGTGATTCACAAACAGGCTGCCCGCGCTGATGCGGCGGCGACAGCGCTGGTTGTCGCCGGGAAGGACTGGCCGCAAATTGCCGCTTCGCTGGGCATCGATCATGTTATGCTGATGCGAGCTGACGGACAGATCGAAATGACAGCGGCTATGGCCGAGCAAGTCAGGTTGAGTGATCCGAAGCAGACGCCGTTGATTCGTCAGGTACCCTAGTGACCCATGGCAAGAACCACTGCCTCTGACAGACTGATCTTTACCCTGCTGATCTCGATCATCATTCATTTGATCATCGTGCTCGGCATCAGTTTTGACGTCTTTTCCGAACCGACCAATGCGCCGGTCAATAATCTCGAAATCACCCTGGTCAAACAACAGGACCGTATCAAGCCGGAAGAAGCCGACTTTCTCGCCCAGGCTGACAATGAAGGTGGTGGTGAAACTGATACGCCGACACCCGAGCCCACCCCGACATTACCGGTACCAATAGTAGAAGAGATGCCAAGTTCCGAGCCGGTCCCGCCTATTGCCACCGCCGAAATTCAGCCGGAACCTGTGCCACTGGTAGAACCCGATCCTGCGCCTGAACCACCAGCCCCGGAACCAGAACCCGCACCGCCGGAGCCCGAGCCTAAGCCCGCCCCACCGGAACCGGTAGAACCTCAAGCTGAGAAGCCGGTGCAAAAGCTGACTCAGGAGAAGGCTGAACGCAAGGTGGAGAAAGTGGAGAAGCCGGAAACTGAACCTGAACCACAAGCTGAGGCAGCGCCGGAGCCACCGCCTAGACCTTCTGCGAGGGATCTGATGCTGCAGGCAAGGAATGAAATTCATGACTTGCAGAACAAGCTGAATGAAACCACCCGGGCACTGAGTGAGCGCCCCAAAAAAAGACGTATCTCGGCTTCTACTAAGGAATTTGCCGCTGCAGCTTATATGAAAGCCTGGGAAATGAAAGTCGAGAATATCGGTAATATGAACTATCCACAGGAAGCACGGCGTCAGGGACTGAACGGCAGCCTGATGCTATCGGTGGATATCAATCCGGACGGGAGTGTGCCGGCAGGGGGTATCGTGATTTCACGTTCCTCCGGTCATGAAGTGCTGGATGAAGCTGCAGTGCGTATCGTTCGTCTGGGTGCACCTTACGCCGCGATACCGGAGAATGTACTGAAGGATAATGACATGCTGACCATTATCCGTACCTGGAAATTTGAAACCGGACAGGGCTTGTCTACCCGCTAAACGCGGCCAGTGAGCTGAGTCACTGGCCGCTTGCTAAGTCTAGTGAAACAGGTAATCGCGGATTTCCGCTTCACTCTTGTGGATCAGGTTTTTGTTGATCGTCTGACTGATATGTTTCTGTGTCACACTTCCCAGGCTCTGCTTGAGCTTACCCAGAAAGCCTGGTGAGGAGATAATCACCAGATCATTGTAATCGCCGACGCGACGGGCGTTTTCCAGGCGCTCGCCGACATCATGAGCAAAGTGCAGAACTTCTGTTTCTTTGGGTTCCGTCCTCGGCTCCATCGCATGACGCCCTCCCTGACCATGACTGTCGAAGGAACGGCCCGCATCATCAGACATCAGCTCTTCGCCTTTGAGACGACTAGCACTGTTGATGAGATCATCCACTTCCTTAAGCGGGCTGGTTCGGCTCTCAACCGAAAAGATTCTGGCGCGGCTGCTCTCGGCAACGACGACCCATTTTTTCTTCATAGTCGATACTCCTACTCGCTTGGGTGAGACAAGCAGCGCAGAACAACAAGCGGTTAACTGCTCTACGCGTCGTTGAATCGATAGAAGCTTCAGTTCGACTATAGCAAACTATTCAGGGGTTTGTCTTTGCCTGGGATAACAAAACAAAGTATTTATTTTTCAATTACTTGCGACAACTTATAGCCTTGTGCCGCTTTGCTGATATCACTGTATTGCAGTGGTAATGCGGCCTCCAGCCGGTCGGCCAGTTGCTGCACTTTTTTAATCTCACCCTGTTTGAGTTCGAGCTCAATTTCATGAATCGGTGCTTGTCGTTTTCCAGCGCGAACCTCGCCGCGGTCATAGGCCATTTCCACGCAGGTGCCATCCTCCAAACGCAGTGGTAACACCAGCCTTTCGAAGTCAGTAGTAAATAATGGCGAGAGCGCATTCCAGACTGCAGCATTTGTCACCATGGGGGCCAGCTCGGTCTGTTCTAGCAGCGCCGTATCAAATTCAGGCCCCGTCAGGGAATGCTCCCACTCTTTGCGCTGATGTAATCCGTTTTCCGCTTTGCCAGTGCATTTCACTGTCTGCAGCCATTGTTCACCGATCTGGCGAAGTCGCAGGCCGGCACCGAACTGCTGCAGCTCACGCGTGGGTGTATCGTAATAGGTGCTCAGCAAATGAATACGCTGGACCGGTTGTTCCAGCATTGCCATCAGCCAGTCCAGCTTTTCCAGGTCCAGTGATTCGTCCTGGCTCACCTGAAGTTTGATTTCCTGTTCCAGACTCATGATTTCAGCAATGGTTTCAGATAATGGCCGGTGTAGGAAGATTCATGCTCTGCCACCTCTTCCGGTGTACCGGTGGCGACCACCATACCACCGCCGGACCCGCCTTCCGGTCCCATATCAATAATCCAGTCAGCGGTTTTAATGACATCCAGGTTATGTTCGATAACGACGATGGTATTACCCCGATCACGCAAGCTATGCAGCACTTTCAGCAGTTGCTCAATATCGTAGAAATGCAGGCCGGTGGTCGGCTCGTCGAGCACATATAGCGTTTTGCCGGTATCGCGCTTGGACAGCTCCTTGGCCAGTTTGACCCGCTGTGCTTCACCGCCTGACAGCGTGGTCGCATTCTGCCCAAGCTTGATGTAAGTGAGACCCACATCAATCAGTGTCTGCAGCTTCTTGGCGACAACAGGGATATTTTCGAAAAAGACATTGGCTTCCTCGATGGTCATATCCAGCACTTCAGTGATGGTTTTGCCCTTGTAGCGGATATCCAGCGTTTCGCGGTTATAACGGGCGCCTTTACAGACATCGCAGGGCACATAGATATCTGGCAGGAAGTGCATCTCGACCTTGATCAGGCCATCACCCTGGCAGGCTTCACAGCGACCGCCTTTGACATTGAAACTGAAACGGCCCGGTCCGTAACCGCGGGAACGGGCTTCCGGCGTACCGGCAAACAATTCACGAATCGGTGTAAACAGTCCGGTATACGTTGCGGGGTTGGAGCGCGGCGTTCTGCCGATCGGGCTCTGATTAATGGCGACGACTTTATCCAGTTGATCCAGTCCCAGGATATCCTGGTGCGGCGCCGGTTCATCGGAAGAACCGTTCAGGGTTCTGGCGGTTAGTTTCAGCAGTGTTTCGTTAATCAGTGTTGATTTACCGGAACCCGAGACCCCGGTGACACAGGTCATCAGACCCACCGGAATATCAATATCGACATTCTGCAGATTGTTTCCGCAGGCCCCGCGCAGACCGATGACTTTTCCGGCATGAAATTTTTCACGCTGGGCAGGCACTTCGATTTTGCGCTTGCCGGACAGGAACTGACCGGTAAGTGACTCTTCACAGTCCATGATTTGCTGTGGTGACCCCTGGCAGACGATATCGCCACCGTGAACACCGGCACCCGGGCCGATATCCAGCACAAAATCCGCTGTGCGGATAGCATCTTCATCATGCTCAACCACGATAACAGTGTTCCCCAAGTCACGTAGTCGGGTCAGCGTCGCCAGCAGCCTGTCGTTGTCACGCTGATGCAGACCGATGGAGGGTTCATCCAGGATATACATCACGCCAACCAGACCAGCGCCAATCTGACTGGCAAGCCGGATCCGCTGAGCTTCACCACCGGACAGAGTTTCTGCACTACGCGCCAGGTTCAGATAATCCAGGCCGACATTGACCAGAAAGCTCAGCCGAGCCGAAATCTCGGTGATGATTTTAGCGGCGATTTCCCCGCGTTTGCCGGGCAAAGTCAGGGTATCGAAGAAAGTGCTCACTTCGCCGATCGGCATTTGTGTAACCTCAGGCAGCGTGGTTTCATTGATAAACACATGCCGCGAGGCCTGGGTCAGCCGGGTGCCGCTACAATCCGGGCAGGCGCGGACTGAATGAAAACGTGCCAGTTCTTCACGCACGCTGTTGGATTCAGTCTCATGGTAGCGCCGCTGCATATTAGGAATAATGCCCTCAAACGGATGCTTGCGAGCCACCTGCTTGCCGCGATCACCCATGTATTTGAATTCAATCGCCGTAGTGCCGCTACCGTAGAGCAAGACCTGACGGACTTCCTCAGATAAATCCTCAAACGGCGCTTCCAAATCGAACTGGTAGTGTTTGGCCAGCGACTGCAGCATCTGATAGTAATAGGCGTTACGGCGATCCCAGCCGCGAATGGCCCCGGCGGTCAAACTCATTTCCGGGTGGGCAACTACCCGGGCCGGATCCACAAACTGTTTCACACCCAGTCCGTCACAGGTCCCGCAGGCACCGGCCGGGTTGTTGAAAGAGAACATGCGCGGCTCGAGTTCGGAGATCGAGTAGCCGCATTGCGGACAGGCGAAGCGCGCCGAGAACAGCGTTTCATCGCTGTCATCATCCATGGCCACCACCTTGGCCACGCCATCGGCCATGTTCAAGGCGGTTTCAAACGATTCGGCGAGACGCTGCTGCAGATCATCACGCACTTTAAAACGATCGACGACCGCCTCAATAGTGTGTTTTTTACGCAGTTCCAATTCCGGTGGATTATCCAGTTCAATCACCTGACCATTGACCCGGGCGCGGACAAAACCCTGAATCCGCAGCTCTTC
Organism: uncultured Methylophaga sp.; assembly: GCA_964389455.1. Lineage (GTDB taxonomy): Bacteria > Pseudomonadota > Gammaproteobacteria > Nitrosococcales > Methylophagaceae > Methylophaga. Next base: position 11,602 of record CAYMEE010000022.1, on the reverse strand, counting down.
CAGCACATCGCGATGCTCACCCTTACGATCCTGAATCACCGGCGCCAGCAGCATCAGCTTTTTGCCTTCAGGCATTTCCAGCACCATATCCACCATCTGGCTGACGGTCTGGGCGGCCAGGGGTTGATGATGGGTCGGGCAGCGTGGCTCGCCGGCACGGGCGAATAACAGCCGCAGGTAATCGTAAATCTCGGTGATGGTTCCCACGGTAGAGCGCGGGTTGTGGGAGGTGGATTTCTGCTCGATGGAAATCGCCGGTGACAAACCTTCAATATGGTCGACATCGGGCTTTTCCATCATCGACAGAAACTGACGCGCATAAGCGGACAGGGATTCGACATATCGACGCTGTCCTTCTGCGTATAATGTGTCAAACGCCAGCGAGGATTTTCCCGACCCGGAAAGGCCGGTGATCACAATCAGCGCATCTCTGGGTAAATCCAGATCAATGTTCTTCAGGTTGTGGGTTCGGGCCCCACGGATGCTGATTTGCTTCATCCCGGGAACGCTTATATTTTTCATCAGGTTTCCGTAGTAAAATCAAACGGATCAATATACTCTGTCCAACTATCATGACGCAAAGACAAACTGACTCGACCGCAATGACTGCGTTGGAAAAACGCAGCATTTCAGGCCTATCCCTCATTTTTGCCCTCAGAATGCTGGGCCTGTTCATGATCCTGCCGGTGTTTTCAATTTCTGCTCAGCAATACAGTGGCAGTACGCCAATGCTGATCGGCCTGGCCATTGGGGCCTATGGCCTGACCCAGGCGCTGTTGCAGATCCCTTTCGGTATGCTCTCAGACCGTTTTGGTCGCAAAAAAATCATCAGCCTCGGACTGATTTTATTTGCCATCGGTAGCATAGTCGCCGCCATGGCCAGCAGCATTGAAATGGTCATTGTGGGTCGGCTGTTGCAGGGCAGTGGCGCCATTGCCGCGGCGGTCATGGCCCTGACTGCCGATTTGACCCGCGATGAGCAGCGCACCAAGGCAATGGCCAGCATCGGTATCAGTATCGGTTTGTCTTTCTCGGTGGCACTGGCGACGGGTGCTGCGCTTGAGCACTGGATAGGCCTGTCCGGCATTTTCTGGGCGACCGCCCTGATGGCCTTGTTGGGTCTGGTGGTACTGCATTTCTGGGTACCCTCTCCCCATCGCCTTATTAGTCATCGTGATATTGAACCGGTTCCAAAACAGTTCAAAAACGTACTGGCTAACCCGCAGATCATGCGGCTGGTATTCAGCATTCTGGTTTTACACCTGCTTTTGACCACCAGCTTTTTTGCCCTGCCGCTGGCATTGCAGAATGAAGCGGGACTGGCCAAAAGTCAGCATGCACTCGCCTATCTGCCCATTCTGCTGCTGGCTTTTGTCACCATGGTGCCGTTTATCATCATTGCCGAGAAAAAACGCAAAATGAAAGCAGTGTTTCTGGGGGCCATCGCCGTGCTGGGTCTCGCGCAGCTGGGCTGGGCTCTGATGCCCGGATCAATGGTGTCAATCCTGCTGTTCCTGTGGCTGTTCTTTACCGGCTTCAATATCCTGGAAGCCAGCCTGCCTTCCATGATGTCCAAGCTCAGTCCATTGGAGAACAAGGGGACGGCAATGGGTATTTATTCCAGTGCTCAGTTTCTGGGTGCCTTCATTGGCGGTGCCATGGGTGGCATGCTTTACGCCAACTTCGGGCTGGACGGGATTTTCTTTGCCAGCAGCGCTTTGATCGTTATCTGGCTGCTTCTGGTATTGCCAATGCAGGCGCCGCGTCATTACAGCAACCGCATAATTCACATGAATGAGAACGCGCTGGCCGACATCGATGTTTTCATCAGTCGGCTCAACGCCATTAAAGGGGTTAAAGAGACGATTGTTGTGCCAGAAGAACAGGTGGCTTACGTCAAATTCTCACCCGACGAAATCAATCTGTCTGAACTGGAGTCTTTCGCTTTTCAGCGTTAGCATCGTAGAATAAAACATTACATTTCAACCAAGGATTTTGCCATGTCAGTAAATAAGGTCATTCTCGTCGGCCGCCTGGGCACCGAGCCCGAAAGCCGCGCATTCCCTAACGGTGGCTCGATCTGCAACCTGCGTATTGCCACCTCGGAAACCTGGAAAGATCGCCAGACCGGTGAACGCCAGGAACGCACAGAATGGCACCGGGTTGTGCTGCGTAACAAACTGGGTGAAATTGCTCAGCAGTACCTGCACAAGGGCTCTCAGGTTTATATCGAAGGCCGGATTCAAACCCGCAAATGGCAGGATCAAAGTGGTCAGGATCGCTACACTACAGAAATCGTAGGTAACGAAATGACCATGCTCGACAGCAAAGGCAGCAGCGGCGGTGGCGGTGGTGACACCTCCTTCGACCAGCGTCCGCAACAACAATCCGGCGGCTATAACGCACCGCAACCGGCCTCCAGTTCCGCTGGCCCCGACTATGGCGGTGATGCTGATTACTACGACGACGATATCCCGTTCTGAGAAACACTTCAGACATCAAGAAAAGCCCCGCTCAGGGGCTTTTTTATGGCTTAACCCAATAGCGCTTTCAGGTGTGCTACCACACTGCGCCCCAGCGCTGACAAGGCATACCCGCCTTCCAGCACGGACACTATCCGGCCACCGGCATGGTGATCGGCCACGTGTTTTATCTGCTCACTGAGCCAGGCATAATCATCCTCGACCAGGCACAGTTCCGACATATCATCTTCACGATGGCCATCAAAGCCGGCCGAAATCAGAATCAACTCCGGTTTGAATGCGTTCAGCGCGGGTAGCCAGTGCTGTTCAACACCCGCGCGCAATTCATCTCCCCCCGCGCCGGCGGTAAGGGGCAGGTTAATGATACGGCCCTGATATTTCGGCTCACCCACGCCCGGATAAAACGGATGCTGGAAACATGAGCAAATCATGACCTGTTCATTGTCGGCAAACATCTGCTCGGTACCGTTGCCGAAATGGGCATCAAAATCGAGGATAGCAATTCGGCTGAGGTCATAGTTCTCAAGTGCATGGGCTGCGCCCACCGCGATGTTATTGAACAGACAAAAGCCCATCGCTTTGTCCCGTTCGGCATGATGACCGGGCGGACGCACAGCACAGAAAGCCAGCTGGTGACGACCACTCATCACCAGGTCTACGGCTTCCACCACGGCACCGGCGGCACGTCTGGCAGCGGTCAATGTTCCCGGCATCATCTGGGTATCGCCATCCAGCCAGACCTCTTCCTGACTGTCGAGCTTGTGAAAAATCTCATCAAGATAATCGGCATCATGCACCCGCTCGAGCTGCGCTCTTGTCACCAGCGGGGCCTCAACATGCTGTAATATCATTTCCAGCCCGCTGGCAAGCAACTGGTCATGGATCGCTGAGAGTCGCTCGGCCGTCTCCGGGTGATAGGATACGGTCTGATGCAAAGCGCAATCAGGATGCGAGATGAATGCTAGGGTCATTTTTGCCAATCATGCCGAAACAGTTATAAGCCGATAGCTTATCAGGAAGGAGTCATGAATACGCACTATCTGGATCGCCTGTTTTCTCCCCGCGGTATCGCCGTGTTCGGTGCCAGCGAAGAGCAGAACTCCGTGGGCAGGCGTGTATTCGATAATCTGCTCAGTGGCGAATTTCGTGGCCCCGTTTATGCCATCAACCCCAAACACAAAAAGGTACTGAGCCAGCCCTGTTTTGCCAGCATTGCTGACACGCCCAAGGCGATCGACCTCGCGGTGATTGCCACCCCTGCAGAAACCATTCCCGATGTTATCCGTCAGTGCGGCGAACATGGTGTCAGTGCAGCGATCGTCATTTCTGCCGGCTTCAGTGAAGCACAGGGCCAGGGCATCGCACTGGAAAAAACCGTGGTTCAGATGGCAGAACGCTATCAGATGCAGTTGCTGGGACCGAACTGTCTGGGCCTGATTCGGCCCGCCATCGGCATGAATGCGACATTCAGCAAGAATACCGCGCTGCCGGGACAACTGGCCCTGATTTCTCAGTCCGGCGCTCTTTGCACTGCGATTCTCGACTGGGCCTGCGCCAATGATGTCGGTTTCTCCACCATTGTTTCTCTGGGAAATGCGGCCGATATCGATTTCGGTGATCTGCTGGATTATCTCGCTCAGGATCCTAAAACTCAGAGCATCCTGCTCTACGTCGAAGGCATACGCGATGCCCGCCGTTTTATGAGTGGTCTGCGCATCGCCTCAAGAATGAAACCGGTCGTCGTCATCAAAGCCGGTCGTCATCTGGCTGCCTCCCAGGCAGCAGTCACTCATACCGGGGCGATGATTGGCGGCGATGATGTATTCAATGCCGCCCTGAAACGCGCTGGTGTAGTCAGGGCTGACAGTATTCAGCAGTTATTCGCTGCCGCTGAAATACTGTCCACGCAAAGTCGGGTCAATGGCCGTCGACTAGCCATTGTCACTAACGGTGGCGGCCTGGGCGTGATGGCGACCGATCGCGCTGTCGATCTTGATATTGAACTGGCTGAATTATCGGCAGACACGATTGCGTTATTGGATCAGTCCCTGCCACCGCACTGGTCGCAGCGCAATCCGGTCGATATTCTGGGTGACGCCTCACCCGAGCGTTATCAGCATGCGGTCAAAACCTGCCTGGCTGATGATAATGTCGATGGCGTGCTGGTGATGCTCTCCCCGCAGGCAATGACCGATCCGGATGCCTGTGCTGAAGCCGTAATTGAGACACAAAAGGGTCAGCCCAAGCCGGTATTGGCCTGCTGGATGGGTGAGAACCTGGTTGCTGAAGCCGACAAGCTTTTCGCCCGGCATCATCTACCCTGTTTCAGTAACCCGGAATCGTCGGTGGAAGCCTTTGCCTGCCTGTCCCGCTTTCATGATAACCAGCAGTTGCTGATGCAGGTGCCCGGTCCACTGGCTTCTCACAGCGCGCCTGATGTCGAGGGCGCCAGACTCATCATTGAAAGCGTACTGGCCGAGGGTCGTCAGGCCCTGAGCACCACAGAATCACGGGCTTTACTCAAAGCCTTTAATATTCCGGTCAGCTTCAGTATCGATTGTAACAGCGCCAATGCCGCGCTGGTCGCAGCTGAAACACTGGGCTATCCGGTGGTGATGAAAATCAGCTCGCCGTCTATTGTGCATAAAACTGAAGTCGGCGGTGTTCGCCTCAATATCAGCAATGCGCCCGCAGTTCGCACCACCTACAACGAGTTACTGGAACAGGTGCATGTGAACCAGGGCAACCCTTACGCCACCCATGTCACTGTCGAGCCAATGTATGTAACGCCTTCGGGGCGGGAATTACTGGTTGGTGCCAGCCGTGATCCGGTATTCGGCACGGCTATCGTGTTCGGAGCCGGTGGCATCAAAGTCGAGGTGCTGCAGGATCGCGCTATCGCCCTGCCGCCGCTGAATCACTTTCTGGCTGAGCGTCTGATTGCCGAAACCAAAATTTCCGGCCTGCTGGGCGAATTCCGGGGCCTGCCGCCCATCAACCGCGAGTCGTTGATACAGGTATTACTGCGTGTCTCGGAAATGGTCTGTGAACTCCCCGAATTACTGTCTCTGGATATCAATCCGCTGATTGCCGATGAAAAAGGCGTGATGGCCCTGGATGCGCGCATTGAAGTCGGCCACCAGCCGGTCGGTATCAATCGATACGATCATCTGGCAATTCACCCCTATCCCAATCAACTGATCACACTGGATCAGTTACCCGATGGCAGCAATATCACCATCCGGCCGATCCGTCCCGAGGATGCGATAATAGAGCAGGATTTCTTCCGCAAGCTGTCTGCAGAGTCGCGCTATTTCCGCTTTATGCAGCGGCTGAATGAGCTGACCCAGGACATGCTGATTCGTTTTACCCAGCTCGATTACAGCCGGGAACTGGCCCTGATTGCGGTCACCGATATCGATGACGAGGAAATCGAAGTCGGCGTTGCCCGTTACACCATGAATCCGGATGGCAAAAGCTGTGAATTTGCGCTGGTAGTCGCTGATGAATGGCAACATCGCGGTATCGGCTCCAGACTGATGAAGGCGCTGATTGCCAGTGCCCGTCAACAGGGGTTCAGCCGTATGAACGGCGAAATCCTGTCAACCAACATCAATATGCAGCGCCTGGCTGAGGAGCTGGGTTTCAAACTGCGTAACGATCCCGATGACCCGGGCGTCAAACTCGCGAGCAAAAGCCTCAGCCACTGAGCCAGCTCACAAAAATAATTTATTTTTCGGTGCGGGGATTGATTCGCCACAGCAACAGTGGGAGCATCAAACTATGACAACAATAAAGGTTAATGCATGAACAAAGTCGCCCGGACCACTATCCGCCCGGTTCGCAGTCTCAACCTGCTGTCACAGGATGAAATCTACAAGCTGAGCAACCCGCGTGCTGATCTGCACCGCCTGTTTCGTGACTGCGCCCTCGCTATTCTGAACACAGACAGTGAGCAGGATGATGCTGAGGAAATTTTTAAAACATTCTCCGATTTTAATATCCAGCTGAAACCGCAACCGCGCGGCGTGATGCTGGAAATTCTCAATGCACCGGCCCAGTCTTTTGTTGATGGCAAAATCATCCGCGGTATCCAGGAGCATCTGTCATCGGTGCTGCGCGATATCGTCTACACCGATTTCAAAATCCTGGCAGAAGAAGCCGATGACCCGGCCATGATCACCGACAAGGTGTTCCGGATTCTGCGTAATGCCGGCGTGGTTCGGCCGGGCGTATCGCCCAATTTGGTAGTTTGCTGGGGCGGTCACTCGATTCCACGTGAGGAATATGATTACGCCAAGCATGTTGGCTATGAATTGGGGTTGCGTGGTCTCGATATTATTACCGGTTGTGGCATCGGTGCGATGAAAGGACCGATGAAAGGGGCTGCAGTGGGTCACGCCAAGCAGCAGATCAAAAACGGTCGTTATATCGGCATCAGTGAACCCGGCATTATCGCTTCTGAATCGCCCAATGCGATCGTGAATGAACTGGTGATTATGCCCGACATCGAAAAACGGCTGGAAGCCTTTGTGCGTCTGGGTCATGCCATTGTGGTCTTTCCCGGAGGTGTCGGCACGGTCGAGGAGATCATGTATCTGCTGAGCATCCTGCTGCACCCGGACAACCGTCAAGGCATTCCGCTGGTATTTGCCGGACCGGAATGCTGTCGTGATTATTTCAATACCCTGGATCGCTTTTTGCGCCAGTGTCTGGGCGATGATGTCGCCAGTCTCTATAAAATTATTATCGGCGACCCGGGGCAGGTCGGTACCGAAATCCGTGAAGCCGTGGAGCAGGTTCATCGCGACCGCTATGCCAGCCAGGATGCCTACTACTTCAACTGGCAGCTGAATATCGACCCGATTCTGCAATTCCCGTTTGTGCCCACACATGAGAATATGGCGGCGCTGAAACTTGACCCGGCACTGCCCAAGCATGAGCTGGCCAGTCAGATACGGTCAGCCTTTTCCGGCATTGTCGCTGGTAACGTAAAAGCCTTTGGTATTCGTGAAGTTGCCAAACATGGTCCGTATATCATCGATGGTGATCCGGCCATCATGCAGGCGATAGATGAAATCCTGAATATCTTTGTCCATGAAAAACGGATGAAACTGGGTCAGGATAAAAAGGCCTATCGCCCCTGTTATCAACTGGCGAAAAAGGCGAGTTAGGGCTGGTTGCTCTCTCAGATCTCCCCTGCTGACGGCTTTTTTCAGTCACAGCAAAGGCGGAGATGGGAGCGCAAAAATTCTTAAGGCGCGAGGATTTCCAGCGTGGTCACATACACCAGCTCACAGGCACTGGCTCCGGTATCCTCGCGTGTCAACGAGCTCTGCCAGTTCCAGCCGTCGTAGCTTTCCGCCATGATCAACTGGCCCTGCAGGCGGATCAACTGACCGGGTTTGATCATATCCAGCATCACCGCTACCTGCTCATCGGCAGGCACCATATGCATGTTGGCACTCTGGGTTTCGATAGCCCGCCGAGGAATGGGAAAATCTTCCACCCGCCAGTAATACCAGCGACCGGACTGACTGATGTCGATTTGTGACAGCACTGTCTCATCGGACATCTGCTGCCAGCCCAGCGCCAGATCAGTCGGCGCCAGCTCACTTTCCCTGTCCAGAAAATAGTCCTCCCGCGACAAGACCTTGGCCTCTAGCGAAAAGTCAGCGAGCGGGGTAAGCAGATAATCATTAAACTCAAAAGTCTCACCGCCGCGGATGTCGGACTGCTCCGGCGCGTTCGGCGCTTTAATACCCGCCCCCAGACTGACGGTTTCTGCTGCCCGGCATTGCCAGACAAACAGGCCAATCAGCAACAGGAAAAGTAGATTTCTGAGGCTCATGACTGCGCCAGATTAAAACGTTTGTTAGCCAGTATAATCAGCAACAACACCGGCAGCCCCATCAGGGCAGTGGATAAAAAGAAGCCCTGGTAACCAATCGCATCTACCATCGTGCCCGAATAGCCGCCCAGCATTTTCGGCAGCAGGGTCATCAAAGACGAGAAAATTGCGTATTGTACGGCGGTAAAAGAGATATTGGTCAGGCTTGATAAAAACGCGACAAACGCCGCACTGGCGAGACCGCCTGACAGGTTATCGGCCGATATCACCACGTACAGCATCCAGACATCATTACCCATCCCTGCTAACAACATAAACAGCAAATTGGTCGCTGCTGATAAGATGGCGCCCAGCATTAAAATCCGCATCACACCATAGCGCACGGCCAGCAGACCACCGAGGAAACCGCCCAGCAGGGTCATAAACAAACCAAAGGTTTTGACCACCGTGGCGATTTGAGGCTTGGTGAACCCCATATCCTGATAGAACACATTGGCGATGACACCAAGCACAATATCGGAAATGCGGTACAGCCCCACCAGCGCCAGCAGCAACCAGGCCAGTGACCAGCCGTAGCGACGGAAGAAATCCTGTATCGGCTCAATATAACTGCGTTTCAGCAAGGCCTTGTTAACCCACTCAAAGCGCAGACAGAACATCGCAAGGATCACAGCTACGCCCAGCGCCAGCGCCAGTCTTAGCATTTCCACCAGCACCCCGGCCAGATTGGCATTGAGCACCCAGCCCGCAACCATCAGCTTGGATTGCAGCGCTAATTCTGAGCTTGAAGCAAAGAACGCAATAAAGCCGCTCACCGCGACGATAAAGGTGAAGAACAGACCAGCGTAATCACTGGCAGCCTGGGTACGAGTGTGCTGATTGACTGCCGGTTCATCAATAATCAGCGTCGTGATAATGCCAATCAGCATGAAACCGCTCATCACCAGGTAGGTGATCTGCCAGGCACTGAAATCATAATTGCCCAGACTGGAACCGAAGTAACTTGCCAGAAATAAAGCGCCGGCACCAGCGATCAACATCCCGATTCGGTAACCGGCAATATAACTGGCCGACATCAATGCCTGTAACTCCTTACCGGCAGACTCAATCCGGTAGGCATCAATAACAATATCCTGTGTGGCGGCGGAGAATCCCAGTAATACGGCAGCCAGGGCCATCAGCGTCAGTCCCTGGCTGGCAGGGTCAACCAGAGCCATCAGCGCAATCGCCAGCATCACCATCAGTTGTGATAACAAAAGCCAGGCTCGCCGGCGCCCCAGTTTACCGGTCAGAACCGGTAAGGGAATAACGTCAATCAAAGGTGCCCAGACAAACTTGAAGGAATAACCCAGTGCTGCCCAGCTGAAATAAGTCACTGCCGCGCGTTCAACACCAGCTTCACGCAGCCACAGGCTCAGAGAAGAAAAAATCAGCAGTAACGGCAGCCCGGCAACAACACCGTAAAACAGCATTGTCACCACCCGCGGATGGGCGAAAGCCTTGAGACTCTCCTGCCAGGATTGAAGTTGTGCTATCAAGCTGCGCTCTTTGAATAGGTTCAGTCAGCTAAAGTACCATCGACTGTGGCCGCATTCCAGCCATCACAGCGCAATCTCCCCCTGGGTTGTGGCGTACATTCATGAGAAAATAGAGAGAACTTTGTTCGATTGATTGGTCATGGCCCGACAACGCAAAATTATCCACGTTGATATGGATGCTTTTTTCGCATCGGTAGAACAGCGCGATCATCCCGAATATCAGGGCAAACCGCTGATTGTCGGGGGACAGCCTGACAGCCGCGGTGTGGTGGCCGCCTGCAGTTATGAAGCCCGAAAATATGGCATTCATTCGGCGATGCCCTGCGCCAGGGCTTATCGTTTATGCCCACAGGCTATCTTTGTCCGGCCCCGTTTCGAAGCCTATCGCGAAGTGTCTGCTCAAATCCGCGAGATCTTCTGGCGCTATGCCAGTGAGGTCGAGCCACTGTCGCTGGACGAAGCTTATCTTGATGTCACCTATACCGCGGACTATAACGGCTCCGCGACACTGATAGCGAAAGCCATCAAACGCGATATTGTGGCTGAAACCCGGCTTACCGCATCGGCCGGGGTGTCCTACAATAAATTTCTGGCCAAGATTGCTTCGGATATGAATAAACCTAATGGCCTCTATGTCATCCGGCCAGAGCAGGGACCCGCTTTTGTAGAAACCCTGCCGATAGGGAAATTCCATGGTATCGGCCCCGCCACAGAAGCCAAGATGAAAAAGCTGGGTATTGAAACCGGACTGGATCTGCGTCAGAAAACGCTGGCCGAACTCTCCGATCGTTTCGGCAAGTCCGGCCAGTACTATTTCAATATCGCACGGGCTGTTGATGAGCGGCCGGTGCGCAGTCAACGCATTCGTAAATCCCTGGGCAAGGAAACGACCTTTGCTCAGGACATCCTTTCTGTCACTGAATTAACAGCGAAATTACTCGATCTTGCCGACATTGTGCTGGAAAGCTTAAAAAAACATCAGCTCAAGGCCCGCACGCTCACCGTTAAAGTTAAGTATGCCGACTTCCAGCAAGTCACGCGGGCAGCAACTCTGGATCAGGCTGTTACACTGGATGACCTTAAAACAGTGATTCCGGCATTACTTAAAAGAACGGAGGCCGGGATTAAACCCGTCCGATTGGTGGGTCTCAGTCTCAGCAGCTTTAGCGAACAAAGCAGTGAAAAGCGCGAGGTCCCGCAATTGGCACTCGATTTAATTGATGATTTTTAGCCTCACTGGCGATTTCATCAGACTTATTCAATAGGAGAATCATGGGCGAGTTATTCATTCTGGCCATTTTTCTGGCCTTTTATTTTCTGCCGACCATTATTGCTTCACAACGCAATCATAATTCGACCGGCGCCATTTTTCTGCTCAATTTCCTGCTGGGATGGACCTTTATGGGTTGGATTGCCGCACTGATCTGGTCCTTTACCAATCCCAGCGCCGTTGTTGTTGGAGAGCGCAACTCAAGCAGTGCTGCAGATGAAATTGCAAAGCTTGCCAGTCTCCGGGAGCAAGGCGTTTTGACCGACAAAGAATTCAACGATAAAAAACGACAAATACTGGACAAGGTCTAAGTGGCACATTCAGCCACAGCCGGGCTGAATGCTAAGCCTTGTGCAATTTGCCATAATGGCGCTTTGCCAGATCAATAAACCACTATGGAAATTGCCGAACAAACCGCACAGGATGTGCTGCAGAACATTTTTGGCTACCAGGCATTTCG
>CAYMEE010000021.1:35643-39915 GCA_964389455.1 uncultured Methylophaga sp. | reverse complement strand
AAAACCTATGAGTGAAACCAATCAAGCCGAACTGGATGAAGTGATTTGTGACTGCAGCGGGACCACCCGCGGTAAAATCCTGAGTCTGGTGGAACAGGGCATTATTGACCCCGACACCATCTCTCGTAAAACGGGTGCGATATCCGGTTGTGGCTCCTGTGAATGGGATATCGAGACCATACTCGACGAGGCAATTGCCAAACTCTGATCAGGGCTGCTTTAAGTTTTCCAGATACAGCACCGTGGCGCCCGCCACTGCGGCTGGAATGACCAGAAAATTCACGATCGGGATCATGGTTGCCAACATGGTGGCACCACCAAAGCCCAGTGCCAGCCCGCGGTTGTTTCTCAGAATGCTGCGTTGCTGACGAAAATCGAGCTGATGATTCCCCATCGGATAATCATGATAATCCAGAGCCAGAGTCCAACTGGTAAAAAACAGCCACAGTGCCGGGGCAAATAAATTCAGCCCCGGAATCCACGACAGAATAAAGAGCGGGATGATCCAGATAAGCAGGTAGCCAGTTTTACGCAGTTCATTAAAGACCATTTTAGGACTGTCTTTTAGCATCTGCGACCAGGGCATATCCGGCGGCGGTGTGCCGGCCACATTTTTCTCTACCATCTCAGCCAGTATGCCGTTAAATGGCGCTGCGAGAATATTGGCGACTACCGAGAAGGTGAAAAACACGATAATCACCAGTAATAACACAAACAGCGGCCAGATGAGCCAGGTCAGCACGCTTTCCAGCCAGGCTGGCAGCCAGTCCGGCATCAGTGCATCCAGCCAGCCGCCGAAATTGGAAAGCCCGAACCAGATAGCGACACTGAACAGGAGGGTATTAATCAGCATCGGCAGATAGGCAAATCGTCGCACGCCGGGCTGATTAATCAATAAAAAGCCCTGCAACAGATAACGTGCGCCACGGACAATATTCTGCATGATCACCTCAGATAGGATTGATTCATTTCCAACGCTGCAAAATGAACATAAAGTCGCTAAAACGTGTGTCGCTTAGTTTGCCACATAGCGTGGACTATGCCAGCGTTAGTCGTGACAGCGATGGTACGAGTGAGTTATGAACCGACAGAATGCCAATACAGGGATCATAAGTGAGGGCATAGCAGAATTAGGAATCCACCGGCACCTGAGGGTGCCGGTGACCACAAGATTATATTGATTAAGGCAGGTGAACCGGGGTGGGCGGGACCCAGCCTTCTTTGCGATATTCAGCGACCACAGTGGTGTATACACCGCCGCGTACATTGAAAATACCAGTGATACGCATAAAGCGCGGGTCGCAGGCAGCGACCAGATCGTTCAGAATAGTGTTGGTCACTTTTTCGTGAAAAGCACCCTCATCACGATAAGACCACATGTACAGTTTGAAGGATTTCAGCTCGACGCATTTCTCGTCGGGTACATAATCAAGCTTAATCGTGGCAAAATCGGGCTGGCCGGTTTTAGGGCAGAGACAGGTAAATTCAGGTGTCTCAATGTGAATGGTATAATCACGCTCGGGCGTGGCATTATCAAAGGTTTCCAGATGTTTGCTTGGTTGAGTGGACATGGACAATCTCAAATTGAAGTTAAACGACTATTATCTCTTAACTAAAAGATTAAATTAAGTGTTAGAAATCATCGTCCTTACTCTCATTGTCATCGTCGCCTTCATCGCGACCAGCTGGTATGCACATCAGCGCAGCCAGGAGCGGGCCAAAGCGTTCGAGAGAGAGTTGGAAATAGATGAATCCCGCGAGGACGATTCTTTCCAGCAGCGCTTTGACGCACTTTTCGAGCAAGAGTTGCATGATGAAGACCAAACTTTTTCCGAGCAGGAAAAAAACCGCCTGACTGACACCCCGGACAGAGAACCTGATTTGTTCGATGAGCCGCCACCGAAAGTCGACGCCACCGCCTCTGCAGCACAGCCTGAGGAAGAGGTAGAAGAAGATAAACCCGATTGGGAGATGGTGGTCGCTTTTACCATTATGGCGCCAGATGGCAGAGCCTTTACCGGCCGGGCGGTCAAAGCAGCGCTGGAGAAGCATGATATGCACTTTGGCGATATGCAGATCTTCCACAAGCATGTCGCCGGTTCACGCAAGCAAATCCTGTTCAGCGTGGCCAATATTCTGGATCCGGGCACGCTGTTACCGGATAAATTCGTTTCAATGACAACACCTGGCCTACTGATATTTACCCGTCTGCCGGGACCGGTTAATGGTCTTGCGCTGTTTGATGATTTGCTGGACACCGCACGGGGCATCAACGACCAGCTGGGCGGCATACTCTGCGATGAAGCCAGACAGCCAGTCAGTGACGATACGCTGGAAGCCACGCGCAGCAAGATCCTTAATTACCAGATGTCTGCACAGGCAGAGAGCAGCCAATTTTCGAATGACTACTACAACTGAGTTTGAGCAACGTGCGGCGGAGCTGCGCGAGCTCATCAATCACTACAATTATCTTTATTATGTCGCTGACAACCCGGAAGTGCCGGATGCAGAATATGACCGGCTGTTTCGCGAGTTACAGGAGCTGGAACAGGCCAACCCGAGTCTGCTAACACCAGACTCGCCAACTCAACGTGTAGGCGGTGAGGTACTGCAGAAATTTGCCGAGGTCGAGCATGCGATGCCGATGCTCTCGCTCGATAATGTCTTTGATCAGGGTGAACTCAACGCTTTTGATAAACGCGTGCGTGACTGGTTGAACACGGATCAGCCACAAACTTATGCGGCGGAACCCAAATTGGATGGGCTTGCTATCAGCATTCGTTATGAAGACGGGGTGTTAGTTCAGGCAGCGACACGAGGGGATGGCAGCCGGGGTGAGGATGTGACGGCTAATGTCCGCACCATTAAATCGGTGCCTTTGAAGTTACACGGCGACAACATCCCGGCAGTGATCGAGGTCCGCGGCGAAATTTTCATGCCCAAAGCCGGGTTCGAAAAGCTTAATCAGAGTCAGCTGGAAAATAACAAAAAAGTCTTTGTGAATCCAAGGAATGCCGCTGCAGGCTCTTTGCGCCAACTGGATTCACGTATTACCGCACAGCGTCCGCTGGATATCTATTGCTATGGGATCGGGTATCTCGAGGGCATGGAGAGACCGGAAAGTCACTCAGCTTCAATGCGCCTGATTGAAAAAATGGGCTGCCGGATATCACCTGAGCTCAGAACCTTGAAGGGCTTGGCGGAATGTCAGGATTACATTGACTGGCTGGGGGAGCGCCGCGACAGTCTGGCTTATGATATTGATGGCGTGGTGTTTAAAGTTGACAGTACCGGGCTTCAGGAAAGACTGGGTTTTGTCTCGCGCGCGCCGCGCTGGGCGATTGCCTATAAATTTCCGGCGCAGGAAGAAATGACGGTGGTCGAAGACATCGAAGTCCAGGTGGGGCGCACCGGTGCCTTGACGCCGGTCGCCCGCTTGAAACCGGTGTTTGTGGGCGGTGTTACAGTCTCCAATGCAACTCTGCACAATGAAGATGAAATCCGGCGTAAAGATGTGCATATTGGTGATACGGTGATTGTTCGCCGCGCCGGTGATGTCATTCCGGAAATTGTCAAAGTCATTGAATCAAAACGTCCTGAGTCAGTGTCTGAATTCGTGATGCCGACGCAATGTCCGATTTGTGGCTCTGATGTGGAGCGCGAAGAGGGCGAAGCGGTTTCTCGTTGCAGCGGCGGCCTGTTCTGTGCAGCCCAGCGCAAGGAAGCGATCAAACATTTTGCTTCTCGCAAGGCGATGGATATCGATGGTCTGGGCGATAAACTGGTCGAGCAAATGGTCGACAGTGGCATGATCAAAAATCCGGCAGATCTGTTTCTGCTGAGTGCAGAGGCTATCGCCGGTCTGGAAAGAATGGGACAGAAGTCTGCCGAAAATCTGGTCAATGCCTTGCAGGCGGCCAAGCAAACCCGCTTCCCGCGATTTTTATATGCCTTGGGTATCCGTGAAGTCGGCGAAGCGACGGCACGATCACTGGCCATGCATTTCCCCGACCTGGATTCGCTGATGCAGGCCAATGAGGAAGCCCTGGTTGAAATTGAGGATGTCGGCCCGATTGTCGCGCATCATATCGAGACCTTTTTCCAGCAGGAACATAACCGCGAAGTCATCGAACGCCTGCTGGAAGTTGGCGTCAACTGGCCTCAGGAAGAGCAGACCATTGTCAGCTCGGTCGTGAGTGGAAAAACTATCGTGCTCACCGGGACGCTGGATAAAATGTCTCGCAGTGAAGCCAAAGAAAAGCTCCTGGCGCT
>CAYMEE010000021.1:20246-35543 GCA_964389455.1 uncultured Methylophaga sp. | reverse complement strand
ATGGAAATTTTGTCCGGTGAAGCGGACCCAGTAAGAGCGGCGATTTTCTTTATTGCGATGCGCATGAAGCGTGAAACCAATGAAGAGAATCTCGGTATTCTGCAGGCGTTGCAGGCGAATACCGAACAGCTGCTGGCAGATGTGGATGATTTGCTGATTTTTGCTGATCCCTTCAATGGCTTTAACCGCCACTGTCCCGTAACGGCCTTACTGCCAGCAGTATTGGCGGCAGCAGGTTTGCCCACCGTTTCTCAGGGCGTGTTTGAAATGGGGCCCAAGTTCGGCGTCACCCATGCTCAGGTGCTGAAACTTGCCGGCTACAACAACATCATTCAAGTGCCTGAAGCTACTCAGGCCATTAATAACGGGGATATCGGCTGGGCCTATCTGGATCAGTCTGCTGCCAGTCCCCTGGTTTATGCCTTGCAGGCATTACGCACACAAATGATCAAACGGCCGAGTATCGCGACGCTGGAAAAGATGGTCATGCCCGTCAAGGCAAAGGCCAGAACACATCTCGCGATTGGCTTTGTACACAAAGAATACCCGGCTATTCTGGGTTGGCTGGCCAACGCCTTCGGTTACGATTCGGCCTTTATTGCCCGTGGTCTGGAAGGCGGGATAGTGCCAACCCTGCGGGAAGCTTCCAATAATCATCGTATGCTTGAAGGCGAGATGCAGGAATGCCGATTGGACCCGGCTGAGTTCGGCATTGAACAGGACACCCGCGGTGTTAAAGTCGATGATGAAGTCACAGCTGAAAGAACCCTGGAAGAGGGCATGCAGGCACTGAGTGGTCAGACCGGTCCGGCTTATGACAGCCTGGTTTACGGTGCCGCCATTGCTTTATGGCATAGCGGACTGCAGCCATCACAGCGCCAGGCGGCTGATCATGTTCGCACTATCATCAATAACGGAAATGCCAAAGCACATTTTGAGGCTGCTATTCAATCATGATTTATCAACACACACTTACCTATAACAATCAGGGCCGTAGTACCAGCAATATCACCCGCGATGTGCAGCAACTGGTGGCAGAGTCCGGGATTCAGATCGGCACCTGTCATGTGTTTGTTCAACACACCAGCGCTTCACTGATGCTGTGTGAAAATGCCGATCCGGATGTCCGTCATGATCTGGAAACCTTCATGCAGCATATTGTGCCGGACGGCGACCCCATGTTTCGTCATCAGGATGAAGGCCCGGATGATATGAGTGCCCATGTACGTACTGTGCTGACAAATCCGGACCTGACTGTGCCGGTCACTGACGGGCAGTGTGATCTCGGTGTCTGGCAGGGAATATATCTGTGGGAACACCGCACTCATCCCCAGCGCCGCCGCGTCATTGTCACGGTGCAGGGTGAATAAAGATGAGTGAATTTGAAAACGGCAGTGAAGAAAACTGGCCACAGGACTGGGATAACGAGAAAAGCAAAACCCAGGTTAAGAAGGAGCTTCAGGCTTTAAGAGAATTAGGCAAAGAATTGATTAATTTGCCAAAAAGAGATCTGGACAAGCTGGATCTGCCAGAACAACTGCGTGAAGCCGTCGATGATGCAGGGGCAATGAGTAAAGGGGCACTGAAACGCCAGACCGGCTTTATCGGAGGGCTGATTGCCGAGCTTGATCATGTGTCGATTGAACGTCAGCTTAGCCAGTTGAAACAGCCCCATCAGGGTCAGGTGAAACAGTTTCATCAGCTGGAAAACTGGCGGGACCGGCTATTAGCTGGGGATGATGAGGTTTATGGTGAACTGATTAATGAGTTCGATGCCTTTGATGTCCAGCATGTCCGGCAACTGGTCAGGAATGCCGCGCGTGAAGCCAAACAGAATAAACCGCCGAAATCAGCGAGACAGATTTTCCAGTATCTGCAGGAGCTGCAGCAGAATCACTGACGCGGCAGTTCGATGACAAAGCTCGCGCCGCCCAGGCGTGAGCGTTCCAGATTGATATTGCCTTCATAAGCGACAATGATATCGCTGACAATGGCCAGACCCAGGCCCTGACCTTCAGCCTGGGTGTCTATGCGGTGTCCTCGTTTAATCACAAAACCTTCAGCTCGCGCCGGGATACCACTGCCATCATCTTCAACGCGGATCCGCACTGTACCGTTCAGCGTTGTGACAATAATATGCACCTGCTGCCTGCAGTATTTATAGGCATTCTCCAGCAGGTTACCCAGTAGCTCATACATATCACCTTCGTCAGCGTGTATGTACGCATCTCGCTCGATTTCGCACTGGGTACGGATCTGTTTACTCTGATAGACCTTGTCCAGACTGCCGATGATTTTATAGATGATTTCCCCCAAAGATACCGGTGCCAGCAGACTGCTTTTCCCCTCAGTTGAAGCACGCTGTAACTGGTAATCCACCAGGGTGCTGATACGGTCCAACTGCTCGTAACTGGTCTTACGGAGCTGCTGCATGCTCTCACTGTTTTCCAGTTCGCCGCGGAAGACAGATAACGGGGTTTTCAGACTGTGGGCAAGATCGGCCAGAGAGTTTTTATAACGCTGCCGGCGTGATTCCTCATGGTCGAGCAGGGCATTGATGCGATAGGTCAGCTGTTGCAACTCTTTGGGATATTCATCGTTAAGACGACGATGCTCACCGGTTTCAATAGCGTGAAGATCTATCGCAACATCATGCAGTGGACGCAGGCTCCAGCGCAGAATGATCCATTGTGCGATTAGCAGCATCAGACCGGTGCCACCTAACCAGTACCAGAGGCTGCGTTGAAAGCCGGCGGTCTGCTCCTGCAAACCCTGCATATCTTCCGCCACATTGATGGTGTAGGCGATTTCCTCACCGTTGTCAGTCTCCCAGACGATACCGAATGCCAGATTTAACAGCGTCATACCGGTTTCCATTTCAACAATATGGAATTCTTCGTTGGATGGGCCCGGATTGAAGGGCAGGGCCAGAAAATGACCGATGGCAGAGGGGGACTGCCAGACAATGTTACCTCCACTGGTAATTTGCGCATAAAGCCCCGAATTGGGAATAGAAAACTTGGGTTCGGCCAGGTCAGCCGACATCACCATCTCGCCGCGCTGATTCAGTTCCGCCGCCGTCAGCAGGGTATAAACATAGTTTTTCAGACGTTTTTTCTGCTCATGTTCGGCACTGCTCTCAAAGGCATTATTTAGGCTGATAGCAGATAAGCCCAGAAATGCAGTCAATACGAGACTGACAGCGATGAGCAGACGGTTGGAGAGGGAAAGCTTGCTAACCACGGGGTAGGGTCAGCCGGTAGCCACGGCCACGAAGTGTTTCAATCGGATTCAACACTTTTTCAGGATCGAGTTTGCTTCGCAGTCGTTTGACAAAGACCTCAATGACATTACTGTCTCTGTCCTGATCCATTTCATATATGTGATCAGTCAATTCAGTCTTGGAAATGACTTCCCCTGCATGCAGCATCAGATAATGCAGAAGGCGGTATTCATAGGCAGTGAGATCAATTGCCGTTTCATTCTTGGTCACCTGCTGGGTAGCGGGGTTCAGGCAGATGGGGCCACAACAGATTGTTGAATTGGCCCAGCCTGAAGCGCGTCTCGCCAATGCATTCAAGCGAGCCAGTAGCTCTTCGAAATGGAAAGGTTTTACCAGGTAATCATCGGCGCCGGATTCCAGCCCTTCGACTTTGTCCTGCCAGCGACCGCGGGCGGTCAGAATCAGTATGGGATAGTCCAGGCCTTTCTGGCGGAGCTGTTGAATGACTTCGATGCCGGAAAGTTTGGGTAATCCCAAATCAATGATCGCTACGTCGTAGGCATATTCAGAACCCATAAACAGGCCTTCTTCACCATCAGCGACGGCATCGACGGTCAACTTCTGATCATTGAGTTGTCGCGTGATTTGTTCACGCAGGTGTATTTCATCTTCTATGAGTAAAACGCGCATGCCGCCTCAGGGTAGGGTGTGGCCGGTATCACGGTCAATACGGTGAACTTTGACCTTGCCATTATTATGAAGGACTTTCACACGAAAAATGATGCCTTTACCCGCTTGCTGTTCATCAACCGACAGGATTTTTCCTCCGGTTTCGATCTTAGCCAGTTCTGCCGCGGTATGTTTGGTCAGCGGCAAGGCGATTTCGTTGATGATATTCCCGGGCTGTTGTTCATAGGGCACGGAATCATCAGCTAGAACAATGGGGCTGAACAGTAACGAAATCAGGAACAGGAAGCGGAACTTAAACATGAATTTACCTTATCACTAACAGCAGTATTTTTAACAGCATCTGCTGTTAAAGCAAGTCCGGGCAGTCGCTAAGCGGCTGCCCGGTACAAGGCTTATTTCATTTTTTCAGGTTTGACTTCACCAATGGCACCATCTGCGCGTGCCTTCAAATAGCTATAAATCTTGTCGCGGCCCTGCATTACAGTCTGATTGGATTGCCAGGCGGGCATCATGCCAATCTGTCCGGTTTTGCCTTCAGCGACCGTTTTCATAAACTCTTCATAGCTGATTTTATTGAGGCTCTCTGCCAGATTGGGGCCAGCCAGACCCTGACCATAAGTGCCATGACAGCGGGCACACCAGTTGCGATAGAGCTTAAAGCCATTGTAACTGTCGGCATCCAATTTATTGCCACTGGTCACGGTGTAAGGTTGCGGTCCCGCTGCCTGGGCAGGTAATGCAGCCAGGTAGGAAAAGGCGACGCCTAATGTCATCGCGAGTATCAGTTTTTTCATAGTCTTCACCTTTAATAATAGGAGCGACGTGGTTCGACGTGAACATTAACCGGAATGAACTTGCCGGGATCATGATCCATCACGGTGGTGTACATTCTGCCCTGATAACGATAACTGACTTCATAGCCGTCAATACGTTGTTCACGGTAATGTCTGTCTATGACCTGACATTGCTCCCTGTGGCCGTAATCAACATCTTGATACCGGTTCCCCATGTCTCGCCCCACTGAACCGCCCAGCAGCGTACCGGCGATGGTCATCGCAGTTTTGCCACTGCCACCGCCGAACTGATTACCAATGACACCACCTATCAAACCGCCAGCGATGGTGCTGGTATAGGATTGGTGGCCGCGACGATGGCGGGGTTCATCCCAGCATTCGCGCTCAGGGCGGGTGACCGTGACAGTGCGGTAAATCGGTTCCACATGAGTCACGCGTGCTTTCTCGCCGCGGTCATAGTCATGGTAGTCACGATCATAGCGATTATCATGATCAGCCATTGCGTTGGCAGAGATCAGCGTAAATGCTGAAGTCAGAGCCATGGTTTTTATGATGTTTTTCATTACAGCTCTCCTCTTTTGTCAGCTGTTGCAGGCAGATTAGCAAGCGATAACTGAACCAGAACTGAATGATTTTGCTTTTCACTAGCCGTTTTTTTACTAAGTTGTGAACTCCCGCACAGGTTGAATTGTGTCACATATGTTTAACTACGCGAACTTGTGACCAAGTTCACAATGAGAAAAAGTAAAAAATTTGGTCGGAGTATCTTTGAACACCCAAATCAGCATGAATAAGGAAGTCCGTGCCGCTGAGTCCGCCGCGATTGACCCAATGCGGCTTCAGATCCTGCTCCAGCAGGGCAGGATTGCAATCGTCACTAATCTCGTAGTGACCTGTCTGACCGCGATCATTCTCTATCCGGAAGCCAGTCAGGTTTTGCTTCTCTGGTGGTGGGGCATAGCCCTCACAGCGAATAGTGCCCGTCTATGGCTGTGGAACCGACTCACACAGAAAAGCAGTCAACACACCAGCGAAAATATCAGCCAAAGCTTTGAAAATCAGTATGCCTCTGCTTTGTTCGCCAGTGGCCTGATTTGGGGGGGATTGGCTTTCTTTTTCAGCGCAGATTTGCCGTTGACCCAACAAATGACAATACCACTGGTTGTCTGTGGCATGTCCGCCGGCGCTGTATTTTCATATCTGAGTAGTATGCGCAGTTTCAGTGCTTTTGTATTACCCATGCTGATACCTGTCTGCCTCAGTATTTTCGTCGCCGGGCTTTATGCTGTTGCCCTGATTACATTAGTTTATCTGGTGGCCATTTTCTTACTGGCACGTAATCTCAATCATAAAATGCTGGAAAGCCTTAAATTACGCCAGGAAAACCGGGCTTTGGTCAGGCATTTATCTGATATCAACCACGCCCAGTCAGAACTACTGACAGAGCTACGGGCCAAAGAGACCTTCCTCCTGCATACCTTTGAAGATGCCGGTGTGCCCATGCTTCTGATGCAGAAGAACTTTCTCATACTGGATGTCAATAAAGCAGGCTGCGATCTGTTTGGCTATAGCAAACAAACCCTGCAGGGACGGCATGCGACAGAATTGCTGCACCCGGATGACTCATCAGAAATTAGCCCGCAATTCAAAAAGTTGCTGGCCGGCGAAATCAAGCAATACCGCATCACACGGCGTTGCATCAATAGACTGGGTAAAACGCTCTGGCTGAATTCCACTATTTCAGTGGCCAGGAATGATGACAGTGAGATTGAATATGTCGTGATTCAGGCTCAGGATATCACCGAGCAGTATTTGCTCAGCAAAGATCTGCAGCATCAGGCGCTACATGATGCACTGACTGGCCTGCCCAACCGCCGCGCTCTGGAGAAACAGTTGCAGACGATGCTCTCTCAGCCGCTGCATACAGAGCATGTGCTGTCTTATCTGGACCTGGATCAGTTCAAAGTCATCAATGACACCTGCGGCCACATCGCCGGGGATGCTTTATTAAAGCAAATCAGTCAGTTGATGCGTCATGAGCTGAGAGAGCAGGATATGCTGGCCCGTTTCAGTGGTGATGAGTTCGCGGTACTGATGCTCGATTGTTCACAGCAACAAGCCAGAGAGATGCTTGAAAACCTGCTGGAAACAATCCGTTCCTTCATTTTTGAATATGAGAGTCATAATTTTAAAGTGACAGCCTGTATTGGTGTGGTTGCGGTAAATAACAACAGTTCCCTGGTTGAACTGCTTAAACAGGCTGACAGTGCCTGTTATGCGGCCAAGGAAGCAGGGCGGGATCGTCTGCATCTATTTAGCGAAACCGATACGGATCTGTTACAGCGTACTGGCGAAATGCGCTGGGTGGCCCGCATTCAACAAGCCTTGGCTGATGAACGTCTGGTGCTTTACAGCCAACCCATTCAGGCATTGCACATCAGAAATGAAGGGCTTCCACATTGTGAGCTCTTGATAAGAATGCTGGATGAGGATGGCTCGGTCATCTCTCCGGGTGAGTTCCTGCCTGCAGCGGAACGCTACAACCTTGCTGCGGCAATTGATCTCTGGAGTGTCGAGCATGTGATATCTCGTTTATCTGCTGCCAGCGCAGCGGGGCGGGATATCAGTGGTATATATGCGATTAACCTCTCAGGCCAGTCGCTTGGCGACGGTCGTTTTTATGAACGTATCATTCGCCTGATCATAGAGGCGAAGCTCAGCGATGAAAATGCGATTTTATGCTTTGAAGTGACTGAAACAGCAGCCATTACCAATATGCGCTCTGCCTTGCATTTTATTAATGAGCTGCGGCAGATTGGCTGTCAGTTTGCCCTCGATGATTTTGGCAGTGGCCTGTCATCTTTTGCTTATCTCAAACAACTGCCAATTGATTACCTGAAAATTGACGGCATGTTTGTCAGAGACTGTGTTCATAACACGGTCAATCTGGAGATCGTGAATTCCATCAATGGCATCGGCCAGGTGCTTGGCTTAAAAACCGTGGCTGAATTTGTGGAAGATGAGGCGACTTTGATCAGCCTCAAACATATTGGTGTGGATTTTGTGCAGGGCTACCTGATCGCGGCGCCTGCACCATGGGAAGTCTGATTCAGCACTGCTGCCACTGTTTCTCCAGTCGCTTGCCACTGATCGGATAAGCGGTTTTCAGTTCCTGGGCAAATACCGAGATCCGAAATTCTTCCAGCATCCAGCGGTACTCATAGAAGGCGTCGGTCTCTATCTTATTCACTTTGCTGATAAATTTTTGCCAATGCGGTTTGACCTCGGCCATACGCTGCCGGTCTTTGGCAGGATCAGTCAGTAATTTATCGAGACGGATACCCGCTGCCTGGCAGTAGACAGGTAATCTTTTCAGCGCTTCATCCGGGGTGTCATGGACAAAGCCCTGATACACCAGAAAGCCCAGTTGTTCCTTAATGTCATTGACCGCGTTGATGGCAGCCAGCGGTATATTGCCACCCAGACGCTTGGCAATGGCATGATATTCAGCCATCGGCGATGCAATATTCTGTGCCAGTTCAGACGCAATTTTAATTAAATCACCTCGGCGGCTGTTGAGTCGCAGTTCAAATTCTTCACGATTGCGAATAGCCGCTTGCTCAAGAATAAAGCAGCGATCGAAAGCCACATGAATCAGATCGGTTTTCAGTTGCTCACAGGGAGTCAGTTTGCTGTTAGTTTTATCCCCATAGGGAGAGGGGGGGACATTGGCGTAGTGCAGACACATCTCTTTGATGCCGGGCAGATTCTTATTCAGATACTTGACGGCATCGGCCTGTGCCAGCATGAACAGACGACGCAGACCCAAGCGCGTCAATTGGTGGGCCTGAGCGGCGGTATCCATCAGCGTCAGATCGACACTTTCAGTCTTGTCGACCAGGGCAGGATAAGCGGTCATTTCCAGACCGTTCTGCTCCAGTGTGATTTGTTCCGGCAACGCATCAAACGACCAGCTGGTCAGTCCGGTTTTCTCATACTCACTGTCCGGGATCTGGCGGAAACTGGCCGCAGCCTCACGAGCCCAGTCTTCTTTCAGGCGGTTTAAATCACGGCTTTCATCAAGCAATTTGCCGTCATCATCCACCAGTTTGAAATTCATCTGCAGATACAGTGGTAACTCGTCGGTACGCCAGTCTTTTTCATTGATTTCGACACCCGTCAGTTTACGCAGCCGTTCACTCAAAGCGGGTAACAGGGCGCCGGACTCCGGTGATAAATCCCTGAGGCAGTCATCGGCATATTTCGGTACCGGGATGAAGTGACGACGTAAAGACTTGGGCAGGGCTTTGAGCAGAAAGATAATCTTATCGCGAAGCAAGCCCGGCACCAGCCATTCATAGCGCTCGGCACTCGTCTGATTCAGCAGCGACAGGGGAATCGTCTGGGTAATACCATCATGCTGCTTGCCTGGCTCAAAGTGATATTCCAGTTTAAGCGGAACCCGGTTGACCAGCATTTGATCAGGATAGTAATCGGCGGTGACCTGTTCCGCCTCATGCTGCATCAACAGTTCCTTGTTCAGAAACAGCAGTTTGGGGTCTTCTTTTTCCGCTTTTTTACGCCATTTTTCGAAGCCAGCGCCATTGATGATGTCATGCTGGATGCGGCTTCGGTAGAAATCAAACAGAATCTCCTCATCCACCAGCACATCGCGCCGGCGGGATTTCTGCTCGAGTAGTTCGACTTCCTGAATCAGGGACTGATTATGTCGAAAGAAGGGCGCACGACAATGCCAGTCTCCATTGACCAGGGCTTCGCGGATAAATATCTGATTCGCCAGATCCGGATCCAGGGGACCATAGTGCACACGGCGACGGGTGACGATTGGCAGGCCATAGAGTGAGACGGATTCGAAAGCGACCACCTGGGCCGGCTTCTTTTCCCAATGCGGATCACTGTACTGACGTTTCACCAGACTGCCGGCAATGGGCTCGATCCATTCCGGCTCAATCTTGGCATTGATGCGGGCGTAAAGCTTACCGGTCTCGACCAGTTCTGCCGCCATCAGCCATTTGGGCCCTTTTTTATGCAGGGCTGAGCCCGGGAATATCCCCAGTTTCAGGTTACGGGCTCCGGTGTATTCGAACCTGTCAGTCTTTACGGCAATATGGCTCAAAAGTCCGCTGAGCAAAGCCTGATGTATGCTGTCATAGGCCGCTTCCTGAGTATTGAATTTGAGTTTGAGTTCAGAGAGCTGAATATGCAGCTGCTGGTGAATATCATGCCACTCTCGCAGACGCAGGAAGGACAGAAAGTTTTCCTTGCAGTACTTACGCAGCTTGTTCTGGCTCAGGTGTTTTTTCTTGTCGTGATACAAATCCCAGAGCTTGAGAAAGCCAATAAAGTCGGAGCGTTCATCTTTATATTTGGAATGTGCTTCATCCGCGGCCTGTTGCTTGTCCATCGGCCTTTCACGCGGGTCCTGAATACTCAGGGCACTCGCAATCACCAACACTTCAGTGAGGCTGCCCAGGTCACCCGCTTTGAGCAGCATTCTGGCGATCCTCGGATCAATCGGCAGTTTTGCCAGTTGCCGTCCGGTTTCAGTAATGCGACGCTGGCGATCGACAGCATCCAGTTCATCCAGCAGACGATAACCATCATTGATCATCTTCTGCGGAGGTGGATTGATGAACGGGAATTTAGCAGGATCACCCAGCTTCAGGGCCGACATCTGCAAAATCACCGAAGCTAGGTTGGTACGCAGAATTTCCGGGTCGGTAAACGCTGGCCGGGCTTCGAAGTCTTCTTCATCATAGAGCCGGATACAGATACCGGCAGCGACACGACCACAACGACCGGCACGTTGATTGGCGCTGGACTGGGAGATTTTCTCAATCGGCAAGCGCTGAACTTTGTTTCTGACGCTGTAGCGACTGATACGGGCGTTACCCGGATCCACCACATAGCGAATGCCCGGCACGGTTAATGAAGTTTCAGCGACATTGGTGGCGAGAATGATCCGACGCTGGCCCCCGGTTTTGAATACCCGGTTCTGTTCAGCGGCCGACTGTCTTGCAAACAGCGGCAGGATCTCAGTCTGCGGTGGATGATGTTTACGCAAGGCTTCAGAGACATCGCGGATATCACGTTCGCCGGCGAGGAATATCAGCACATCGCCCGGACCTTCCCGGCACAGCTCATCCACTGCGACAACGATACCCGACACCATGTCGTAATCGGGCGATTCTTCATCAGGCGTCTGTAGTGGGCGGTAACGAACATCGACCGGGTAGGTTCGGCCACTGACTTCAATCACCGGGGCATTATCAAAGTGCTTGGAAAAGCGCTCGGTGTCGATAGTGGCTGAAGTGATAATGACTTTCAGATCCGGGCGTTTGGGCAGCAGTTGTTTGATGTAACCCAGCAGAAAGTCGATATTGAGGCTGCGTTCATGCGCTTCGTCAATGATCAGCGTATCGTACTGGTTCAGAAACTTATCATTCTGGGTTTCTGCCAGCAGAATCCCGTCGGTCATCAGCTTGACGTAGCTACGATCAGCGTTGACGTGATCGTGGAAACGGACTTTATAACCCACGGTTTGACCAATTTCCGACTGCAATTCTTCAGCGATGCGAGTGGCGACCGTGCGTGCAGCGATCCGTCGCGGCTGGGTGTGACCAATCATGCCGTTGACGCCGCGGCCGAGCTCCAGACAGATTTTAGGCAACTGGGTGGTTTTACCGGAACCGGTTTCACCACAGAGAATGATCACCTGATTGTCGGCAATCGCTTGTTTGACTTCCTCGCGCCGCTCGATAACCGGCAAATCTGCCTCGAACGTGGGTCTGGGAATGTTTTGCCGGCGCTTTTCTGCCCGCTCAACAGAGGCAATGACCTGCTGCGCCAGCGCAGCGAGCTTGTCCTGATTTTGCTCTTTTTTCAATCGCTGCCAGCGCTGAGTCAGGCGGTGCCTGTCACTCAGCATGGTGGACTGTAGCAGTGTGTCGAGATCGGGCGTCTGGTTACTCACAATAGGAACGCAAAAGCGCTTATTTTACAGTTTCCAGACCAGCGACGCAGTATATCTGAAGTCATTTTTGCTGATATCTTCCTCGGTCGCCGAATCATATTCATTCAACAGGCCGAGTTTCAGTGCCACACCGACAAAACTGTTCAGGTCCAGTACCCAGTCAAACGAAGTCAGGTTACGGTACTCAGAGCTGTCACGCAGACTGGGATAAAAGGTATTGGCAAACTCGATATGCTGGTATTCATTCATATCCCATTGCGTTTCGAGGCCAATCAGACCCTCAGGGGTAAACTCTTCACGTTCACCGCCAAAAGTCTGATTGAAACCCAGACCGGTACGACCCAAAAGCAGCCAGTCATCGGTTTTGACAAACTCATAACCGACACCCCCATTGGCATTGAGACGGAAATCCCAGTCTTTGAACTCATCCCAGTCTACGCGGCCACCGGCAAAGTGGAACCAAGGCGTTTCTGGCCGCAGCCAGTCACGATTGATGGATGAATAGAAACTGTGGTCAGATAATTCATCTTCAGACTTGGCCCTGAAATAGGCTGTGTTGTGAGAGATACGGGTGTAGTCACTGGTGAAATCAGCACTAAAACCGAGGTTGACCTGGTGGTTTCTGGATTTGCCGGCGCTGCCTGCAATACCCAGATCAACGCGGCGCTTCCAGTTGGTTAAAATGCCAGTTCCGAACAAACCGTTATCAACCGGTTTTTTGCTCACCTTGGGGGGAACCGGTGCCGCAGCCAGTTTTTCGGCCTGGGTTTTACTGACGACTTGTTCCACGCTCACAACCTGGTTTTTATTCAGCTTGATTTCACCCAGCACGGGATGAACCACAGTAAAATGGCTCTCGCTTTCGTTTGTCAGATCAGCGGTCAGTTGATCGCCATTAAGCAGCTCTATTCTGGATTGAGCGGCCTCCAGCAGAGGGCTGATGCTAAGCAGAAAGGTCGATAATGCGATAGCAGAAATCTTATTAACAGACACAGTTAAGTTCCTGTAAATGAAATAAAAAAGGCAGCACCATTAGGTGCTGCCCGCGCATTATACATGAAGGAATTTGTAAAAAATCAGCAGTCGTTATTATTTATCTCACCATCGGGCATGACGGTGTTGCAGTAAAGAATGCCACGCATCTGAGCGCCTTCAATGTTGGCGCCACTAAGGTCTGCCTCACGCAGGTCAGCGAAGATCAACTGGCTGCCGGAGAGATTGGCATTTTTCAGATTGGCACCGTTGAGTTCGGCATAGTCCATCAGTGACCCGGAAATATCTGCGCCCTCGAGATTAGCACCCTGCATACGTGAGTGAGTGAACCAGACGCCAACCAGTTTGGCTTGGCTCAGGTCAATGCCTTTGAGATTGGCTTCACTCATATCCGCGCCGCTTAAATCCTTGCCGCTCAGTTCGGCTTCACTGAGATTGCAGAAATTGCACTGCCGGGTTTCCAGAAGTCTGTCGAGATAGACTTTTTCATAAGCTGCGGCACTGCCGGCAATAACAAGACCAAGGATGAGAAGCGCTTTATTCATGATTTTCTCCTGCTATGCTGCGGGCCACTTCCCGCGGAAGAATTGCTGGTTTAATGGACGGCGCTGACGCGGTTTTAGTTCCCGCTCCATCTGTTCCTCGGTCAGGCTATCGAGCGGTGCCGGGTGACCGATGGCAATCATCGACCAGAGACGAATGTTATCCGGGATATTAAATGCCACCCGCATCTTGTCCGGATCATACCCGCCCATCTGGTGACTCATCAGACCCAGTGAGGTGGCCTGCAGACAGAGGCTGAGACTGGCAGCGCCAGTGTCATGACCGACCCACGGGTTGTTTTTGTCTTTCTCGCGGAATTCGCTGACTGAGGCGGCAAGAATCAGCAGCGGTGCATGCTGTGCCCAGGTCTGGTTGCCTGGCATCAGTGAATCAAAGGCTTTATCCCAGGCCGCTCTATCCGTGAACTTATTGCAAATCAGGTAACGCCAGGGTTCTTCACCAGAACAGGAGGGTGCCCAGCGGGCAGCTTCCGTCAGCGCCACGATCTGTTCTTCGCTGACTTCCAGATCCGGATCGTAGGCCCGGCCGCTCCAGCGTTCGGCGAGTAAAGTATCAATGTCTTGTTCGGTGTCCGCTGGTTTTTGAATCATTTTGTTACCTGGGTAGTTGAATCGACGGGTCTTTGGCCGGGCGGTAGAAGCCACCGATGTTGCCAATAACCAGAACTAGATCGGCACCGGTGGTTTCGGCAATCTCGTCCAGCATCGCCTTGCGTTCTGCGCGCTCCTGGCCGCTAATACGGACTTTAATCAGTTCGTGATGTTCCAGCGCATTGTTGATTTCCGCGACAACCGACTCGGTGAGACCGCTGTTACCGACCATCACTACCGGCTTGAGAGAGTGCGCCAGCCCCTTGAGGTAGCGTTTTTGTTTATCCGTGACTGCCATGAAGTGCGTTACCTGTTTAAAATATGCGGAGTATAACAGGAACCCAATATGGCTAAACAACACAAGTTCACGGTGACAGCGGCGCGGGGCATGCTGTCGCTGCTGGCAGACGAACTCAAGCAACTCGGCATCAAACAAACTAAGCAGGAACAGGGCAACATCCGTTTTACCGGCAGTCTGGAGGATGCCTACAAAGTCTGTTTGTGGTCTCGTGTCGCCATTCGTGTGTTGATGCCTATCGCTACCATTCGTGCCGAATCACCGGAACAACTCTATGACGGTGTCACTGCCATGCCCTGGGAAGACCATCTTGAAGCGGAAGATGGCACACTGGCGGTTGATTTCAACAGTTTCCGATCCAAAATCAAACATAACCAGTACGGTGCGCAGAAAGTCAAAGACGCGATTGTCGATCGTTTTCGCGCGCTGACCGGGATTCGCCCCTCAGTGGATCTTCACCAGCCAGATATTCGCGTTAATGTTTACCTGCGACACAATCAGGCCACCATCAGCATTGATTTATCCGGTGAGAGTCTGCACCGTCGAAGTTACCGGGCACGTAACACTGAAGCCCCATTAAAAGAGCATCTGGCTGCAGCCATTCTGTTGAGTGCTGAATGGCCCAGACTGGCTCGACAGGGCTGGGCATTAATTGACCCGATGTGTGGTTCCGGGACTTTTCTGATTGAAGCGGCGATGATGTCCGCCGATATTGCGCCCGGGATTCTCAGGGATTACTTCGGTTTCCTTTACTGGAAGCAGCACGATAAAGACGCCTGGAAGAAACTCAAGGTGGACGCCGAACGCCGCCGCCAGGCCGGTCTGGCGAGAATACCGGTGATTATGGGCGGGGATGCCGATCCTAAAGCGGTGGAGGCAGCACGGGCCAACATTGCAGAAGCCGGTCTCAGTGACTGGATTCAGGTTGCACAACGCAGATTGCTGGACTGGCCGGCTGAAGCACAGGTTTTGCCGTCAATGGGGCTACTGGTCTGTAACCCGCCATACGGTGAACGTATGGGAGATGCTGATAGCCTGCCTCGGCTATACGAGAGCCTGGGCGATATCCTACGTGAGTCTCTGCCGGGCTGGCGCAGCGCGGTGATTACTGACAAGCCACAGCTGGGTAAATTTACCGGGCTGACTTTGTT
>CAYMEE010000021.1:0-20146 GCA_964389455.1 uncultured Methylophaga sp. | reverse complement strand
TACGATGCTGACTTGCCTGATTACGCGCTGGCTATCGATGTTTATGATGACCAGGTTCATGTGCAGGAGTACGCGCCGCCCAAGCAGATTGACCCGCAAAAAGCCGTTGAGCGGTTGAAGGAAGCCATGCATATCATTCCCGATGTGCTGGAAGTACCGGTTAATAGTGTCAGTCTTAAAGTCAGACAGAAACAACGCGGCTCAAATCAATATGAGGCTCAGGCGGCACAAAACAAACGCTTTGAAATTGAAGAAAACGGCCTCAAATTCTGGGTGAATCTGAGAGACTATCTGGATACCGGCCTGTTTCTGGACCACCGCGATACCCGGCTGATGCTGATGAATATGGCGCGTGGCAAAGATGTTCTCAACTTATTCTCATACACGGGATCGGCAACCGTCTATGCCGCTGCCGGTGGTGCTCTCAGTACCACCAGCGTGGATATGTCCAATACCTATCTGGGCTGGGCACAGGACAACATGCAATTGAATGGTTTTGACGGTGAACAGCACCGCTTTATTCGTGCCAACTGCCTGGAGTGGTTGCAGGCGCAGCAGCAGGAGGCTGAGCGCTTTGATCTGATATTTCTCGACCCGCCGACCTTTTCCAACTCCAGCCGAATGGAAGGGGTATTTGACGTTCAGCGCGATCATGTCAGCTTGATTCAGATGGCGGCCAATCTGCTCAAAGCCGGCGGACAACTGATGTTTTCCACCAACCGGCGTGATTTCAGGATGGCCCTAGATGAGATGGAAGGACTGAGCCTGAAAGATATCACCACCCAGACCATTCCTAAGGATTTTGAACGCAATAAGAAAATCCACCAGTGCTGGCTGGTGACAAAAAACGTTTGATTCTTCACGGGAATTTCCCGTCAGATTCACACGAAATTGTCATAATTGCGCTGCATACTGCTTCTGACTCAAACAAAGGAAGCGCATTATGTCTGGAGCACAACGTCACTTTGATTCATTGAAGGAATGGGAAATGTTCGGTCCGGATCAGGGCAATGAATATTTTCCCAAGTTCACCTCACCTACACAGACTTATCAGCAGTGGTTGCAAGAAAACCCAGAAGGCTATGTCTGTCAGGCCAATGATTAAGCCGAAAACTCTTTCAGTGTCGCTTTGATATCTCGCCAGAGCTGCGCATAGGCAAGGCTCACCGGCGATGCACTGTCAAAGGCGGGTAATGGCGCCCGATGATCCCCCATACGCTCGACTGCGGCAGCATAAGGAATCGATGTGGCTAGACCATTTTTTAACATTTTAGGTGGGTGAGTCAGCATCACCCTGTGCAGGCTGCGGCGGCGATCCACCATGGTGAAAAACGCGTGCAGTCGCTTGGGTTTGAGCTTGTTTGCCTTGAAAAAATCTCGGGTCTGTTCAAAGGTGCGCAAAGACAAATGCGTCGGGATGATCGGAATGTATAACGAGTCAGCGGTTTCAAATACCTGTTCTGTCAGCAATGAAAAACTGGGCGGACAGTCCAACACCACCAGAGCGTAGTTTTCACCAAAAGGTTCTACCAGTTTGGCAATCAGATTACGTTTGCCCTGATCACTCTGTGTGGCCAGCTGCTGATCCAGGTGCCGCAATGAGAAATCGGATGGAATCACATCCAGATTCTCGAAGTCCGTGGATCTGACGAGTTCACCAATCGGGGTTTTACCACTCAAAATCTTTTTAGGACGGGTTTTTTCTTTTGCCTTGGTATTTAACAGCCAGCTGGCCGCACCCTGCGGATCCAGATCCCAGAGCAAAGTAGGGATGCCTTCATTGGCGGCATGCCAGGCAATATTGACTGCTGAGGTTGTTTTACCGACACCGCCTTTGAGATTAAAAAATGCAATCGTTTCCACGACAGAGTCAGTAGGTCTTGGCCATTTTTTCCAGTAGGGCCAGTTGCGCGGAAATGGCCGGCTCTGAGTCGGACTTTTCAACCAGCTTGTAACGCGCATCGGCGTTCAGAATCCAGGCCTGGCTGTTATCTGACAGGTAAGTTTCCAGGTCGTCGAGAACACGCTGGCGCAGTTTTTTGGATTCGATCGGGAAGCAGGTTTCAACCCGGCGCAGCAGGTTGCGTTTCATCAAGTCGGCACTGCCACACCAGAGCTCAGGACTACCGCCGTTCTCAAAATAAAACACCCGGGTGTGTTCCAGGAAACGGCCGATGATGCTGCGCACATGGATATTTTCAGACAAGCCTTTGACGCCGGGCCGCAAACAGCAGATGCCGCGCACGATCAGATCGATTTTGACGCCAGCCATCGAGGCACGATAGAGCGCCTGAATCATTTCCTGCTCAACCACGGCATTCACTTTGATGATGATCCGACCGGAATTTCCGGCCTCAGCATGTTCGATTTCTCGCTCAATTTTCTTGAGCAGGCCATCATGCAGCGTAAAGGGGGCATGCAGCAGTTTATGCATCTGTGGAATTTTGCCCAAGCTGGTGAGCTGAATGAACAGATTGTTAACGTCTTCACCGATCTGTTTATCTGAGGTCAGCAGACCATAATCGGTGTAAACGCGGGCCGTTCCGCGGTGATAATTGCCTGTGCCCAGATGTACATAACGGCGTAATTTGCTGTTTTCACGGCGCAGAACCAGCAGCATTTTGGCATGGGTTTTATAGCCCACGATACCATATACCACGTGGGCACCCGCTTCCTGCAGGCGAGCAGCCAACGCGACGTTAGCTTCCTCGTCAAAGCGTGCGCGCAGTTCGATAACGACGGTGACTTCTTTACCGGCCTGGGCGGCAGTCACCAAAGCATCAACAATCGGCGATTTGGCGCCAGTGCGGTACAGCGTCTGTTTAACCGCCAGTACGCTGCTGTCAGCGGCAGCCTGGCGCAGCAAGTCGATAACCGGAGTAAAGGACTGATAAGGGTGATGCAGCAGCATATCCTGCTTGCGCAGGGCTGCGAAAATATCGACATCGGGTGTCAGCCCCTCGGGCCGTCCCTGTGTGAATGGCTTGAACTTGAGATCGGGGCGATCCACCAGCGAGCAGACAGCCTGAATCCGGCTCAGATTGACGGGGCCATTGACCAGGTAAACATTATCGCGTTCCATCGCACACTCATTGCGCAGAAATTCGACCATGTCCTCAGGACAGTTATGGGCAATTTCCAGCCGAACCTCATCACCATAGTTACGCTGCGTTAATTCATCCGCAATGGTGGCCAGCAGGTCACTGGTTTCTTCGGTATCTATAGCTAGATCGCTGTTACGGGTGACGCGGAACTGATAACAGCCTTTGACTTTCATGCCAAAGAACAGGTCTTCGGCAAAGGCATGAATGATGGATGACAGGAACACGAATTTGTATTCACCGGGCTGACACAGTTCATCCGGAAACTGGATCACGCGTGGCAAGGCGCGAGGCGCCTGCAAAATCGCATACCCCCGATCACGGCCGAAAGCATCCTTACCCACCAAAGAGACAATAAAGTTCAAACTCTTGTTGAGCAGACGCGGGAAAGGATGAGCGGAATCCAGCCCCATCGGACTCAGAATCGGCAGGATCTCTTCCTGGAAGTAATGCTGCAGCCACTGGGTGTGTTCGTCATTCCACTGTGAGCGGGGCAGAACGCGAATCGACTGTGCTTCCAGCTCCGGCAACAGCACTTCATTTAATACCCGGTATTGCTCTTCGACCAGCTCATGAGCACGCTGACTAATCAGTTTCAGGCATTCCTGGGCCGTGATTTGGTCGGCTTCGATGTAAGGGTCGCCGATTTCAATCTGCTGAATCAGACCGGCCACACGGACTTCAAAAAACTCGTCTAGATTGTTACTGGAAATACACAGATAGTTGAGCCGTTCGAGCAGCGGCACGCTGCTGTCCAGCGCCTGTTGTAATACGCGCCAGTTGAACTCGAGCAGGCTGAGCTCACGGTTGATGTATAGCTCAGGATTGTTCAGGTCGATAGGCTGTTCTTGTTTCATATTTCCTTCTAGAGCGCTGGAGGCGCGGTGATCCGTTTAATATTAGCTGCTGTTTATGACAGCAATGTGACCGAGGTGTTACCAGCGGTACTTGTCATACATTTCAGGGTTGGCCCAGAAGCGACTATTGAGCCAGTCGCGCTTGGGCTGGTAATTCTCAATCGCATAAGTGAATACCTGCAGCCCGTCCTCAGTACCGGCGAGATGGCGAAATCCCATCGCCAGGTAATCAGTAAGACGCCAGCCTTTTTCATCGGCAATCGCGGGATGGCTGATGAGGATGACATGGGGCGCAAGTCGGTTTTTCACCATCCCCAACCATTGCTCTGCGGCCGCTTTTTCCATGGATTCGGTCAGGTGACTGATAACGGCAAGGTCGACAGGCTGCGTGCTGCGCAATTGATCCTGGTTGAATGGTGTCTTCAGGTGCTGCAATTTAGTATCATTGTCTATTTGCAGACATAGAGCCGCGGTGTCGCCGGCAGTCAGAATCGACCTGGGGTTGAATTGACTGACAAACGGCGCGAGCAGGCTGGATAGGGCTACTGAATCGGTCATGATAGATCAGGATAAAACATCTGTTGAGTTCTGGAAACATAAACGCCTGAGCGAGATGACTCACGAAGAGTGGGAAAGTCTTTGCGACGGCTGTGCGCGCTGCTGTCTGCACAAACTTGAAGATGAAGATGACGGCCGTATGTATTACACCCGCGCGTCATGTTCTCTACTGGATATCCACAGCTGTCGCTGCAGGGATTACGAAAACCGTCAATCTATCATCCCAGACTGCATTCAACTCAGCATCAAGAACGCGCATTATTTCGACTGGCTGCCCTCAACCTGTGCCTATCGTCTGCTGGCGGAAGGTGAGCCGTTGCCGGACTGGCATCCGCTGATCACCGGTGATCCGGACAGCGTGCATAAAGCCGGCATTTCAGTTCGCGAGTTTGCCCAGCCGGAATCGGAAATAGATGATCTGAATGAAGCCGTTATCAAACTTAGTCATGAACACGACCCAGATGCATGACGCCTGAAGAGAGCCGCGATTTTACCGTCCGTCTGGAACAGGCAGCTATTCTGCTGCTGGAACTGGAAATCTACCGCAAACCTGATGATCTCGCGCGCCGTTTCGGTCTGCCATTACCGGTCGTTCGATACTGGTGGCGTCACACTGATCAGGAAACTCATCCAGTCGACCAGACACAGTTATCACCGCGCGAAGTCAAAACAATCCGCAAAGCAACCCAGACACTGGAAGGCTGGGAAAAAATCAAACGTTATCGTCCACCCTGTGGCGCCAAGCTGCCCGGCGGTAAACGCTGTAAACGTTCCGTGGCCATTCGACCACCGGAAGCGTGGGGCCTGGGCGCCCTGGCAACACGCTGTCGTTTGCATGGTGGACTGTCAAAACGAGCCACATTTAAATTAAACGATGATAATGATGACGATGTCATGTAATCTGGTGCACAACCATTCTTAATCACGGGTTGCTGCCAACTTATGATCGCGAATACGGATGTTCTCAATCAATTAGCCATTCTCTGTCATCAGGCAGAAAGCGGCACTTTCTTCATCACCACCACCGACAACAAAGCCTGTCATATCCTGCTTGAAAAAGGCCGAATCAAAGCGCTTTCCTTCGGCAGGGAACGCGGTAAAGCCGTCATCACGGCATTACCCTTCATCAAGGTGGAACGTTTTTCATTTAAGCCGAATGTGACCATGCCACTTCCCAGCAAGGCCTTTGTTGATGACCGTGAGAATGTACTGGCGGCATTGGGCTTGCATCATGCTGACTTGTCATCTGCTTCAGGCAAGCGCATGTACCGGGGGGCTGAAGTCGAAACCAAAAGAACCATCCCCAGCGTCAAAAAAGCTGCTACCGAGGTGGCGAAGAAACCGGCCCGCATGTATCGCGGTCGTCCTGTACAGGACTGACAATTATCGAACCACGTGCATAAAATCGGTATCATACCGGTCACTTTCCTGTGATATAGATTTGTTATGGCTCATTCAAGCAATTCATTCAACCACGGGCTGTGCGATTTTCTCGACCAGTCGCCTACGCCTTACCACGCCGTCGCCAGTATGAAGATGCTGCTGGAGCAGCAGGGGTTCAGGCGACTGTCAGAAGGCGATAGCTGGGGTCAGTTGTCGGCAGGTAGCTATTATGTGACCCGTAATGATTCTTCGATTATTGCCTTTACCCTGACCGAGGGTGAACTGACAGAAACCGGCATCCATATGGTGGGTGCACACACCGACAGCCCCTGTCTCAAGGTCAAACCCAAACCGGAAAAAGTACAGCAGACACTGCTGCAGCTGGGGGTGGAAGTCTATGGCGGTGCCTTGCTTAACCCCTGGTTCGACCGCGACTTGTCGATGGCGGGCAGGGTCAGTGTGGAAACCGAAAACGGCCGTATTGAGCAGATATTAATCAATTTTGAATGTCCGATTGCGGTGATTCCGAGTCTGGCGATTCATCTTGATCGCGAAGCCAATCAGAGCCGAAGTGTCAATCCTCAGCTGCATCTGCCGCCGGTACTGTGCCAACTGGAGGAGGGCGATTCGCTCGATTTCCGCGCCCTGCTGGAAAAACAGTGCCAGCAGCAATATCCGGACCGCCAAATCGGTAAAGTGCTGGACTATGAAATCTGTTTTTACGATACCCAGAAAGCCGCATTGACCGGGCTTTATGGTGATTTTATCTCCAGTGCCCGTCTTGATAACCTGCTGAGCTGTTATGTCGGACTACAGGCTTTGCTTGCTGCGGGTCGCAGTCGACCCGCCTTGCTGGTTTGCAATGATCACGAAGAAGTTGGCAGTCAGTCTAGCAGCGGCGCGCAGGGCACTTTCCTGCAATCAGTGCTGCAGCGCCTGAGTCAGACGCCGGAAAATTACCAGCGCATGATTGACCGTTCAATGATGATTTCGGCTGACAACGCCCATGCGATTCATCCTAATTATCCGGACAAGCACGATGCGGAGCATGGCCCGATTTTGAACCGCGGCCCGGTGATCAAAACCAATGCCAATCAGCGCTATGCCACCAGCAGCGAGACCAGTGCCGTATTCCGTCAGCTTTGCAGTCAGCAGGATGTGCCGGTACAGGACTTCGTGGTCCGTACCGACATGGCCTGCGGCAGCACAATCGGTCCCATTACGGCCTCAAATATCGGTGTTCGTACACTGGATATTGGCGTGCCCACCTATGGTATGCACTCAATTCGGGAAATGGCCGGCAGTCGCGATGCCGAAATGCTGCACAAGGTCTTGACCGCTTTTTATCAGCAAACCTCTCATTAAAAAAGGAAACCTAATTACATGGCTGAAAACGTAGATGAACTGACCGTTGAATATTTCGAAGGCGAAACCATGACAGTCAAAGAACTGGACAAGGTCGTATTGACCAAGGGCGCCTGGGCCACGGTGATGTTCCGCTATCAGGATTTGGATCGTAAAACCGGTGACTTTGGTCCGGATAAATACACTATCCGTCGTTATCAGAAACGTAACGGTGAATACAGCCAGCGTTCCAAATTCAACATTTCCAGCCGTGATCAGGCAAGCCAGATCGTTGATGCCTTGACCAAATGGACCAATGAATAAGAGCCTGATCACTAATCTGCTTGCCGCAGCTTGCGTGGCAGGCGGGCTGCTTGCGCCAGCCCCATATCGCGAACCGATTCTGAATACCGGCCTGTTTGCATTAGCCGGTGGCATAACAAACTGGCTCGCGATTCATATGCTGTTTGAAAAAGTGCCCGGTCTCTATGGTTCGGGCATTATTTCAGCTCGCTTTGAAGACTTTAAAGCCGGCATTCACGAGCTGGTGATGTCGCAGTTTTTCAGCAAAGACAATGTCGATCGCTTCATGGCTGAGCTGATTAAGGATAATGCACAGCACCGACTCGATTTCAGCGATGTGATCGAACAAACCGATCTGGCACCAGCCTACGACAGCCTGGTGGATACTATCCTGGAATCGTCTTTTGGCAGTATGTTGTCGATGTTCGGTGGCAAAAAGTCATTGGCAGCACTTAAACAGCCGTTTATAGACAAAATGCGCGTGGCGTTGGATGAGATGGCGCATAGCGATTCCTTTCAGGCAAGCGTGAAAGCCAAGCTCAGCAGCAACCCGGTATTTGATGATATTCACGGTCAAATCGAGCTGATCGTGCAATCAAGGCTGGATGAACTGACGCCGCCGATGGTGAAAGATATTATCCAGCGTATGATTCGCGAGCATCTGGGCTGGCTGGTTGTCTGGGGCGGTGTCTTTGGCGGCCTGATAGGGCTATCGACCAGTTTCCTGCCGCTGTAATGGCACCTTTTTGCCCGCTTTGCGGGAGCCACACCAGTCTGTTTTATGACTTCAAACAGCGTGATTACTACCAGTGCCAGTCTTGTCAGGCCATTATCAAAGATCCGTCAAGCTGGCCGGACAGGGATGAAGAAAAACAGCGTTATCTGGAACATCTGAATGATGTCCGTGACCCCCGCTTTCAGGGCTTTGTTGCTCCCATCACCGAACAGGTCAAACGGCATTTCAGACCCGACCAAAAGGGTCTCGACTTCGGGGCCGGACATGCCCCCGTCATTACTCATGTACTGGCTGAGCAGGGGTATGACATTCAGGCCTATGATCCGCTGTTTTTCGATCATCTCGCTTTGCTGGAACAACAGTACGACTATATTTGCAGTTGTGAAGTGATAGAACACTTCCACCGGCCCGCAGAAAGTTTTGCCTTGCTGAGTCAGTTATTGAAGCCATCGGGCATGCTGTTATGCATGACTGAGTTGTATCAGGAAGGGATTGATTTTCATCGTTGGAATTATAAAAACGACCCGACCCACGTCTTCATATACCACACAAACACTATTTCTTATATCGCTGATAAATATGGTTTTTCAAACCCTTTTATCGACGGTAGACTGGTGGTTCTCAAGCGCTGAATTGTTGTCGGATAGCCTCTTTCTCCGAGGCC
The DNA here is from genome assembly GCA_964389455.1 of uncultured Methylophaga sp. Taxonomy (GTDB): domain Bacteria; phylum Pseudomonadota; class Gammaproteobacteria; order Nitrosococcales; family Methylophagaceae; genus Methylophaga. Next base: position 11,200 of record CAYMEE010000021.1, on the reverse strand, counting down.
GGCAACGAGACAATTAAACTCACTTTGTCTGTGAACTGCTGGTCGATGATCTCACCATGAATCTGTTTTAGCTGATACTCCAGCAATTGCAGTTGCGGGTATTCAATATCGAGCTTTAGGGTCGCCATTTCTACCCAGGGGCTAATGCTTGCGGCGGCAATAGCTTCTTTTGCGGCAGTTCCATAGGCGCGGGTCAGTCCGCCAGTGCCCAGTTTAATACCACCAAAATAACGCACCACACCAACCACGACGTTAATCAGGTTTTCACCTTCTAACGGTGCAAGAATGGGTCTTCCAGCCGTACCCGATGGCTCACCGGCATCATGAAAACGTTCGGTGAGGAATCCTTCCGGCTGGCGAATCCGCCAGGCAAAGGCGAGGTGATTGGCATTAGGGTGTTGCCGGGCCAACTGTCCCAGTTTGCGCAGCGCGTCGTCTTCTGACTGGCACGGCATAATCACGCCAATAAAGCGGGATTTTTTGATTTCATAGTCGGTTTCCGCGGCGCGGTGAATGGTGTTGAACTTGGAGGCCATCGTTTGCAGCTATAGGAAAAAACGAGGCAACAATTTACCATATCGCTCCACGACACGCGTTTTAGCGCTAGCGGGAGACGATTATGAAAGCCATTCAAGTGGAACATCAGCCTGACCAGTCGCGCCTCACAGAACTCGGCGTTTATGCCTGGCCCATCTGGGAAAAAGAAGCATCAGAATTCCCCTGGTATTATGATGAAAAAGAAACCGCCTACATTCTGGAGGGCGAAGTGATTGTCACTGCTGATGATGGTAGCGAATCTGTGACCATCAAAGCGGGTGATCTGGTGACTTTTGCAGCGGGCCTGAGCTGTCGCTGGCACATCAAACAGGATTTACGTAAACATTATCAATTCGGCTGAATGCCGGGGAAAAACATTGTCAGAAATTGAATTTATTATCGGCCAGCGCTGGGTCAGTAACAGTGAAGCAGAGCTGGGCCTTGGCATCATTAAAGAAATCAGTGGCCGTCAAATTGAGGTCTTCTTTCCTACGGTCGCTGAGAGCCGGTTTTATGCGGCCAACAACGCGCCGCTGAGTCGAGTGATTTACTCTGAAGGCGAACAGGTCAAAAGCCGCGAGCAACAGAGCTTTACCATCTCTGCCGTCCAGCCTTTCAACGGCTGTATGATTTATCAGGGCGAGACCACAGAAGGGGAAGCGGTCAGCTTCCATGAAATGGATCTCGACAGTCGGGTGCATTTCAATCAGCCGCAGGATCGCCTGTTTGCTGGCCAGGTCGATAAAAACAGTCAGTTTGAGTTACGCGCCAAGGCGCTGTCCTATCAGCACGAACTATTCAGCTCAGCGGTGTTTGGCTTACTGGGGGCCCGGGTTCAGCTATTGCCTCATCAGCTCTATATCGCACAGCAGGCGTCTCAGCGTCATGCGCCACGTGTGCTGCTGGCCGATGAAGTCGGTCTGGGTAAAACCATTGAAGCCGGGCTGATTCTGCATCAGAAAATTCTCAGCGGTGAAGTCAAACGCGCTTTGGTGATTGTGCCGGATGCTTTGTTGCATCAGTGGCTGGTTGAAATGCTGCGTCGCTTTAATCTGAGCTTCAGCCTGATCGATGTTGACCGACATCTGGCGCTGGTCGAGCTCGAAGAGGGGAATCCCTTTGACAGTGCCCAGCTGGTGCTGTGCGGCCAGGACGATTTACTCGAAAATCCGGTGATGCAGGAGGATTTGCTTGCTGCAGACTGGGATATGCTGATTGTGGATGAAGCACACCACCTTTACTGGCAACCCGATAACAGCAGTCCTGCCTACCAGCTGATTGAGCAGCTCGCTGCCCGCATTGCAGCTTTGCTGCTGTTGACAGCCACCCCGGAGCAACTCGGCATCGACAGCCATTTCGCACGTCTGCGCCTGCTTGATCCGGAACGTTTTCATGATTTGGAGGCATTCAGAGAGCAGGAAGCGGGTTATCAGCCGATTTCGGATTTAATTGATGATTTGGATGCGCTGCAAGCCGCTGATGATAAAAAACTCAACCCCTTGTTAAAGGCACTTGAACCCTATTTGCCCGAACAGGCCCTGGCTGATTTACAGCAACATGACGATTTTGATGCCGCTAAACAGGCGGCTATCAGGCATCTGCTGGATCAGCATGGCACTGGCCGGGTATTGTTCCGTAATACCCGCGATGTGGTGAAAGGTTTTCCTGAGCGTATCCTGCATAGCTACCCGCTGGAAGCGGATAGCAGACTGTCGGGTATTGATGCCTTACAAGCTGAAACAGTACTGGGTCATGACTGGCTTATTGAAGATAAACGTGTTGCCTGGCTGATTGATTTTCTGAAAGCCCACCGCGGCGAGAAAATTCTGCTGATTTGTGCCAGTGCCGATACCGCGACACAGCTCGACAGCCATCTCAGCGTACATCATGGTGTGCGCAGTGCGGCATTCCATGAAAACCTGACGCTGGTGAACCGTGATCGCGCTGCCGCCTATTTTGCAGAGGAAGAGGATGGGGCGCAGCTGCTGGTCTGTTCTGAAATCGGCAGTGAAGGACGTAACTTCCAGTTCTGTCATCATTTGGTACTGCTCGACTTACCACGTCATCCGGATCTGCTGGAACAACGTATTGGCCGTTTGGACCGTATTGGTCAACAGCATGATGTTGATATTCATGTGCCGTATTTTGCGGGCACTGCGCAGGAGGTCTTACTGAACTGGTATCACCAGGGTATGAATGCCTTTGAGCAGGTGTTTGCCGCTGGCGATGCGGTTTATAAAGCGACCCAGGCACAACTGGAAGCCTGTCTGAATCAGCCTGCTGATGAGAAAGCGCTGAAAGACCTGATTGAATTGACCCGTGACACGGCAGAAAAAGCGAGGCAAAGCCTGCAATCCGGCCGTAATCGACTGTTGGAGCGTAATTCCTTCGATGACGATGCCGCGCAACATATTATCGCTGAACTGGAAGAGGCCACCCGCGGGCTGGAACTGGCAGATTTCATGGATGATGTTTTTGATGCCTTTGGTGTCGAACAGCAGCCTCACAGCAGCGACAGCATCATCATCGAGCCGGGTAACCATATGGTTTATCCTTTCCCGGAATTGCCAGAAGATGGCTTGACGGCGACCTATCAACGTCATCGGGCGCTGGGCCGTGAAGATATGGCTTTTCTGACCTGGGAACATCCCATGGTACTGGGCGCGATGGATTTGGTGATGAACACCGAAATCGGCAACAGTGCTTTCTGTACCCTGGAAAGCGGTTTATTTAACCCTGGCACGCTCCTGCTGGAAGCGATTTTCAAGGTTCAGGCCATCGGCGCACTGCAGACCTATGTGGATCGTTTTTTACCGCAACGCTATCTGCGTATTGTGGTGGACGAGCAGGGCCGTCAGCACCAGGCCAGTCTGCCAGACAGACAATTCAACAAACTGGCAGGACGTATTCCTCGGGCGACCTCACAGGAACTCATTCGCCATGCCCGTCCGCAGCTGGAAAAACTGATACAGCAGGCGCAGCGTGCCAGTTCAGAACCTGGTGAAATGCTGAGACGGGAAGCGCTGGCATCAATGCAGCAGGAAATGGCAGCTGAAACAGCACGCCTGAAAGCACTGGCAGAAAAGAATCCCGCGATTCGCCAGGATGAAATTGACGCCATGGCGGCACTCACTCACGAACTGGCGAATACGATACAATCAGCCGAATTAAGCCTGGATGCAGTCCGGGTCGCGATAGTCACTGAACCAAACTAAACACGGACAGTCATTTCCTTTCTGGGTGGTAGCTGGGAGCATAAGTTGTTAAAAAAAATCGCGTTGCCGATCATCATTCTCGGCCTTGCCGTTATCGCGTTTATGCTGCTGAAGGCCAGTAAACCTGAAACACCGGCAATGGAAAAAAAGGAAAAAGCGTGGCTGGTTGAAGCGGTAACGGCTGAATATCAGCGTATTGCGCCGGAGGTTACCATCTACGGCCGGATCGAAACGCCGCGTGATGCCAGTCTGAAAGCAGCACTTGAGGCTGACGTCATCGGCGTGAATGTACTGGAAGGGGATAATGTTACGGCCGGACAGACCCTGATCAAACTGGATGACATTGATATTCAACTTGCCCTGCAGCAGCGACAGGCGGATGTCAAAGAGGCGCAGGCACAAATCGACAGTGAGAATCAGCGCTTTCAGCGTGACAAGGCGCTGTTGGCTAACCAGAAACAGTTACTGGACCTCGCTGATAAGGCCGTGCAGCGTGCACGTAAACTGGAACAGAGTCGGCTGGCTTCGCAGGCCTCACTGGATGATGCCCTGGCCGCTTACGAGCAGCAGGCACTGGCACTGAAACAACTGCAGTTTGATATTGATAATCACACAGTCAGGCTGGCCCAGTTACAGGCCGCCAAACAACGCGCCGAAGCCTTGTTGGCCCAGGCCGAAGTCAATCTGAGCCGTACCGAGATTAAAGCGCCTTTCGATGGCCGCGTTGCCGGCCTGACAGTGGCGCTGGGCGACCGGGTTCGTCCCGGTGATACGCTGCTGACTGTGTACGATCTCGACAACCTCGAAGTCAGGGCTCAAATTCCCGGGCGGTATATTCCCCAGGTTCGGCAAATGCTGCAACAAGGCAACAATCTGCAAGCTAAAGCTGAAGTCGACGGCCAGTTGATGCGCCTGTCGCTGAATCGCCTGTCCGGTGAAGTCAGACAGGACAGTGGGGGTATCGACGGTCTGTTCCGTATTGAAAACAATATGGCGCCGTTGCCACTTGGCACCTTCGTCGAACTCCAACTGCAACTGGCTGAACAGGAGAATGTGATCGAGGTGCCCTTCAGTGCGCTTTACGGCATGGATCGCGTTTACCGCATTGACGAAGGTCATCTGCAGTCAGTGGCCATAGAGCGTGTCGGTGAAGTCGAGCGTGAAGCAGGTAAAAACAGCCTGCTGATCCGCAGTGATTCTCTCAGTCCGGGTGACTTGATTGCAGCGACGCAATTGCCTAATGCGATTACCGGCCTCAGAGTCAAGGTCGCAGACTGATGGAAGGCCATCGCAGAGATTTTATCGGCATCTTCGCCCAGCACCGGGTTGCCGCGAATCTGCTGATGATCATGATGCTGGTTGCCGGTACTTTATCCCTGAACCGTCTCAACACCCAGTTTTTCCCCAACTTCGCGCTCGATATTATTACCATCAGTATCACCTGGCGGGGTGCCAGTGCTGAGGATGTGGAGGAGTCTCTGACCACCCGCGTCGAACAGGAACTGCGCACCATCGACTATGTCGACAAGATGACCTCCACATCGTCCTATGGCTCATCCCTGGTTACGCTGGAATTCGAAGAAGATGCCGATATGGGCCGCGCCCTGGATCAGGTCAAGGACCATGTTGCGAGGATTCGTAATTTACCTACCGATGCCGAAACCCCGGAAATCAGTCTGGTTACCCGTTATGACACCGTGGCAAGGTTGCTGATAACCAGTGATGGCGAGTTGGATGAGCTTCGCGATCTGGCTCATCAGATTGAGCATGAGTTGCTCGACAGGGGCATTTCACGAGTCAACATTACTGGTTTGCCGGAAGAAGAAATCGCCATTCAGCTCAGTACGCATGAACTGGAGGCACTGGGCCTGAGTTTCAATCAGGTTGGTGAGCGGGTCGGGGAGCAGAGTCAGGATCTGCCTGCTGGTGAAGTCGGTAATGATGAGACTGCCAGACAGCTTCGCAGTGAAGGCCAGAAACGCGATGTCTATGCCTTTAGTGATCTACTGTTGAAAGCGGATTATGCCGGCGGTCTGGTGATGCTGGATGATGTTGCTGAGATTGAACGGCGGTCGATGCGAAACCAGGTCGAGGTGTACTATCAGGGGCAGCCCGCCGTCGAAATCGAGCTGCAGCGCACAGAAAATGCAGATGCGCTGGAATCAGCCGAAATCATGAAACAATGGCTGGAAGACAGCCGTGATGATTTACCTGCGGGCGTCAAAATTAAAGTGTTCGATGCCACCTGGGAACTGATTGAAGAGCGTATCAATTTGTTGCTTAACAATGGTCTCGGCGGTTTATTGCTGGTGCTGGGTATTCTGTTTCTGTTTCTCCATGGTCGCGTGGCTTTCTGGGTGGCGGTCGGTATTCCGATTTCCTTTATGGCCGCCCTGACCGTGCTTTACTTGCTGGGTGGCAGTATCAATATGATCAGTCTGTTCGGGCTGATTATGGCGCTGGGTATTATCGTTGATGATGCCATTGTGGTCGGCGAAGATGCTTTGTCACATTACCAGAGCGGTGAACGTTCGCTGACTGCCGCTGAAGGCGGCGCGAGACGGATGCTGGCACCGGTTGTTTCTTCCTCCCTTACCACCATTTCAGCCTTCCTGCCTTTAATGATGATAAGCGGGGTTATCGGCAATATCCTGTTTGATATCCCGTTTGTGGTGGTGTGTGTCATTCTCGCCTCTCTGATTGAGAGCTTTCTTATACTTCCCGGACACTTACGGCATTCTTTTCATACGATGCACCATGCTGAACCGGGACGTTTTAGACACTATCTTGATAGCCAGTTCCAGCGTTTCCGGGACCATGTGTTCAAGCCGCTGGTGACGCATGCTGTGAATTTCCGTGGCGTCACTATTGCCGCGGCCATTGCCTTATTGATCCTGGCTATTGGTTTGCTGGCGAGCGGTCGAATTCTGTTTAACTTCTTCCCATCGCCTGAAGGCACAACCATTGTGGCCAATGCGCGGTTTATCGCCGGCACACCGGGCGAGCATGTTGAGCGCTTTCTTGAACATGCTAATGCAGCCCTTGATGAGACAGCACGGGAAATGGGGCCGGAGCTGTTGGATCTGTCAGTGACCCGTTTGGGCACGGCCAGCGCAGCCAACCCAAATGCCACTTCACAGGTGGATGAACGTTTTGGCTCTATTCAACTGGAAATGATCTCGCCGGATCAGCGTGATATTCGTAACAAGGACTTCATTAATGCCTGGCGTGAAAAAGTGCATCTGCCACCCGGTATAGAGACCTTTACCATCAGTGAACGACGTGGCGGACCACCCGGCAGTGATATTGATATCAGGCTCACCGGTGCGCCGTCAGATACGCTGAAAGCGGCTTCTCAGGAAATCGCCGAGAAGCTCAAAACCTACCCGGGGGTCAGTGCTATTGAAGACGATATGCCTTATGGTCAGGAGCAGTTGATATACCGGATCAAAGGCCAGGGTGAAGTTCTGGGGTTAACGCTTAACAATGTTGGCCGACAGCTTCGCGCCGCTTTCGATGGCCAACTGGTTCAGATATTCCAGGATGGTGATGATGAAGTCGAAGTCCGGGTGATGTTGCCCGACAATGAACGTAATACACTGGCCACGCTGGAAAACTTCATGATTCGACTGCCCAATGGAGGCAGTGCACCGTTATCCAGTGTGGTCGAATTTGATGCCCGCCGTGGTTTCGATGTGTTACGACATACTGACACTCAACTGGCGATACATACCACCGCCACGGTCGATGCGACGGTCAACAACAACAATGAAATTCTGGCGGATATGCAGCAGTCATTCCTGCCCGAGTTAAGTGCCCGCTTCGGCGTTAACGTGGCCTATGAGGGACGCGCCGAAGAACAGGCTGAAACGATTGGCGATATGGTGCAGGGGGTATTCCTGGCCTTTGTTATGATTTACCTGGTTCTGGCATGGGTATTTGCGTCTTATGGCTGGCCACTGGTGGTAATGTCGGCGATACCTTTCGGGCTGATCGGTGCCTTGTTCGGTCACTGGCTGCTGAATATCGATCTGACCATCTTGTCGCTGTTCGGCATCTTCGGTCTGTCCGGTATTGTGGTCAACGATTCCATTATTCTGGTCACCTTCTTCAAACAGCTACGTGAATCGGGGATGGGCACACAGCAGGCGATTATTGAGGCGGCCAGTCAGCGTCTGCGGGCGGTTTTACTGACCTCGTTGACGACTATCGGTGGCCTGACACCACTGCTGTTCGAAACGTCTTTGCAGGCCCAGTTCCTGATTCCGATGGCGGTATCGATCTCCTTCGGCCTGATGTTCGCGACCGCACTGGTCTTAGTGGTGATTCCGGCCATGCTGTCGCTGCACGAGAGTGCGGTGGATAAAATCTCGGGACGGCTTGTGCCACAACGCAGCTAAATTTGTTAACTTAGCTCTGTCGCGATGAAAAGGATAAGAGATGTTTGATTTGAAACCCCTGTTGGCCGCTGTTGTGTTGTCGGCGCCTTCTTTTCTGGTGTACGCGGCAGACGCGACTTCTTATTCCGACAACCTCTCTCTTAGTAGTGTGACCGAGGTGGTTTATCAGCGACTTCCGGGGAAACTGGCAGAATCCAAGTTTGACCAGTTGCAGCAGGCCAATGATGAGCTGGGCAATGCTTTATTCGCTGAACCGGCTACGGCCAGCCTGAACCACTTCAATGATGCCATCGGCAGCAGTGACGGATTTCAGGAATGGGAAGGCAGTGTCGATATGCCACTATGGCTGCCCGGCCAGCAGCAGGTACAGCAAGCGCTTTCCAGCAAAATCATGGCACAGTTGCCGGCTTATCAGAATCAGCTTCGCTTGCAGGCTTCCGGCGAGGTAAGGGAGCTTATCTGGCAGGTGAAACTGGCTGAAGCCCGGTTGCAACAGGCCAGACAGGTCTGGGAAACCGCCAAACAAACACAAAAGGATGTCGAGTCCAGGGTGAAAGCCGGTGATCTGGCCGCCAATGAATCACTGCTTGCCAGCAGCAACACGCTAGAGGCACATAGCCAGATGGTGGCGGCAGAGTCTGAATTGTCTCAGCAAATGAAAACCTACCGTTTCATTACCGGTCTGCAGTCCTTGCCGGTAAAGGTGACTGAGGATGTGACTGACAAACAACAGGTGGCGGCCAGTCACCCTGCGCTGATGATGCAGGACCAGGTCATCGCCAGACTGCAGGCGGAAATGGGAATTGCCCGCTTTGAAGGTAGCGCCAATCCCAGTGTGTCGCTGGGTGTGCGGCGCGAACGGGGAGAAGGCAGCGAGGCTTTCAATAACAGCCTGGGTATTGGGTTCAGCATGCCATTGGACAATGAACGCTACACTCAGCTTGCGGTTGCCGAAGGTGCTGCGGCGCTGGCCGAGGCACAAGTGACCAGACTGGAACTGGAACGCCAGTTAAACAAACAGCTTCTGGCCAGCCGGGAGCGCTTGTCAGCAACGCGACAACAGCTCAATTTGGTCGCAAAGCAGGATCAAACCACTCACGAGTACTATCAGATGCAAAAGCGTGCTTTTGATCTGGGTGAAATCAACCTGATTGACTTGCTGCGTAGCCAGGTACTGGCTAATGAGAGCCGAAATCGCAAACGCGAACTGGAAGTACTCATTGAGCAGCAAAAGGCACAGTTAAACCAGTCGCTGGGCGTGATTTTATAAATTTTCTTTCAATTCTCGATGACTTAATTTTCCGTTAAGACAACCACGCTAGTCTGTGTCTCAAATGTCACAGACTGGAGTGGTCTATGGAAGCGGTTTCTCTTAATCATCATTTACCCGAGCACGGGCATTTTCAAAGACAATCGGCCAGTTGGGGGCTGTTGCCCCTGTACTCACTGAAACTGCATCTGCCCGATAGCACAGACAGGGCCTTGATCGAGCAGTTCATCCATCAGCGCTTTGCCCATCAATATGGTGCTGATATCAGTGTGTTTCTTCCCATGCTTCTGTCAGCAGCAGATGACAAAGGCATCACTGCCGCGCTCGGTTTTCAGCCTGCTGCGTTTCGACGTCTGTTTCTGGAACAGTATCTGGCGTGTGATATTGAGATCACGCTGGGTCTGGTGACCCACAGTCAGATTGAACGACAGCGAATTGTTGAAATCGGTAACCTCGCTTCCGGCAGACAACGCGCCACTCAATCGCTGTTCCTGCTGTTGGCTCATATCCTTTATGCCTCAGGTTATGAGTGGGTGGTGTTCACTGCCAACAGTGCAGTTAAAACCTGGCTGGCAAGATTACAGATCCCGGCTTTTGTTTTACATGAAGCTGATCCCAAACGTTTGCCGGATAAAGGGGCAAACTGGGGCAGTTATTACGACGACAAGCCTGTTGTTCTCGCTGCCAATATTGATAACAGCTTCAGTACCATGAACAGCCATCCATTGATGGCACATCTACAAAGTCAGTATGCCGATGATATTGCCCAGTTTTCAGCCAGGCTGCCGCAATGAGTTTTATCATTCAGCGCTTACGCGAACTGGCTGCAGAAAATCCACAAGCCGTTGCGGTAACAGATAACGTCCAGCGTCTGTCACGGGTTGAATTGATTGGGGCTGTGCAGCTACTTGCTGAAATTCTCAAGCCTTACCAGGGAAAGGTTGTAGCCTTGCTTGCAGACAATCAAATCGACTGGGTTGTCACTGATTTGGCCTGTCTTGAAGCCGGTGTGACATTACTGCCATTGCCGGCTTTCTTCAGTGACAGTCAACAGCAGCATGCGATAGCCCAAAGCGGAGCAGTCGCGCTGATAAAAGACGATGTCAATTTTCAGGGAGAGCCACTGACAAACCAACTGAAGATTCAGCCGATCTATCCACCGGTAGAGACAAAAACCCCTGACAGTACCGTCAAAATCACTTTCACTTCCGGTTCCACCGACGAACCCAAGGGCGTGTGTCTTAGTGAAGCCAATCAGATTAGGGTCGCTGAGGCTCTGCTGCAGCGAACCGGACTGGAAAATCCCCGTCATCTCTGCGTTTTACCTTTAGCCACCTTGCTTGAAAACATTGCCGGCGTTTACGCGCCTTTACTGAGTGGTGGCGAAGTGATCCTGCTACCGGCCACTGAACTCGGTTTCAACGGCGCCAGTGACTTTGATGTGCAGAAACTGGCCGCCGCATTGGAGACCATACAGCCAGAGAGCCTGATTGTATTGCCGGGCTTGTTATCGGCATTGATCCACATCATTCAGCAAGGCTGGCAGCCGCCCAGTAGCTTGAAATTCATTGCCGTGGGCGGCAGCCGGGTTAGCCACGGTTTACTGGAAGCAGCGAGGGCAGTGAGTTTGCCCGTGTATGAAGGTTATGGTTTGTCCGAGTGCAGTTCTGTCGTCAGTCTCAACAGCACGACCGACAATCAGCAGGGCAGTGCAGGTAAGCCACTCTCACATGTTGCTGTTTCGATAGAAGACAATGAAATTGTTGTGTCTGGCAATA
>CAYMEE010000020.1:6748-41333 GCA_964389455.1 uncultured Methylophaga sp. | reverse complement strand
TGACCACCACAGTCGGACAGACCACTCTGGTTCATCGCATCAAAAGCCTGAAAATCAATTTTCTGCGGTGCATCATCATTGCCATCACTACTGTGCGTTTTATATTCCCAGCGACAGGCATTAGTGCAGGTCCCCTGATTAGGGTCCCGGTGATTAAAGTAACCGGAGAGCAGACAACGACCTGAGTAAGCAATACAAAGGGCGCCATGCACAAACACTTCCAGTTCCATATCGGGGCATTGCTGACGGATTTCTCCAATCTCATCCAGCGAGAGTTCACGTGACAGAATGACCCGGCTCAGCCCCAACGACTGCCAGAACTTCACGGCCTGATAATTAACGGTATTGGCCTGCACCGACAAATGTACCGGTATTTCAGGCCAGCGCTCACGCACCATCATGATAAGGCCGGGATCGGCCATGATCAGCGCATCCGGACCCATTTCAATCACCGGCTCCATATCCGCCATATAGGTTTTTAGTTTGGCGTTATGCGGCATCAGGTTACTGGCGACAAAAAATTTCTTACCTAGCCTGTGTGCTTCCTCAATACCCTGCGCCAGTACCGGTAGTTTGTGAAAGTCATTGTTTCTTACCCGTAAACTATAGCGTGGCTGGCCGGCGTAGACTGCATCGGCACCAAAAGCATAGGCATAGCGCATATGTTCGAGGCTGCCGGCAGGCAGCAGTAATTCGGGCGCATTCATCAAGACTATATCCACATAAAAAAAGCGTGAATTATAATACTTTTATTCATTTTGCCAATAAAAACAGGGCTATTAGCGCCGCGCAAAAACTCTGTTGGGTGCAATGAAGTCGATAACAAGCGATAATTATGACGTTTGTGTTAAGAGGATGTTGCTTGAAACGCCTAATCATTTTTCTGCTGGCCATCTGTATGACCGCGGCCTGCAGTGAAGCCCAACCTCACCTTCAGGAGATCCAGGATCGTGGTGAGCTGCGAGTTCTGAGCCGTTACAGCCTGACCAGCTACTATGTCAAAGGCGACACGCTGGCAGGGTTTGAGTACGAGCTGGCGCAGCGTTTTGCCAAGCGGCTGGGTGTAGAGCTCAAAATCATCGTGCCAGAGAATCTGGGCAATGTGCTGAGACTGATTGAGGAAGGCAAGGCCGATATCGCTGCAGCCGGCCTCACCGTCACTGAGCAGCGTAAAAACCAACTCCGTTTTGGGCCGGTTTATCATGAGGTCACACAGCAACTGGTGTATAAACACGGCACCGGCAAACCTGACGATATCACTGATATTACTGACGGTCAGCTGGAAGTGGTCGCCGACAGCAGTCATGTTGAGCAATTACAGTCGCTGCAGGAAGAGATTGCGGAACTGGATTGGCGCGAGAACCAGGAACTGGATAACAGCGGCCTGCTGGAACTGGTCCAGCTTGAGCTCATCGATTACACCGTGGTCGACTCTAATGAAATGTCTGCCAATCAGAGCCTGTTTCCGGAATTACGCGTCGCTTTTGATATCTCCGAGCCACAGCCTCTTGGCTGGGCGATGCCGCTGTCTGATGATGACAGCTTGTATCTGGAGGTGCTCGACTTCTTTCATGAGATGGAAGCTTCTGGCGAGCTGGATAAGCTGATCGAAAAATACTACGGCCATATCCGCCGCTTTGATTATGTAGACACCCGCGCTGTGCACCGCCGGATTCTGACCCACCTGCCGCGCTATAAAGATATGTTCCAGCAGGCGGGCGAACAGTTCGGATTTGACTGGCACCTGCTGGCAGCCATGTCCTACCAGGAGTCACACTGGAACCCGGAGGCCGTTTCCAGTACCGGGGTTAAAGGCCTGATGATGCTGACCCGGGCGACCGCCAAAGACATGGAGGTCACAGACCGGGAAGATCCGGAACAGAGTATTTTTGCCGGCGCCGGTTACCTGGCTTCCATCTATGAGCGTCTGCCTGACGGTATTCGGCCACCCGACCGGATCTGGTTCGCACTGGCGGCCTACAATATTGGCATGGGTCACCTGGAAGATGCCAGAGTACTAACCGAAATCCATGGTAAAAACCCTGATTTATGGACCGATGTTCGTGAGTACCTGCCATTGCTGTCAAAACAGAAATGGTTCACCCAGACCCGATATGGCTATGCCCGTGGCAGTGAGCCAGTTCGTTATGTACAGAACATCCGTCGTTATCTCGATATCCTGCTGCATCATGATGATGCTGCCGTGCCTACGATAGAAGCACCTGTGGGAGATGAGCCTTTACCTGCCGCATTGTAAAAAAAAGCCCGGTTAAACCGGGCTTTTTTCATTAAATGAATCGCTTATTATCGCGACTCTTCAATCAACATATCCACCACCTCAAACAGCTGTTCGCTGCTACCGGCGCTGCTGGCGTTGGTACGGTACTCCCCTTCAACAATGAAGGCAGGCACGCCGGTGATACCGGAGGTGCGGCTCATAATCAACGCGTTTTTAACTTTGCCTTTCACGCTGAAGGAATTCATTGTTTTGGCGAAGGCTTCACGATCGATGCCCTGTTCTTCAACAAAATCCAGCAACTGGTCTTCAGTACTTAAACGACGTTTTTCCACATGAATGGCGTTGAACAACTTGGAATGCAGCATCTCCAGATCGCCAGTGGCTTCTGCTGCGTAATAAACTCGAGCGAGTTCCAGCCAGCTATCACGGAAAATGGCTGGCACCTTCACGAACTTCACATCATCCGAAAGCGTTTTTTTCCAGGCTTCAATTTCCGGTTCCAGAGCAAAGCAGTGCGGACAGGTGTAAGAGAACATTTCCACCACCACAATTTTCTCGGCATCCGTGGTCGCCATTTTTTCTGCTGTAGGGAAATAGTGTGTGCCTTCCACATATGACATTGGCACTGCCCAGGCAGAGGCAGAAACCAGACCAGCCAGCAGGCCGGCGGCCAGTGTTGAGAACAATTTAGTCATCATCATATCCTTTCGTTTAAAGCGTACCGTAAGAGTGCAACCCGGATAAAAACATATTGACACCGAGGAAGGCAAACAGGGTCACAAACAGGCCCACAATGGCCCACCAGGCCATGGGACCTCCATGCCAGCCCTTAGTCATGCGCATATGCAGCCAGGCGGCATAATTCAACCAGACAATCAGTGCCCAGGTTTCTTTCGGATCCCATGACCAGTATCCGCCCCAGGCTTCGGCGGCCCACAAAGCCCCCAGTATCGTTGCCAGCGTGAAAAAGGCAAAACCCAGCGCGATGGTTTTGTACATCAGGTCGTCCATCAAAGCCAGCGACGGCATTTTCTGAACCCAGCGGCTGACCGAGGCTTTTCCGGTTTGTCTGTCTACCAGCAAATAAGCCACACCAATCATCGCAGCCATCGCAAAAGCGCCGTAACCAATGAAATTGGCGGGGACATGGATTTTCATCCAGTAGCTCTGCAGAGCCGGTACCAAAGGTTCGATTTCATGCGCCTGCCGGTCAAAGGTATACCAGAGCTGGAAAGCGACGGCCGCACTGATCACCAACAGCACAAAACCACCCAGGCTACGGGTCTGATAACGGCGTTCGTAGAACAGGTACAGCAAGGCCGTAACCACGGCAAACAGGATAAAGACTTCATAAAGATTGCTGACCGGAATATGGCCGATATCCGCCCCCAGCAGATAGGACTCACGCCAGCGCACCATAAGACCAATCATGCCCATGGTGGTCGCGGCCCAGGTCAGGACACTGGCCACCTTCTCAGTAAATTCAGAATGAAAAATCAGCCCGCCGAAGTAAGTCACCGTCGCCATCACAAACAGGGCGCTCATCCACATAAAGGCAGACTGGCTGGCAAGCAGGTAGTTGAGCCAGAAGCTGGTATCAGCGCGCCCAAGGTCACTGCCATAAATGGATACCGCAATCAGGCTCAGTAAAGCGACAACCACCGTATGCCAGCGATAACCGGGCCAGTTCTGACCCAGCCAGGCCATACCGATGGCAGTCAGAATAATAATGCTGACTTCATAGCCATCGAGAATGTCGCTGTAGAAAGCAATCAGGCCGACAGCCGACAGCGCCATCAACAGTCGCCAGACCCAGGCAGTCAGGCTGGTTTTTTCGGAATCAAAAGTAGAAAGGTGTGTGCTCATATCCGTCTCGTAATGCGCTGTCGCATCTGTAGAACCTAAGAACATCAGTCGGCAGCAGAGTTCCGCTCTGATGACTGCAATTGCGTATGAATTTTTTCGAAGTAATCATCGAATTCGCGCGGGTTACGGTTGGTCATACCGGCCAGATCAATCCGGGTCTGTTCGCCATCACGGCTGAGCAAGGCCCAGAAACGTCTCTGTGGCAGATAGAACAGTAGGAAAACGCCGGCGATCAGGAAGGCGCAGCCCAAATAAACCACATTCTTACCGGGCGAACGGGCGATCTGCAGACCGGTCGACTCAATATGATTGTAGTCGACCAGAGACAGATAAACCGGTGAGCCATAGCGTGGCAGCGTGCCCACGGCATCTATCGCATCCTGCAAAAACATCAGCTGCGATTCTGACACGGTCTCTTGCGGCCCCAAATCCAAGCCGTTGAAATAGATCCGTCCCAGCATTTCACGAAGCATTGCAAGATAAGCCGGGGCCAGCGTCTCCCGCTCGGCCTCCGGCAGGCTCTGTTCAATGAAGTCACGGACCTCATCAAAACCGCCACGCACAAACATCGCCATCAAGGTTTCCAGAGTACGTTGCAGGCTATCACCCAGCACGCTGTCTTGTTCGCTTTGCAGGCTGACCAGGGTTTCATCTTTCATTTCCGCTGCGACTGCCGCGACGCTGTCATCATCATGCAGGGCATGCAGGAACTCAATGAAGCCCTCAATACTGCCGTCTTCATCGGCCGGCACATAGAGATAGGCAAATTCTTCAGAAGGGCTGCCACGCACGCCGCTCAGCAGGAAATCACGGCCATCACGTTCCACCGGGTACATGTAGTTTTCAAACTCAAGCGCCTCACCGGTTTCACGGCGCAGTTTGAACTGAATACTGGGTCCGAAGTTACGAACGTTTTTGGGATCATCTTCAGTGGGATCGGGGTTGATATTGAACGGACG
Organism: uncultured Methylophaga sp.; assembly: GCA_964389455.1. Lineage (GTDB taxonomy): Bacteria > Pseudomonadota > Gammaproteobacteria > Nitrosococcales > Methylophagaceae > Methylophaga. Next base: position 36,269 of record CAYMEE010000020.1, on the reverse strand, counting down.
GAATCCGGTGACTTCCAGTTGCATTTCCCTGTCACCCCACAGCATTTGCCGGGTTTCAAAGACTTTGGTCTCAAGTTCAGCAGGCTCTGACTGGCCGGCAAACAGTGGCCAGGCGTTAATAGTCAGTTCTGAGCCACCATCGCCAAAACTGGCCTGGTAAATGGCATAGCCTTTGTGAATCAGGGGGTGATTCACCGCAATGGTCTGTTCCAGTGGCTTTTCAAGATCAGGATCATAAATCACCAGATCCGATTCAAAAGACTTGGGCTGACCGGTTGGGTAATGTTCGATCCGGAATTCTTTTACCTCAATGGTAAAAGGCAGATTCTGCACCAGGTAACCGTCACGCATCGGCAGATAAGCCACGCTGGCAGCACGGCCTTCCGGGATACTAACGCTGCCACGAAATGCTTGTGGACCGACTGCAAGACGGCTTTCCTTGGCGATCTGACTCAAGGGCAGGTTACGGGTCTCAATTTCCAGACGGCCCTGCCATTCGGCGATCTTGAGCGGCAGGTTACTGTCCATCAAACCGCCGACACAAATCACGATAATCGCCACATGCGTCAGGATATAACCGAGCCGGTTCATGCCGCCGCGCATGGCAGAAACCAGACGGTCATCGCCTTTTTCAGTGACACGGGTACGGAAACCCAGGCTGGCGAGCTTGTCACGGATTAAGTTCGTGTTGTCTGAAAGTGCTCCCGGCTGATGCCAGAGTGCGTGATGATGCATACTGCGCAGGGACTTGTGCTGGACATTGGTTCTCAGGTTGAACATGTCCTTGAACATTGAGGGAGTATGACGAATCACACAGACGGTGGTGGAAACCACCAGCAGGGTCAATATCGCCAGAAACCATAGCGCACTGTAGACATCATAAAGGCCCAGTGATTCAAACACCTCAAACCAGTATGGACCGAACTTGATGACATAGTCCGGGTAAGGCTGGTTTTGTTGCAGTACCGTGCCGATAACCGAGGCGATCGCCAGTGTGATCAGCATGGTAATGGCAAATTCCATACTGCCCAGGAAATGAAATACCCGCCAGGCAAAGGAACGATGCGGCAGTTGCGCGTCCTTGGATTGTGACATCGGGAAGCCCCTGTGTTTCAGGTCAGACCTGAATTCAGCCTGACTGCACGTGAAAAACGTGCAGTCAGCGATTCTGTTTACTTAGGGTTTAAGACCGAAAACGTAGGCTGAAACGGCCTTAATTTCCTCTTCGGTCATTTTGCTGGCGATATCACGCATCATGCCATTGGGGTCGTTGGCGCGCTCGCCTTTGGCAAAGGCATGCAGCTGCGTTTCGACATAGGCACTGTATTGTGAAGCCAGTTTAGGCCAGTTGGCTGCAGGCACACCACTGCCGTTAGGACCGTGACAGGCCATACAGGCGGGTACGCCACTTTCTTTATTACCAGCGCGGTAAACCTGCTCACCCAGTGCCAGCATCTCTTCAGTAACGGCACCAGGTGCTGTTTTCTGGCTGGAGAAGTAAGCGGCCAAATCCGCCATGTCCTGCTCTGACAGGTTGGCAGCCATTGGTGCCATCAGTGCATTCTGGCGATCGCCGTTTTTGTAATCCATCAACTGTTTGATGATGTAGCCTTCATGCTGTCCTGCCAGCTTGGGGAAAGCATCTGACAAGCTATTGCCATCCGTGCTGTGACAGGCGGCACATACCGCGGCTTTTTCTTTACCTGCCGAGACATTACCGGCAGCCCATACAAAAGGAGTCGTACTCATCGCCATGCCCAGCACAGCGGCCATCAACATTCTTTTCATCTTCTCTACCTGAAAACTAAGCGCTTGCATCATTAAAACTTTGGGTATGCTACTCTTGTTAGGATTTTTTTTCACCCAGAATGGTTCCATGTCACAGCTATACCGAAACGCCTATTATAGCGGTAGCGCGACCAAACTGTCCCAGTTGCCCGGGGACGATGGTTTCGAAGTCGCCTTCGCCGGACGCTCCAATGCCGGCAAATCCAGTGCTATCAATACGATTACCGGTATCCGCTCTTTGGCACGGACCAGTAAAACGCCAGGCCGTACCCAGATGATTAACTTCTTTCATCTGGATGAACAGCGCGCTTTGGTGGATCTTCCCGGCTATGGTTATGCCAAAGTCCCTGAAGCCATGAAGCAAAAATGGCAGGCCACGCTGGCCCAGTATCTGGAAACGCGCCAATCCCTGCGGGGCCTGATGCTGATGATGGACATTCGTCATCCGCTGAGAGATTTTGACCTGCAGATGCTGACCTGGGCCAACCAGGCCTCGCTGCCAGTACATATTCTGCTTACAAAGTCGGACAAACTTAAGCACGGCGCCGCCAAGGCAACAATGCTGGATGTGCAGAAAAAACTAAAACAGGAAGAATTGCTCGCCACAGTGCAATTATTCTCATCACTCAACAAAAGTGGCCGTGATGAGGCTGTGAGCAAACTCGATCAATGGTTTGAAGTCGACACTGTCATCGCTGAAGAGTAAGCCACGATGAAAAAAGCACCACTCGGAAGTCGTCGACAGTTTCTTCAGTACACGGCTTTAAGTGGTGCCTTTGCCGGCTTCAGCCTACCCGTTATAGCCGCTCAGTCCGACGTGGACTACCGTGACATTCTGCCTGAGTCGATGACCAGGGCTGGTAATGGCTTCAGTAACTACGGTCAGCCCTCCCCATACGAAAGCAAGATCATTCGCTGGATTTCCTCCAACCCGGATATGCCGGGTAATGGCGTGTCCTGGTCTCCACTGCATGAATTGCAAGGCAGCATCACACCCAATGGCCTTCATTTTGAGCGTCATCACAACGGTGTGCCTGACATCGACCCGGCGACGCATACCCTGTTGATTGATGGTCTGGTGAAAAAACCACTGAGTTTCACTTTAGAAGCGCTCAAACGTTATCCGATGCAATCACGGATTTGCTTCATCGAATGCGGCGGTAACAGCAACAGTAGTTGGCGCAGCCGACCGATTGAGACTGCCGCTGGTTACGCTCATGGACTGGTTTCCAACACTGAGTGGACCGGTGTACCACTAAAATACCTGTTGCAGGAAGCCGGTATTCAGAACAAGGCGAAATGGGTTATCGCTGAAGCCGCTGACGGCGCTTCACTTAATGTCAGCATTCCGCTGACAAAACTGCTGGATGATGCCATTCTGGCGCTGTATCAGAACGGCGAACGCTTAAGGCCTGAGAATGGTTACCCGTTGCGGCTGGTTTTACCGGGCTGGGAGGGCATTACCAACGTCAAATGGCTGCGGCAATTGCGGCTCACTGACGAACCGGCTATGAGCCGTGATGAAACGGCCCAATACAGCGACTTGATGCCGGATGGCACAGCACGCCAGTTCAGTTTTGAAATGGAGGCCAAGTCGCTGATCACCTCCCCTTCTCATGGCATGAAGCTGCCGGACAATCCCGGCATTTATCAATTAACCGGCCTCGCCTGGTCGGGCCGCGGCAAAATCACCCGGGTGGAAGTCTCCTCAGATGGTGGTGACAGTTGGGTCGATGCCGAACTGCAACAACCGGTATTGAGTAAGGCCTTCACTCGCTTCAGCCTGCCCTGGCAGTGGCAGGGTCAGTATGCGATTCTGCAGAGCCGGGCCACCGATGAGACCGGCTATGTGCAACCCAGTCGTGAACACCTGCTGGCGAACCGCGGCCGCCACGGCTTTTTTCACTTCAACGCGATCATAAGCTGGGAAGTCAGCGAAGAGGGTTACCTTTATCATGTTTACCCGGATTAGCCTGACGCTGGCCTCGTTGTTTGTACTGCCAGCCCTGGCTGCGCAGCCGCTGTATCAGCCCCTGGGGCAAAATGCGTCGGATCTCAGTGATAAGCCCGAATGGAACCTGACTATCAGTCCCGATGGTGAAGAATTGCCCGCTGGTTCCGGTAATGCAGCTCAAGGCAAGCTATTGTTTGAACAGCATTGTATTGCATGCCATGGTATCGGTGCCATTGGCGGCAGTGCCATGCCGCTGGTTGGAGAGGTTGGCTCACTCAGTAGTGAATACCCCGAAAAAACCGTGAACAGTTTCTGGCCCTATGCCACGACGCTGTTTGACTATATCCGACGCTCAATGCCACCCTCTGCGCCTTATAGTTTGAACAGTAATCAAATCTACGCACTTTGCGCTTATATTCTGAGTCAGGATGGTATAATTGAAGCCGATGTGGAACTCAACGCAGTCACATTACCCCAGGTAACGATGCCTAATCGGAACGGCTTTTCTGCCACCTACCCACAATAAATTTTTGAAATTAAGGATCTGTCTATGAGCCCTCGCTATGCGCTGACCGCTACGCCTGCTCCAGAGCTATACAACACGCCCAAACTGGGCATGAACAGTACTGATCTGGTCAACGATTTCAAACGTTATTACGGCACACACCTGGCACAGGACAAAGGCTGTGCCTCTGGTCATTACCTCTATTCCGCCCTGTCTTTGACCCTGCGTGATCGTCTGTTTAATCGAATGAAGCATACCAAGCACACCTATGCCGAAACCCAGTGCAAACAGGCTTATTACCTGTCAATGGAATTTCTGATGGGCCGGGCTATGGGAAACGCAGCACTGAACCTTGGTCTGGAAACAGAGACCGCCAAGGCCCTCAACGAACTGGGCATGACCTTCGAAGAACTGATCGAAATGGAACATGATGCCGGTCTTGGTAACGGCGGTCTGGGTCGCCTGGCAGCCTGTTTCATTGATAGCTGTGCAACCTTGCAGCTGCCGGTGACCGGTTATGGCCTGCGATATGAGTACGGCATGTTCCAGCAAAAAATTGTCGATGGCTATCAGGTTGAAAAGCCGGATCACTGGCTGCGTGACGGTAACCCCTGGGAACTGGAACGGCCTGAATTCACCCAACGGGTTAAATTCGGTGGTCACACCGAGTTCCACCGTGACCATGATGGTGAGCTCCGCGCCTATTGGGTAGAGACCAATGATGTGCTGGCTGTGCCATATGACTTACCGATTCCCGGTTATCAGAATGGCACCGTCAACAAACTGCGCCTGTGGAAAGCAGCGGCTACCGATGAGTTCAATCTGGAAGACTTCAACGCCGGCTCATATACCGATGCCGTGGCTGCCAAAAATGAAGCTGAAAATATCAGCATGGTGCTTTATCCCAATGATGCCAGCGAAAACGGTAAAGAGCTGCGCCTGCGCCAGCAGTATTTCCTGGCTTCCGCCAGTCTGCAGGATATTCTTGATTACTGGGTCACCACCCACAGCGAGAAATTTGACAATTTTGCTGACAAAAACTGCTTCCAGCTGAATGATACCCACCCTACTGTGGCGGTCGCCGAACTGATGCGCCTGCTGATGGATGAGCATGGGCTGGGCTGGGATGAAGCCTGGGATATCACCACCCACACCATGGCTTATACCAACCACACTCTGCTCCCGGAAGCGCTGGAGCGCTGGCCGGTGAACATGTTCGGTCGCCTCTTGCCCCGAATTCTCGAAATCATTTATGAGATCAATGCCCGCTTCCTGCGCGAAGTGGCCAATCACTGGCCGGGTGATAAGGAACGTCTCGCCAGAATGTCGATTATCGAGGAAGGCCCGCAGCAGCAGGTGCGCATGGCGCACCTCGCCATCGTCGGCAGTTTTTCTATCAACGGTGTCGCCGCATTACATTCGGAGTTGCTCAAAAAAGGTCTGTTCCATGACTTCTATGAGCTCTGGCCGCAGAAGTTCAACAACAAAACCAACGGCGTCACCCAGCGCCGCTGGCTAGCCTGGTGTAACCCTGACCTGAGCCAGCTCATCAATGACACCATTGGTGAGAAATGGGTCACCGAGCTCAGCGAGCTAAAAAAACTGGAGCCTTATGCGCATGACAGTGTCTTCCAGAAAAAATGGCATGCGGCCAAGCGCGCCAATAAAGAACGGCTGGCGGCACTGGTAAAACAGAGCTGCGACGTCGAATTCAACCCGGACGCGATGTTTGATATTCAGGTCAAACGGATTCATGAATACAAACGCCAACTGCTGAATGTACTGCATGTCATTCATCTTTATGACCGCATAAAACGTGGTGATACAGAAGGTCTGACCAAGCGCTGCGTCCTGTTTGGCGGTAAAGCAGCGCCGGGTTATGTGATGGCTAAACAAATCGTCAAACTCATCAACAATGTCGCCAATATCGTCAATAACGATGAGGAAGTCGGTGACTGGCTGAAAGTCGTTTTCCTGCCCAATTACCAGGTCTCTGCAATGGAAGTCATTTGCCCGGCGGCCGATTTGTCTGAGCAGATTTCCACGGCCGGCAAAGAAGCCTCTGGCACCGGTAATATGAAATTCATGATGAATGGGGCCATCACCATCGGCACGCTGGATGGCGCCAATATCGAGATCCGTGATGAGGCTGGTGAAGATAATTTCTTCCTGTTCGGCCTGACTGAGTCGGAAGTGGATGAGGCCAGAAAAGACTACAACCCTCGCTTTATTATCGATAACGATGCCGACCTGCGCCGCGTTGTTGATCTACTGGAATCGGGTCATTTCAACCAGTTCGAGCCGGGCGGTTTCGATGAAGTCATTGCTGCTTTCACCAGTCCCCACGACCCATGGATGACGGTGGCTGATTTCCGCAGCTATGTCGATGCGCAGCAGCGTGCCTCAGAGGCTTATGAAGATAAACAGCGCTGGCTGGCAATGAGTATTATCAACAGTGCCAACAGCGGCAAATTCTCCACAGACAGAACGATGGAGGAATATAACAATGAGATCTGGCAACTGGAGAAAATCAATCCCCAGTATTAAAAATGCTTGCCGGGGACAGCCCCGGCAATCCCCATCTTTTAATGCAGAGCGTAGTCAAAATACGTATAATCTGCCGCTCTGATTGATGTTTTCATCATCACGCGCCCGTAGCTCAGCTGGATAGAGTATCGGTTTCCGAAGCCGAGGGTCACAGGTTCAAGTCCTGTCGGGCGCGCCATTTTTCCTCAACATAAAAAAACCGCCACGAGCATGAAGCCCGCAGCGGCATAGAGGAAAACCAATAAAGCTATATCAGTCGAGTTCAGCATAAACCTGCAAGCTGAATACCCCTATAGGATAAATTCCTTTTTTGCTGTCGATTGCAGTTAACTCTACACTGCGGCTATGAAACCTTTCATTCGGCGTAAATTACCCTGTCTGTTGCTGATGTCGGCGCTCAGCTTTTCTGCTCAAGCTGAGTCAGCGCACTGGCAACAAACCGACTACATCCTAAACAGCTTTATTGATATTACGCTGAATCGCGAGCATGGCGGTCACGCTGGACAGGTCAATAAATGGCTGCAACCAATCCGATATCATATTGATGATCGAACCGGTGACCGGGCTTTGCACCGGAAAATGGTGTCAGATCACCTCTATCACCTTGCTTCCATTACCGGTCTCGATATCAAACCGGCAGCGGCGCCTGACAGGGCCAATCTGCAGATTCTTTTCGCTTCCGAACAGGATCTGGATCGTTCTTTGTCCGAGGACTTTGGACTGAGTGATGACACATTACGCCGCCAAGTCATTCATAACAGTGTCTGCCTTGCGCGGGTTAAAGCCTCAAAGAACGGCGATATCAAAAGCGCCGGGGTGATCATTCCTGTCGATCGCGCCCGCGCTCACGGCAAGCTGATGAGTTGTGTAGTGGAAGAACTGACTCAGGTACTCGGACTGGTCAATGATTCGACCAAAGTGTTTCCGTCGATATTCAATGACCGCTCATTTAATGATTTTCTCAGCGGGCTCGATTATATCCTGCTGAAATTACTATACGAACCTGAGATTAGAGCAGGTTCGCGTCGAACTGAACTTGAGCAGCAACTGAATGTAATTTTGTCCCGGCCTGCATCGCAATCACTGATTGAGTCTGCTGAACAGGCGGTACGTCAGCATAGTCTGGAAAACTGGCTTAACTGATAGATAAAAAAAGGGCCCTGCATGCAGGGCCCTTTGTAGTGAACTTGCTGTTTACTTATTATTGATTAACATCAAACTCCACACGACGGTTGAGTGCTCGACCGGCGTCGGTGCTGTTGTCAGCAATCGGGGCAGTCTCACCCATACCAACAGGTTTCAGGTAACGACCGTCGATACCACGAGAAGTCAGATAATCGACCACTGACTGTGCACGGCGTTGTGACAGGTCTTGGTTATAAGCTTCTGTACCAATGCTGTCAGTGTGACCTTCAACGCGAACTTCAACGATTTGGTCAGTTTCTTTCAGCAGGGTCACCGCTTCTTCCAGTGTGTCTTTCGCTTCAGGAGTCAGTGTTGCTTTATCAAACTCGAAGTGAACGTCTGTCAGAGTCAGCAGGTTTTCACCTGGCAGTGGGCAGCCGTCCTGGTCAACGATGACACCTTCTGGAGTGCCTGGGCACAGGTCGAGGTAGTCAGCGACAGCGTCTTTATCAGAGTCCAGCGGACAACCGACGCGGTCAACGGTAACACCTTCCGGTGTGTTGCGGCACAGATCGATGCCGTCGTAGACGCCATCACCATCAGTGTCATAAGCACAACCGTTTTGATCGCGCAGTGCACCCGGTGGTGGCTCTACAGCGCAAACAGGCTCTTCAACCATTGGCTCTTCCGCCACAGCTTCATGTGGGCAGAGCAACAGACCCAGCATACCACCTACAGCAGCACCGCCAGCGACACCTGAACCACCGTCTACAGCAGCAGTTGCAGCACCACCGACCAGCGCACCGCCAGCGGCACACATCAAGTTTTTGCCTGCATCACGTTTGGCGGGGCCCGAACAGCCAGCTAACAGAGCTGCCATGAACAGAGCAGCAAAAAATTTGCCTGATAGTCTCATTTTGCCTTCCTTTTTGATTATTGATTGAACAAAGATCCTGATATCGCCATACGCTTCTGCACGACTGATATCTTACTGTTGTAGTTTGACTACATATTAGACCGTATTTCAAGTAAGGTCTAATAATTTTCTTGAATTTCGCTTTTTATTGTCTCAAAAAAGCGACAGCCTCTACATTCTTCCGATGACACCGGGGTCATCTGCTTCTAGTGACAATCCCTGGACCGATTCATCTTCAGGCAATTCGCCAGATTCGGCACCGAGTTTGATCATGAGCCTGACTTCGTTGGCGGAGTCGGCATTCTTCAGGGCTTCCTCGTAAGAAATCTGACCGGCTTTGTAGAGGTCATAAACCGCCTGGTCAAAGGTCTGCATGCCCAGCTCTCTTGAGCGTTTCATGACATCTTTGATTTCAGAGACTTTCCCCTTTTCAATCAGGTCGCCAATCAGCGGCGTGTTCAACAACACTTCCACCGCCACGGTGCGACCACTGCCATCTTTCTTTGGAATGAGGCGCTGGGCGACAACCGCTCTAAGATTCAGTGACATGTCCAGAAACAGCTGTTTGTGACGTTCTTCAGGGAAGAAGTTGATGATCCGGTCCATCGCCTGGTTGGCATTGTTGGCGTGCAGCGTCGACAGACAAAGGTGACCGGTTTCAGCAAAGGCGATACCGTAATCCATCGTGTCGCGCGAGCGGATCTCGCCTATCATAATGACATCCGGTGCCTGCCTGAGTGAGTTTTTCAGAGCGATCTCATACGAGTCAGTATCAATACCCACCTCGCGCTGTGTCACCACACAGCCTGCATGTTTATGATCAAATTCGATGGGATCTTCAATACTCAGAATATGGCCGGTGCTGTTTTGATTGCGGTAACCGATCATCGCCGCCAGTGTGGTCGACTTACCACTACCGGTAGCACCGACAAAGATCACCAGGCCGCGCTTTGTCATGGCCAGCTCTTTGATGATTTCCGGCACATGCAATTCTTCGATAGTCGGGATTTCATCCTTAATACGGCGTAGTACCATCGCTACGCGGTTACGCTGGAACAGCGCACTGACACGGAAACGGCCGGCGCCTTTCGTTTCCAGGGCGTAATTGCACTCTTTATCACGCTCAAAAATTTTCTTCTGCTCATCGGACATGGTGCTGAGCACCAGGTCCCGCGCTTCATCATCCGAGAGCGCTTCCTGAGACAAGGTTGCCATGCGGCCGCTGACCTTGAGCGTCACCGGTCTGCCGGCAGTGACAAAAATATCTGACGCGTCGTGTTTAACAGCGGCTTTTAAAATAGTGACGATTTCCATCGTTAACTCCTAACGGAATAAGTCTTTGTTGACGGCGCGTGGCAAGGCTTCCTGTTTGGTCACCTGCTGACGTCTGACCAGGTCCTGCAGACATTGATCCAGTGTCTGCATACCCAGCGCCCCCCCCGTCTGAATCGCCGAGTACATCTGAGGCACTTTATCCTCACGAATCAGGTTACGAATCGCCGGTGTGCCAATCATGATTTCATGTGCCGCGACGCGGCCGCCCCCGACTTTCTTCATCAAGGTCTGTGAAATGACAGCTCGCAGAGATTCTGACAACATCGAACGCACCATATCTTTCTCCGCCGCCGGGAACACGTCGATAATCCGATCAATGGTTTTGGCGGCAGATGAGGTATGCAGCGTGCCGAACACCAAGTGACCGGTTTCTGCCGCAGTCAGCGCCAGACGAATCGTTTCGAGGTCACGCAGCTCACCAACCAGAATAATATCCGGATCCTCACGCAGTGCGCTACGCAAGGCTTCACTGAAGCCCAGTGTGTCACGGTGCACTTCCCGCTGATTGACCAGACATTTTTTGCTCTGATGAACAAACTCAATCGGATCCTCGATGGTGAGAATATGTTCGTTATCTTTTTCGTTGCGGTAATCCACCATCGCCGCCAGTGTGGTCGACTTACCGGACCCGGTGGGACCGGTCACCAGTACGATACCGCGGCGGTTATCAGCGATAGTTTTGAAAATTTCCGGTGCATTCAGGTCTTCCAGTGTCAGCACTTCGGAGGGAATGGTCCGGAATACTGCGGCCGCACCGCGGTTCTGGTTGAAAGCGTTGACACGGAAACGCGCCATATTCGGCACTTCAAAAGAGAAGTCCGCTTCCAGAAATTCTTCGAAGTCCTTACGCTGTTTGTCGTTCATGATGTCATACACCATGGCGTGGACTTCTTTATGTTCCATCGGCGGGAGATTGATTCGTTTCACATCGCCATCGACGCGGATCATCGGTGGTTCGCCAGCAGAGATATGTAAATCTGAAGCCTTGTTTTTAACGCTGAAGGCGAGTAATTCGGTGATATCCATCCACGTTCCCTTTACTGATTGGTGTAATCTATGCGCTTTAAAGACAGAAGCGATTAAACATAAAGTAGCGCGCTGACTTCGGGCTTGCAAGATGACTGAGATAAAAAAGCGTTTCCACTCAATTAATGATGAGATCAGGCTGGCTGAACAGCAATCCGGGCGGACTCCCGACTCGGTAAAATTACTGGCAGTCAGTAAAACCTGGCCGGCTGAAAAACTAAGACTGGTTGCTGAAGAAGGGCAGCAACGTTTCGGCGAAAATTACCTGCAGGAAGCCCTTGAAAAGATTGCCGCTCTTCGCGACCTTGAACTTGAATGGCATTTTATCGGCCCGATTCAATCCAATAAGACCCGCGACATTGCAGCTCATTTTGACTGGGCTCAGAGCGTGGACCGCCTGAAAATCGCCCGCCGTCTCAATGAGCAGCGGCCGGTTGAATTGCCCCCTTTGAATGTCTGTATTCAGGTCAATATCGATGAAGAAGACAGCAAATCCGGTGTCACTGCTGACGATGTCATGTCACTGGCCGAGTCCATCAGCCAGCTCGACAAACTGCGTTTGCGGGGACTGATGGTCATACCTGCCAAACAGGATGATGAAGCGGCTCAGCGTGACAGCTTCCGCCGGGCCAGGGATTTATACCAGACTTTGCAGCAACGCTTCCATGAGATCGACACTCTATCAATGGGTATGACCGGTGATCTTGATGCAGCCATTGCTGAAGGTAGCACCATGGTTCGCATCGGCACCGCGCTGTTTGGTCAACGTGATACCCGTCAGCCTGAATAAGCTTTACACTGGTTGCCAAGGAAAATGATTTAAAGAAGGGGGATAAATGAAAGACTGTACGCTCGCTTTTATCGGTGGCGGTAACATGGCCCGAAGCCTCATCGGCGGCCTGGTTAACAACGGCTTTGCGGCGCAATCGATTCATGTCGCTGATCCCAGCGCTGAGAGTCTGGAACAATTATCGGCCCGCTATCCGGTACAGACTTTCACTGAGAATGCGGCGGCTATCGCCGATGCCGATGTCGTGATTCTTGCAGTAAAACCGCAGCAACTTCAAAAAGTCTGCCGCGAATTGGCCCCCTACTGGCAACAGCACAAGCTTTTAATCTCCATCGCTGCCGGCATCCGGCTTGACGATATCAGCCGCTGGATAGGTCAGAGCGAGTCAGCCGTCGTCAGGGCCATGCCCAATACCCCTTCACTGGTTCGCGCCGGTGCTACCGCTCTGTGTGCCAATGAGCATGTCAGCAATGCCCAGCATGAACTGGCAGAGTCTATCCTCCGCGCTGTCGGCCTGGCTTTGTGGGTTAAAGATGAACAGCAGATGGATGCCGTCACTGCCCTCTCTGGTAGTGGCCCGGCTTATTTCTTTCTGGTGATGGAAGCCATGCAGACAGCCGGTATGGATCTGGGTCTGCCGGAAGAGACGGCCCGACTGCTGGCACTTGAAACCGCGTTCGGTGCAGCTAAAATGGCTTTGGAAAGTGATGAGTCTGCCTGCGTGCTGCGCCAACGGGTTACTTCCCCCGGCGGCACCACAGAGCGGGCGCTGGATGTGTTTGAGGATGAGGATTTACGCGGTAGTTTCAAAAAGGCTTTAAGTGCCGCGGCAACTCGCGCTGCTGAACTGGCTGATCAACTGGGACAGGACTATGACTAACGGTTATCTGGCGAATCCGCTGATTTTTGTCATTGAGACACTGTTTTTCCTTTACATGGTGGTTGTCGCATTGCGCCTGGTGATGCAATGGGCGAATTGGGAATATCACAACCCGCTGGTGCAGTTCATCATCAAGGCGACCCAGCCGCCGGTCAAATTCCTGCGTCAGTTTCTGCCTGCGGTGGGCCGCTGGGATACTGCCACCATCGTGCTATTGCTTGTGGTCACACTGGCAAAAATCATGATTATCGGTCTGATTGCCGCTGCCTGGCCAAGCGGTCTGCTATGGCTGACCGTAATCGTGGCCGAAATATTTTCTTTATTTATAGGCATTTTCACTGTCAGCATCATCATCGAGGTCATTCTCAGCTGGGTCACGCCGCCCGGTAGTTACAATCCGGTGGCGCCGCTGGTACAACGGATGAATGCGCCGTTACTGCGTCCGGTCAGACGGCTGATTCCGCCTTTGGGGGGTGTCGACTTATCACCACTCTTCGTTTTACTTGGCTTGCAGGTATTAAAGATGCTGATCATGCCCTTGTTAACCGGACAAATTTAAGCCCTGAGATTGCGCTCACAGCGCTGTCTGATTAGACTTATCGCTTTTTTTACAGGAATCAACCGTTTATGCCGGAAACGATACCAGCCGACTCCGTTGGTTTGGTAAGCCCCTCCACCCTGCACGTCGACTCACCGTTGAAACTCGACTGTGGGCGCACGCTGTCCAGCTACGATCTGGTCTACGAGACCTATGGTGAGCTCAACGCTGATCACAGCAATGCCGTACTGATCTGCCATGCCTTGTCAGGTGATCATCACGCGGCCGGCTTCCATTCGATGGCAGATCGCAAACCTGGCTGGTGGGACACGGCTATCGGCCCCGGAAAGGCGATTGATACCAACCGTTTTTTTGTGGTCTGTCCCAACAATCTCGGTGGCTGCAAAGGCTCCAGTGGCCCTAATACCCTGAATCCCGAAACCGGAGAACTATACGGCCCGGACTTCCCGATTGTGACAGTACCCGACTGGGTACGTAGTCAGGCGGTACTGGCCGACAAGCTGGCGATCAAACAATGGGCTGCCGTCATTGGTGGCAGTCTGGGTGGCATGCAGGCGCTGCAATGGGCGATCAGTTTGCCTGAACGCGTCAGGCATAGCGTGATCATTGCTGCAGCGCCCAAACTGTCGGCACAGAATATCGCCTTTAATGAGGTTGCCCGCACCGCGATAAAATCCGACCCGGATTTTCATGACGGCAACTACATGCGCTTTAATACCCTGCCCCGTCAGGGGCTGGGGCTTGCCCGTATGCTGGGTCATATTACTTATCTTTCTGATGAGGCAATGGGTCAGAAATTCGGCCGTGAGCTGCGCAGTGGGGCGATTCAGTACGGCTATGATGTTGAGTTCCAGATTGAGAGCTACCTGCGCTATCAAAGCACCAGCTTTGTCGAGCGTTTTGACGCCAACACCTATCTGCTGATGACCAAGGCTCTGGACTATTTCGACCCGGCCAAGGAATTCGATGACGACCTGACCCGAACTGTCGCCAATATCGAGGCTAAGGCTTTAGTCATGTCTTTTACCAGTGACTGGCGCTTCTCACCGATGCGTTCCAGAGAGATCGTCAATGCGCTTCTGGCTGCCGGTAAACCGGTAACTTATGCTGAAATAGAAGCACATCAGGGTCATGATGCTTTCCTGATGCCGATTCCGCGCTATCTCGATATCTTTGGTACCTATATGCAGCAAATCGCAGCGGAGGTGGCAGCATGAGATTGCGACTCGATCAGCAAATCATCAGTGACTGGATCCCGGATGGCGCCAAAGTGCTGGATCTGGGCTGTGGTAACGGTGCCCTGCTCAACCATCTGCAACAGCGGAATATCACCGGCTACGGGCTGGAAATCGATAACAGCAAGTTTGCCGACTGCATCCGCGCCGGGATAAACGTATTGCAGGCCGATCTCGATGAAGGTCTGACCCAGTTCGCGGATCAGAGCTTCGATTTCGTTATCCTGTCGCAGACATTGCAGGCAATAAAAAGGCCGGACTTTCTGTTGCGTGAAATAGTCCGCGTGGGTAAGAAAGGCATTATCGGTTTTCCAAATTTCGGCCACTGGCAATGTCGCATGCAGCTGGCTTTGGGCGGACGCATGCCTGTTTCCAAGGCCTTGCCCAATGCCTGGTTTGAAACACCGAATATCCATCTGTGCACGATTCAGGATTTTGAGCAGTTGTGCGACGCGCACAAACTGACCGTGCTCAATCACAGCATCGTTAATCATGAACACAAAGACAGCCTGGGTGTCCGGCTTCTGCCCAATCTTTTCGGGCAGATTGCGGTTTACCTGGTGCAACAACAAGACAGCTAATGAAAGATTATCAACGCGAATTTATTGAGTTTGCCCTGCAGACCGGGGTACTGAAGTTTGGTTCATTTACTCTGAAATCAGGTCGTCAGAGCCCCTACTTTTTTAACAGCGGCCTGTTTAACACCGGCGCCTGCCTGGCCCGTCTGGGGCGTTTCTATGCCCGCACTATTGCAGAATCCGATCTGGACTTCGATGTTTTATTCGGCCCGGCCTACAAAGGCATTCCACTCGCCTCCACCACTGTGGTAGCGCTCGCTGACCAGCATGATCGCGACGTGCCCTATGTGTTCAATCGCAAGGAAATTAAAGATCATGGTGAGGGCGGTCAGCTTGTCGGTGCCGAACTCAAGGGTAAAGTGCTGATCATTGATGATGTGATCTCCGCCGGGACCTCGGTGCGGGAATCGGTCGAAATCATCCGAGCTGCCGGGGCAGAACCTGCCGGTGTGATCATTGCCCTTGATCGCCAGGAGCGTGGTCAGGGTGATTTATCCGCGATTCAGGAAGTACAGGCCGAACATGATATTCCGGTACTGAACATTATCTCGCTGAATGATTTGCTGGGTTATTTGCAGGACAGCCCGGAACTGGGTGAATACCTGACCGCGGTGCAGGCTTATCGGGATCAGTACGGGGTCTAACCCAGAATCAGTTTGACTGAGACCAGCAGGGTAATCACCTCAAAAGCCCGCTTGATCCAGCGGTTACCGTGTTTGATAGCCAGGTGCGAGCCCAAATAACCGCCCAGCAGCGAGCCCAGCAACAGCGCCGGTAACCAGTCCCAGCGGATGTCACCGAGAATACCCAGCGTCACCGCGCCGGTGCCATTCCAGAAAAGGCCCACGAGAATCAGGGTGTAAGCGACAGCACGCTGGTAATCCATACCGAACCACATCACCAGCCAGATCGTCACAAACAGGCCGGTTCCTGAAGTCAGAGAACCATTGAGAAAGCCCAGAAAGAACAGCATCAGGCCGCCCAGAATCAGTCCATGACGGTCCCGGTGTTGCGGCCTGTGCTGTTGACCCAGATCGGTTTTCAGCATGGAATAGAACCCCAAACCTCCTGTCAGCAAGCCCAGCGCGATCTCTGCCCAGCGGTCAGGCACCTGCAGAATCACACTACCGCCCAGAACCACGCCGGGCAGACCACTCACCAGCATCAGCGCCACAAACTGACGTTCGAGCTGACTGGTCCGCAAATAGCGTAATACCGCTCCCAAACCCAATGCCACACTGGCCACTTTATGGGTCGCCAGCGCCACCCCGAAGCTCAATCCCAGAAAGATCAATACCGGGAATTGCAGCAGGCCGGCACCGCCACCACTGAAGGCAGAAAAGGTATTGGCTACCAATGACACCAGAAACAGGATAAATTGCTCAATCAGGTTCAACTTTCAGCGGACTCTCTTTAGAATGAAGGCCATGATGATACGTAAATTCCTTAGCCTCAGCATCTCTGTGCTTTTGTTTGTTTCTATTCATGTCCACGCAGGTCAACTTTACCGCTTCCCTGATGAAAATGGTGTCCTGACCCTGAGTCGCAGTCTGCCTCCGGAAGCAGCTCAGAAAGGCTATGACATCATTGATGACAAGACCATGCGCCTGATTGAGCGGGTAGCGCCCGCGCCGACTGAAGATGAGATTGAAGCCCTCAAGGCGGAACAGGCTCGCGAGGCTGAACGCCAGCGCCTGCAAGCCATTGAGGCCAAGGAAGCAGAAAAGGCACGGCAGAAACAGCGCCAGTACGATCGCACGCTGCTACTGACTTATCCGACGGAAGCCGATCTTATCGCAGCGCGAGACCGGGACATTGGCTACCGGCAGGAGCAGATAGATTTGTTATCTGAGAAACTGCCCACTTTGCAGGAGCGCCTGCAAACCGTGCAGAAAGAAGCCGCTGAACGAGAGCTCAATGGCGGTAAAATTACACCCAATATGCAGAAACGCCTTGATGCTGCTCAAGAAGAAATTCAGGTGCGGAATCAGGCAATCGCCAAGTATCAGACAGAAATTGAGGAACTCAAAGCTCAGTATCAGCAGGATCTGGAACGTCTGAGACAGTTACGGGGCACGCAGGCCAGTAAGGACTAGACCAGCGTATCGATGACAGACAGCAGGTGCTGGTTCTCGCTCGGCGTGCCGATAGTAATACGCAGAAACTGATCAATCCGGCGTTTATTGAAGTGGCGTACTATGACGCCTTCTTTACGTAGCCCGGCTGCCAGATCCGCAGCATCATGCTCAGGATGACGGGTGAACACAAAATTAGCGGCTGATGGCAGCACTTCAAAACCCAGTTCCTGCAAGCCTTTGGTCACCTTGTCCCGGTTCTGAATCACCTTGTTACAGGTGTCTTTGAAATACGCCCGGTCACGGAAGGCGGCCACAGCCGCAGCTTCGGCCAGACTGTCCAGCGGATAGGAGTTGAAGCTGTCCTTGACCCGAACCAGCGCTTCAATCAAGTCGGCATGCCCTATTGCAAATCCAATCCGCATTCCGGCCAGCGAGCGTGATTTGGACAAAGTCTGGGTCACCAGCAGGTTGGGATACTTCTGCGTCAGCGGAATGGCCGTTTCACCGCCGAAATCGATGTAAGCCTCATCCACTACCACGACCGAGTCCTGATTATGCTGCAGCAGGCGCTCAATCTCCTCGACGCTCAGCACACAACCGGTAGGCGCATTGGGATTAGGAAAAATAATGCCGCCGTTATCACGCAGATAATCATTGATATCAATCTGGAAATCCGCCGTTAGCGGCACCGTCTGATAATCAATCTTATATAGCTGGCAGTAGACCGGATAAAAACTGTAGGTGATATCCGGAAACAGCAGCGGCGGCTCATGCTGAAACAAGGCATGGAAAATATGCCCCAGCACTTCATCAGAACCATTACCGACAAACACATTCGCCGTGTTGACCTTGTAATAGTCAGCGATGGTCTGTTTCAGCTCATGTGAAGTCGGATCGGGATAGAGCCGCAAACGGTCACTGACGCCCATCTGAATCGCTTCCAATACCTTCGGCGAGGGACCATAGGGGTTCTCATTGGTATTGAGCTTAACCAGGTTGGCCATCTTCGGCTGCTCACCCGGCACATAGGGCTGCAGATTGTGAACAAAAGCGCTCCAGTAGCGGCTCATGTTTAATCCTTCAGACGATATTCAGCACTGCGCGCGTGCGCGGTCAGACTCTCACCACGGGCCAGGACGGAGGCCACTTTACCCAGTGTCTGTGCGCCCTGCTCGGAAACCTGAATCAGGCTCGAACGCTTCTGAAAGTCGTACACCCCGAGTGGGGAACTGAAACGGGCGGTACGCGAAGTCGGCAGGACGTGGTTGGGGCCTGCACAGTAATCGCCCAATGCTTCCGGCGTGTAACGACCCAGGAAAATGGCGCCGGCGTGACGGATTTTCTTAGCCATTTCCATCGGCTCATCAACCGATAACTCCAGATGTTCGGCAGCGATAAAGTTAGCGACCTCAATCGCTTCATCCATGCCGTCGACATGAATCAGTGCCGCACGGTTTTGCAGCGAGGTGCTGATAATGTCTTTACGTTCCATGGTCGGTAAAAGACGATCAATGGCCTCTTTAACTTTGACCAGGAAATCGGCGTCCGGTGAGATCAGAATCGACTGGGCATCTTCATCGTGTTCTGCCTGTGAGAACAGATCCATCGCAATCCATTCAGGATCGGTTTTACCGTCACAAATCACCAGGATCTCAGACGGACCGGCAATCATGTCGATACCGACAGTGCCAAACACCATGCCTTTGGCTGTGGCGACAAAAATATTACCCGGGCCGACAATCTTGTCGACCTGCGGAATGGTCTCGGTACCATAAGCCAGTGCCGCTACCGCCTGGGCGCCACCGATAGCAAAAATACGATCCACACCAGCCACTGCTGCCGCTGCCAGGACCAGTTCATTCACTTCACCGTCCGGCGTCGGTACCACCATAATAAGTTCACCGACACCCGCCACTTTGGCTGGAATCGCATTCATCAATACCGATGAGGGATAGGCGGCCTTACCACCCGGCACATAGAGACCGGCGCGATCCAATGCTGTCACCTGCTGCCCTAATACGGTTCCGTCTGCTTCGGTATAGCTCCAGGAATCCTGTTTCTGATGCTGGTGATAGTTGCGGACGCGATCAGCAGCAGCTTCCAACGCCTGACGTTGATCCTGTGGGATATTTTTCAGCGCGGCATGAGCGCGATCCAGTGAAATCTCCAGATCAGCCATAGTCTCGGCCGTCACCCGGTCAAAACGGCGGCTGTATTCAATCACCGCGGCATCGCCATTTGATTTCACCGCTGCCAGGATTTCTCTGACAATGGAAGTCACTTTGTCATCTGACACGCCTTCCCAAGCCAGCAGTGTTTCCAGTTGCGGCCAGAAATCCGCCTGTGCGGCATCCAACTGTTTAATTTCAAGCATTACTCTGTTCTCTTACTGCGTTGCGGATTTGTTCGATAAACGTCTGAATCCGCTTATGCTTCATTTTCATCGACGCTTTATTGACCACTAAACGTGAGCTGATATCCGCGATATGTTCCATGGGCACCAGACCATTGGCGCGCAGGGTATTACCCGTGTCCACAACATCGACAATGCGGTCTGCCAGGCCCACCAGTGGCGCCAGTTCCATCGAACCATAGAGTTTGATGATTTCCACCTGTTCGCCCTTCTCGGCATAGAAACGGCGGGTACTCTCAACAAATTTGGTGGCGACCTTGAGTCGGCCGTTTGAGACCGGTTCATCCGGCTTGCCGGCAGTCATCAGCTTGCAGCAGGCAATCTTTAAATCGACCGGCTCATACAACTCGGCATGGGGATGCTCCATCAGCACATCCTTTCCCGCGACACCGATATCAGCACCGCCATATTCGACATAAGTGGGCACATCAGACGCACGCACGATGATCAGTTTCACATCCGGCTGATTGGTATCCAGAATCAGTTTGCGACTGGTTTCCGGGTCATCCAGCGGTTCAATTCCGGCCGCCTTCAGCAAAGGCAGGGTTTCTTTAAATATCCGCCCTTTTGAGAGCGCCAGCGTCAATGTCTCAGACACTAGACAGCCCTCCTGACAGCACTGGGCACGCGGCGGATACGGGCGCCCAGTTGCTGTAATTTCTCTTCAATACATTCATAACCACGGTCAATGTGATAAATGCGTTCTACTTCAGTGTCACCTTCTGCGACCAGTGCAGCCAGAACCAGACAGGCCGAAGCACGGAGGTCAGTCGCCATCACCGGTGCTGCAGTCAGGAAGTCTTTGCCTTTACAGACAACGGTATTACCCTCGATTTGCAGATTCGCACCCATGCGCTGCATTTCCTGGACATGCATGAAGCGGTTTTCGAATACGGTTTCGACGATCGTGGCCTGGCCTTCGGCAATACTGTTCAGTGCTGTGAACTGGGCCTGCATATCGGTCGGAAAAGCGGGATATGGCGCGGTACGGATGTTGACAGCTTTAGGCCGATTACCTTTCATATCCAGCGAAATCCAGTCCTCACCCACATCAATATGGGCACCGGCTTCTTCCAACTTAAGCAACACCGCTTCGAGCTGGTTGGCATCAGTATCTTTCAGCTTGACCCGGCCCCGAGTCAACGCGGCAGCCACCAGATAAGTACCGGTTTCAATCCGATCAGGCAGGATTTTATATTCCGTGCCTTTCAGCGATTTGACGCCTTCAATAATCAGCGTGGCTGTACCGATACCACTGATTTTTGCCCCCATTTTGTTGAGGTAATGAGCAAGATCGACCACTTCCGGCTCACGGGCCGCATTTTCAATGGTCGTGATGCCTTCTGCCAGCGTCGCCGCCATCATCAGGTTTTCAGTACCGGTTACGGTGACCTGATCCATGAATATGTGTGCGCCTTTCAGACCTTTACCACTGGTGGCACGGATATAACCATTTTCAACCCGAATATCAGCGCCCATCTGCTCAAGGCCGCGAAGATGCAGATCAACAGGGCGAGAACCAATGGCACAACCACCCGGTAGCGACACGTCGGCTTTGCCGTGTCTGGCAAGCAATGGGCCCAGAACCAGTATCGACGCCCTCATGGTTTTCACCAAATCGTAGGCGGCTTCGGTATCAGTCAAAGTGCTGGGGTCAATGACTACCCCGGAGCGTTCATCAACGGTCAGGGTCACTCCCATCCGCCCCAGCAGCTCCAAAGTCGTGGTGATATCGTGCAAATGCGGCACATTGCCGATACGAACCGGAGAGTCTGCCAGCAGCGCCCCCATCAGGATAGGCAGCGCGGCATTTTTGGCGCCGGAAATACGGATTTCGCCGTCAAGTGCGACGCCACCGTTGATGATCAATTTATCCATGTCTAGATTTCAGGCTCGCGTCAGCTTAACGGGGGGGTAGAGGTTTTAAGGCCCAGCGCATGCAGTTCACCACTGGAAAAACGGTCACCTAATGTCGCTTTGACCATCTTGTGCTGTTCAATCAGGCTCTTGCCAGCAAAGGAAGGACTGACTACCACGGCATCAAAATGCTGGCCGTCATCGCCTTTCACTTCAACATCGGCATCAGGCAGGCCGGCTTCGATCAGGGCTTTTATTTCGGAAGCTTTCATATCAGGTTATCTATTTGATTTGGCTATTTAAGAGGTAAGATTTCATCCAGAGCACTGGCCTTGGCAATCGCCAGCATCTGCGTCGGTACATGCTGGAACGCGATCGGCTTGCTTCCTTGCTCGGCCTGACGCATCCAGGCCACCAATAAAGCCAAACCCGCACTGTCGGCGCGGGTTACTTTGGCTAGGTCAATATCCAACCTGGCGGCACTGTCAAACTGGCTCGTTGACTGGGACAATACTGCTTTTGCCGTTTCCAGTGTCAACTCACCGCTGACATTGTATACCTGACTGTCAGCGTCAAAGCTGATGCTAAATAAGTCGCTCATGCTTTAACTTTTTTGTTTCGTTCGGCCAGGTCTTTAATCAGTTGATCCATGCCGCCACTGCGGATTTCGTTAGCAAAACTGGAGCGATAATTGGTCACCAGGCTGATGCCGTCAATTTTGACGTCATACACCTTCCAGTCATCCTGTTTGTTCTGGTACAGGGACAGGGACATACCAATTGATGGACCACCTTTCTGAACCACTTCCATTGGCACGGTCACCCGTTTGCGGCTGAGGTCATCACGAAACGGCAGCATTTTGATCTCTTCGTCAGTGTACTCGAGCATGGCCGTGGAGTAGGTTCTGATCAACAGCAGACGGAACTCTTCCACAAAACGCTCACGCTGGTCGGCATTGGCAGAACGCCAGTTTTTACCCAGTGCCAGTTTCGACATTTTTTCAAAATCGAAATGCGGCATCAGAATGTCTTCAACGAGATCATAGATTTTCTCGGGATCAGCTTCCAGCTCAGCTTCATTATCTTTCAAAGCTTTGAGCATATCGTCAGAGGCTTTTTTAACCAGCGCCTGCGGTTCAGGCATGGTCTCCGCTGAAGCTTTCAGGGGGCTGAAAGCCAGCATCATGGCTGCCAGCATCAGCAGCGCCTGCATCATTGTTTTATTCAGCATGGTCATTATTCATCACCTTCCGCTTTGCTGTAGAGGAATTGTCCGATGACCTGTTCAAGCACCAAAGCTGGCTGGGTCAGGTCTATGACATCCCCCTCTTGTAAAAATTCTTCTTCGGCACCGGCCACCAGGCCGATGTACTGCTCACCCAACAGACCGGCAGTATAGATGCTGGCAGAGGTATCGTAAGGAATATTATCGAACTGGGAATACATGTTGATGGTGACTTCAGCATTGTAAGTCATCGGGTCAAGATTAATCGATGCCACCCGGCCCACGCGCACACCGGCCATGGTGACAGGCGCCCGAACCTTGAGTCCGCCGATGTTTTCGAATTCCGCAGTGACCTGGTAACCGGCCTCATCGTTGAAGTCACCCAGGTTGCTGACTTTCATCGCCAGCATAAACAAGGCAGCAATACCCACGGCAACAAACATCCCGACAATAATTTCGGTACTCTTATTCTGCATCATTATTATTCATCTCCAAACATCAACGCAGTCAGCACAAAGTCCAGCCCCAGAATCGCAAACGCAGAGTGCACGACTGTGCGCGTCGTTGCTCTTCCGACCCCTTCTGAAGTCGGTGTGGCATCATGCCCTTCAAACAAAGCAATCCAGGTTACAACGAACCCGAACACAACACTTTTGATGACGCCGTTCATGATGTCATCGTAAAAATCTGTTTTGGCCTGCATCTGTGACCAGAAGGCGCCGTCATCAACCCCTAGCAGACCGTGTCCTACCAGGAAGGCGCCGATAATACCTACCGCGCTGAAGATGGCTGCCAATAAAGGCATGGAGATAAGACCGGCCATAAACCGCGGTGCAATGACACGGCGAATTGGATCCACCGCCATCATTTCCATGCCGGACAGTTGTTCCGTACTCTTCATCAGGCCGATTTCTGCGGTCAGCGCTGAACCGGCACGGCCGGCAAACAGCAGGGCACTGACAACGGGTCCCAGTTCCCGCACCAGAGACAGAGACACCAGCACACCGAGTGACTCCTCAGCGCCGAAATCCACCAGCGTATTATACCCCTGCAGCCCCAGCACCATACCCACGAACAGGCCGGAAATCAGAATAATTAATAATGACAGTACGCCGACCGAATAAACCTGTTGAATCACCAGCGAAAAACGCAGAAACAGTCCCGGTATACCAGCCAGAATATGCATCAGAAACAGATGGCCCCGGCCCAGCCGTTCAAAGGTGCCCAGTCCCCAGCGGCCGAGACTGCGAATCAGCTTAATCATGCATATTCCTCTGGCTTGAGTAAGTCTTCTTTAAACTCCGGTCCGGCATAGTGGAATGGCACCGGGCCATCCGGAAGGCCCTGCATAAACTGCTGTACCCACTGCGACCCCGAGCGGCGCAGCTGTACCGGTGAGCCATGCTCAATGATCTTTCCGCCAGACAATAAATAGATGTAATCAGCGATTTCAGCGGTCTCAGCGACATCATGAGAAACCACGATACTGGTTAAGCCCATCGCATCATTCATCCGGTGGATCAGGTTTACCAGCGTGCCCATAGAAATAGGATCCTGACCGGTGAAAGGCTCGTCGTACATAATCATCATCGGTTCCAGTGCCACTGCACGGGCCAAAGCCACGCGACGCGCCATACCGCCCGATAATTCGGCCGGCTGCAGATTGCGGGCATTCCGCAGGCCCACCGCCTGCAGTTTCATCAACACCAGGTCACGAATCATCGATTCTGGGAGATCGGTGTGTTCTCGGAGTGGGAAAGCCACATTATCGTAGACGGTGAGGTCGGTGAGCAAAGCACCGCTCTGGAACAACATGCCCATCCGCTTACGCAGTTCATAGAGATCGGAATGGGAGAGTTTATGAACATTCTGACCGTCGACTTCAATCGTGCCCTTATCAGGACGAAGCTGACCACCAATGAGTTTCAACAGCGTGGTTTTACCCGTGCCGCTCGGGCCCATAATAGCCGTGACTTTGCCGCGCTCAATATCGATGTTGACGCCTTCAAAGATGGCACGGTTACCACGATAAAAGTGCAAGTCCTTGATCTTTATCAGTGGCACAGGTTTCTCCAGCAGTATCAGTCGTAAATGAAAGGTCGTTAATTTTGGTGAATAAGCCACACTAAGTCAAATTGGCTTATGGAAAAAAACAGGCTTATCGGCTAGAGTGTGTGCACCAGTTTTTGGTCTTAAGGGAATAATTCACATTGGCATCTGTTCAGATTCCGTTCAGACTCGCTGTGCTAATGTCCTTTACGCATTCATAATAAATCGGAGAGATATGATGAAGAAGTTTTTACAATTCTTTGCAACTGCCCTGATGGTAGTCCCAATGCTGGCAGTGGCCCACGGCCCAACTCGTCAGCAGGTCAAAGAAACCGTTTTCATTAACGCTGCCCCAGAAAAAGTATGGGAAGTCGTCAGTGACTTCAGCGGTCTGCATAACTGGCACCCTGCTGTCGCCAGCACTGAAATGAAAGAAGACAACATTCGTGTTCTGACTCTGAAAGCGGAAGGTAATCCAACTATCACAGAAGAGCTGGACAAACTCGACAACGAAAAAATGATGATGATCTACACCATCGAAGAAATGAGCGTTGTCAAAACCATTACCTATAACAGCAAAGACACGCCTTATTACACTCTGCCTGTTAACAACTACAAAGCATGGCTGACTGTTAAACCGAAAGACGGTGGTTCGGAAGTCACCTGGAAAGCGAAATTCTATCGCTCTTTCATGGACAACCCTCCGGTACCGGAAGGCCAAAGTGACGACGATGCTGTGAAAGCGATCGAAGGTGTTGCTACAGCAGGTCTGAATAACCTGAAAGCCATTCTGGAAAAATAATGCTGTTCACACTGAATCAGCCAAGCAAAAAGGCGACCCGGTTTCGGGTCGCCTTTTTTGTGATGCTCGCCCTGACTCTCACGGGCTGCTTTGGTGAAGATAAGCAATATGCCCTCATCACCAATCAACTGGCAGACAATGTCACTGTGATTGATGTCGATGCCGGCAAAGTCATCAAAGAAATCGCCGTGGGTGATGCGCCTGCCGGTGTCGCTGTCAGTGCAAAAACCAGCCGGGCTTATGTGACTAACCCGGACAGCCGTACCGTGTCTGTTATCGACCTGAAGACGCTGGAAGAACTGCGTCAGATTGAAGTAGGTGCCGGACCGGTCGGTATTGTTGCCGACAGCACAGGCGAACAGATCTATGTCGCTGACTGGTATGAAAACCGTATCAGCATTCTTGAGCCCGACTCGGGTGATATCAGTCAGACCATTACCGTCGGCCAATCCCCCGCCGGTATGGTGCTGGATGAGAACAAACAGCGGCTTTATGTGGCTAACCGGGATGATAACGCGGTGGCCTTTATTGATCTTGAAACAGGCCAGGTGGTTCGCAGCATCAGCGTTGGCAAATCTCCTTTCGGTATGGCCATAACGCCGGATGGACGATTCATCTATAGCGTCAATGTACAGAGCAATAATGTGACAGTGATCGATACCGATACGGCCAAGGTCGTGACCACTATTCCTGTTGGTGAATGGCCCTACTGCGCCGTGGTCAGTCCGGATGGTAAAAAACTGTATGTCACCAACCAGGATGACAGCACCATTTCTGTGATTGATATCGAGACCCATCAGGTCACCAACACGGTTGATGTTGAAGACACCCCTGAAGGTGTCGATACCTCGGCTGATGGCAGCCTCATTTATGTGGCCAACTGGGGTAACGGTACGGTTTCAGTGATTGATGCCATCACTGAAAAACCACTCAACACCATCAAGGCCGCGACCGGTAGCCGTGCTTTCGGTGAGTTTATAACGACTCTTGACTGACAAACCGGTTTCTATCGTCGCATTGGATGATCAGGCGATTGGCCGTGCTCAGGCACTGGCTGATCGTCTGGGCCTTGAGCTGTCCACTATCCAGCCGGACGCCAGCCAGCTCTGGCTGAGTGAGGACACGCTTGCACTCAAAATGCCGGATTTCAAACAGCCCTTCTCGATTGATTTCAGTAGCGGTAAATATGATCACCGCCGCAAGTTCGGCGGCGGCCGGGGGCAACCCATCGCCCGCGCTGTCGGGCTCAAACAGGGCCAGACGCCGAGCGTCATTGATGCCACTGCCGGCTTTGCCCGTGATGCCTTTGTGCTGGCAAGTCTGGGATGTGAAGTCACCATGATCGAGCAGAACAAGATCATGAGCCTGCTGATTGATGATGCGCTCCGGCGTGCTGCTGATGACGCTGCCATTGTCGAGATTGCGGCCCGGATGCAGCTACATCAGGATAATGCTATTAGCTTACTGGCTGCGGGTGGACTGCAGGCTGATGTCATTTATCTGGACCCAATGTATCCCGGTCGCGATAAATCCGCCCTAGTCAAAAAGGAAATGCAGTTATTGCATCAACTGGTCGGCGCCGACATCGACAGTGGCGAACTGCTGGCCATTGCCCGGGAAAAAGCCGGTAAACGAGTGGTGGTGAAGCGCCCCAAAGGTGCCGAGTTTGTCGGTGAACAGAAACCGGCAGCCAGTGTGCAAAGTAAAAATACCCGTTTTGATATTTATCCGACGCGCTGAGCTCAGCCTTTAAATTGCTTGTCGAGTTCGCGCAACCTGGCCAGTTTCTCGGCAATTTTAATTTCGAGCCCCCGATTAACCGGCTCGTAGTAGCTGCGATCCCGCATTGAATCCGGGAAGTACTGCTCGCCAGCCGCATAGGCTTCGGGTTCATCATGGGCATAGCGATATTCTTTACCGTAACCCAGTTCTTTCATCAGCTTGGTGGGTGCATTACGCAGATGCACCGGTACTTCGGCGCTGCCATGCGTTTTGGCATCGTTCATGGCCGCTTTGTAAGCCACATAAACTGCATTACTCTTGGGAGCACAGGCCAGATACACCACAGCCTGAGCAATGGCCAGCTCGCCCTCCGGGCTACCCAGTTTGTCGAAACTCTCCCAGGCATCCAGTGCAATACGTAGCCCGCGTGGATCGGCATTACCGATATCTTCGACCGCCATCCGCACAATCCGCCGCATCAGATAGACCGGGTCACAGCCCCCGTCGATCATCCGGCACAACCAGTACAAAGCTGCATCCGGCGCTGAACCGCGCACGCATTTGTGCAAAGCCGATATCTGATCGTAAAAGGCTTCACCGCCTTTATCGAAGCGACGAATCGTACCGGACAGCACTTCCGCCAGGTCATTTTCATCCACCTCGGTCTGGCCTTTACTGTCAGCCAGGTCGACCGCGATTTCCAGCAGGTTCAGCACCCGGCGGCCATCACCATCCGCGGTTTGTGCCAATTGATCCCTTAAGGCATCAGAGATTTGGATGCCCCGGCCTGCAAGACCCAGTTCATCATCCGCCATTGCCCGGTCGATGATCTGGCGCAAATCGCCTGCTTCAAGCGATTTCAGGACATAAACTCGGGCACGGGATAACAGGGCGTTATTGAGCTCAAACGAGGGGTTTTCGGTAGTGGCACCAATAAAGGTAAAAGTCCCATCCTCGACGTAGGGCAGAAACGCATCCTGCTGTGATTTGTTGAAGCGGTGCACCTCATCCACAAACAGCATGGTACGACGCCCCTGCTCCTGTTGCAGTTGTTGGGCGCGGGCAACGGCAGCACGGACTTCTTTAACACCGGCCAGTACTGCGGAGATGGTCATGAACTCGGCATCACAGTAACCGGCAATCAGTTTGGCCAATGTGGTTTTACCGGTGCCGGGCGGGCCCCAGAAGATCATCGAGTGCGGATGACCGGAAGCGATCGCCTGCCTCAGCGGCTTACCGGCCCCCAGCAAGTGAGTCTGGCCGATATATTCATCCAGGGTTTTGGGCCGCATCCGATCTGCCAGCGGGCGGCTGGCCGGATCGGCCTCAATTTGATCAAATAAACTCACGTATCAGGCTGACTCTCTATTGACTGTCACCGACGACATCCACCCCGGCCGGCGGCGTGAAGTTGAATAAATTCTTATCGAATGTCGGATTCTCTTCAACCTCACTGAAGACAAGGCGGGTACGCTGATCAAAACTGTCACGCATGATCATCTGCGCCAGTGTGTCACCATCAAAAACCAGCGTCACCGCCTGAAAATTGGAATCCGCTTCTTTCGGCGTCAGCTCAACCCAGAGCCGGCCGTCATCAGAAGGCAGGTTCTGTATGTGATATTTTTCAGCTGGCACAACCTCGCCTGACAACAGCGTGGCCGGCGTATCTGCCAGGGCTTCCTGCTGTGACTTCACGGTGACCTGTTCCAGGTCCACATCATAGAACCAGATTCTCTCGCCATCAGCGACGATTTCCTGCGGATAGGGCTGCTGGTAATCCCAGCGGAATTTGCCCGGCCGTTCCAGCTGGAATTCACCTTCTGCCTCTTCCAGCAAATTACCTTCGGTATCGATCACCATCTGTTCAAAATGCGCCGAAAATGTCTGCACATTATCGACGAATTGCTGCAGCTTTTCGGTCGCGCTGTCGGCTGCGATAGCGACAGAAGAAAACAAAAAGCTCAGCAGCAGGGCTGAAGATTTAATCAAGGTCATGCACTGACTCCATTGTCCTGTGTTAATTGAGCAGACTGCGGGATAGCGGTGGGGTTCCGCTATGATCAATCGCGAGGCGGCGGTGCCAGCACTTCGCGGCTGCCGTTGCCCTGCATGGCAGAGACCACACCGGCGGCTTCCAT
>CAYMEE010000020.1:0-6648 GCA_964389455.1 uncultured Methylophaga sp. | reverse complement strand
GCACTTCGCGGCTGCCGTTGCCCTGCATGGCAGAGACCACACCGGCGGCTTCCATTGCTTCCACGATTCTTGCTGCACGGTTATAGCCGATCTTAAGCCGGCGCTGTATGCCCGAAACCGAGGCACGCCGACTTTCGGTGACAATCTGAACAGCCTGGTCATACAAGGGGTCGGACTCGGCATCGCTGGGGTCGCCCAGACCGCCCTCACCGTCATCGCCAGCCGGATCTTGGGTAATCTCTTCCAGGTAATTTGGTGCCGCCATTTTCTTCAGATGCTCGACCACGGCGTGGACTTCATGATCATCAACAAAAGCGCCATGTACCCGCTCCGGCAGCCCACTGCCCGGCGGCAGATAGAGCATATCACCCTGCCCGAGCAGTTGCTCAGCACCCATCTGATCCAGAATAGTTCGAGAATCGATACGGGACGAGACCTGAAAAGCAATTCGGGTCGGGATATTGGCTTTGATCAGACCAGTGATGACATCCACCGACGGCCGCTGAGTCGCCAGGATCAGGTGAATCCCTGAGGCACGCGCTTTCTGTGCCAGCCTTGCAATCAATTCCTCGACCTGTTTGCCGACCACCATCATCATATCGGCCAGCTCGTCGATCACAACCACGATAAAGGGCAAAGGCTCCAGGGTGGGTGCGACTTCACCCGGCTCAACATCAATAGTCGGGTCTTTAATAGGTTCACCACGTTCAATCGCATCACGGACTTTTTTGTTGTAACCGGCGATGTTCCTGACTCCCAGAGCGGCCATCAGCGGATATCGCCGCTCCATCTCTGCCACACACCAACGCAGCGCATTGGCGGCTTCTTTCATGTCAGTAACAACCGGCGCCAGCAAATGCGGAATATCTTCATAGACCGACAATTCCAGCATCTTCGGATCAACCATGATCATGCGCACCTGTTCCGGTGTCGCCTTATAGAGGATGCTGAGGATCATGGCGTTGACCGCCACCGACTTACCGGAGCCGGTGGTCCCCGCCACCAGCAGGTGCGGCATTTTCTCCAGGTTGGCTACTGTCGGTCGGCCGGCAATGTCTTTACCTAAGGCCAGTTCCAACAAAGATTTGCTGTTCTCATAATCGTCACAGGCAAGAATTTCACGCAGGCGCACGATTTCCCGGGTTTCATTGGGAATTTCAAGGCCCACCACCGGTTTGCCGGGAATCACTTCAACGATACGGACACTGCTGACTGATAATGCACGGGCCAGATCTTTTGCCAGGCCACTGATACGGCTGACCTTGATACCGGGGGCCGGCTGCAGTTCAAAGCGGGTAACCACCGGACCGGGCTGCACTTCCACCACCTGCACGTCCACACCGAAGTCTTTCAGTTTGAGCTCAACCTGACGCGACAGGGCCTGTAAGACTTCTTCACTGTAGGCACTCTGACTGGCCTTGGGCATATCCAGTAACGCCAGCGCCGGCATGCCGGGGGCATCCGGCGTTTCAAACAGCGGTACCTGCTTTTCTTTTTCTTCCCGCTTGCTAGGTTCTTTTTTATCCAGCACCGGCTCAATCCGAACCTTGGCTTTGTGCTGCATTTTTTCTTTTTGCTCGCGGAAGGTTTCCTCCCGTTGCTGACGGGTGCGGCGAGCCTGCAGGTCTTCTTTAATGTCACGCAGCCAGCGGCTGATATGCACCACGGCGATCATTGCCACACTGCCCAGCTTGTCGATCACCATCAGCCATGACAGGCCGGTAAACAGCGTCACACCGGTCAGCAGTACCGCCAGCAATAACAGGCTGGTGCCGGAGGCACCGAAGACGGATTCAAAACCATGGCCAACGACTTCGCCCAGTACCCCTCCAGCTCCCATCGGCATTAGCTGGGCATATTGCGTCAGACTAAGTGAGGATAGACCACTGGCTGCGGCCAGTGCCATCAGCAAACCGGCCATTTTCAGAATCCAGAAATGCAGGGCGTCAGCACTGTCAGCACGCTTGCCCCAGCTGAATAGCAACCAGCCGGAAAAGCCAACCATGAAGGGGAATAAGTAAGCCGGGAAACCAAAACCATACAAAAGTGCATCAGCAAGCCAGGCACCGACGATACCACCACTGTTGGCAACGAAATCATCAGCGCCAGTCGTCGACCAGCCCGGATCGGTGGGCTCATAGCTCCCTAATGACAGCAGCAGATAGGCGGCCAGCGCCACAGCCAGAATCAGGGCTGCTTCACGCAGCCGGAAGCCGACTGCGCCGCTCGCTTCATTCTGTTTCTCTTTGTCATTGACTCTTGTCGCTTGTGCCACGGTGATATTTCCAACTCAGCCAATAAATTAACGTCTGATTTTAACACAGCTTTTGAACTAAGATGCTTGTCCAAAGTCACAGCAGTGGTTACTCTACGTGCTACTCGATTAACATCCTTTGGAGGCAACCCTCATGGCAGACGCGAAACACTGTCGATTATTAATTCTGGGCTCAGGTCCTGCCGGTTACACCGCTGCGGTTTATGCGGCACGGGCGGCACTGGAACCGGTCCTCATCACCGGTATCGAGCAGGGTGGTCAGCTGACTACCACCACTGACGTCGATAACTGGCCGGGTGATGACGAAGGCGTGCAAGGTCCGGAATTAATGCAGCGTATGCAGCGTCATGCCGAGCGTTTTGGTACTGAAATCGTGTTCGACCACATCCATACCGCTGATCTCAGCCAGCGTCCGTTTCGTCTGATTGGTGATGCCGGCGAATATACCTGCGATGCGCTGATTATTGCGACCGGTGCTTCCGCCAAATATCTGGGACTTGAGTCAGAAGAGAATTTCAAAGGCCGTGGCGTGTCTGCCTGTGCAACCTGTGACGGTTTTTTCTACAAAGGTCAGCCGGTCGCGGTGATTGGTGGTGGTAATACCGCGGTGGAAGAAGCGCTCTACCTGTCCAATATCGCTTCCAAAGTCACCGTGGTTCATCGTCGTGACTCGTTCCGCTCCGAAAAAATTCTGAGCAACAAACTGCTCAAACGGGCGGAAGAAGGCAATGTCGAAATCCTCTGGGATCACGTACTGGATGAAGTGCTCGGGGATGACGCCGGTGTGACCGGAATCCGGGTCAAAAGCACCAAAGACAACAAGGACCAGGAAGTGTCGGTGCAGGGCGTGTTTGTGGCGATCGGTCACCAGCCCAATACCAGCATGTTCAAGGGGCAGCTGGAAATGCAGCATGATTACATCATCCTCAAAAAAGGCACCGAAACCAGTATTCCAGGCGTGTTTGCCGCGGGTGATGTCTCTGACCCGATTTACCGCCAGGCTATTACATCAGCCGGTGCCGGGTGTATGGCGGCCCTGGATGCCGAACGGTTTCTAGATAACGACTAAAGTCATACAATGAAAGGGCGGGTTCACCGCCCTTTTTTGTTGGAGGAGCGCACATGGATTCTGATTATCAGCACATTCTGATCGCCGTGGATTTTTCCAGCCACACTGAAGAAGTCTGCAGTAAAGCACAGGCGCTGGCAGCACGTAACAATGCCAAGCTCAGTATCTGTCATATCGTGGAAGACTTCCCGCTCACCGATTTTGCCTATGAGCCGATGATCAGCGTGGATATCGATATGCGTGAAGCGCTGCTCGAAGCCGGAAAAAAACAGCTCGTCAAACTGGCCGAAGAAATGGGCATCCCCGCTTCTCAGCAATGGGTCGAATGCGGCAGTCCCGGCCATAACCTGGTGCGTATCGCAGATGAAAATCAGGCTGACCTGATAGTCGTCGGTTCTCATGGTCGTCATGGCATTAAAATGTTGCTCGGCTCTACTGCCAATGCAGTTTTGCATCATGCTCACTGCGATGTCCTGGCAGTGCGGCTTAAAGATGACTGACGGCTGAAGACTATTTCGTGAAAAAATCCAATCTGCTGGAAACTGCCGGCTTACCCGGCTTTATGAGTTTTCTTGCCGTCGCTTTTATCAATGCGATGGTCGATCTGGGTCACAAAATACTGATTCAGAACACGATTTTTAAAATCTATGATGATGCCACCCAGGTGGGACTGACCGCGATCGTCAACGCCCTGATCCTGCTGCCTTTCATTCTTTTGTTTACACCCGCCGGTTATCTTTCCGACCGTTTTGCCAAGCCGCATCTTATGCGCGCCACGGCTTTTGCCGCGATTTTAATCACGTTGCTGATCACACTGGCTTATTATCAGGGTTGGTTTTTATTCGCCTTTGCACTGACCCTGTTGCTGGCGGCTCAAAGCGCGCTTTACTCCCCCGCCAAGTATGGTTATATCCGCGAACTTGCCGGCAATGAAAGGCTGGCACCGGCTAACGGCTTTATTCAAGCCACCACGATTGTGGCGATTTTGAGTGGCATCTTTATTTTCACCATCCTGTTTGAAACAAAGCTGAGCGGGCAAAGCTACCGCAATGAAGCAGAACTGATTCAGCATATTGCGCCAATAGGCTGGTTGCTGGTTGTGTTTAGCGTGATTGAATTCGTACTCGCTTGCCGCCTGCCAATGACGGCATCGGCACTGCCCGAGCAACGCTTTGACTGGCAAGGCTACCGGCGCGGGCATATTCTGCGGGAGAACCTGACGCGGCTTTATCGCAACCCGATCATCTGGTATGCCATTCTCGGTCTATCCATGTTCTGGGGTATTTCCCAGACCTTTCTGGCTACCTTCCCGGCATTTGCCAAGATCGTACTTGCCGAAGACAACACCATTATTATTCAGGGCCTGCTGGCCTGTTCCGGGGTCGGCATTATTGTCGGTTCGCTGGTCGCCGGCACCGGCCGCAAAGGGCATATTAAAACCAGCCTGATTCCTGCCGGCGCCGTGGGTATGTGCCTGGTGTTATTCATCATGCCATTACTGGCTTCGACACCGGCGTTTGCGCTGGCGATTCTCAGCTTCGGCTTCTTTGGCGGTTTATTTATCATTCCGCTCAATGCGCTGATTCAGCTCCATGCCCCTGCCAGTCAACTGGGTACGATTCTGGCCGGGAATAACTGGATACAGAACATTGTCATGATCAGTTTTCTGATGCTGACCCTGCTGGCAGCACTGGTCGCCGTATCCAGTCAGCTTATGATGCAGGCGATCCCGGTTATTACCGTTGTGCTCGCCGCGATGCTGGCAAGAAGCGCCTTAAAAACAAAACAGACTTGATATTCCTGCGGATTTAGGTAACTCTCCTAGCTCATGTTAGGTTAATTCATATTGAGAGCCACGCGTGAGCAAAGTAACGTCGTTTCCCCCCGTCTACGAACACGAATTTCAACAGGCATCAGAAAACCTTCGGCGTACACTTCCTCTTGTGAATCAGCACAAAACCCCGGTAAACCCGGTCAATTACGCGGTCTGGTACGAGTATGTCTCCGGTGAGAATGCTGAACTTGTCAACGCTATCGACAGCCGCCTCAGTAAAAACCAGCCGATCACCGCCGAAGTTACCCAATACCTTTATGAAAAGTATGTGCTGATGGGCATGCCGGAGCGCCTGACTCACACCAACAATGGCTTGAAACTGGTGGTGGACAATACTTTGCAGAATATCAACCGTGTCGAGGCAACAGCCACCACCTGCAGCTCGGGTCTAAGCCAGAGTCAATCAATGCTGGAGCAGTGTAATGATCTCCAGGAACTCAAAGGCCTTGTTACCGAGATTCTCAGCAACACTCAACAGTTGACCCAGAGCAGCCATGAACTTAAAAGTGAACTGGTGCGCTCATCGCAGGAAATCATGAAACTGCGTGAGGAGCTGGAGGCAGTTAAACAGTCCGCCCGTACCGATGGTCTGACCGGGCTACTTAACCGTGGCACCTTTAACCGTGAGCTGAGTCATCTCTGTCAGGATCGGGACATGACCTTCTCACTGGCTTTGTTTGATATCGATCATTTCAAACGACTCAACGATACATTCGGGCATCTGCTGGGAGATAAGGTCCTGCAGTATTTTGCTTCAATTCTGAATGCCCATCGAGATGATATGCATATTGCCGCGCGTTTTGGCGGCGAGGAAATGGCCATGATTTTCCTGCACAGCAGCCTCGAGGAAACCTTCATGCTGGCAGAAAAGATTCGTGAGACATTCGCTGCCAGCCGGCTCAAGAAAAAAGGCAGTGAGGAATCTATCGGTCAGGTGACCGTCTCGATCGGTATTACACACCTGCAGGCTGGAGATACACCGAGAGACTTAATCGAGCGCGCTGACCGGGCCCTGTATCAATCCAAAGCCGATGGCCGCAACCGCGTCAATTTCGCCTAGAAGCGATAAAAACGGCTGTTGAGATAATCCACCACCGCTTTCTGCTGATCGCTGTCCCAGCTGACATCGGCTGCCCGCATGCAAAACTGCAGGCGGCTTTGCAGATCCTGCAGCGAACGGACCTTGCGGTCATCCCGCTGATACAACTCGTAGGGATCCCCGCCTCCCAATGAAGCATGACATTCCATACAGGCTGCATCATGCAGCGCCTTGCCGCTTTGCGCCATGGCGCTGCCGCTGAAGACAACTGCCAGTGATAACAGCAGCAAGCGCATCTTATGCAGTCCCCGATTGCAGGTGTGCAATCCTCAATGCCGCCGGCGGATGCGAGTCATAGACCGCAGACACCAGCGGGTCCGGCGTCAGTGTGCTGGCGTTTTCTTTGTACAGCGCCACCAAGGCCGCAATCA
>CAYMEE010000019.1:17220-41369 GCA_964389455.1 uncultured Methylophaga sp. | reverse complement strand
GCACTATGCTGAGCAGGCACAGACTGTTCAGGGACGCTGGGCTCTTGTTGGCGACGCTGTTCAGGCTCAAGATAGATTTTAATCTCATGAGCCGGGCTATCTTCCAGTCGAACCGTCGGTTCAAGCAACATCGTGATTTCCTGACGAATTTGTTTTTCACTGTAGGCATTATTGACATCAAATATTTGAAATGGCAACTTGCCCTGCTGACAGATCTCACGGATGAACTTCTGGCGACTGCCCAGTTTTTCCTGATGAATCAGAATGAGCACACAGGCGATTTTACCTGTGGCTTTCTCAGTCAGAACCAGATCAGTCGACGTTGTCTCAATCCGGGATTTGATATCAAGCGCTTTTCTACCCTTGGTAGTCTCCATAACCAACAGATCAGCAAGTCGTACATGAGGATGTGCTTCATAAGCATCACCCACTGCCATATCCAACTGAAACTTAAACTCCCGAACCAGCTTATCCATCAGGGTTTTTCTGGGTGTCAGACCGAGCTTAACTGCTTTCAACTTCCGATAGAGACGAATAAGCCCCCATAAAAGAACCAACACACCAATTAAAGATAAACCTAGCTTCAACATTGCTCCTCTCCAGGCTCAAGCCATATCTACAAGCATGCGTCGGGCTCCCCAGTGACCGGGGGAAGCCTCAAAAACGCCCGCACAGGGCTTAGCACAATTGAGACAACAGCCTTTTTCATCCAGTTGCCAGGCTGATAATTGATACCAGTCACGTCCAATTAACAAGTTGCCACAGTGATGACACCAGGTACTGTCTGCCTTAATATCGTGCATGTTACCCACATAGGCGTAGCGTACACCCTGAGCAAGCGCCATATCTCTGGCCCCGCGCACAATTTGGAGAGGTGTTGATGGTTTATCCATCATTTTCCAGTCCGGGTGGAACACGCTGAAATGCATCGGGACATCCGTTCCCAAGTGCTCAACAACCCACTGGCACATCTCGGTAATTTCCTTTTCAGAATCATTCTCACCGGGAATTAACAGCGTCGTCAGTTCAAACCAGACATCGGTCTCGTGCTTCAGATATTGGAGTGTTTCAAGGACAGGTTGCAGATGTGAACCGGTGATTTTCTTGTAAAAGCGTTCGCTGAAGGCTTTTAGATCAACATTAGCTGCGTCCATATATCGATAGAACTCTGCACGTGGTTCCGGGCTCACATAGCCTGCCGTGACCGCTACTGTTTTTATGTCCTTTTCATGACATGCCCGCGCCACATCAATCGCATATTCGTGGAAAATCACTGGATCATTGTAGGTGAATGCGATACTCCGACAACTGAGCGCTTTTGCTTTGTCAGCCAGCTTTTCTGGGGTGGCCATGTCCATCAGCGTGTCCATTTCTCTCGATTTACTGATATCCCAGTTCTGGCAGAACTTACAAGCCAGATTGCACCCCGCGGTGCCGAATGACAGCACAGGCGTTCCCGGCAGAAAATGATTCAGCGGTTTCTTTTCGATGGGGTCAATGACAAAACCACTGGAGCGTCCCCAGGTTGTCAGTACTACCTGCCCCTGATGATTGGCGCGTACGAAACAGAGTCCGCGCTGACCTTCATGTAATTTGCAAAAGCGCGGACATAAATCGCACTGCACGCGACCATCCTCAAGGACGTGCCAGTACTTGGTGGGGACGGCATCGGAAAACGCATCAGTGTGGGCATTATTCTGATTCATAACGCAGTTACACGCGCTGGAGATATTGCAATAAAGCATTGATAAGACGATACTTATTAATATTACGCCGATAAGCGGAGGGTTGCCATGGAAATCGTTCGCCCCAGCGCCGTCGCCGGCCTGTTTTACCCGGCTGATGCCCATAAACTCAGCAACATGATTGCCCGCAATCTGCAGGCCAGTCATGTCCGATCAGATATTGCGCCAAAAGCACTGATCGTTCCCCACGCCGGCTATGTCTATTCCGGCCAGGTCGCTGCCAGCGCCTATAAACATCTTGAAGCACGCACAGACATTATCAAACGCGTCGTGCTGATCGGACCTTCCCACCGGGTACCCTTCGAGGGGCTAGCGGTTTCCTCAGTTGACTGGTTCGAGACGCCTATGGGCCTGATACCCGTCGACCGCCACGCTGAAAGCGAGATCATCAAAATCGAAGGTGTCCATGTGCTTGAGCAGGCTCATGCCAAAGAGCACAGCCTGGAAGTGCAACTTCCTTTTCTGCAATATCTGCTTGATGACTTCAAAATCGTGCCCATCGTAGCCGGACATGCCAGTCCAAAACTGGTCGCCGAAGTGCTCGATACACTCTGGGACGGCCCAGAAACAGTAGTCGTTATCAGCTCTGACTTAAGTCATTACCTTGATTATGACAGTGCCTGTGAGGTTGACGCCGAAACCTCTCAGGCCATCATCAGCATGGATAATCATGTGATCGACGGCTACCATGCCTGTGGCAGTGTCGGTATTAACGGCCTGCTGCTCTATGCACGCCAGCATCAGATGCAGGGTCAGATTCTGGATTTGAGAAATTCCGGCGATACTGCCGGTAAACGCGACAGTGTAGTGGGTTACGGCGCCTACTTGTTCCAATAGTCATGATTACCCGGCCCGATCGCTTTCTGCTACGCAAAATTGCCCGTGATGCCATCAAATACGGTCTCCAGCATGAGGCTGTCATGCCGCTGGAGCTGACAAGTCTGCCTGGCAGTGTTAATACGAAGCGGGCCAGTTTTGTCACGCTGTATCATGCTGGCGCCCTGCATGGTTGTATCGGCACACTGGAAGCTTATCGGCCTCTGGCTAATGATGTCGCTTACAATGCCTTTGCTGCGGCCTTTAAGGATATGCGCTTTGATCCGGTCACGGTCGATATTGTCGACGAACTGGATGTGCATATATCGGTACTCAGTCGACCAGAACCGATCGTATGCCAGTCTGAGCACGCACTGCTGAATCAGCTCAGGGCCGGTGAGGATGGTCTGATTCTGGAAGACGAGCATCATAGGGCGACCTTTTTGCCTGCAGTCTGGGAATCTTTACATAGCCCGGAACAGTTTGTTGCAGCGCTGAAACGCAAAGCCGGACTACCTCTTGATTACTGGTCAGAGAGCTTGCGCTGTTACCGCTATCACACAGAAAGTTTTTAACAAGCGGATGCCCCTGACATCGATGGGCCGGTTTTTATCGTCGATATGATACGTCTCAAGATAGGTGAAACCGTTGAGGTGGAGTTAAAAGAGCCTGATGATGATCATAACCTCTGGGCCCGAGTCGTTTGAGTCAGGTCTCAGCCGCCTCACTGCTCTGATAAAAAACATCTCTGATAGCGTCCACCACCGAATCAGCCACCGCAGCCAGCCCGGCCTTGTTCTCGTCACCGGGCAAGTACTTACCGGTGCGAACCAGACAGGCCTGGAGGCCGGCTTCGATCGCCCCAATCACATCCGCTTCCACATCGTCGCCTATCATCAGCACTTCTTCGGGTTTGCAACCCAGAGAAGTCACTGCAGCATGGAAAAAACCGGCAGCAGGTTTACCCAGGATCTCGGCTTTTATGTCAGCTGCGTACTCCAACGCTTCGATAAAAGGGCCAGCATCAAGTTGCAGTTGACCGCCGCTCTTGAAATAGCGGTTGCGACCAATACCTAATAGTGGAGCGCCGGTAATCAGTAGAGAGAAGGCCTTATTGAGATGGGCATAATCAAAACGATCAGCGGCATCAGCCAGTACGACAGCATTCGGCTCCTGTTGATTGATATCTTCGAACTCAGCTTCGAGATCCGGGTGAATGAGAAAGTAAGGCCTGAGTCCACGCTGCGCGCACACCTGTTTGACCGCGACTGGCGCGGTAAAGATATCTTCCTGCCTCACTTCAAACCCCATTTTCTGCAGGCTATTAAAAATGGCCTGGCTGGTCGAGCGTGAGGTGTTGGTGACAAAGCGAACTGGTATGCCCTCATTATGTAATCTGGCTACCGTCTCAACGGCGCCGGGGATAGGTCGTTTATCCACGTGCAGCACACCGCTGATATCAAACAAAATCGCCCTGAGCATCACAAAGACCTCCCTTCTGTGAAAGCGACAGTTTCAGTATGCACCCGAGCTGATTCAGACTCAAATGCGTCTGTCTTCAGTGCGCGGTCGCACATGGCGCTTGAGAATTCTCTGGTTCTCACGCTGTACTTCATTATTTTTACGCCATGACCAGAGCAGTTCCCGTGCCTGTCTCGCCTGTGTCTGATACTCAATCACCGGTTCGGGGTACTCCTTTCCCAGCGTGACTTGATACATCTGCTGCTCCATCGGCGTTAACAGCCAGGGTTCATGCAATAAATCATCAGGCAAGTCTTTGAGTTCCGGACACCACTTGCGAATGAAAATACCGTTGGGGTCTTGCTCCTGACTCTGCTTTATCGGATTGTAAATACGAATGGTGTTAGTCCCTGTAACACCGGCCTGCATCTGAAACTGGGGATAGTGAATGCCCGGTTCAAAGTCAAGAAACAGCTGTGCCAGATGGGTCACTCCATGGCGCCAGTCAATTAACAGGTGATGGCTGAGAAAACTCACCAGCATCGCACGCATGCGAAAGTTGATATAACCAGTTTGATGCAGACAGCGCATGCAGGCATCAACCAATGGAAAGCCGGTGCTGCCTTGCTTCCAGGCCGCTAAATCGGCTTCAACCTGCTGATCATCGCGATAGGGAAAGGACTGATAGCCGCGATTGACTGGTCTGAATTCCATTTCACATTCACTTTCAAATTTCTGCATAAAGTGACAATGCCAGTGCAGACGGGAAGACAGCGCCACCAGACTGCGGCGCCAGCCACGGTCGTGCCAGTGACTGAGCAGATGCTGATACATTTCCCGCAGGCTGATATTCCCCCAAGCCAGGTAAGCTGACATCCGGCTGCAGGCTTCACGACTAGCTGAGGGACTGGAAAGCCGGCGGTAATAATCCTGTCCCCTGCCCCGGTAAAAGCTCTCGAGTGTCTGCCATGCTAAATGGCTTCCACCCTGCTGAAATGCCGGGTTGGCCTCAGTCCATGCCTTGGGTGGCTGCCAGTTGGGCTTGTTTTGCCATGCCAGTGTTTGCAGACGCGACCAGTCAGGCTGCTGCAAGTCAGCCCGCATCACCCTTTGCCAGTGCTTATCCCAGTCATCGCGATTGGGTTTGGCACGCTCCACCGCACCGCAGGGGAATTCTCTCCATTCGACGTCATTTTGCCGGCACCAGGACGTCACTTTCAGATCGCGATCAAAAGTATTGGCGAGACCGATTTCCTGGTGGCTGAAAATCTGTTTGATGCGAAATGTCTGACTCAGCTCACTAAGCAGATCCAGCATCTCACTCTGAACCACTACAAGCTGATGATGCTTGCCCAGTTGCTGTTGCATAGCCGTTAGTGACTGCCAGATAAAACGCCAGTGCCTGAGACTGTAATGGGGGTCCTGCAGCAGCATGGGTTCAATCACATAGAGCAAGATGGCTGGCAGAGGTGAATGGCTGGCTGCTTTCAGCGGTTCATGGTCAGTCAGGCGCAAGTCCCGCTTGAACCAGACCAGGTTAATCTCAGTACGCTGCATCAGGGTTTCTTGGGTGGCAGAATAGGCCAGTCTGCTGCATCCAGTGAATCCAGTTGAGGACTCGTGACTTCACCGTGCCATTTACGAATAAACTGCCCGTCAGGGTCATACTGTCGGGTTTGCTTATCAATATTAAAATGACGGCCACCCCGTGGATCCATACCCACACCGGCGATGTACTGCCAATTACCCCAGTTGGAGGCGACATCATAATCGATGAGTTGCTGTTCAAAATAAGCCGCGCCAAACCGCCAGTCGAGCTGCAGTTCATTCACAAAACAACTGGCCACAATCTGTCGGCCGCGATTGCTCATGTAACCGCTCTCATTGAGTTGTTTCATCAGTGCGTTAACCAGTGGGTAAGGTGTATTACCGTGGCACCATTTCTGATAGCGCTCGGGGTAAAAGCAACAACGAACCTGTCTGTCAGCGATGCCGCCGGCACTGAACAGTTTGTGCCTGATCTTGATTGCCACCCATTGAAAATATTCACGCCACAGCAGCTCGAAATAAATCCAGTAAGTGGACTCATTGGCTTTTTGCTGCTTTTCATAACGCATCAGCCTTTGAATAAGGCGCCTGGCCGACAGACTGCCGTTGGCGAGCCAGGCGGAGAACTTGGTGGAGTTGTGCCAGCCATCGAGTTCATTACGCCACGCTTTGTAGTGGGCAGGGTCAGTGCCTGAAAAATAATCCTCAAGGTGCGCTAAAGCCGCGCTCTCACCACCCTCGAACGCGGCAGTTGTTCGGGGTTTTACCAGCACCGCCTCCGACTCGGCATTGAGACTTTCTATTGCCGGTGGCAACGATTTAGGCATGACCAGCGGTGGGTCAATATCAATCTCTTCCACCTGCTTTCTGAACTGGCTGAAACTACCGGGC
Organism: uncultured Methylophaga sp.; assembly: GCA_964389455.1. Taxonomy (GTDB): domain Bacteria; phylum Pseudomonadota; class Gammaproteobacteria; order Nitrosococcales; family Methylophagaceae; genus Methylophaga. The sequence continues at coordinate 34,908 of CAYMEE010000019.1, read as the reverse complement.
AAATCCTGTACCGAAAACGGTAACTGTTCAGGCCGGAACAAGGTATGAGACGGCATTGACTCGAATAGAAGCCGGGGAAAGTCAGCCCTGAGGTGTTGCCACTGGCGATTTTCAAACACACCCACGTGCTGACTGCGATAAACGGCACCGACATCAAAGCGAGTGATGAGACTGGAGATAATCTCGACCGGATCTCCGCTCAGTATGATGAGAGACTGTCCGCGCTTGGCCAGCTGAGAGGACAAATCCAGCAGGGTCTGATTCATGAACTGACGACGATTGTCACCCATCGCTTTGGCATTGAGCCCGGTTGCCTTATCCCAGTGACTGTCATTACAGAACAGGCAGATCAGGCGCTCACAATTAAGACTGGCCTCGAGCAGCACCGGATTGTCATGCACGCGGCAATCATTGTTAAACCAGACGAGTCCTGTTTTGATCATTTTTTTACGCCCTGAGTGTCAGACTGATGTGAAATAAACGGAACAGATCATGTCAAAACAAATACAACTGACCTTATTCTATGATGGCCACTGTCCACTATGCGTGAAGGAAATTGCGTCATTAAGACAAAAAGATCATCGCGGTCTTCTGCAACTGGAAGATATTCACGCGCCTGACTTTAGTGAACGCTACCCAAAACTAGACCCGCATCAGGCAGAGAAATTCCTGCATGGGCTTGATGCCAATGGTGAATGGCTGACCGGTCTGGATGTCACCGTTAAAGCCTGGCAACTGGTGAATCATCATCGCTGGCTTCGCATTTTACGCTGGCCACTAATTCGACCACTCGCTGACAGGGCATATCACTTTTTTGCTCGGCACAGGAAAACCGTTGCCTTTTTATTAACGGGTCGTCGTCATTGCGAGCGTTGTACCGTCAACGATCACTAATCAGGCTTCTTGTAACCAATAAAAACTGAATGCCGGGATCACCAGTATGTTTTTGAACACTTCCGGTTGTTGACCACTATACAAATCAAACAGTTGTCCATGCTGCGGCGCCCCCCAACCTATCAAGTTATCCAGATTAAGATGTTGCGGTTTGTCGTTAAAGTTAGCGACAACCAGCACTTTGTCGAGTTGACGGGTGATGTTGTAGCGCTCAAAGACAAATAAATGCTCATTGCCGACATCAATCAGTTCCCGGTTATTAAAATCGGCAAAAGCATCGATTTCTTTGCGTACCGCAATCATCCGTTTAAGCGCAGAAAAGATCTCGAATTGATAATGACCGGGCTGGTTACGCAGTTCAGCTTTTTCCCAATCAATAACCGGACGGTGCACCCAGCGGGAATCGCCTTTTTTATGCGGATCAGACAGAAAAGACACATCATTGATGGTGCCTAATTCGTCGCCATAGTACAGAAGCGGAATGCCGCCGAATGACATAACCAGACTATGCAGCAGCAAAATGATCTTGATGGCATTTTCTTCTGCTTCGATATCGTTGTTTTCGAGGGCATATTCAAGGCCTACCAGCGAAGCCAGAGACCCGGATATGCGGGCATCACCGGTTTTTTCATTCTCACCGAAAGGCAGTCCGCGGGCATGGGAGTTGTCATAGCGGCCCATAAAGTAATCGATCAAAAACTTGCGATGTCCGGCAGGCTCGTAACCGACGAGATCAATATCTCTGTCATCGAAACCGAGACCGATATCATCGTGGCAACGGATGTAGTTGAGCCAGGTGGCCCGTTCGAGTTTGACCGGCAGGCTCTTAATACCCTGATTAAGCAGCTTGGCATTTTTGGTGGCCACCGCATCCCACATCAGCGCCATGAAAGTCGCGTTATAAGCAATTTCACATTCCTTGGCGATCACCGCATCTTCACCGAAGTATTTGGTGACTTCCACCGGAGCCACGATCGCCTCGGCTATGTAAAGGACCCCCGGGGCGGTGACCTGACAACAATCCTTGAGCAATTGCAGAATCAGATGCGCCTCGCGTTCATTCTGGCAGGTACTGCCGATTTTCTTCCACAAAAAGGCCACCGCATCGAGCCGCAGTATATCTGCCCCCCGGTTGGCCCAGAACAGAATCACATCCAGCATTTCAATAAACACAGCCGGATTGGAATAATTGAGATCCCACTGGTAATTGTTGAACACCGTCATCACCCAGCGGCCCATCTCCTCATCCCAGGTGAAATTACCGGGCGAAGTTTCAGGGAAAACTTCAGGCATGCTCTGTTCGAACATATCCGGCACATTGCGGTTCTCGAAGGTGTAGTAATAGTCCTGAAAGCTATTATCGCCCTGTCTCGCCTTTTGCGCCCACTCATGCTCATTCGAGGTGTGGTTGAGCACCACATCCATGGTCAGCAGCATGTCGCGCTGATGCATGGCGCGTGACAGATGCAGCAAATCATCAATCGTGCCTGCACGGTCATCTATCTGACGAAAATCACTGACTGCATAACCACCATCACTGCTGCCGCGAGGACATTGCATGATCGGCATAATATGCACCATGTTAACGCCGAGTTCCTGGAAATAATTGAGATGGCTTTCCATGCCTTTCAAGTCAACGGCAAAACCATGGCTGTATAAAGCCATACCCACCCAGTTCTGGCTCAGGAACCAGTTATGATCAGCTTCACGTTCAATATCACGACGACGTAAATCTTCAGGCCGGCGAATATATTGCCAGGCCATGGTTTCGACCAGACGCTGTGCCTGCTGCTTGAAATCCTCACGGTCACCATAGAGTCGCTCGAACAGTGAGTGAATTGCGTAAAAATTCGCCCCCAGACGTGTATAGAAGTAACGCAAATCCTGCTTGGAGATACCCGCCTCTATCTCGTTCAGGATTTCATTGAGCAGTTTGTGAGCCTGTTGTTCGTACATAGATTATGGTTTAATTATTCTCTGTTAGATATTGATTTATCGATAGAATTCCAAATCATCACAGATGGCACCACGCAGTCCGACCACCTTGGATGCAAAGGCCTGGGCCTCATGCAGGGTGGTGTCGATATCCCAGCCATGCAGCAGACCGTGGATATACATCGCGGTAAACGCATCACCCGCGCCGACTGAATCAACCACGTGTTCATTCAGGGTTGGCTTGACCAAGTGGAACTCGCCTTCGGTATCTCTGACGATGGCCCCTTTTTCACCGCAGGTGACTATCAGCTGCTCCAGGTGAAAATGCGTATGCATTCTCGTCATATCCTGGTGCAGATCAGCACTGCGGAATCCAAGTTCAGCCAGTTCATGCTGGTTCAGTTTGACCCATCGCGCCTGCTCCAGCCACTGATACACATCATCTTTCTGCCACCAGGGACTGCGCAGATTCACATCGACGAAAATTTCATAGTCCGGATTTTCGGTCAGTTTCTGCAGTGTCTGATGACTGGTCTCGCTGCGAACTGCCAAAGAGCCATGATAAAACAGGCCCTTTGCTGGCAAGTCATTCACTGCCGGATAATCGATGAAATCCCAGGCGCTGCCTTCAGCGATGTCGTAGGCTGGCTCGCCATCGCTGAAACTGACATTCACTCGCCCGGTGGGGTGTTCTCTGTCGAGTTGTAAGGTCGCGGCAGACAATCCCCAGTCTTTCACCGCCTGTTGAATATGCTCCCCCAGCTCATCGTTACCAAGTCGACTGATTAAGACGGGTTGGTCGCCCATTGCCTGTAAATGCCAGGCTACATTAAAAGGCGCACCGCCCAATTTATTTTCGCCATCGGGAAAACAGTCAAACAGGACTTCTCCGAATATCGTTATCGGTTTTGATTGCGTCATGTGAGTTTCTCTGTATTGCTTGTTTCTGCGAAATCAGGTGAGTAATGCAACACGCCCTGCAACACGCCAGCCGAGTAATTTCCATTGTGCTTATGAGGCGCATTGCTGGCTAGATACAGGGCATCGCTATGCCCGTTATGCTGCGATAACTGCTGTGCTGCTTTTTTAATTTCATCACTGGCATTGGCGACCAGCACGGATTGGATCCGGCTGGTCAGCACCGGCAGGTCATTACCACTGTCGCCGGCAAAAATCACTTCTTTCAGGTCGTAGCCCAGTTTGTTTTGCAGGAATTCTATTGCATGCAGTTTGGTGGCATTGCGGGGCAGCACATCCAGCAGACCGATGTTTTTCGGCTCATCCACACTCCACAGAACACTGGCATCGACATCGGCCTCCCGCAAAAAAGCTTCTATGCGGGCAACAATGCTGTCTTTGTCCAGATAGAGCGGCAGGTAATAACTGAGCTTGTGGGTGTTCTGCTTGCTGCTTTCCTGAAGCCGCAGTTCACTGATGGGCTTGAGTATGGCTTTGAGCTGAGCATGGGTCTTGCCATGCCAGTCTTTATCGATTTCCGCTTCCCAGTCAGCCATTTGCTGCCAACTACCCTTACCTATTTGGTAAATCTTGGTGCCCACATCAGTAATGGCGAAATTCGGCTCCGGTAGTGCGTAATTTTTGATCGCGCGTTTGACCAGGGAAACATGACGCCCGGTCACATATACCAGCTTGACATCCGGCCTGCTGCAAAAGCGATTGAATTCACGCCGGGCATTGGCCGGCTCCGACTGAAACCCGTTGGGAATAATCGTGCGGTCCATATCGGTACAAAGCAGGAGTTTGGTTTGTTTCATGGTGTTTCTTTCTTGCTGGTGACGAGATCGAAGAATTGGTAATGCGCCAGCGCCTCGAGAATACCGGCAGCATGCGACTCTGTTGCGAAATAGATGCGGTCGGTATCCACCAGTTGTGATAATTCTTCATGATGGCGGTTAGCGACGACCGCAGCCAGGGTATTACCACGCATCATGTCCTCATCGGCCCCGGAGCCTCCAACCACCAGTATATGCTCCAGCGGGATCTGCCAGCGATCAGCGACATATCTCAACGCCATGCCCTTGGAAGCCCGTATCGGCATGATATCCAGGTACTGTCCGAATGCCAGTTGGGCATGAACTGACTGTTCCTCCTGATGTAATAACCGTTTGATTTCCTCGATATCCGCTTCTTCCGGATCGATGTAATAACTCAGCTTGAAGCGACTCTGTTCCGATTTCGGCTGTCTTTCCAGTCCCGGGTAGTTGTCCAGTAAAGGCCGTATTTTATGCGGGGTCCAGTGATAATCAATATGCTCAGCCCAGCCCTTGTCGGGCGTCAGTTTGGGCGCATAGTAAATCTCGGTGCCGGAACTGGTAATCAGAATGTCGGGCTCCGGGATCTGGTGTTTTTTCATCATTCTCAAGGCCACATCCAGACGACGGCCGGAGGCAATCGCAAACTTGGTGGTTTTACGGTTGACGCGCAACAAACTGAGCAGTTCATGCAATGACTCGTCATCACCAATCAGGTTCAGATCCAGATCACTGACAAGCGCGCGCTCTGCATACATCTGACTGGTGCGTTCAAGCGGTTTACGTTGCAGGAAGTCGGCTCGTTCGGCAATCGGTCTCACCAGCTCCAGGTAACGCTCGGCATGGGCTTGCCAGGAGTAGTGTCTGGCAACCCCATCCAGACCTTGTCTTGAATACAGGTTCCAGGTGGCATTATCAGTCAGCAGGTTCAGCAAAGCATCAGTGATGGTAGCGGCTTCCAGCGGGTCAATCAGAAAGCCATTATGGCAGTTGCCGATAATGTCTACCGGGCCGCCATCTTCTGTGGCGACTATCGGCAGGCCTGAAGCAGCTGCCTCGATTAAGGTAAGACCGAAAGGTTCGGTCAGCGCCGGATTGACGAACACCCCGCCTGATGCTGCTGCAATCCGGTAAATCTGGGGTACCTGATCCCGTTTATGGTGTTTAGGTAAGGCAACCTTGCCATAAAGGTCGTAACGATCAATGGCCACCAGCAAGTCATGGAATACTTCCTGTGCCCCATGTTCCAGATCATCAATATCATCCCGATTGCCGGCAATAATGACGAGGTTGGCCAGTCGCTGAAGCTCTTCAGATTCGCCATAGGCTTCGATCAGCACGCCAATATTCTTGCGTTTGTCAGGCCGTGATAATGCCAGAATGATGGGCTTGTTTGCATCCGTCAGGTGAGCCGTCAGATAGCCGAACAGGTCATCCTGCAGCTCACCACCAACCGGTGGCTTGAACTGCGTGATATTGGTGCCCGGGGGAATCACCCGCATCTGTTCAGGCTGATAATGATCGTAAATTTCGTACTGTTCTTCGATTTCCTGGTGGGTGCTGGTAATCACGCGTTCTGCCGTCGCCAGTGTCATTTCTTCAGCTTCCACCCGGCGTGACATGTTGTAAAGCTGTTCGACCTGCTCCGCGCTCAACCCACTTGCCAGCAAGCGTCGGCGCTTGACCCGACCCAGTGAGTGGCCGGTATGCACGAGGGGAATACCGAGCAGGTTGGCCACATGAGAACCGACCAGACCGGCATCGGCGTAGTGGCTGTGAATCAAATCAGGAAACTGGTTCTGATCCCGAAAAAAGTCAGCGAGATTGTCGGCAAACACATCCAGATGATCCCAGAGCTGTTCTTTATAGATGTATTCGTCGGGACCGGCATCTATTCTGACAATGCGGAGTTTATCGTTAATGAGCTCAATAGGCACCGCATAATCCGGCGACACATGCTCATCTTTGATATGACGGGTGATTAAATCGACTTGTGCTACATCATCACGTTCGGACAGGGCCTGTGCCAGTTCCAGCACATAGAGGGTCTGACCACCGGTGTCAGCATCCCGCCCCAGTTCCAGGTTATTTCCACGGATCAGGCCGTGAACACTGATAAGGGCAATGTAGATCGGTCCCGGTTGGTCGCTCATATTTAGATTGATTCTCCGAAATTGATGTTCGACGCCGCTTCTGGAATGCGATGCGTTGATCAATGATCCTGAATCTACTATAGCATCCCTGCGGGCGAGCCTGATGACAGTGACGTCACAAAACCAGCATACCGACAGTGCTGTCGGCACGCGATTTATGACAGGTGGGAACAGCCAGTGTTCCGCGCAAAGCCTACCTTCGCTGGCAGGCTTACTTGAATAATGATTTCAGTTTGGCGCTGAGCCGATGAAAAAAGCGGTGTTTATTACCCGCCGCCTGACTGGTCAGGAAGTTGATCTGAATCGACTGACGTTTGCCTTCAAAACTCGGGTATCCATGCCAGCAGTTATCGGTGACTTTAAAAGCCATTAAGCTACCGGGACCGGGCGTGATTTCCTCAACATAATCCTGCATATCCTGTTCACCACGCAGCACCCGCAACCTGCCAGTATCAGCTGGCCATTCATGATTAAGATAAATCAGAATCGTCGCCACCTTGGTTTTGGAATCAGTATGAATCCGTCCGTCTTTTTTCCGTGAATAACCCCGCAGGGTCATCATCATCGGCAGATCCATGACTTGAACCTCAAATTTTTCGCAGATAATCCGACGAAATGCCGGTGTGTCGATGGAGTCGATCAAGGACCTGAAGGTCGGATGCATCTCGACATCATCAATGTTATAGCTACCGCCATCATTGATAGCAGGAAACGCATTGATGATATCGCCGACCTTATCCGAATCAATCGCCCTCTCTACCGTGAAATAGGGATAGGGATCGGTTTTGAGCGGGGCGTTAGCCAGTGCATCCAGCTTGAATACGTTTTGCATAAAAATGTCACAATGTCCTGATAAGCAGTAAGGTTACCATGCGGTCGTGACGGCAAAAAGCATTTTATCTTTTACTGGCCGGTTTTGTTTCCGAGTAAGACGGAGCCGCGCTTATTGATGGATAGTCAGTTCATGCTGACTGCGTTGCTGATTCGGATCTTCCTGTGTCTCTACAGTCTCAATCCAGGCTATATATTGAGCTGGCAGCGCATGCTCCCGAGCCCCTTCAAGCACATGACGCTTATACCAGGGATAGGGGCGAAGTCTCGGCTCAATCTGAACCGCAAGATACGTGAGTGCCTGAACCCGTCGGCCATCCTCCAGCTCGAGTTCCACTTGCGAAATTTTGTACCCCTCCCCTTCGCACATATCTAGCTCGGCCTGCTCACCGGCATCAAACAGAAACAGAATGCCGTGGGTCAGATCATCAGGATCGCCGGTTTTAAAGGCATCACACTTAGCTGAATTATCCACATGGCTGTGCTTATGAAACCGAAGCTGATGCCCGCGAAGCAGCGCCCTCGCATAGAATGTAGCGGAGGGGACACGCGCCAGCAGACGTCTGCTGGACATATTGGAACCATAAGCAAAATAAGTCACCTGCTCACGGTGTCCGGTCTGTGCTTTCTGAGGCGTTTTACTCATCTGTGCAGCCACTGCCCGTGTCGGTCGCCTCAGCGTGACGATAGCATCTCGTCTATCTCGACCATCACATTCTCGATGTTTCTGGGAATGGTCTCCTGGGGGCGGCCTTTAACCTCGGTTTTGAATTCCTGCAGCAGTTCGCCTGAGTCAGTGTCTACCACGCGAAGCATGATGTAGGAAAAGAGATAGGTCGGCTTGTGGTAGCGACCCACAACAATATAGTCGCCGCCAAACTCAGCGCCCAGCTCTGCAGCCGCCTCGGGCCGGTCGAACAGGAAGCCCACACTTTTATCTGCCTTTTTGTGTGCTTTGTCGCTGATGGTGATCAACTCATAATCAGCCCGCTTTTCAAAGCCTTCACGCACCAGCTTCTCGGTCAGGGCCACATTTTTCTCATCTTTAGCGGCAATTTCTGCATTTTTCTGCGGGTCGCTCAGTGGCATAGTCAGATTACGCAGCTCCATATCCAGCACAGCGATCTTCGTGTCGGCCATCGCAGACGCAGAGATTATGAAACTGAAACCAAGACAGAGCGTCATCACTAACTTCATCGTTGCCCTCATCATCATCTTATTAGGAAGCATCAGTCAGGATCACTATAACGAGACTGATCTGCCCCGGGTCAACCGGGACAGATCAGTAGACAGCCTTGATTCAGTTGAGTTCAGCTGGCGAGGCTGACCTGCACCAGATTATCGGTAAAGGTCGGTGCGTGCCCCATATCAACGAACTCAGCGGAACTGACACAATTGACCGTGCCTTTATTCAATTGACGCCAGTAACCGAGCGTGGCAACCACAATGCCCGGACTGACATCATCGGTGATTTGCGCCAGGCCCTCAAAGGCACCGCGTTGATTAAACACACGCACCTTGTCGCCGCTCTGAATATTGCGCATATCAGCATCCGCCGCGTTAATCATCACGAACTGTTCGCCCTGGCCTTTGATCTTGTCATCAATATTGGCGTAACAGGAGTTCAAAAAGCCATGGCTCTTGGGCGAGATAATATTGAGCGGATACTCGCTGGCAAGCGTCGGATTGGACTCCGGCGTTTCCCGTGACGGTACATAATCCGGCAGGCTGTCTATAGGTTCACCCGGCTGGAAGCCCTCGTACATTTGCCGGAATGGCGGCGCCACAAAGTTGGTGGCCCCTTCGACCATAAAGTGGCATTTTCCAGTTGGCGTCGGGAAGTTACCCGCTTTATGCGGGGCCCTGTCATCCGGGGTCCCCACTTTCAAACGGGCAAAGCCATGCTGACGCATATATTCCAGATCAATGCCTTCACAGGCAGGAGAATCCCAGTCGACATAGTTTTCCAGGCATTCGCTATCAGACCATTTGAAATTCTCTTCCTCATAGCCCATTTTTGCTGCCAGTCGGCGGAAGATTTCATTATTGGGCAAGGCTTCTCCGGGTGCTTCAGCACATTTTTCGTTATAGGTCAGATATAAATGGCCCCATGACAGAATCATGTCTTCCATTTCCGCCCCCATGGCTGCGGGCAACACAATATCTGCATAAGAAGCCGTATCAGACAGGAAGTGCTCGGCTGAAACCAGGAACATATCTTCACGCATCAGACCTTCGACGATCTTATCGGTTTCAGCTGCCTGGGTGACCGGGTTGGCATTCCAACACATCATCGATTTGATCGGCACATCCAGATTCATCTCACCATTGAGCGCACGGCCAATCTGAATCGCATTGATCACACGGGTGCCCTCCGGGATCAGATCCGGGCGACTGATGACATCGAACTTATAAGGATGCTCCCAGACCGGAAATTGAGTTGCGCCCCCACCGACATGACGCCAGGCACCGGTTAAAGCAGGTAGACAGGTCACAGCGCGAATGGCCTGACCACCACCGAAGTTACGTTCCAGCGCCACGCCCAGCCGAATCGCAGCGGGCTGTGTGGTGGCATATTCACGGGCAAAGACCCGGATTTCTTCGGCTGGAATACCGGTGATTTTTTCTGCCCATTCCGGGGTCCGGGTTTTCACCCGTTCGGCCAGCTCGGCAAAACCCTCAGTGTAATTATCGACATAATCCTGATCCTGCAGACCTTCCTCGATAATGGTGTGCATCATCGCCATCGCCAGGGCGCCATCAGTGCCGGGTTTCGGTGCGATATGCCAGTCGGCTTCCTTGGCAGTACGAGAGCGATACGGGTCAATTACGACGACTTTGGCGCCGCGCTTATGCGCCTCTTTGACAATATGCCAGTGATGCAGGTTAGTACTGACTGAATTACAGCCCCATATCACGATAAATTTGGAGTGAATATAGCTCTCAGGATCCAGACCGGCGGTCGGTCCAACCGTAAGCAGCCAGGCGGTGCAGGAACCCTCACCACAGAATGTGCGTTCGCATACCGTAGCACCCATCTTATTAAAGAAGGCATCACCGCCATTAAGACCATGCACCAGGCCCTGATGCCCCAGATAGCTGTAGGGAATGATCGCCTGCGGTCCGTATTCATCAATAATCGCTTTCCAGCGAGTGGTGATTTCATCCAGCGCTTCATCCCAGCTGATCTGTTCAAACTGGCCGCTGCCTTTGGGGCCGGTCCGGCGCATGGGATGCAGTAAACGGTCGGGATGATAATGCCGCTTTTCGTAGTCTTTGAGCTTGACGCAAAGACCGCCGCGGGTCATTGGATGTTCGGCATTGCCTTTTACGGAAATCAGCTTGCCGTTTTCAACTTCAAACACCATCGAGCAGGTATCGGGACAATCATGCGGACATGCGCCGTGGTGCGTGGTTTTTAAAACACTGGCCATTTCTCTCTCCTATAATCATCTGATTCTTATTGTTTTTATTGTTGTCAGGTTTATTACCCTACCTCGGACTATACACCATATTCGGGCGGGAAATTTGCCCAGTGAAATAGGAGATTCAGGCGGTGGCTTTGAGTGCCTGTTCGAGGTCAGCAATCAGATCATCAACCGCTTCCAGGCCGACTGACAGGCGTATCATTCTGTCACTGATGCCTGCTTTATCGAGCAAGGCTTTAGGCAGACCATAATGGGAGCTGGTGACGGGCTGGGTTATCAGGGTTTCGGCCCCTCCCAGACTGGGTGCCAGCTTCATCAGTGTCAGTCTGTCGGCAAACTGTCTGGCCGCCGCCCCACTGCCTTTGAGATCAAAGCTCAACATGCCGCCAAAGCCCTGCATCTGTCGCGCAGCAAGATCATGATTTTCCGATGTCACAAGCCCCGGATAATAGACCTTCTCGATTAAAGGGTGCTGAGATAGATATGCCGCCAGTGTCTGAGCATTCTTGTTATGACGCTCAACCCTGAGCGGCAGGGTCACCAGGCTGCGTTTCAGTTTGTGTGCGATTTCGGGTGCGATGGCCTGCCCCAGGCTTTTACGCCATTCATTGAGCTCGGTAATGTCGCGATCGGTACCCGAGACCACGCCCGCTGTCAGATCACTGTGCCCGCCCAGATATTTGGTCGCGCTCTGCACCGCGAAATCGGCGCCTAATGCCAGTGGTTGCTGGTTAATCGGTGTGGCAAAGGTATTGTCTACCGCGAGACGCGTGCCATGCTGATGACTAAGCGCTGCAGTTTTTTCAATATCACTGATTTTCAGCGTCGGGTTGGCCGGGGTTTCCATAAACACCAGTGAAGCCCCCTGTGCCAGCGCCGCTTCAAACGTCGCTTGATCGTCACTGGAAATAAACTGCGTTTCTATGCCAAGGCGTTTGGCCTGATGCTCGAGGAAAACAGTCGTGCCGCCATAAATCTCCCCGAGACAAATCATGCCGCCCCGACCAAAAGCAAGACAAAGCGCACTGATCGCCGCCATGCCGGAGCCAAATGCCAGCGCCGACTCGGCTTTGTCTAAGGCAGCGAGACGCTGCTCCAGCGAAGTAATACTGGGATTCATGCCATAGCGGGAATAGAACGCAGCCTGCTTGCGTCCGCCGACCACTTCCAACAAAGCTTCGGTATCGGCAAAACTGAAAGTGGTGGAATCATATAAAGGTGAGACCGCAGCACCGAATGGATCATCAATATGGCCACTGTGAATGGCCTCGGTCGAGAAGTCGTTATGCTCTGCCATCTCGTACTCCTTTGAGCTGAGTGAGCACTGCTCAAACGCTAAAATGGAAATCTGATTTTGCTAGGCTTAATTTAACATTTCCAGATGACTTCAGAATGCCATAAAAAAGAATTCCGGCCGAAGCCGGAATTCTTTTTTGAGTCGTTGTCTTGAGTTGCTAGTAGCAGTAACTCATATCAACTTATGCCGCTGCTTTTGATGCAGGCGCAGAAGATTTTTCTGCAACTGGGTCAACATCAGGCTCGATGCCCCATTTGACTTTGTCCAGTCCTTCAGCCTGATCTTCATCAGATACACGCATGCCAATAGTGCTGTTGAGAATGAAGGACATCACCCAAGCAGTGAGCATACCCATACCCAGACATACAGCGATACCGGCGAATTGCATCAGAACACCGATTTCAGCATGTTGGAACGCATAGGGGCCTTCTTCAATACCCACATAGCCACCATGTGGTACCCCAATGTGGAGTAAACCGGTCATGATAAGACCGTAAGAGCCCACACCGGCAAACAATGGCAAGAGTTTATGGTCGTCAATCTTGCGTTTCTGCAAAGCTTCATAAATCACATATGAAACAATTGGCGCACCCATCGCAACGAGGAACATTTGCCATGGTACATAGACGTCAAAGCCTGATGCACCTGAAACATAACCCGCCAGTGGGCCCAGAAGCAGATAAGCATACTTACGCTTCCAGTAAGCCAGAATTGCCCCCATAATTGCACCACCAGCCCAGGCTGCACCATAGTTATTGAATGCCAAACCTACACTGGTGTCCGCCATGGTGACACTGACCGCCAATGCTTCAGGATCAAAGAAGAACAGGCAAGATAGGATAACCATTGGCAGACTCGCAAAAACGCTGAAGACGCCCACAGTAACCAGTGCGAGGCTAGGCTCACGGTATTCTGTTACTTTAGGGTGTGCTGCGAACATACCTGGACGTGCAGACAGTTTACGATGGAATATGATCGCCATACCTGCAGGGAAAAGATAAACGAAGCCAACACCGAAAAAGTCGTGGAATCCCAGATTAGTCAACGGACCGACTGAACCCCAAGTCCACCAGCTCACGATAGATGAAACAATGGTCGCTACAAACGAGACAATGTAGTACGCCGATGCTTTCATTCGTTCAGACACGGCGAAGTGCAGCAGAACATTAATGATCCCGGCAAAACAAGCCAAAAAGAAGATAAATATCTGGAAGTTATTCATGCCCGGAAATACAGCCGGATCCACATTTTGAGCCATCTCATTGGCAAGACCACCACCAAACCACCAATCTTTAATACTGTCGGTCAATGTGTAATCGACCATGATGTAATATTGTGCAGCCCAGAACGCAAAGCCAATCAGAAAATAAGTAGCAAAACCGATAAAAAAGCCCATCATTTTCTCAATGGTCGCATTAAATGCACTACGCCTCCTGACACCGCCAGCATCAATCAGTAATAATCCAACTACTACGAAGATTGCCCCGACAGTACCGGAGGCATAGACAAGGTTTTGCACGAGCGAGTTTAGAGAAACTTGCTCGGCAAATTGAGTCGCTATATCAAATGCCATATCTCTATTCCTTATAGTTATTGCGAATGTGAATTCATCCGCTGAGCTCGAATCTATGCCTCGCTTAAGATAAGTGTCTATTACCACTAGTAATTAACACTTAGGGAGTAGCATTAGGTGATTCATTGATGCAGTGGGAAAGCAGCGTACCTTGAGCAAGGCTTTGTGAGGAGAATATGTGCTGAGCTTCTGGGAAATATCTAACAGATTAATATCTCGTCATTGCGATGAGCGCGAAAATTAGCTTCCTGATTATCTATGCGCCTGGCGCGCCATGGCATCGACACAATGACCAGGGAAATCGCATCCCAAGCAGTTCCTACCCCTTAGAGAGTAAGCCTTCTTAATAATTGTTGGGCTGTTTTAATGCCGATTTAATAGCACCTGTCTTATGACATAAAACTAGGAGGTAAGACATGAAATATATTCCGCAAGCGATTTCAGGTGCTCAACCAGATATGGGCGTAGAAGGTGTTAACGCGACATTTGGTGACACTGTTATCTCTGATAGCAAAGATAAAACCCTGTGCGGTGGTTTTTTCCACCTCAACAAGAGTGATAAACCTCTGGTTTACACCTATGACTATGAAGAAATGAAAATCATCGTTGCTGGTGAGTTCATCATTTCCGATGAGTCAGGTCAGAAAGTACATGCTCATGTCGGCGACGTATTCTATTTCGGCGATGGAGAAACCATTACCTTTGAAACCCCAACCAAAGGTACTGGCTTTTTTGTAGGTCAACGCCAACCCCTGTAACCACAAAAAAGGCTCAGAAAGCGCCGATAGCCCTTAACCCTGGCTATCGGCGTTTTTTTATTTCTGCTGATGTTTCCACACAGCCGCTTCCAGACGGCTGGTCAAATTCAGCTTTCTCAAAATATTCTTGATGTGCACTTTCACTGTGGTATCACTGATGCCCAGTTTACGGGCAATATTTTTGTTATTCATTCCCTCAGCCAGACAGTCCAGAATCTCATTCTCTCTGTCTGTCAGACCGGCATCTGCGACCGTGACCTTAGTCTCCGGTTCGGTCAACGCTTTTTTCAGGACATCAGTCAAACTATCCTGCAGGACTGTGACCCCGACCGATGCTTTCATCAGATTTGCCCTGAGATCCTCAGGCTCCATGTCTTTGAGCAAATATCCATCAGCGCCAGACTTGAGTGCCTCCATCAAATCATCCTCGGAGTCTGAAACGGTCAGAATAACGTACCGCGCCATGAGGTCAGTCTGTTTGAAACGGCGCAGGGTTTCGAGTCCGTCCATCCCTTTCATGTTGAGGTCCAGCAATACGAGGTCAGGCTGCAGTTCTTCAGCTAAATCAAGTCCCTCCTGACCTGATGCCGCCTCGCCGACGACCTCAAAGTTAGGATCATCCGAAACGATCTGACTGACTCCCTTTCTGAACAAGGGATGATCGTCAATGATTAATACTCTAATGATGTTGTGCATGATAGTTATCTCAAAAATCTTAATATTGTTATTGTGCTAATTTTGGCATGAAAGACAGGCGCACACGAGTGCCACCGTAACGTCTTGCCATGACATCGACTTCACCGCCCAATGTATGAGCGCGCTCTTTCATGATGACCTGTCCGTGATGATCGTAGGTGCTACTTGCCGGCGTAAACCCTATCCCATCGTCATCGATAATCAACTCCACTTCGCCGTTTGTCTGAAACTGCATCAGGATGGATACATTTTGGGCCCCCGAGTGACGAACTATGTTGGAGAGCGCTTCACGAACAACGTGCAGAATATGAAACTCCTCGTTCACTGTGAGTCGGCAATTCACAAGTCGATTGTCAAAACTGATATTTAATTGTGAACGCTGTGAAAACTCATCGATGGTGGCCTGTATCGCATAGCCAAGGCCGCGCAAATCCATATGCACACGGAATGTTGTCAGCAATTCTCTGAGCTCGCGATAGGCATTGTCCAGCCCCTCTCGTAGCTCTTGTACAACCGGTGCCAGCTCACTGTCATTGGCCTTAGACTGAAGTCGGGAAACCTGGATTTTCATGAACGATAAGGATTGTGCCAGGGAGTCGTGGAGTTCGCGCGCGATTGATGCTCGCTCCTCCAGCACCGCCAGTCGTCTCCCCTCTTCATCATGACTCTGATATTTGGCTGTCATGGAGAGCAAACGGGCGGTGATCTCAAGCACTTTAACCTCTGAGTCTTCAAGAAAACGGCCTTGCTCCATTTCGACAAGTAATACGCCGACCCCATTACTCACGCCTGAGAACGTCACCGCCAGGCAGGTCAGTTCCTCATCTTCTGCAGAGAAATAGTCAAATGTAGACACGCCTGACTGCATCAGCTCGTCGAATATCTTATTGGAGATAATGGGTGGCTTATGGTGAGAGAAGATGATTCTCTCTTTTGCAATCACAGCAGCATCATCAGTATAGATGAGCGCTGCGTTGACGAAGCTCATGGTCCTCTCAAGCGAATAAAGAAACTTGAGCAACGTTCGTTCGCTTAAAACATCCTCACTGGCCGTCTCGATAAACTGCAGCAAGAAGTCCTGGGCGCGAATCAAACCCCGCATATGCTCACTGGTTCGGTGCGCCCAGGTCACCTCTGACTCGTAGCTTTCCATTTGAGCAGATAAGTCTGACACCCGGTGCTCAAGCTCGGCGAACTCATCTATAGCACGCCGATGTGGCTTTCCCCCCGTTTTTACATGGATGAAGCCCATCAGGTTATCCAGCCGCTCAACCAGTAATTTTCTGGCACTGACGGCCAAAACCAGAATACAGCTGAGCACGAAAATCATGCTTATAGCCTGCAGTAAAGCAATGATGGATTGTTTAATACTGCTATCTTTGTGCAGTGCAGCGCTGAGTTCATCGTAAGCACTGGCGACGCGCTCCGCCACGCGCAATTGCGCTGTCACACGCAGGTTAAATTGCGCAACATCAACAAAGTTCTTTTGCTCCCTTTCAACTCTGTGAACAGCTTTAAGGATGTCAGGGTTTTCCTGACGCAGCATCCATAGCACCTCGGGATCTGTGGTGTCGAGGAAATGACGCTGCATCGATTTAAACGTTGTCTCTGCCTTTTGAAGCTCGATGGCTTGAAGATGAGAAAGCTGACGATGCCAGTAAAGCTTTTGTTCGTTAACTTTATCTATAGCTGACTGGCTTGAAGGGATATAATCGAGTAGAAAGATTGTTCCTGCCTGCATCAGCAAAACACTGGTTGCAATACACAGCAGCAACATAATTAATTTGGCATAGAGTGCGCGTCGGCTGAAGCTATTCAGCAATCTGGCGAGGATAAGTTTTTTTCTCGCCATCGTTATCTGCGCCTCAGCAAAGCATGACAAAAATGAAAGGTGGTCGTAATGAGCTTGTTATTATTCTGTCTAATCATGCTTAGTGGCATTTTTGCTGTGGTGTTTGGTTTCTGGTGGGACAGTACCGCCCCCTTCAAAGTCCATGTTTCGATGCTGGCATCCGTACTCGCCGTTTTTCTCTCAGCCATTCTTATCATTAATATATATCCAAAAATCCATCGCCGTCGTTTGTCGGCTGATCTTTCTGTGGGAAAACTCGACCATGTCGCCTGGGGACATGATATTTCCAGCAAGTTGTCCACGCCTGCAGCGGTTGTAGAGGCCTACAACATCAAGTTTGCCAATAATGCCTTTCTGAAGGAGTTGGGCATGAGCGGGATGCGTGACTTTATCACCGACATGCCCCTCACTAACCTCGTTCACCCCAGCAGTCATCAGACACTCACCAACCTGTTCAGCGAGCAGGATGACCAGCAACCAGCAGAGACAATGATGCTCA
>CAYMEE010000019.1:12980-17120 GCA_964389455.1 uncultured Methylophaga sp. | reverse complement strand
ACCAACCTGTTCAGCGAGCAGGATGACCAGCAACCAGCAGAGACAATGATGCTCAGAATGCTCTATGTTGATGGTACGACAATCCCTGTTCATATGTCATTATCACCGCTGGCAGCGGCTGAGGCGCCTAACCAGTTCCTGCTTCAATTCACTACATCCTCATCTATAGAGCCTCTGTCCCAGTCATCTGGTGGGGAGTCTACCTACCACATGCTAATGGATCGCATCGAGCAGATAGTCTTTCAAATAGACGTCGATCAGGCTTTTATTTTTCTCAACCCAGCCTGGCAGCGATTGCTCGATTACAGTGCTGAAGAGAGTCTCAAAAAGCCTTTGTTTTCATATATTCATCCGGAGGACATTCCTCTGGCTGAAGCCAGGCTCAATGCATTAACCGAAGGCAAGCGTCAGCAATGTCAATTTGAGTTGAGACTCATCGCCAAGAATGGCCGCTCTCAATGGTTTGAAATGCGCGCTTCCACTATCTCTCGTCTGAAAGGTGAGCGCACCAGCATCATTGGTACCTTGACCGATATCAGCCGTATGAAATTGACCTCTGCGGGCTTACGAGCCAATGCACGTACCGCCACTGACATGATCATGCCCAATATTCCCTGCATGCTTTATCGCTGTAAGAATGACCGGAACTGGACTTTTGACTTTGTCAGTGAGGGTTGCCTGGAAGTCACGGAATACCAACCTTATGAGATCACTAACTCGCTGCATTTCAATTACATGCAACTCATTTACCCTGAAGACCAGCAGCGTGTCTGGGAGCATGTCCAGAATCAAATCAACAAACAGCGCAGTTTTCAGATCATCTACCGTATTCTCACCCGCAGTAATAAAGTGAAATGGGTGATGGAGCGCGGTAAAGGCATCTTTTCCGGTAGTGATGAGCTGTTAACATTGGAAGGCGTGATTATTGACCTCAGCAACGATGACTATTCAGCGCTGCAGTATGGTCTCGATCAGATTATTAACTCAGCGACCACGCATTGAAAATCAGCTAGTAGTCTTTCATCCCCCTTTATTACAGGCAAAAAAAAGGAGCCACCTCAGTGGCTCCTCTCCTCATTAAGCTTCGTTAGAAGCTGCGAGAGATATAGGCGATGAATTGATTGTCGCCGCGATTATCACCATCGACGCCCAGCCACCAATCTTTATCTGCATTAGTATCTGTATAGTTGACACCCACTGTCCAGCCCTCTGAGCCGGCCAGTGTCAGGTCTTTGCTCAGACCAATCAGATAGTCGGTGTAGTCAAAATCACTGTAGTTTTCCACGTTCAGACGACCGATATGCGCTGTCAGATTGATGCCCATCGGCAGGCCATAATCAAAATTCAGTTCATAATATTCTGTGCCTTTGGTGTCGCCATTAGCATAGCCATCAATACCGGCAGACTTATTATTGATACCACCCCAGTCAGTCAGCGTGCGACTGTATTTTGCAGTAAACCATTTCCAGCTTGCAGCTAAGTAGGCTTCGGTTGTATCAAAATCTTCACCGTTATACTTCTCACGGTCAGGGTAATAGAATTGCAGCAAACCGATATCAATACCGATATCGTCTGTCAGTTGATGGTAGTAACCTCCATAGAAGTCAACTTCGATGCTGTTGCCAACATTAAGATCTTCTTCCAGGGTGGAAGCCCACACACCGGCATACCAGCCACTGGCATGCGCGTAGTCGAATCCGCCCTGCAGAGCGACATCTTCATCTGAGTAGTCAATACCACGGAATACATAGGAGCTGAAAAGTCCTACATTTGAACTGAAGCTATGTGGTGAAACTTCTTCGGCATGAATTGCTGTGTTGGCAGTCATGGCTGTACCGGCCAATGCCATTGTTACTAATAGTTTTTTCATTCTTAAATCCTTCCTCTTGGTTGGTGATTGTTTACCCCTAACTACAAACTAAATTCTTTTCTTTAGTCAGGATGGGTTCCCAACTCAAGCTCTTCGCCATCATCCATTGGGGCCAGATAATCAATCACAAGCTGACGATAATTATCGAGGCCTTTGTACTCAGATAAATCTGGGTGCAGGTTGGTCAACACACGACGCAGACGTTTGGCCCAGCGAGGATAGGTTTTCAGATCATCGATGCTGGCCAGATAACCGCGAATACTGAAAGCCATCGCATTGCTGCGCGGCAGTCTGAACAGGGCTTGCAACTCGACACGAAGATGGACTTTTTCCCCTACATTGTCCGCAGTAACTGACACATTCTCCGGTCCCCACAAAGGATATTCCTCAGGAGAGGTGTCCAGACGCGGATTAACGGTCATCGTCCAGTTCAGACGGCGTACTGGGCTGCCATACTGCAGGTGCAGCAGGTATTTCAAAGCGCGATCAAAAATGCCTAATTCGTTAGCCTGCGGCACGGGACCATGCCATTCTTTGAAAGACATGCCAGCATCAAAGGCCAGTGACCAGTCAGCCTGACTGGTGATGATCCCCATATCCGCAAACAGGTCATCATCACGCTGATCCATCACCACCCAGTCACCCTGGACCTGGCGACCCACGTACTCGAATGGTTCCATTGGCAGCGTCGATTCGTCACCGAATACAAATTTCTGATCGATTCCCAGCGGTTTGTTGACCCAGTGCCAGTTATCACCGTCTCTGGTCAGCTCAAATAAATCCGGGTAGTCCCTGGACAGGGATTCCATCACCAGTTCGACCATATCCCATTGCGCATCCATCATATGTGGCAGCGCAATGTAGCGGCCGGGGTCATTTTCCAGCGTGATACGTCTGTCTTCACATTCGGCCAGGTAGTGTTCATCAATATCAATCGCATGCTCAAACACCGAACCCGGCGCACCAGGCGTATGCTGTTCGATATTGACGCTGTACATATATTCATCTTCAGCAAACGGGAACGGGAAACGGCGAATCGCTTCCGCAGAGTTGCTGTAGCTGTAGTCGTCGCGGAATGTCTCTTGTTTAAATGCGATAGTCTTAGCCATATTCATCACTTATTCCTCAAAGATTGACCACGAGTTTTGAACACTTAGCCCGTGATACACACGGCATAATGCTTCTGCCTTCGGCCTTTTCATGGTCGGACAGGTAATGGTCGTTATGCATAATCACGCCGTCGCAGGACACCACTTCCAGTTCGCAGCGACCACAAGCACCACCACGACAAAGGAATGGTGGTTCGGCACCAGCCTCTTCCATAGCTTCCAGCATGCTCATATCCCCCGGCACAGTGACTTCCATCCCGCTAAGCGCCAGTTCGACGGTGAACTCATCACCTGATGGCGGTGCCGTAAATTCTTCGCTGTGCACATGGTTATCCGGCCAGCCCAGGTTTTTCGCATGCAGATGTAACGCCTTAACCATCGGCTCGGGACCACAGGTGTAGACGTGGGTGCCCAGAGGCTGGTGACTCAATAATTCAGGAATATCCAGACGTTCGCCTTTAGTGTCGACATAGAAATGAACGCGATCACCGCACATTTCCTGCAACTGCTCACGGAATGCGGCATGCTCCGGCGAGCGATAGGCATAATGCAGTTCATAGTCATAACCCAGGCGGTTCAGGTCGGAAATCTGTGACATGAATGGTGTGATACCGATACCCCCGGCAATCAGAATATGCCGGCGGCCGAGCTTGGAAATCGCAAACAGATTGACCGGATAGGTGATCTGCAGCCGGGTACCCGGCTTCACCTGTTCATGCATATAAACCGAACCACCGCGTGAGTTTTCCTGCTTGCGTACCGATATGTGGTAACTGTCCGAGTTGGCGGTCGAGCCCATCAGGGAATAAGGGTTACGGTGAATCCGGCCGTTAATATCCATCGACACCACGACGTGACTACCGCCGGAAAAATGCGGCAAGGGCTCACCATTTTCCTGAACCAGGGTGAAGTGCTTGACGACCTCGGTCACCTGTTCCACTTCAGCCACTTTCACATTTAATACACTCATGGATAAATCTCCTCTGCTGCCGGCACATTGCCCGGTTCCTCAGCATCCACCATGACCCCCATATAGGCCCCCAGACGGCGTGAGAAATGGTCGCGAACAAACAGGTGCCGACCACACCCACTGCATTGATGAATACTGTGATGCACATTTTTATCGGTGGTTTTGCAGTGAACGCAGTAAACCGATCTGGC
>CAYMEE010000019.1:4846-12880 GCA_964389455.1 uncultured Methylophaga sp. | reverse complement strand
GATGCCGACGCGTCGTCGGCAAACAACAACTTGATTGGCTCACGGGGACACATTTGTTGAAATAACTTCAGTACAGCAATTCCCCCATCGCCTTCCGCGATGACAACATGGCCGGTCGCATGCTGCTTCCAGACCAGTGAGTCATACAGGGGTTTGCTTCTGATCCAATATCCTCTTTCCATTGCTTTTTCCTCATCTTGTTGCCCCTGCCACTTCCCTGTGACATGCCAGGCAGGGTGACTACTATTGTTCGGGATGAGTACGCAGACGCATCGGGTCGTAGAAAGGTGTCTTAACGACATGGGCTTTGACCGGTGTCTCCGCCGCAACCACCACTTGAGTGCCGAGTTGGGAGAATTCCGGCTTGATGTGCACCATGGCGATCGACTTCATCAGGTAACGGCTGAAGCTGGCGCTGGTGACCACGCCGATTTCTTTACCATCTTTGATGATTTTCGCGCCCGCCGGCATGGCTTCTGCGCTCTGACAGACCAGGCCGGCCTGCTTGAAACGTTCACGGCCTTTGAGTTTCAGAAGGGCCTGCTTACCGACGTAATCGCCTTTTTTGTTCAGGTCCACACACCAGTGCATATTGACTTCCCAAGGGGTGGTATCTCCCTCGGGCATATCAAAGGGATAGAACAGCAGCGCCGCCTCAACGCGGGTCAAATCCAGTGAGTCCCAGGACGCTGCCATCACACCATAGCGATGACCTTTTTCCAGGATCGTGTCCCAGATATGGATTGCATCCTCGCCTCGGCAATAGACTTCATAACCGCGTTCACCGGAATATCCGCCACGGGCGATAATCACATCGTGGCCGAAGAGCTGCGTCTCAACATGTTTGAAATAAGGCAGGCGAGCGAGATCGATATCCACTTCCGGATCCAGAATATCGACGGAGCGTGGACCTTGCAGCGACAGGATGTGAACATCATGGTCCTGTGCAATTGTCACATCCTGGCCTTCTGCCAGTTTGGCAAGCATCTCCTGAGTAGCACCGCCACCATGAGAAATACGGTATGTGTCCTTGGCATCACAGATGATCATGATGTCATCGACCAGGGCACCCTCTTCATTGACCTCGGCTGCAAGTCGGGATGTGCCCGGCTCAAGTTCGGTCACATCAATGGCGACCAGCTTATCCAGCACTTTCAGCGCTGCCGGACCGGTCACATTCACTATATTCAGCGCTGAGATGTCATACAGACCAGCACGGGTTCTGACCGCGATAACTTCTTCATGCGGGTCAGTATGGTAATGCTGCGGGATTGGCATACCCCAGATAACGTCATCCAGCTTGCAACCAAGCTCGCGATGGCGTTCATTCAGCACTGAGTTACGGGTAACTGCCGCATCAGCGGCTTCGATGGGTTGGGTAGAATGGCTCATGGCTCTGACTCCAGCTGTAACAAAAATGTAAGCTTAGGAAAAACTTATCGGAATCAGTGTTGTGCGAAAATTCCCATCATGGCGTACTCCTTTTAGAGTAGCTGCAGAGTGAGCAGACTCTAGCTTCAGACCATGATTAAAACTGGAGGCAAACAGGAATAAAGCTGGGGTGTCAGCTAGAGCTGTCCCAAGCTACGGAGTTCATGCACCATTTCCATGACAACCTGGGCTGATTCGGCGCCTTTGATTGTCATCCGTTGCTCTGCCTGCTCCTGATTTTCAACAGTCAGGATGGCATTGGCGAGAGGCACACCCGTATCAATCTGGATATTGGATAAACACCTTGCTGATTCATTGGCAACGACCTCGAAGTGATAGGTTTCCCCCCGGATGATGCATCCCAAAGCAATCAGGCCGTCAAAACTACCACTGAGTGCCAGTTCATTGACCATAAAAGGAATTTCAAGGGCGCCGGGCACTGACTTAATGACAATATCCAGTTCTGCCACGCCACTCTCTCTGAGTTGTGCCAGGCAGGCAGAGAGAAGGCCATTGCCTACCTCCTGGTTGAACCTGGAGCGAACAATGCCAATTTTCATGCCGCTACCATCCAGGTCCGACCTGGTGAAAGCCCCGCTCAAATCAGTGCTCATGATGCTTTAAGTCCTTTGTGGAATCACACGGACAGGAGAGACGCCTGCCCGTGTGATGTTCAAAACAGGGTTATTCAAAGTGCGTCCGCAGTTCTTCTTCGATTTCGAAGATATCGCCGACAATCCCATATTTCGCAATGGTGAAAATGGAAGCACCGGGGTCCGTGTTGACCGCGACAATGGTGGGGACATGTTTCATACCTGCCATGTGCTGAATAGAACCGGAGATCCCCATCGCGACATAAAGTTTACAGTTACCGACAACTTTGCCTGATTGGCCAACCTGTCTGGATTTAGGCAACCATCCGGAGTCTGCGATCGGGCGCGAACAGCACAAAGTCGCACCTGACAGATCGGCCATTTCACGGAACTCATCCACATTACTTTCTTCACCAATACCGCGGCCAATCGACATAATGAAGTCCACCGACGTGATATCGATATCATCCGCGCCTTCCGGCTCGACATAACGCACGTTCTGAGAACGACTTCCGACACTGGTCATATCCATGGTGCTGGCGTTCGGGCTACCAGCGTCTTCTGCTGCTTTAAAGACACTGGCACGGACAGTCAGAATCACGCAGTCCTTCCCGGGAAAATCCATCTCGACATGGACTTTTTCGTTGTAACCGGCACGCGTCACGACCAGGTCATCACCGTCGTAACTCAGCTTGAACACGTCAGTTGCAAAACCGTAGTTTCCTTTACGTGCCAAACTAGGTGCAAAACCCAGGCTATCAACGGAATGAGGAAGCAACACAACTTCAGGTGTATAGGTTTCCATCAACGATGTCACAGCCGCTTCATGGATGTCTGCATCAAAGTCTTCAGAGTTGACCTTGACTGCGACAACCTCATCAACACCAATAAGTGATAAATCACTCAGATAGTTTTCAGATTGCTGTCCAATAATCGCTACCACGACTTTGTCATCAGCTTGTCGGATATCCTGTGCTGCTGTAATCACTTCAAGTGAGATTGGACGCAGTTCATTTTGGCGACTTTCTGCCACTACAAGGATGGTTTTCATTACACTTCTCCCTTGAATTCTCTAATAATTTCTGCCAGTTTCGCTGCTTGCTCTGCAGGTGTGCCATCTATCATCGTGGCCATACCTTTCTCTGGAATATACATCCGACGAACATGCGCAAAAGTGGCATCGACGCCAACCTCTTCAGCTGACAAACCAAGATCGGACAGACTCAATTCATCAATCGGCTTAGCTGCTGCCTGCTTGATACCTCTGAGGGAGGCATAGCGTGGCGTGTTGATGCCCAGTTGAATTGTCAGTACTGCAGGGCAACTGATTTCAACTTCCTGTCCCAAGCCACCTTCCAGCTCTCTACTCGCAACCGCTTTGTTGCTGCCCGGTGTGTAATCAAGGCCCGCTACCACCGCTGCATGCGGCCAATTCAGATAGGAAGCGAGGGAAATGCCGGTAGAGGCATCGGCATTATCAGATGATTGGACACCGGCAAAGATCATGTCCGGCTTTTCCTGTTCGGCAACCGCGGCGAGAATGCGTCCAACCGTAATCGAGTCAGAACCTTCCATCTCATCACTCCAGACTCTGATCGCACGATCAGCCCCTTTAGCCAGACATTTTCTGAGACTTTCCTCGACCCTGTCAGGTCCGACAGAGACAACAACCACTTCCACCTCGGTGTCTGATCTTTCCTTGATGCTCATGGCCTCTTCCAACGAAAAGTCATCCCATTCGTTCAGGTCATAAAGCAGGAAATCCTCATCCACATCCAGTTGGTCGTCACGAATTTCAAAGTCATCATCGAGCGATGCAACTTCTTTGACTGCAACTAAAATTTTCATGCTATTTCTCCTAATTTGCTGTCTACATCAGCTTTTCGTGCAGTGAATTCACTGCTGGTATTGCCTGGAAAACCAGGAAAACAGGGTGAACCTGACTGCCGGGTCCGGATCTTCGTGCAGGGACCATTTGTCCTCTTTGTGAAGCGTCGGATTCTGTATCAGCAGAAGTCGGTTCAGATAAAAAGGGTCTTCTAGTAATGGCAGGAGCGTCTCGCGCTTTGCGCTTTTATTGGTGGCAACACCTCTTCGCACGTCTGCGACCGGTGAGCGGTTCATATTTTCAAGCGTGGCTTGTCTGGCACTGGGGTTGTGAGCGACTGCAGCGAGAATATCGACTTCTCTCTCTTCAGCCAGTGAAGCGAGCACCTCCGGAGAAGTATTGGACTGATTGCCTACTGCGGCACGAACCCATGCCTCTCTGTCATGTGAGAGCTGCTTCAAGATCTCATGTGGTGTTTTGCTATTTCTGGCTACCGCACGTCGCACTTCCTTATCTTCATCAGCAGCCAGTATGTGCAGTTGTTGTGATGTTAATTTCGGACTGAGTGCTATCCACTGCCGGACCCAGCGGTCTGCGTCATGGATCAGTAATTCGATGATCTCTGCTGACAGGTTTTGTCTGGCAGCAACAGCTCTTCTCACATAATCAGAACCATCCTGGGCAAGCTCCCTGACTAATGAGTCGGGCAGTCGCTTTTGGCTGGCAATCGCACGCCGCACGGTATAATCGGAGTGGGCAGCCAGGTAGGCAATGAGAGTTGATGGCAATATCTCATTGCCTGCAGCGTGTCTGACAACGACGACATCTTCATGCCTGACCGCCTGTTCTATAATCTCTTGAGAACAGTTATGGTGGGCTGCGACAGCAGCTTGTACAAAGTGATTGCCGCGCTCATAGAGCTTACTGAGCATACTGGCCGGCGTATTGGCATGACTGGCGAGCTCTGCATCAAACTTATAAGCAAAGCGAGCCTCAATCCGTGTCAGAACTGCTTCACTGGCATTAGGATTTTTCGCCACTGCCCGGATAATATTTGAGGCACTGGCTTGTTCCACAATAGTGAACAGAACATCAGCAGCCGTATGACCATGCTGGGCAATCAGACAAATCAGCTCCTGACTGTCCTGACCGTTGAAGATGTCGGCCAGGGTCTGACTCTGGGTTGCCGGGTTTTTCTCCACTCTTAACCGGACAGCATCATCATCAAGGCCGGCCAGCAGAGCAAGCACTGTGGCTGGCGTGTGCTCCCAGCGTGCCAGCTTCAACACATCGCGACGTCGACCGCAGAGGATTTGTTTCAGTGCATCCCGTTGCTCGCTGTTTGCTAATTCAAAAACGGCAGCAGCACTATATATATCAGCCAGTTCAATGGCTGCCGAAACCAGCTCTTCGGCTGATTCCGGCACCGCTAATTCAAGCTGCTGCTGTGTCATCATCTTCAGGCTCTTCAGCATCAAACTCTACACATTCCGTGATCAGTTCAATCAGCTCTTTCACCACGAACTTGTCCTCGAAACCTGCTGTTTTACGTGCATCTTCAAACATGGTCAGATCTTTCGGACAGGAGACGATAAAGACATCCAGGTCATCGATTTCTCCAGCCTCACGGATACGGTTCTCTGACGGCTTCTCCAGACCAACAGGATCAGGAATCCAGATTCGGCCGCCCCCCGCGCCACAACAGAATGAGTTATCTCTGTTGCGATCCATTTCAACCAGCTCACAGCCAATCATCTCAATCAGTTCACGCGGCGCGTCGTAACCTTTGTTGTAACGGCCCAAGTGACAGGGGTCATGGAAAGTCACCCGGTAGTCGAGTTTTTTCTTGATTTTCAGTTTGCCTTCCTCAAACAGATGCTTGAGTACGGTGGTGTAATGCTGAATTTCAAACTCACCACCAAAGTCAGGATATTCATTCCTGATAGTGTTATAGGAGTGAGGATCGGTAGTCACAATCGAATTGAAGTCACATTGTTCTAATGTGCTGATGTTGTTGCTGGCGAGGAATTCATAAAGCCCCTCTTCACCGACCCGACGAATATCATTACCCGCGTTCATTTCGGCTTCGTACAGCAGACCGAAATCCACCCCTGCCTGTCGCATTAATTTGGCAAAAGACTTGGTCACAACCTGGTTACGGGGATCGAAGGAGGCATAGTCACCGACAAACCACATGATATCGACGGGCTCTTTGCGAGCGTCTTTAATCGTGAACGGTAATTCTTTGGTCCAGCGGGCACGTTTACGTTTGGACTCGCCCATGGAGTTGCCGTTTTTATGGACGGACTGCAAGGTTTTTTGCAGAATCGGTTCCATATTGCCTTCGTCCACCAGTTTACGGCGCATCTGCACAATAATCGGGACATGCTCGACAGCAACCGGACAGATCTCGACGCAGGCCAGACAGGTTCGACAAGACCACAGCGTCTCCATGAATACCTGTCCCACATCCTTGCCATGCACATCCAGCTCTGCCTCATCGGGCAGCTCTTTTTTCTCCAGTGCATTGTTGGCAAATTCACGCAGAGACAGAATCACATCTCTTGGTGACAACGGCGCACCCACCGCATTAGCTGGGCAGGCTTCGTGGCAACGACCACACTTGGTACAGGCATCAAGATTGAGCAGGTTTTTCCAGGTCAGATCGGTAATCGTTTTGACCCCAATTTCTTCCTGATCTTCAGGCACCATGGGCAGGCGTCGTCCGGCCATCGGGTCTTTGAACATCAGCGAGGCTGATGCAGTGAAGATATGTTTGACCTTGGTGAAAGGAATCAGCGCGACAAAGGCCAGCGCCAGGATACCGTGGAACCACCAGAGTCCGGTACGGAAGTCGCCTGCTGCCTCCGGCCCCATACCGAGACCATGAAACAGATGTGCAATACTTGCACCGACCGGCGACCACCAACGGTATTCCCACACGGTCGGATCATCCATCAGCCAAATCAGGCGGGATGCTTCCAGCAGGAAACCGGTAATAAGAATAGTGATGAAAACCCACAGGAATGCCCAGTCTTCTCGACGGTAGGCACTGCGGTCGTAGTCCGGATCGCCGGGCTCGCGATCAGGACGTGTGTAATCAAGTTTGGGTAGTTTGAGCCATTTACGGCGATACATCATGTAAACGAGGCCGGCAATAGCCGCCACGCCTGCAATATCCAATATCAACGAAAACCAGAGATAGAAATCGCCGTACCAGAAAGTGATCCCGAACAAGGGTTCGAGAATGTCATATTCCAGCGTAATAGTGGCAGTACCGATGAACAGTAGAACAAAGCCGAAAAATATCCCCGCATGCGCTTTACCCGCCGCTTTATCGCGACGCTTTATAGTGCGATGCGTCATCATGGTTTTCACCATGTCCCAGAAACGCGCCAGGAACTCACCCCAGGCGGCATCCGGTTGACCGCGACGATATTTTCTTACCTGCACGTAACAGCCGTAGAGAAAAACCGCGATGGCCGAATAGCCAATGGCATAAAACAGATAAATGGATGAAGTCTGAAAATCTTGGAACAGAATTCGGGTAATTTCTTGTGCTTCGTTCATGACACACCTGCCAGCTTGGAATTGGAATAATGAGTGCGGAGGTTAGCGGGATGTGCTGCCACACTCAGGTGGCAGCACATAACCATTTACTGACTAGATCTTGTATTCGATCTCATGGTTACCACCCGGCTTGTGCGGGGTGCCCCATGCCACGGTTTCACGCTTGTATGGCAGAGGATATTGAGGATTTTCTTCCTCAATTTCCCTAGCGATACGTTGGCCAGTGAAGGTGGCATCGGCAATCAGACGAGGTGCTTCGGCATCACCAATTAGGTAAACACCCTTGATACCGTTTTCTTCCCATTCTGATTGACGCTCTTTGAGTTCTTTGTAGAGGGCATTGTCAGACTTGCGTCCGGTGACCAGTACCAATGAATCAAACTCGAGCCATCTGTGAGTTTTATTCTCTTCACGAGGATAAACACCGGGACCGCGGTAGCTACGTTTTGAACCGTCACCCCACATGTTGTAGATTTCCAGACGGTTCTTCTCGATACGGGTACAGAAGTGATCGCCGATTTCTTCAACGCCCAGCTCATGGAGACGACGCATCATGTTTGGATATTCCAGCGTGAAGTGCATGTAGTTACCCAGATGCACACCGGAAACGAC
>CAYMEE010000019.1:0-4746 GCA_964389455.1 uncultured Methylophaga sp. | reverse complement strand
ACCTGGTTCACATGACCACCGATTTTTTCGGCTTTGTCGTACAGGTGAACGGTATAGCCGCGTTCCATCAGGACACGGGCGGCTTCTGAACCAGAAGGTCCGGCACCGACAACCAGAACCGAATCTTCCGAGCCGGCTTTGGCAAATTTTTCAGGATGCCAACCACGACGGTACTCTTCACCAGCGGTCGCATTCTGAGTACAGATCATTGGTGGGCCACCAATTTCCCAACGGGAGATACAGACGTTACAACCGATACACACACGAATATCGTCGTAACGACCTTCTTCAATTTTCTTCGGCAGGAATGGGTCAGCAATGGAAGGACGGGCGGCACCAATGATGTCGACAACACCTTTGGTGACGATTTCAGTCATTTTTTCGGGGTCTGTGTAACGACCAACACCCAGAACCGGTTTTTTGGAGACACGTTTTACATGCTCAACCCAGGGAACGGTATGACCTTGCTGGTAAAAACGTGATGGACCGGCATCTTCACCCCATTCGGCGATGTCGCCCACGGTGATATCCCACAGGTCGATGAAACCATCGGCCAGTTCGATGAATTTGATACCGTCTTCTTCAACTTCGATTTGGTCCGGACCGTAAATGGTATCGATGGCAAAACGAGTCGCAATCGCACAATCATCACCCACTGCTTTACGAACTTTTTCCAGTGTTTCAACCCAGAAACGGGCACGGTTTTCCAGGCTACCGCCATAACCGTCAGTGCGCTTGTTGTAGTAAGGGTTCAGGAACTGCAGTGGCAGGTATGAGTGCGCACCGTAGACGTAAACGATGTCGAAACCGGCATCACGGGCACGATAAGCGGCCTCAACGTAGTACTGCTGGACCATCTTGATATCATCAAGGTCCATTTCTTTACAGTAACTCAGGGTTTCGAATTCTGATGCGAACTGGCTCGGGCCACGGGGTGTGGCGCGGCTTTCCATGTTCGGTGCGTGCGCGGCGCCGTACCACATTTCGATACCGGCCAGTGCACCGTATTTGTGGACTTCATCGGTCATCGCTCGCAGATTGCGAACGTCACCTTCGTCCCAGATACGCGCTGAGAGACGGTGGGTATCGTCAGATTCAGGATGGATCGAGCAGTATTCCGTATTCATCGCCGCCCAGCCGCCTTCCGCTTTCATTGAACGGTGTGCAGCCTGAAAACCGGGTCTGTCGGATCCTGCGCCGATACAATGAGGAACCTGATAAAAACGGTTCCGGAGTGTTTTGGGGCCGATTTGAATCGGCTCAAACAAAATATCGTGTTTTGGATCGCGTGCCATTATATTTCTCCCTTTTAGTGAGTGTTGGCAACGCTATTGTCTAAACTGGAAAGTGGCTCAACAATTCCTAAGAGGGGTTACCTCCTAGGGAGTAGAAACACGCATCAAAGCAAGATTGACTCGTGATGCTGCCTATTTGAGCAGGGAGAAATTCAGGATATAAATCAGGTCAGTTCAAAATACTGCCAATAAACAGCATTAAAGCACCACCCATTAAGGCCATATAAGGCAGGATGCCTGCCCGTTTACTGGTGTAATTCCCATCAGTCAAATCAATATCTTCAAGCATGGCTTTAGGGAACTGACCTTTGTCGACAATATAGTGCCGCCATAAAAATATCGGGATAACCAAGCTGGCAACAATCAGCCCACTGAGCAGTGTCCCGGCGCCCCAGACATTTGCGCCCAAGCCCATCAAGAGCATATTGGCGTAGGCTAATACTGTACCAACGACAATCAGTGCGGTTGGTGCTTTATAAGGGCGATCCCAGCCTGATCGGTCCAGTCGATGGATCCAGCCGGCATTAAGATTCAAAAAGTTGAAAATGATATAGCCAACATTGGAGGCGGCAAGCAGGAAGACATAGTCGGACATACTGAGCAACATCAGATTGATAATCAGATTCGTCCACATGGCACGGGTGGGTGCCCCATTTTCATTCACTTTAGACAGATATCGAGGCAAAAGCCCATCCACAGAACCTTGACACAGGGTCCTTGAGGAACCGGACATCGTCGTCATGATTGACAGCAATAAGGCTAGCACCAGCATGACCACAAACAGGTTAGCTATAAAACCACTGCCACCGACAATACTGGCCAGTGCTTTTGCAACACCGATACCACTGTATATATCTGCAGCGAGCATCCCATCGTATTCAGCAGCTTCGATCACCTGCCCTGCCGTATTGAATGTCTCGGGTTCAGTCATCTGCCCCAGGCCGAGATGCCCCTGAAAAGCCAGTGGTATCAGTGTGAATGCCACAATACAGAGTAGCCCGGAATACAGAATTGCCCTGAACGTATCCGTTCTGGGATTTTTAAATTCCCGGGTATAACAGACTGCGGTTTCAAAGCCATAGGTCGACCACGCAGCAATGAATAGCCCCCCAGCCATCAACACCCAGCCATCAAGATTCCAGTCACCATCGATGACATGCCCCTCAGTGTCATAGGCTAATGGAGCAAGTGGGAAAAAGTGCTCGCTCGGCATATCACCGGTGACTAAAGGAACAAGTGCGAGAACCATTAAGGGGACCAGACTGGTTAAACCGAGGATCATTGTCGCTCTGGCAGAGCGCAAAATGCCCCCATTTTGTATAGCGAAAACGATAATCATCAGTGAGGCACCGATGATAAAGGTGGCGTTGATACGTAATGTGAGCCCGGCTTTCAGCGCACTCAGATCAAGCAGTGTGATTTGCCAGGTGTTGATGACGGCATCGGGCGGGAACAGCGCGGTGAGAATATACCCTGCTGCCAGACCTGAACCAATAGCAAGAACCGGCCCCCATGCAATCCAGTTACACCAGATGGACAATGGTGCTATCAATTTACAATAGTTGACCCAGGCAATGGAGCCATAGACAGACGCGCCCCCCGTTTTGTGTGGAAACAAGCCGGCGATTTCAGCGTAAGTGAATGCCTGAATGAAGCCAAAACTGATGGAAATGACCCAGACCAGCCAGGCAGGCTTTCCTACCGTGGCAGCAATCGCCCCCATTGAGAAAAGCACCAGCGCCGGAACACCGCTGGCGACCCAGAAAGCGCCGGTCCAGTTGATACTACGATGAAGTGAATAGTCCTGGGCATTGAGCTCTTTGTCGGATTCACTATGGTTGGCCATTGCAGACGGTTGTCCGTCATTCATCTCGAATGCCCTTATTTTTAGTCAGACTTTTTAATTGAGCATGACATGCTGCAGTGTGATCCTCAACTTGGCTGCCGCTCAAGCAGATCAGACTTTTACATTCGACTGACAAATATGCGTGCATGGTACAAAGCCAACGCACTGAGCGATGAGATCACAATCAAGGCCAGCACATCGGCCCCTGCATAGCCCCAGAAATCTGACATATTCAGCTCCTTTACTGACAACCGCTCAGCTTGATACTTTCAAACCCACAATACCGGTCAGGATTAACCCGACACTGAGCATTCTGATAAACCCCGCCGGCTCGGATAAAAACATAATGCCGTAAATCACCGTGCCCACGGCACCGATACCGACCCAGACGCCATAGGCTGTACCGACTGGCAGAGATCGCATTGCCAGTCCCAGCAGCCAGAAGCTCAGCAACATGGTCACGATGGTAAACAGACTCGGCCACAGACGGGTAAAACCGTCAGAATATTTCAGCCCCACTGCCCAGACCACTTCGAGCAAACCCGCAATAAACAGAACTAACCATGCCATTGTTGACTCCTTTATGGGGTCGTCCCCGCAGAAAATGGAGCGGTGAGGTCGTCCTCACTGCCCTGTTTCCGTTACAGCAGACCAGTATCACGCATGCGCTGACGGCCAAATCCGGACAAAGCATACTGGAATATCAACCTGTCCGTCACTGTATCAAGACGATGGTCTTCACGGGTGATCAATCCGGCAGAAGCCAGTTCATCGAGGATAATTCGAAAATGATTGAGCCAGTAGCGCCCCTCAAGTTCGTATTCCTGCATGGCGAGCTCAATCAGTCTGTCATCCCATTCAATCTGCTGTTGTTCCAGCAAAACCAGCATGTAGCCCTTGTGATGCAGCTTCATGGCTACCCCGCGTTTTCCGTAACCGAACGCAACTCGGCAACAGCCTCGGCAGGTTCACGAAACATCACAAAGCTGCCCACGATGGTGAATACCAAACCGACCAGGAAATACCACTCCGGTAATTCCAGCGTCACTATGGCAACGAAAATCACGGCAAACACACCGTAGAGATTACCGATGGCCTCGCCCCGGCTGACACCGATCAAAGAAAAGCTCTTATAAAAAGCGGTGTAACAGAAGGCATGACAGACTGAGGCCAGCAACATCCAGGTCATTGCAACAGGCGTCAGCAATGTTTCTTTGATCAAAAACCAGACCGGTTGATCCGTCAGTAACATGATGAACGGCAATACCAGCAAGCCCCAGAACAGAATTTCAAAACTGAATCGGCACTGGATTCCCACATCCGGGTCAGTCACATCCATGGCCCGTGATGCAACTGCACCCTCTGCGCCCCAGCCAATGGCTGAAAGGATACCGCCAAGATAACCCAGCCAGACATAACTCCCCTGTGTGTCCACTTCGCCGAACAGACCCGGACCGTATATCACGACGCCGCCCATGATGATAATCGACATGCCCAAAGCAGCCTGACCGGAAATTTTTTCGTGATACCACAGCCGTGCAATCACGGCGCCTACCACCGGGTAGAACAATGAAGTCACGGCGGCAAACACTGGCCCGACGAATC
>CAYMEE010000018.1:0-42373 GCA_964389455.1 uncultured Methylophaga sp. | reverse complement strand
ATCAGTTTATCAGTGGCCAGTTTCAGTTTTTGTTTCAGATCGGCGGCGACAGCTTTGCCATCAATAATCTTCGCGCTCATTCAGGGGTCCCGGACTTGCAAAAGCGGGTATGATCGCATGAGTCAGCGCGAACAGCAAAAAATATCAAATCAGGCGTTGACTCTGTCTGGGGAACAACGTATTATTTCGCCTTCTTCGAGGATGACTTCTCGAAAACAAGTCGGGGCATAGCGCAGTCTGGTAGCGCATCTGGTTTGGGACCAGAGGGTCGGGAGTTCGAATCTCTCTGCCCCGACCACTTCCCTACTTTTTTCTTTGTCCTCGCTTAGACCACATGTCACGATGCGCCCGTAGCTCATCTGGATAGAGCATCGGCCTTCTAAGCCGAGGGTAGCAGGTTCGAGTCCTGCCGGGCGCGCCACTCTGCTAACGCTCTCAGCGATAGTCATCACTAACTACTTTCGCCATAATCCCGTTTTACTTTCGCCATTTCTTCTGTTTGCAGCTCGTGTGACTGGGTTTCTTCACCCAGATAATCACGGATATAGGTGCGTGTTTGGGCTTCGGTTGAGTGACCGAGGAAGCGGCGCGTGGCTTCAATGCCTTCCTGTTTGTATCTCTCGGTGGCCGCGAAGGGGCGAATGTCTTTTAGTTGGTACCGGCGCGTGTTTTTGGCGTTGTCTCTGGCTTGTTTCCACCAGTAGCGGACATTGGCTGTCAGTCTGAGTGGCTGGCCTTCATCGTCAAAGAGTAACGGCGGGTCTATCAGCATGACTTTGTTTTGCTGCTTCAACTTTTTGCGCTTGTTGATCAGGGCGCGAAGGTCTTTGCCGATGGCGACACGCTTGATCCGTTTCGTTTTCCCCATGCGATAGATGAGCTCACCGGCTTTCTCATCGCTGAACTTCATTTCAATCGCTTCCTGTGGCCGTGCGCCAGTGAGGTAGAGCAGATCCATCAAGTCCTGAATGAATGGCTGGGCTTTGCTGTGCACTGCTTTGTATTCCTGCCTGGTGATCAGGATGTCTCTGTGCTCCTGAACCTTCAGCTGCTTGGTGATGCCAGTGACAGGATTTTCGATACGGCAGAGGCCGCGCAACTTGGCCCAGTTGAATAGCACTGATATGAACTTGATCTCTTTCTTAGCACCGATCTGTGATGATCGCGTTTCAAAATACTTGAGCAGCCACTCTGGCTTGAAGGTATCGATGTTGATGTGAGCAAAGACAGGCTTCAGGTGGTTCCAGTAGTTCTCTCTGTCCTTCAACGTTCTATCAGATAGGCCGCTGACTTTCTTATTGCCGGCCCATTTCATATAACGCTGGTAAATATCACCGAGACTGCTGTCGACGTAGCTGTCGATTTGCACGCCTTCAATTTGTCCCCATTTCTCTTTAGCCTTGGCGAGGTCTGTGCCGAGCGATTCCAGAACGCGCTTGCCGTTCTCATCTCTGGGATGCTCATAGTAATAGGCTGTGTTCATGCCTTTCCGCGTTTTCCATTGGCGTCTTACCATGCGCGGTGGCAGGTCACGGTGTTTGGTTTTTGGCTTTGGGCTCATGACACTTTATCGAAGTGAGGCACATCAGAAGTATCGATCGCGACATCCTTAAGCGCAACCCCGGACATCTTCAACCGCGCATACCATCGCCCGATGGTGATGCCTCCCTTGTTTGTGACACTGAACTCCCACTGCTTTTCCTGCAGCCACTTGATCTGAGTCCGTTTCTGGTTTGAACCGGTAAGCTTCTCTATCTCTTCCGGTGTCAGGAACTCGTTTGTTATGTCATTTTGAATGAGTAGCATCAGCGCTCTCCTGTAGCTTTGTTGGTATCTCGCTGTTGTTCCCACATCTGACGGATGATGCTTATCTTATCTGGATAATTTCCGTGACAGACTAACTTCAGTGGGAACGCCTTCGTTCTTTTGTTTAAAACATCAATCGGGTTCCCCTGCTTTATAGGGCTGCAGACATTAAGTGGCTTTTGCTTTTTGTTATTCATTTTCACCACCTCGCTAATCAGCTTGTTGCATAGCAATAATTTTTCCCGGCCACTCATAAGCATCTATCTGGGCCCTTGCTTCTGCCAGCTGCTGCTGCAGTTGTTCTGATCTTCGAGACAACCATCTAATGCGATCTTTTGCTGCTTGCAGGTTGCCAATGTGTGGATTCATGAACACTTCATTTGCCATTTCATCATCGGTCAACTGGCCTTTTGGTAAATCCTTTCTAAGGCAGTCAAACCTGTCCCCGAACGGATCGGGCTCGCCATTGATTCTCCATTTTGCAGCTGGTGTATCTTCACTCATATTCATTTCCTCACTAATTTTGAGCAGTGTTTGCACTTGGGCCAGTTCGGTGTCATTTCAGTCATGGCTTTGGCACAGTCGCGGGTGTAGCCGATATGGCCGCACAGGGCCTGATAGAAATGAATGCCGTCTGTAAGTTTGCCGGGGTTGGCTTCCACCATTTCACTTCTGATCTTGTCCAGGTGCGGGCCGTCGATGTCCTTCCAGTAGTGCGCTTTGTCACCCTGAAAGGCAAAGACGGCCCAGCCACCATTGAACTCGGCATCAGATACCGTTGCGAAACGGCCTGCTTCAGCCATTGTTCACCACCTTTGGCTTCTCCTGCTGGATTCGATCATAGATTTCCTCTCGATGCACGGAGACATCTTTGGGTGCATCAACACCGATTCTGACCTGGTTGCCTTTGACGCCGAGCACATTGACTACAACGTCGTCGCCGATGATGAGTGATTCGCCTACGCGGCGGGTGAGTATTAGCATGATTCCTTTCCTCCATTATCAGTGCGATCGATTCTTTCTATCTCTGCCACAATTAGGGCGGCAGCTTTGATCAGGTTTCGGCGTGGCGTGGTTGGTTTGAACCATGACGGATCCCAGCACCAACCAGGCGGCAAGTGTTCAGCATCAAAACCATCACCTTGTGAGTTCGGGTGCAGTTCGTTGGCTGTGTATAGCGAGTAAGCTGCAGCTGCTCCGGAGAGTTCGCCGGGGTCATGCTGGTCATCGTGATCTGGTGTCCAGCCTTCTTCATCAACTTGGCGTGATCGCTCATTAGCAATTTGCATCAGAATTTTAAAGCTGGTTTCTTCTTGATTTAGACTCATCCTTCTTCCTCCATTTCCTGAACAGCTTCGGCTGTTGGTTTCTCACACCATGGACAATGCTTTATGTCTTCATCATGCTGGTCTTGATGTGCTTCCCAGTCGTGGTGACAGCGGGTGCAGTGATACTGGCGGGTGGTCATGACGCTTCTCCGCGTCTGGTTCTGGCTTCGTCGTACAGGTGGCCGCCCTGGCACATTTCAGGCAGGTTGGCTTTGACCAGGTACTCAGCGAACGGTGGCGGCACGGCATTGCCGCAGCGGGCCACCTGTTTGTGCTTGGGGTACTTCTTGCCGTTGAGGTCTACATCGATGATGTAGTCATCTGGGAATCCTTGCGCTTTAAACAGTTCGTGCGGCTGCAGCATGCGCATGCCAATGTCTACAATCTGATAGGTTTCGCCTTTGACGGTGACCAGACCAAAGCGGTGCTTGGCGGTGATCGTCTGCAATGGTTCATCGACTTTGTGGCCGATGTTGGTGCCGTAGTATTTGAGGATGAATGCCCGGACTTCACCGATATGCAGTCCGCCGGCTGTGATAGTGGGTACTGGTTCGTCTGTTTTGCTGCCGATGTTAGTGCCGCGTAGTTTGATCAGATTGCTGGTAACCAGTGCGTTGTGATCGATACCGGTGACGGTCGGCACTGGTTTGAATAGGGGCTGTCCTGCACCTTGGTAGCCGCCGCCGTATTGTGGTGATAGGTGTGCCGTGACTAAACCCTGCGTGATTGCTGTGCCGGGTCGCTTCGCCTCACCCCCGGCGCAGATCGTGTGCATTGGTTCGGCCACTGGGAAGCCAGTGCTGCCGTTTCTGAACTTGGTGATGAACGGTGCCACCATGGCAAAGTGACCGCCTTTCACTGCAGCGCATTGAGTACGCAGCGGCTCATCAATCGGCATGTTGCGTTGATTGCTGGCGTTGGCGTGTTCAGTTATGAAGGGTTGCACGACCGCGAAACCTGGTGATGCTGTTATGGTGCCGAGGGGTTCATTGATTCCATGACCACGGAAACAGTCATAAACGGTTTTGGTGCTGGTGTGGTTGCACTTCACAATAAACGGCTCAGGGTTATCGAGCACAAACTTCTGAATGCCCCGGGCAATTCGCTTCATGGTGTTTTCTGCCAGTGGCCGCTTGCGGTCGAATATAGAGGGGCAGGGTATTGACCAATCGATGCACTCGGCTGCTGTTCTGTATGGCAGCAACTTGCCAGCTTTGACCGGCAGGCTGTCGGGTGCACCGTGTGTCGGCTTGGGCCATGTGATCGGCTGGCCGTCACGGCGAGCAATCAGGAACAGGCGTTTGCGGATTGTCGGTGCACCAAAGTCACAGGCGCGGAGCTCTTTCCAGTCTACCTGGTAGCCTTGGCGCTTGAGTGCATTGATGAATGATTTGAAGGTGCGACCCTTGCGTTTCTGGCAGGGCTTGTCACCGTTCAGCGGTCCCCACGTTTGGAATTCTTCGACGTTTTCGAGCATGATGACGCGGGGTTTTACTGTGGCTGCCCAGCGAACAGCTACCCATGCCAGACCGCGAATCTTCTTTTCGACCGGCTTGCCGCCTTTGGCCTTGCTGAAATGCTTGCAGTCCGGAGATAGCCAGACCAGTGCCACGGCGCGGCCTTTGACTACTTCACGCGGGTTGATGTCCCAGACCGACTCGGCATAGTGCTCTGTTGTCGGGTGGTTGGTCTTATGCATGGCGATAGCGTCCGGGTCGTGGTTGATAGCAATATCCACGCTGCGGCCTGTTGCCAGTTCAATACCGGTGCTGGCACCGCCGCCACCGGCGAAGTTGTCGACTATGATTTCCCTGAACAGATTCATGCTGATTCCTTTTTTCTGAGTGATTCACGTCTTACAGTTGCTGTGAATCTTTCTTGGTCGTCGA
This sequence comes from uncultured Methylophaga sp., assembly GCA_964389455.1. Classification (GTDB taxonomy): domain Bacteria; phylum Pseudomonadota; class Gammaproteobacteria; order Nitrosococcales; family Methylophagaceae; genus Methylophaga. Next base: position 37,350 of record CAYMEE010000018.1, on the reverse strand, counting down.
AAGCCTCAATCTTCACTCTGTGCCTGGTAAAACCAATCACCTTTGCAGCGAACAGTTCCGGCTTGGCTGCGAAGCCATGAGGACCCTTATAGATGTACTGGCATTCATCGCCAATCTGTAAACTGCTGCTCATGCTCTCTCCAGTTCAAATTCATACCCGCACTCGCTGCAGGTGAGGGTGTCCATGTGTCCGCTGCACTTGGGGCATTCATTGAGGCGGCGGGTGATGAAGTGGCCGCTTTCCTTGATGCCTTTAAAGTGGTCATAGCTGGGGTCGTTGTTGACGAGCTCGCTTTTACGAATAACAGCGGGTTTGCCATTGACCCAGAATGAGCAGTTGCCGCCGGGCTTTTTCTTGACGCTCGGTGTGGGGCAGTTGTCATAGGTGCAGGAGGTGCAGCGGCCGATAGTCATTGTTTAATCTCAACCGCTTTGAACTCGATTACCCAGACCCAGTCATTGCGGTTCCATGAATCGCCGTAAACTTGCTCCCAGACCCGTCTAAATGCTCGACGTGGCTTTTCATACCAGCCAACATTTTTCGCTGCTTCCGACTGGCTGTTGTTGCAACCTTCTGCAGCAGCATCAGCCTCAGAAATATCCTGGACCCGCTCAACGCGAATATCGGTTATTTCCAGCAGGATGCGAGATGCCCAGCGGGGCATGTGGATAGCTGGAACCAAGCCTCTGTAGTCGGAGCCGCGATAGTTAAAGTCTTCATCGCCTGTACCTGCTGTGACTTGCGGGTATACGTCATAGTGATAGTCAGGCCACTTCTCTTTAGATAGCGTCTCACGCACCCAGAGTCGGTCGCCCGGCTGGCCGAAAGGGCACTTAAAACCCTGCTCTCCGTCTTCGGTGTAACAGCCAAAGATTGGCTTGCCGGGGTAAGCGTCGCCGTATTTATCAAACATCTGCGGTTCGTACATTTCAGGGCCTTCCATCTTGCCGTTGTAATGCTCACCATATTCGCCGTGTGGCTGAACAGGAAAAGGGCGACGCGTCTGCGTTTTGCGTCCATCGAGAACGGCTCTCACCATTTCTCTGTTAAGTATGAGTGGTCTTTCTTTCATGACTTATTCCCAGTCAATCAGCTTTGTTTTGGTGGTCTTCAGCTGTTTGCAGAGATATTTTGTGTAACCCTTCTTGTGCAGCCAGCGGAGCATTTCAGCCTGATCGCTGTTGTCGAAGTCGGGTTGCACGGTGATCTGCTGCAGCTGGAAAACAAGTCTTGTGTGGCGTTCGTCCAGCTTTGAGCTGATTTCCATGGCGCAGGGGCCTGGTTGCATGCGATGGTCACAGGCAGACCAAGCTGCATGGGCGATGATGTAGGCAGAATCACAGGTGTGCAGTGCCGTGATGCGTTCTTTTGCCAGTTCTAATACTTCCATTTCATTTCTCCTTTGGTTGAGTGTCTGCGGTGCCGGTTACTTTGCCCCGCGTCATTGCTTGTTCAGCTGATACGGTTGTTGGCTTTTCGCCGGCTACCGCATTCGGCTGGTGACTCTGCCTATCAACGCCATCTAAGGACTCCGGGCCTTACAAGACACCATGCGAATACGTTCCGGTTACGGTTTCGGAGGCACCGCGTTGAGCGTGTCCGGTGGTGTTTCACTGACCGGTTCCTCGGTACCGGCCGGCAGGTTCGACGAGCCTTTGTTTATCTAGGAGCGCTCCAGCCTTCTGCCGCAGACTTTATTTCGCCAGGTCTGCTGGGCGGGCTGATGGGCAAGGCCATCAGCCATGACAAACCTGTTCGGGCATGTTTGCTTTGATGTTGTTGATGAGGTCGTTGACGGTGTGGACGTTGTCCCATGTGCCGTCGGGGAGCTCGATGCCGTACTTGTCTTCAACTTCCATCAAAAACTCGACTTCATCGAGCGAGTCCATGCCGAGTGATTGGCGTGTTGTGCCGGGGTCAACATGCTTGTTGGTGAAGAAGTTGCCGGTGTGGCTCTGCAGGATGTCGCAGATTTCTTTGTCGAGGTGGTCGGTCATGCCTGTTCCTTTTCTGGTTGTGCAAAACCCCATGCGTCATAGGCTGCATAGAGGGCGCTGTAGGGGCTGGTTTCTGGATCAGTGAGGTGCCAGTACTCGGGCGCGGTTTGAATGCCGCACTGACAGCAGCGAACAGCAAGACCATGTGCGTTTGGTGCTTCGATGGTGGCCGGCACAGATACCAGCTGAGGGTCGCCATGGTTGCCAATGCGTGAGCAGGCAGGGCAGGGCACAAGCTCTGTTTGTTCGATGAGGTCGTGACAGTCTTTCACCGCGTCATGCAGCTTGTTTGCTTCGCGGGTGATGGCGTCTGCCTGGTCAATAAGGGGTTGGAAGATGCTCATGAGTAAGCTGCCTTTGTTCTGATGTATTGTTCTACTGTGGTGATACCAAGCTTTTTCAGCAGGCGATTAACGGCGGCTTGTGGTGTGCCACCAACAGCGTGGTTCTCATAGTTGTTGGTCAAATGCGTTGCCTGATATATAGGCACGCTGTAACCCGTCCAGTGGTCATGTTCGAGCTCAAATTTCAGCCGGATAACGCCCGTCTTTGTTGCGGTCTTTAGCTTTTGAAAGGCTTGTGATAACTCATTCATGAAATCAATCCTTCAAGTTGATGGCTGATGCTCTGGGCGTGACGCTCGATGACGTCTTCAGCAAGGAAGTCGCTCAGGTCGCCGAGGTTCTGCTTTATCTTCTTGATGGCTTTGTCTTCTATCTGCCAGATGCGAGCAGCAGAGCAGCCACAGACTTCAGCAATAACCTTCCGGGGAATGGGTAAACCTGCTGGCCGGACAACGTCCAGCACTGCCAGGCCAAGGTCGATGCTTTGTTTCCTTGGTTGGCGATACTGGGTCACAGGCCTAGCCCTTTGATAATGGCTTCGGGCAGTCCTGCAGCAGCGGCCAGCACGGTGATGACAAAGAATGCGTCCATCATGAGCGTCGGCTTCAGGTCGCTATCAGGCTGCTGTGGGTGGCGTTGGCTGGTCATGGCGTCCTGCCTTTGCTTGTGGTTGCTCGGTATAGCCGCCTTTGCGGTCGGTGTGCAGTCTTGTTCTGCGAATAGTGCAGAGGCTGATGACTTGGGCGGCGGTGCTGGTTTTGTTGATTTGTGTTGCCATGGTTTTCTCCCTGGTTAAGTAACCCGCCCGGCAAACAACATTGGTCCAGAATGTAAGGCCGTTGGGCGGGACAGCTTTTCTTGTGGCTGCGGGAGAAATTAAAGCATTCTTTAATTATTTATGTCAAGCATGCTTTATTTTTGTTGCGGCAACTCTGTATTAAGGGCAAAAAAAAGCCCCATTGAAGGGGCTTGAAACAATCAGCTTAGATGCGTTTTAGAGGCTGGATAGAAGGTCTGATTTTTTGTTGTTGTACTCATCATCAGTTAGCAGGCCCTCAGCATGCAATTCGTTGAGTTCTGCGAGCCTGTCTTTCACGGATTTAGTTGCTGTGGTTGGGGGAGATGCCTCTTGCTTGCCGTCCCTGTTTGCATCAATGGTCTCTGCCAGTGCCTGTTCCGTTTCTTTTGACAGGATTTTGAAACTAAGCGAGTCGTGCGAGGTGTGGATTTCTATCCTACGGAAACCAAGTAACGAGCGCCTTTCAACGGAGGTGATGTTTTTGAGTGGTATGGTTTCAAGGATCTCACCGAAGATCCCCTTGCGGCAAAAGGCGACTCGCTGATCGGTAACTATCAATGAGCCATTGTGCTGCCTGTCCTTTCCCTGCCCCATGGCCTTGCCGATGTATCCATCACCGTACTGGAGGATTGTTTCACCTGGTTTCAGGTGTACTTTTTGAAAGTGTTTTACGTGTTTGGATTCTTTGGGCATGCATCTACTCCATGATTTTGCTCAGACTAAAGAGCCATATCAATCCATCAGGGTGAATAATAATTTGTATTTATAACCAATTCGACAGAAAACAATTAAGCCGAAAAATACTAAACCGGCAACAGCTGAGGAAAAGTACATATTGAACGTGATCAGGTGGATGATAGACAAGCCAATACCCAGCGTGAATATCAGTGAGGCGATAAACACTTGTGATACTAGGTTGTTGATTTTCCCAGCTTGGCGAAGCTTCTTGACCATGTCTCTGTCGCTGATGGCAAGCAGAATCGACAAAGAGGTGATTAGAAAGCCAAGCAATGTCCCTGATGTGATAGCAAGAGTTTTGACCAGTGATTCGCTGCTGGTCAGGTCTAAGCCATAAGTGGCGACCCCGGCTGCAACAGAGACTGCCAGAGCCAATAGATACCAAAAGCCATCGCGGCTAGGGTTTGTAAGCCCTAAGCTCATGGTCCTGCCTATTGAATGCATCGATAAGTTCATTTCTGATACTCCCTGCAAGAGGATACTTGCCGGTCATTGATGGGTTTATTGTCTCACGGAGTCTGCTGCTCAGTAAATCGACAGTCTCACCCGTTGTGGATGTGGCTTTTGCCGAGTCAAACAGTCCAGATTTAAAGCCATCGATCATGTGACGAACTGTACCTGAATCCAGCGGGTTCTTCACTGTGCCCTGCATGTTGCCAGTCAAGCTGAATACCATCCTCCCCGGCGCGTCATCCGCTAAGACAAGCGCTGCTTTTGACCAGTGGTCCGTGGGAGTAATCGCATTTTTCTTTGTTGAGGGTCGAGCAATGGAGCATTCAATTTTTCTGATATCGGATTGCATATTGTTAAGCCTGGCTAATGCTGAACTCTCAACTATCGAGGATATGTGAACCAGCTCTTTTGGCTTAGAGTCATTAATGACTTTTTCGAAGTAGCCGGGTGATCTGATAGATGCAGTTAATTGCAGAGCAAAAATATTGAGCTTATTGGAATAGAGGAAAAAGGCTTTTTCCAACACATGCTCACCTTGCTTGAGTGGTATTTGCCTCTCTGCCTGTAGAGGCGCACCAATGTGTGGGGCGTCATCTCTATATAAGCGAATTTCACCAAAAATATAATCCGGATCAGCCTGTAGAAATTTCAGGCCTGCAGACTTCTTCTGATTCAGCAGTTCTTTGTCTTTCTGGTAAACGCCTGCCAAATACTGCTTAAAGTCTTTGCCCTTGTCGTCATTAGGGCCATAGAAAGGACGATAAAAGTTGATGCTGAAAGTTTTTTGATTTGCCATTTTGACTGTTTCCTTTTGATCATCTGGCAGTTTCGTGCTGCTAAATCTTGATAAGCCTGTTGTGAATTATGTATTTCATACACAATCACTCAGCGAAAAAAGAGCCAATCACTTTGCCGCATGTTGTCATCTTTTCAGTGACTGGGATCTTGTCATACTGGGGGTTTAGCGGCTTCAGGTAGAGCTGGCCGGCGTCACTGACCAGTTCTTTGAATGTCACTTCGTTGCTGTCTGGTAGCTTGAATATGCCTCTAGTACCTGGCAACACTTCTTTCTCTGGGTCGACAAAGATGATGATTCCTTGCGGGTAGCTTCGCGATCCGGGGTAGGGCGAGGTCATCGAGTCGCCTTTTACGGTGAGTGCGTAGGTGTTTTTGCTGGCGCCTTTGGGTCTGGGTAGCCAGTCTTCTGCGTCACCTGGTTCGAGCGGGTCTTGCGCTTCGCAGAACTGACCGGCACGTACCCATGATATGACAGGCACCAGCTGCTTGAGATCTAGGTCTTCTGCAGTAACGTTGTAATGACCTAGGGTGTCATTGACTGCCATATCAACAGAACCCGATATGAGCATTTGACCTTTCCCTGTTGCAATCCATTCAAAACTTGTCCCTGTTGCTGAAGCAATCTTTATAAGATTTGTTGATTTAGGTTGCTTTGATTCGCCTTTCTCCAGTTGGCTAATCGCTTGTACAGAGACCTCAACCTTTTCAGCCAGTTGCTTCTGTGTAAAGCCAGCATGTTTTCTGGCCTGTCTTATTCGGTCACCGATCATCATCATGAGATTTTACGGTTTAGTTGATGAAGCATGATTTATATTTGATCCATTAAATCAAGTATGCTTTAATTCAGCCATGACTAAGAAAGAAGCGATCCTGCACTTCGGGTCGGCTGTAAAGCTGGCAAAGGAGATGGGTATCTCCCCACAAGCGATAACGCTTTGGGGTGATTACCCTCCTATTGCGCGTCAATACCAGATCCAAGTGCTTACTAATGGCCAGCTAAAAGCTGAAGGATATGCTGCCGCATGATTTCCTCTCGCAACCTTCTTCAGCTTCATGGGGTTGTGCCTTTCTTGGGTCTGCATGTGTGGGCCCTTGTTTCTTATTCGCATGGTGACATTGTCGGTCATCGTCGCCTGCAAAACATCGATCTGTATACCGATTTTTCAGGAGCTTGATATGGAATATCACGTTGAGGTCAACAAGGATCTGTCACCGCTCTCGAACAAAGAGGATGAGGTTATCTGCCTTTCTGCGCAGGGCCTTCTTCGTCCCGCAATAGCTGAGCGGTTGCACCGCTCGCGAGGGACTATCAACACGCATTTCAATCACATTCTGCAGAAGCTGGAGGTCGAGAACATCCAGCAGGCCATCGCGGTGGGCTTTATCAAAGGCATTTTGGTGTGCCGGGATAAGCTGCCGATGCTGGCGATTGTGATGGGGTCATTGACGTCGGTTTATGGCGGCTTGATGCCTTCTGATGCTTATGCACGGCCAGCTAACGATTGGTCGCCGGCACCGATTGAGCAGCCTTATCGCCACAGCCGTCAGCGTGGCGGCGGTCAGGTTAGAACCGGTTCACTTTTGAGGTTGAGAGTGCAAACACGTCGTCGGGAGGATGGTTAGTGCCTGAGAAAGAACCGGCTTGGATGCGTTTGATTCTGGATCCGCTTTTGAAGATTGGTGAGGGCCTTTTGATGGTGTTGATCACCATTGCAGGGGTGCTGGTGTGGTTCGTTATCGCGACTTTCATTGGTTTGTCTTATTTGGGAGGTCGTCGTGGCGGCAAAGGTTAAGTTCATCAAGCGGCCTGAGCTGGTCGTGATTCGTGGTCTGCCTGGTAGTGGTAAGAGCACGATGGCGTCTGAGCAGTTTCCTGAGCATTTGCATTATGAGCCGGACCATTTGTTCTGCGATACGCGGGGCACTTACCGCTTCGATATGCAGGTGTTTGAGCAGGCCAAGGGCTGGGTTTTGACGATGGCTGATTTTGCGTTGTCGCGTGGCGAGGATGTGGTGGTCAGCGATGTGTTTGCTCAGCTGGATGAGGTTGAGCCTTATATCGATGTCGCGCGGTATCACGGTGCTGCTGTTCGAGTGATTGATTGTGTCGGTGACTATGGCAATCAGCATCGGGTGCCTTTGACAGTGCTCACCATCATGGCCGAGTCATTTGAGCCTATTCCTACGGATGACCGTGAGTTGTCGTTTGTGCCTGAGCAGCATGAGGCGGGCATTGATGAGTATATCCAGCGGGAGTGTGCGTGATGTCGAGCAATATGGGAACGCGAACGGCACGTGATGCTGGTCACCGGATAGACGGCGGCTGGCATGAGTCACCCGGGGCTGTCATCAGAACGATTTGCCCAATCTGCAAGCAAAAGAAGCATTCAAGTCAGCCACATCCGAAGTGTTCACGTGAGCTGCAGCGCTTGCGTCGGCAGGGGGTGATTGTCTGATGGCGTCGCGGGTTTCTTTCAATGAGGATGAGTTTGAGGCGTTGTGGGGGCTGCCGTGGCTGCCTCAGCTTATATATATGCGTGCCATACGGCCGAACATGGATTATGCCACCGGTGTCGTCGGCATTCGCACCAGCAGGACAAAGCGAATCAGTTACCAGGCAATCCGAGAGCAGGTCGAGGTACATGAGAAACAGGGCCGCAATGGCTCTGAGCAGCCGTCGATGTCAGCGCTCAGGCATGCAGTGAGCACGCTGATTAATGTCGGACTGATTTCTCGGGTGTCAGGTCACGGTGACCGTTCTGCTTGCCTTGTTTTTCGGTGTCTTTTGGCTGATGTGGATTCGTCTGTCCGAAATAAGTACGACAGAGGTACGACAGGAAGCCCGACAGAGGTGCAGCAGGAAGTGCAGCAGGAAGTGCAGCAGGGCAGTAGCACAGATAAACCTAGTATTGACGCGGGTTCGCAGACAGAACAGCAAGGAAGTACAGCAGCACCTACAACAGACCAATCCGGAGAAGTGCAGCAGGCGAATCCCGAGAAGTGCGACACACCACCGGATCCCGATCTTAAAACAAATACTACTCCCGAGCGCGTGCGCGTGTCGGGCTTGCTTCCGGCTGATTTCAGTATTGATGACCAGGTGAGGGTGACGCTGCTGTCCAGTGGCGTGCCAATAGAGGTGGCGGAGTACTTCTTAGACGAGTTTAAGTGCGATTGCGCTAGTACCGGTAAGTCGTCATTCAATTGGGCTGCGGCCTTAGTTGTTTATTGCAAAAAGTGGAGATGGCGCTATGACAAAGAGCGAGGCAACAACGATGCGTCCAGTGAGGGAGCTGATCAGCAACGTGGGCAAAGCAGGGCTGCCAGAGTCCATGAGCGAGAGAAACGTCTCTACCAAGAAGCCCTTGCCAGAGAGCAGGGTGCTGAGGATCTTCACTCGCCTGAGAGTTCGGTACGGTCACAAGTGGTTGTCCCTTATCGAAGACCCGGAGATTCATAAGCTGACTGTGGCTGATTGGCAGGGGCGTCTGTCAGGACTGACTGATGAGCAGATCATTGTCGGCCTGGATAACCTTCCGAAAGACTGGCCGCCCTCAGTGGATGAGTTCCGTGTGCTCTGTACTGGCGGTGATATCAGTAAGGGGCTAAGTCACAACACGGCGGCATATATTCCGTTCAAGCGGCAATTAGCACTGGAGAAGAAAGCTGATAAGGGCAAAGCAAAGGCGGCAATGGCAAAAGCCAAGTCTATGCTGGCTGGTTCCGGTAGTGCGAGAGAGCGTCAGCGTCAGATTGATGATGCAAGGCAGATTCTGTTCGGAGGTGATTCCTATGGCTGAGGCAGGACATGAGCAGTTGCTGAGAATGGCCGGTGAACAACGCGGCAAGGTAGATAAAACCATCCAGCCACCGAAGGGCTTTGGTGCTGTTGATTATGTGTTTTATCGCTTTCAGCAGCGTTGGCGTGATGAGTGGCGTCGCCGGATGGGTAGCCAGGCAGGGTGTGAAGCGATTGCGGGTGAGTGGCTGAACTCACTGCAACGGTATTCAGAGCGAGATGTTCGGGCAGCCGTTCTGGTGTGCCTGGAGAATACGATGCCACCGTCATTGTCGAGCTTTGTTTCCTATGTGGAGCAGGCCATCGAGAACAGGAAGCCAGTGAAGCGGGATCTGGCTTATGGCCGGCAGCAGCTGGAGAGCATCAAGAAACAGTTTTCAACGAATAGCGCGGAGGTTAAGCACTGATGTATGGACATCCAGCTGATAAGAAGTATGCAGAGGATTGTTTCAAGTTGTGGGGTTTGTCTCTGAACTATGGCGGCCCGCGTGGCTACCAGCATGAGGTGAGTTATGAGCTGCATATCAATGGGCAGGATGTGTCTGAGTCGTCCAAAATCCGGTTGATTGAGATAGTTGGACGGACAGTGAACCAGTATCTGACTGATGAGGAACGGCGAATCGTGCGGGTTCACTATGTGCCTGCACCTGATGTGAGATACAACGGTGAGTTCCGCAGATGCGTTGTCAGCTTCACTATCAGACAGCTAAAAAAAGCCGGAATCAAGCGTGTTTATCATCAAAAAATTAACCGCGTTTTGGATGGCGCTGTGTCAAAGCTGGCGCGGGTTTTGTCGTATCCGTCTATGCTTGCTGAGGATGATTCTCTGACAGAGACTGAAAAAAAAGTTTGTAATTTTTAAAAATCGATCGTAAGGTTTCAGCCACAGTCCCGATTGGTGACTAAAGATTATTCGAAGCCCGATGATTCTCACGAGTCGTCGGGCTTTTTTATTGCCCGTTTTTCAGACTTAGGATTGTTTATGGCTTTACAGGATCTCGGTAATCAAATCGATCCTCAATCAGCTTCTTCCTACGTCGCCAGTGCAACAGGACTTGCCGTGTCAGGACTTACGCTACTCGAATTAATCAGTGTCGGTGTAGGTATAGCTCTTGGTCTGGTATCTATTATCACCGTTGTTCTCACTTATCTCAGCGTCTCAAAGAAGAACAGAGCCGAACGTGCAGTTGCCCTGGCGCAGCTAGAAGCGCTGCAGCGGGCCAATGAGATATCAAGTGAAACAGAGAGTGGTTGATGCCAAGCTCGCCACCAGTTCACAGACCAGCCAGCCGAAACGAACGCAAAGCATGGACAAGACCGGAGTGGCAGAAAGGTAAAACTACTACTCAGCGCGGTTATGGTTGGAAATGGCAGCTGCTGAGAGAGCAGATCATTGCAAGAGACTTTGGTCTCTGTCAGCCATGCAAGAGAAAAGGCAGAGTCACAGCCTTTCATGCTGTGGATCACATTGTTCCAAAGGCGAAAGGCGGCACAGATGATGAGAGCAATCTCGAATGCATCTGCAAGCTATGCCACAAAGCGAAAACCGCCCGCGAGGACAGCAAGTAGGAGAGGGGGCCATCATTCTTCAGAGCCTGCCGAGTCCTGACCGCCGTCCCAGTCATTTTCTTGTGTTGGCAAAATTGAGGTAGGGGGGATCAGTTCTGGTGATGGTGATAATCACTTGTTTCTGGTCACTGGCAAAGAATACGCAACCGGCATTGGCCGGTTTTTTTATGTCTGAATTTTGAGGTTGATTATGGCTAGAGGCAGACCACGCACACCTGCCCAGGCCAAAGTGCTGCAGGGTAACTTCCGAAAGGACCGTGATCAGCACGGGCCAAAGGTAGAACTCAACGCACCGAAGTGTCCCGCCTGGCTCCCGAAGTCGGCGAAGAAGTACTGGAAGGACATCGCACCTGAACTCGAAAAGGTCGGTCTGATTGGCCTTATCGACACTGCAGCGTTCGCTGCTCACTGTGACTCTATGGGCCGGTACGAAGATGTGACGCGCAAGCTCAAGGAACTCGACGACCTCATCGACGAAACACCGAATGGCTACCAGGTGCAGTCAGCATTGTTCACTGTTCGCAATAAGCTTTGGGATCAGGTGATGAAGTCAGCAACAGAGTTCGGCATGTCGCCAGCAGCGCGGAGCCGTGTGAAAGCGGAAACGCCACAACAGCCGGCGATGGATGGATGGGATGATCTGTAAAGATGCGCGACTACATTGGCATTGCCAATCAGTACATCGACGAAGTACTCAGCGGCGACAAGCCTGCCTGTGAGTTCGTCAAGCGAGCGTGCGAACGGCAGCGCCGCGACCTGCAGCTGGAGAACTTCAAATATCACTTTGACGAAGATGCAGCGACTCGGGTCTGCAAGTTCATAGAGCTGCTGCCACATACCAAAGGTAAGTGGGCCAGAGAGCGAAAGCTGATAACGCTGGAGCCATGGCAGATATTCATCCTGACCACAGTGTTTGGGTGGCTCGATAAGTATGGCCTTCGCAGATTCAAAACCGTTTACACGGAGATCCCGCGTAAGAACGGGAAGTCAGCAATCAGTTCAGGCGTTGGTCTCTATATGCTTGCTGCCGATGGTGAAGAAGGTGCCGAGGTCTACAGTGCCGCGACCACTCGCGACCAGGCAGCCATTGTCTGGAAGACAGCCAAGTCAATGGCTGACAAATCACCCGGACTGGCTCGCCGGTTTGGTGTTGAGACATCAGCACACAGTGTCTATGTCGAGCATACGGAGAGTATTTTCAAACCGCTATCGCGCGACCAGGGCGGTAATCATGACGGCTATTCTGTCAGCTGCGGCATCATCGATGAGTTGCATGCTCACAAGACGCGGGAAATCTTCGACGTCATCGAGACGGCAACAGGCTCTCGCGACCAGCCACTGCTGTGGAATATCACCACGGCGGGCAGCAATCGAGCAGGCATCTGCTATGAGCAGCGAGCCTACGTCATCAAGCTGCTGAACCAGGTAGTACATGATGATGAATACTTCGGCATCATCTACACCATCGATGATGAGGATGACTGGACTGACCCTGATGTCTGGGAGAAAGCCAACCCGAACTGGGGTGTATCGGTATCGCCAGAAGACATACAGCGCAAAGCGCGCAAGGCGATAGAAACGCCATCAGCACAGAACAACTTCCTCACCAAGCATCTGAATGTCTGGTGTAACGCTAACACTGCCTGGATGAACATGCAGGCATGGGCAGCTTGTGCTGCCGACATCAAGCTGGAAAGGCTGAGAGCCTGCAAGGCATGGCTAGCTGTCGACCTTGCCAGCAAGACTGACATTGCTTCAATCGGCATCATCATTGAGCAGGGCGACAAGGTCTATGCCTTCAATCGCAACTTCCTCAATGAGCATGCGATAGAACACGGCACAAACAGCCAGTACTCAGGCTGGGAGAGGAGCGGCCACATCATTTCAACTGATGGGAATGTCACTGACTACGAAGCGATAGAACTTGAAATCAAGCGGCTCTGTGACCTGCTCGATGTTCAGGATGTCTGCTTCGACCCATGGCAGGCACAACGGACCATGCAGAACCTGATGGCCGAAGCGTTGCCGGTGGTCGAGTACAGACAGACCGTACAGAACATGAGTGAGCCGATGAAGGAATTGGAGGCGCTTGTTCTGCAGGGCGCGTTGGTGCATTCAGGTGATCCGGTACTGGACTGGATGATCAGCAACGTGGTGTGTCACACGGACGCGAAAGAAAACATTTACCCGCGCAAGGAGTTCCCAGAGAACAAAATTGACGGTGCAGTCGCGCTCATCATGGCGCTAGGCCGCATGCTGACAGCACGCGAACAAGGCCCAACAGCAGAGCTGATAATCCTATGATTAACTTCTTTAACAAGAACCACTCGACGCCACGGCAACGAATAGAGCCCGTGATCGACATGGATAGAACTGTTCAGAATGCTGACAGTGAAACCATCAAGATGGGCCCGAATGAGTTTGGCGAGTTTGTCCGTGGCGGTATGTCATCTGCTGCAGGCAAAGTAGTCAGCGAGAAGACGGCCATGCGTGTCAGTGCTGTCTATGCCTGTGTTCAGCTTATCGGCGGTGTGACATCTTCTTTACCTTTGCCTGTATTTGATGTTTCCAGCGGCACAAGAAAGCGTGATGACAGTGATCCGCTTTGGTGGCTTCTCAATCAGCAGCCCAACCAAAAATATACTGCTGCGGTATTTGTAGAGAGCCTGGTGGCTTCTAATAAACTCAATGGAGACGGCTTCGCTGCCATCAGACGTCCATCGCTTGCATCTCCCATAATCACGGAGCTTGAGTGGTATCCGAGAGAAAATGTTGAGGTTATAGAGGACAACAATCGCCTTGTTTATTTAATGACCAAAAACGGCAAGCAAAAAGCCATGCTGGCCGAAGATGTCATTCATATTCCCGGTCCTGGGTTTAACGGTAAGCACGGCATGAGTCAGATTAAACATGCCCTGAGCAACGCTGCCGGCACCGCGCTCGCAGCCGATGAATTCAGCGGCAAGTTCTTTGCTAACGGTGCACGGCCGGACTTCGCTCTGGAGTTTCCAGGCAGTCTTGATGAAAACCAGCAAGACATGATCCGACGTACATGGGCAGAACGTCACCAAGGAGCAGGTAATGCTCACCTGCCAGCGCTGATGTCAGGCGGTGCCAAAGTCCATGAAATCACCATGAATGCCGAAGACGCTCAACTCATTACAACTCGCAAGTTTCAGGTTGAGGATATAGCGCGGATCTTCGGTGTGCCACCACATATGATCGGCCACACAGAGAAAAGCTCCAGCTGGGGCACAGGTGTTGAGCAGATGTCTATCGGCTTTGTGAAATACACGCTTGCACCTCTACTGACAAAAATTGAGCAAGAGCTTAACCGTAAGCTGTTCGGTGGCGATCGTAAAAAGTTTGTCGAGTTTAATACTGCAGGATTAGAGCGTGGCGATTACAAAACTCGAATGGAAGGCTACCGAACTGCACTGGGCCGTGCCGGTGAACCTGGCTGGATGACTAAGAACGAGATCCGGAAACTTGAAAATCTACCGCCAGTTCCGGGCGGTGACGAACTCAATGAGGGAATCAACAATGAGTCCACTTCTGAAACTACTGGCACTGAATAAAGACAAGGGACAGCCTATCAAGGCTGAGCTGAATGAGGGTGAAGCTACGCTCTATGTCTATGACGTAATTGTCTCTGATGATATGTGGGGCGGTGTCTCCGCTGAAACCTTCGTCAAAGAACTCAACGCATTGGCGGCGCCGGTGATTCATCTGCGTATCAACTCGCCGGGTGGTGATGTGTTTGCTGCCCGTTCCATGGTTCAGGCCATGCGAGAGCACAAGTCGACCATCATTGCTCACATTGATGGCATGGCGGCCAGTGCTGCAACTGACCTAGTCATGGCAGCAGACAAAGCCTACATTACTGATGGTGGCATGTTCATGATCCACAATGCGTGGACCATTGCAATGGGCAACAAAGAAGACTTCCTGAAAACAGCAGAACTGCTCGAAAGAATCGACCAGGTCATTGCTGAAAACTACGTCAACAAGTCCGGCCAGACCACTGAACAAGTTGTTGAGTGGATGGATGCTGAGACTTACTTCTTTGGGCAAGAGGCTGTTGATGCCGGCTTCGTCGATGAGATATCTGAAGTCGCTCCAAAGAATAAGATCAACTGGGATATATCTGCTTACAAGCATCCGCCAGAACCAGAGAACAAAGACCCCGACCCAACACCGCAGACAGATCCAGAACCGGAGCCGGGAAAGCCGGATCTGTCCATGCAATACCGACAACTTGAAGTTGTACAACTGACTGCGTAGAACCCGCTACGTTTCTTGAAACCAGGCCCGCGATAGCGGGTTTTTTTATGCATTGAGGAAATCACCATGAAAGATATCAAAATGCTGCGTGAGGAGCGGAACAAAATCGCTCTTGATATGAAGGCCATGCTGGATAACAGCAAGGAAAAAGAACAAGCTTGGACTGCTGATGATCAGACCAAGTATGACAACATGCTCAGTGACATCGATAACATCGATACTGAAATCAAAAACATCCAGCACTACCTGGACAAGATTGCTGATGAAACTGAACAGGACAATGTCCAGCATCAGTTCAACAACAAGAACAAAGACGGCAAAGCGCGCGAACTGTTTGCCAAGTACCTGCGCGGCGGTGACAAAGCGATGAACAGTGAAGACTGGGAATTCATTCGCAACACCATGAGCACAGGCACTGACTCTGAAGGTGGCTACACCGTACAGACCGAAGTCGCTGCCGAGCTGATTGAAAGCCTGAAAGACTACGGCGGCATGCGTGAAGTCGCTGAAGTATTCACCACTGAAATGGGCAACCCGATGTCATTCCCGACATCGAACGGCACCAGCGAAGTAGGTGAACTGGTTGCAGAAAATGCCTCAGCCGCTGATCAGGATCCAAGCTTCGGCACTGTCGGGCTGAACGTGTTCAAGTTCGGCTCCAAAGTGGTTGCAGTGCCTATCGAGCTGCTGCGTGATAGCCAGATTGATATCGCCGGCTTCGTGAACCGTCGCCTGGCAGAGCGTATCGGTCGAATCACTAATCAATACTTCACCACCGGCACCGGTACGGCACAGCCTCGCGGTATTGTCACTGGTGCATCAAGCGGTAAAGTCGGTACCACCGGTCAGACCACAACCGTCACCTTCGAGGATCTGGTCGATCTGGTCCACTCTGTTGATGTGGCCTATCGCCGTCTGGGTGCTGGCTTCATGATGAATGACTCATCCATGAAGATTATCCGCAAGCTGAAAGATGACAACGGTCGTCCGATTTTCATGCCTGGCTATGGCAGCTTTGACCAGGCCATGCCAGACAGCGTTCTGGGCTACAACGTCACCATCAACAACGACATGGCTGCAATGGCTGCTGATGCCAAGTCTATCCTGTTCGGTGCGATGAACCGCTACAAGATCCGTGACGCCATGATGGTTGAACTGTTCCGCTTTGATGATTCTGCGTACATCAAGAAAGGTCAGATCGGCTTCCTGGCATGGTCACGCCACGGCGGCAACCTGACCGACACTGCAGCGGTTAAGTACTACCAGAACTCTGCAACCTAATCACACGCTGAGCAAGGCGGCTCCGGCCGCCTCTCGCTTTTAAATCAGAGGACATTCTCATGAGTAAAGTAGAAATGATTCTGGCTCGCGTGCTGGTTGATGCTGTTATTAACAAGGTGACTGTGTTTGCCAATCAACTGGTCGAGGGGCCAGCTGATGTAGTAGAGCATCACTGCAAAGCCGGTGAGCTGGATTCCAGCGATGCAGCTGTTGCTTACTGCAAAAAGCAGGGCGCTGAGCCTGTGCCGTTGGTAGAGAAACCGACCGTCGAAGACATCACTGATGAAGTCATCATCGAGGCCATTATGGCGCTGGATGAAAATGACGAAAGTCTCTGGACTAAGTCAGGCACACCAAAAACAGATGCGATTGCCAAGCAGCTGGGTGTTGAGGCTGCTGCCATCAAAGCGGCAGATCGCGATGCCGCCTGGCGCATGATTCAGGACGGTGAGGTTTAAACCAGCCTCCAAATCAAAACGCCTTGTGCTTTCACAGGGCGTTTTTTTATGGCCGCTGAGGTGAAACGATGGATTTCAAACTTAAAACTGCTGCAAGCGTTCCGGTGCTCACGCTGGCTGATGCAAAAGCCCAGCTGCGTGTGGATAGTGACATCACCGAAGATGACACACTCATCGAAGCACTGGTCGCTCAGGCTACCGACTACGCTGAAAAGCGTACCCGGCAGCCGCTGCTGACACAGACCTGGACTGCTTTCACAGATCGCTTCTGTGACCTGATGGAGCTCAAGCCGAATCTGCAGAGCATTGTCTCAGTGAAGTACATCGATACCGATGGCGTGCTGCAGACACTGGATCCCAGTATCTATGACACAGACACACAGTCTCTGGTCGGTGCGATTTATCTGGCCTACGGTCAGTCATGGCCGACAGTTCGCTGCGAGCGCCATGCGGTACAGATCGAATTCAAGTGTGGCTATGAATCTGCGGATAAGATTCCGGACACGCTGATCAGTGCTGTCAAGCTGCTCATCACTGACTGGTATGAATATCGCGGCTCAGCCGTGATCGGCTCTATTTCAAGCGAGGTGCCGATCAGCGTCGACCGCCTGCTTGATCTCAACAAGGTGTGGTCGTTCTGATGGATATGCCAAAGCCAGGTGAACTGAATCGCCGGATCACAATAAAGGACTGGCAGGACGTACCCAACGCCTCAGCTGGTATCGATCAGAACTTCACTGGTCCGCTAAATACCTGGGCCAAGCATGAGCCAGTCGGTGCACGTTTGTACCAGGAGTCGATACAGCTGAATGAAGTCATCACCGACCGGTTCTATATCCGGTACCGGTCAAACTTCAAAGTCGACAAGAACAAGGTCATTGAGTATGACGGCACGCGTTTTCGTATTCGCCGCGGTTCAGACATTGGTGGCATGAAGCGTTTCATTGTGATCGAGTGTGAGGCACTGGGACCGGTCGAATGACACAGGAATCAACAGTCAAGCTTGAGCAGTTCCAGCTGTGGGACTTCGATCTCACCAAGCTGAGTGATGGCCTGAGCGAGCAAGGCAAGCTGATTCGTCGTGATGCTCGCCGTCTTGTGGCAAGGGCTGCTATTTCCAAGGCCGGTGAATACCCCGGCAAGGACTCAGGCCTGCTGCGGAAAACCATTTCGTTCAAGAAGTTTCGTTCCGGGCTGGGTGTGTATATCACGCACAGAATGCCGTCGGGCCAGTACCGCTATCCGTTCGCATTGGTCAACGGGTCGCCTGAGACCGGACTGGAACCGCGAGCTGACTATATTGCTGACACCTTTGAAGACCGCAAGATGTATGTTCAGCAAATGCTCAGAAACGCCATGAGGAAGTCATTCAAGGCAGAGGATATCGTTCTGTGAAACTGACACCGATCATTGAAGAAATCAAAGCCAACTGCCCAACCTTCGGGCAGAGAGCAGCGGGTGCGGCTGAGTATGCCAACCTGCGCAACCGGTCGAACCTGACAATGCCAGCAGCCTATGTCGTACCTATGGATGAAAACGCCAGCGAACTCGGCAACGGTTCAGGCTACCGCCAGATGCTGACTGAAGGGTTCAGTGTGATCGTGGTCATCAGCAACCAGGCAGATGAACGCGGACAGCAAGCGGCCAACCAGCTGCACGATCTGCGTGCTGAACTCTGGGCTGCATTGCTCGGGTTTGAGATTGATGACTATGACCAGATCACATACAGCGGCGGCAACCTGCTGCATGTTGACCGGTCCCGGCTGGACTATCAGTTCGATTTCAATGCCGTTTTCTACATCGATATCGAAGACACGCGTCGCGGTGCTGATCTGGCTACGCTGCCAGCGTTCGAGTCTGTCACCGTTGAGCTGGATCACAAAGACCTGCCACCGGACGGCACGGTCGACCACACGCTAGACGTTTCAGTACCACAGTAGAGGTCTCCCATGATTGTTATTCCAAAAGCCGGGGCACAGGTGCCTGACCCGGACAAGGGCGATGTATTGCCTGAATCAGGCCGGGATGTTCCAAAAAACCAGTATTGGTTGCGCCGCGTTAATGATGGTGACGTGACCATCAAGAAACCATCAGCTAAGCGAGGTAAAAAATAATGGCGATTAGCTTCAACACGATTCCCCAGGATGTCCGGGTGCCGCTGTTCTATGCGGAAATGGACAACTCCCAAGCCGGCTATTTCACACAGAATCAAAAGATTCTGCTGATTGGTCAAATGCTTTCAAGCGGCATTGCCACAGCAGGTCAGGCGCTGCTGGTTGCCAAAACCGATGATGCCAAGGAACAGTTCGGCGTCGGCTCCATGCTGGCCCGTATGCATGAAGTCGTGCGCAAACAGGATGCCGTCGGTGAAGTCTGGTGCATTGCACTGGATGATGACGGTGCCGGTGTGGCCGCAACAGGCAAGGTGGCTATTGCAGGACCTGCTACCGGCAGCGGTACCATCTATCTCTACATTGCCGGGCAGCTGGTCAAGACCGGTGTCACTTCAGGTGATGCTGATTCTGATATCGCAACCTCTATGGTGGCGGCCATCAATGCCGTCACAGACCTGCCTGTCACTGCAGCCGTCAACGGCACCAATGATAATGAAGTAGACCTGACTGCTAAATGGAAAGGCGCTACCGGCAACGATATCAAGATCATTGAAAACTATCGTGGCTCAGCCAGTGGCGAGAAAACACCCGCCGGTGTCTCACTCACCATCACAGCCATGGCAAGTGGTGCAACGGATCCCGATATCGCTGCAGCCATCACGGCGATGGGTGATGAGGAATATGACTTCATCATTCATCCATACACTGACATAGCCAACCTGGACGCGCTGAAAACTGAAATGGATGACAGCACAGGCCGCTGGTCATACAGCCGTCAAATCTACGGCCACAGCTATACAGCCAAGCGTGACACCTTTGCCAATCTGCAGAGCTTCGGTACCAACCGCAACGATCAGCACGCCACGCTGGCAGGCTTTGAGCCGACAGTGCCTAATCCGTCATGGGAATATGCAGCCGCTTACGGTGGCCGTAATGCGGTCTTCATCAAGGCTGACCCGGCGCGTCCAACGCAAACTGGTCAGCTGGTCGGCATCCTGCCACCAACAGAGGGCAATCGCTTTGTCCTGTCTGAGCGTGAAACGCTGCTGAAGAACGGTGTCGCAACCAGCTATGTGGCCGGCGGTTATGTGCGTGTTGAGCGAGCTATCACCACGTATCAGAAGAACAGCTTTGACCAGCCGGACACCTCCTATCTGGACAGCGAAACCATGCACACCAGCAGCACCATCATTCGCCGTCTGCGTAGCGCTGTGACCAACAAGTACCCGCGTCACAAGCTCGGCAGTGATGGCACCCGCTTCGGTGCTGGTCAGGCGATTGTCACGCCCAACATCATTCGCGGTGCCATGCTGGATGAATACACCCAGATGGAGCGAATCGGCCTGGTTGAGAATGCCGGCCTGTTCAATCAGCACCTGATTGTCGAGCGTGACGAAACGGATCCGAACCGAGTGAACGTGCTGTTCCCGGCTGATTACATCAATCAGCTGCGCGTGTTCGCCTTGCTGAATCAGTTCCGTCTCCAATATCCAACAGCAGCATAAGGATCTAAATCATGGGTCAAAAAATTGCAGGCGTCACTTACATCAAAGCTGACGATCAACAGTTCGAGGTCACTGGCAGTGTAGAGGTGCCATTGTCTACAACTGTCCGCGAGCCGCTTGAATCACTGTCTGGTGAGTCCGGCAACTACCGTGAATCTGGCGTAGCGCCATACGTGAGACTGACGGCTCACAATGAAGCGGGCCTCAATTATCAAAAGATTGCTGAGGCAACGGATCTCACCATTGTGGTTGAAGCTCCTAACGGCCGTGTCTACACCCTTACCGAAGCTTACCTGTCCGGTGAAACAGTCGTCGGTGTGGATGAGGGTACTACGCCTTATGAGTTCCGTGGCGCGAAAGGGGTCTGGAAATAATGGCCACCGTAATTAAACTTAAAAAGCCGATTGATGCTCATGGCGAGCAAGTCTCGGAGCTTGAGCTTCGAGACATCACCGGTGGTGATGTTATCGATCTCGGTCAGCCGATGAACGTCAATGCAGATGAGTCATTCAATTTCCGCATGGATGTTGTGGCTCGCTACGTGTCACGTCTGGCGGCTATTCCAATGAGCAGTGTTCGAGAAATGTCACCGGGTGATCTAACCAACTGTGCTGCTGAGATCGCAGGTTTTTTCGGCGAGTAGGTGACGCCAGCCAGTATATCGAGCGCCTGTTTGATATGGCTTATGTATGGAAACTAAGCCGGTCAGATATGCGCTCGATGACTGGTTCTGAGTTGGCTCTGTACGAAGCGCAAACGCGCCGGATTAATGAGGAAATGAGAGATGGCTGATACTAAGTTAACAGCAGTAATTCAATTGGCCGACAAACTGTCTAAGCCATTGAAGGGCGTTAATACCAAGCTGCAAAACATGCAAAAGCCTATCAAAGGTCTTCAGGGTCAATTCCGTCGCCTGGATCGCATGAGCGGTTTTAAAAACCTCAGACAGGGACTGGGTAATGTTGCCGGGCAGATGAGTAAGCTTGGTCTCATCGGTGCCGGTGGCATTGGTGCCATGGTGGCTGCCGTCAGCAAACTGTCCCAGTCTGGCGATAAGATCATCAAGACGGCCAGCAACTTTGATATCTCAACCAAGAAGCTGCAGGAATACTACTTCATTGCAGAGCGCAGCGGGGTGACTCAGGAAGTAGTCAACAAAACCATGCAGGCCTTCACCAAACGTCTGGCAGAAGCACGCAACGGTACCGGTGAACTCTACAGTCTTCTCAAAGATGTTAATCCAGAGTTCCTGAATCAGTTGCTGGCTATAAAAGACAACGGCGAAGCCTATGACATGCTGGTCACAAAGATGGCGCAGCTACCTGATCAGCAGCGTCAGATCCTGCTCGGTGATAAAGCATTTTCTGAAGCAGGTCGAGAGCTGGTGAAAGTGACATCACAAGGTGCGGCCGCCATTGAAGAAATGCGGCAGGAAGCACACAAGTACGGCGCGGTCATCGATGAAGACATTTTGAGACAGTCTGCTGATTTTCAGGACAAGATGACCAACCTTGGCTCTGTTATTAAAAACCTGGCAATGGCTTTTGGTAGCGAGATGATGCCGGCAATACAGGGCATCGTCAGAAGTATGACCGAGTGGGGCGCTCAGAACAGGGAGCTCATCAAGCAGAAGTTGACAGATGTTGCTGAGAGCATAGCTTCCGGTATTCGTAAGCTTGGCGAGAATCTGCCTGGCATTATTGAGCGCGTATCAAGTTTTGTAGATCGCATTGGCGGTATGAAAACAGTGCTGATTGCAGCTGGTTTGATAATCACGGGTCCGCTGCTGTCTGCCATCGTGGGCCTGATAGGTCCGTTGACTATGGTCGCTACTACAGTGACAACGCTGGTCGTACCCGCCATAGCGGCAATTGGCAAGGCGTTGCTTTTGAATCCAATTGGGCTGGCTGCAACAGCCATCGCGGGCGCAGCTTATCTCATCTATAAAAACTGGGAACCGATTAAAGAGTTCTTCTCAAACCTTTGGGGCAGTATCACAGAGTCCTTTGAGGCAGGCATGGAGAAGATAAGGCCTATTATTGAAAGCCTGAAAAATGCAGCTAAGACATTGGCTGCCCCGGTCAAAAAGCTCTTTGAGTTCGGGGGTAATGCTGCTGATGCTGTGACCGGTGCTGCCGGTAATGCTGTTGATGGCGTGAAAGGCTTCTTCGGTTTTGGTGACGAACAGCAAGCTCGTGAGAGTTTACTGCCCAGAAACCAACGCACCCAAGTCGGCGGGCAAGTCTCAATCAAGATTGATTCTGAAGGCCGTCCCAAAGTGCAGCAGATTCGCTCTGATAATCCATCTGTTGGCATCGATGTTGATGCCGGTATGAGTCTGGTAGGTGCAATGTGACCTGGCGCGAAAACATGCGGCGCGGTTCCTTTCGGGGCGTGTCGTTTTTCACTAACGCGGTTGATGATGAAGTCGGTCGGCGTGTCGCTGTGCATGAGTATCCGGGTCGGGATAATCCGTATCCGGAGGATATGGGCAGAAAGGCGCGCGGCTTCACGGTCGAGTGCTATGTCTCCGGCGCTGAGTACATGGCTGCTCGCGATGCGCTTATTGCTGCGGTCGAGAAGAAAGGCCCGGGCAAACTGGTGCACCCGTTCTGGGGTGAGTTCAATGTCCAGGCGATTAACTGCCGTATTCGTGAGGGCAGTGGCGAGGAAGGTGTGGCGCGCTTTGCCATCACCTTTGTTGAAAGCGGTCAGAATGAGTTCCCTGTCAGCAGCACCAACACCGCGCAGCTGGTTGAAACAAAATCTGATACAGCGATGCAGGCAACGATTGATGATTTTGCTGAAAGCTTCAATGTCAGCGGCTTGCCACAGTTCGTGGCTGATGAAGCTGAAACAGTACTGCAGGGCGGCCTTACTCAGCTCTCGGGCTTGTCGTCGTTTACGGGTGATGTGTCGGCGATGGATCTGCCAACGCTGATGCAGTCACCGTCAGACCTGGCAACGCAAATCACTGATGCAATCAAGCTGGTCGAGGATGTCGTGGATCTCAGAATGCTGGCTGACTTCGGTGCGGATATCCCGCCGGTAGTGGAGAAAACCATCACTCGAGCGAAGCAGGCAGCAAACCAGTCAGCCTCGCTGAGACTGTTCAATGCCAGCAGCACGATTGAAATGGCACGTCGAATGGTGAGCCTGTCGGCCTGATGCTGGCATTGATGCCAAGCCTTCGCTAAACTCGATTCATCTAACAAATGGAGTTGAGTATGAAAAAGCTAGTCAGTGCATTTTTGATGTTGGTGTCGTCCTCAGTATCTGCTGCCGAATTTGTTCATCCGCTTGATTTCGATGGCTCTGAGGCGCAGAAGCAACAGGTCATTGAATTCATCAAACAGCGGGTCAAGCATGACTACTGCGACAGCGGCGTGGATATGTGCCAGCCAGCCACGCTACGAATGATGGAACAGGAAAACCTAAAGGCATTTAAAGAGGCCACCCAGGCAACGAAGCCCGCCATCATGGATCGAGTTATCAAAGACTACTGCCATAGTGGCGTCGATATGTGCAACTACAGCACAATCCTGATGATGTACAACGAGAACGCGAAAGCCAGCGAGCAAAAGCTTGAATGGTGAAATAACTTAGGCGCTCAGCGCTGTTAATCAAAGCCGCACCTGGTAACGGGTAGCGGCTTTTTTTATGGGTGAAATATGAGCCTGAACCTAGACAACAAACAAGACGCCATTGCCTATCGCAATGAACTAGCTGATCGCATGGACGAACTGTCAGAGACTGCGCCTGATGGTGTGTTCGATGCTTTGCAGGGTTTACGTGCTGCCGTGGTGCGTGATGTGAATGAACGTCTGGCACAGCTGCCAGCGGTGGTCACTTATGACACACCCGAAACGATGCCGGCACTGGCTGTGGCCTATCGGCTCTATGGTGGTATCGAGAAAGAAAACGAGATCATCAATCGCAACAGCATCCGTCACGGTGGCTTTGTCGCCGGTGAAATCGAGTACCTGAAGTAATGCTGCAACTTAAAATCGGTCATCGTGTGTTCCAGGGTTGGACCAGCGCGAGGATAACGCGCGGCCTGCGTCAGGCGGCGGCCACCTTCCAGCTGGAGCTCACTGACAAGTGGGATGGCAAACCATGGCAGGTGAAACCCTACGAGCGCTGCGAGGTGGTGTATGACGGCGAGAAAGTCATCACCGGTCGCATTGATTCTGCCTCGGTCTCTTATGATGCTGAGTCGCACACTGTGTCTGTCTCTGGCCGCTCACTGACAGCGGTGCTGGTTGACTGCAGCGCGCCATCAAAGCAGTTCCGCAATCAAAGCATTGAAGCGATTGCCGCCGCACTGGCAAAGCCGTTCGGTGTGTCCGTGGTGACAGAAGTCAGTACCGGCAAGCCGATCCGTTCATGGAAGCCGGATGAAGGTGTCACTGTGTTCGAGGCGATTGAAAAACTTGCCAGACTTCGCGGCCTGCTGCTGACTGATGATGCCGCCGGCAACCTGGTCATTACCCGGGCGGGCAATGGCCGTATCGGTACCGCGCTGGTTCATGGCAAAAACATCAAAGGCGGTGCCGCCGTGTTTGATGTGCGTGATCGCTTCAGTGAATACACGGTCAAGGCCCAGCAAAAGGGCGGTGATAACGTCGATGCAGCTTCGGCAGCGCATGTGGTGACCACCATTACAGATCCCAGTGTGCCTTACTACCGGCCACTGGTTCTGACTGCCGAAGACCAGGCCGATATCGAAACTACCAAAACGCGGGCGAACTGGGAAAAGAATGCACGCATAGGACAGTCACAGGCGTTCAGCATTACGGTGCAGGGGTGGCAGTATGACAGCGGCCTGTGGGAACCGAACAATGAAACGCGCCTGACAGACAAGCTGCTCGGAGTGGATGCGGATCTGCTGATCTCACAGGTCACATTCTCCATCAGCGAGTCCGGTACCGAGTCGGCGCTGGAGCTGGCACCGAAAGAGGCCTTCCTGCCAGAGCCTATCGATCCTGACTCAGATACCGTCAACGGCAAAAGAACACCCGTCATCTGGAAAGAACTGAGCGATGTCACCGAGAGCGATTAGCAAACTACTGCAGCCGCTGCAGCGCAAGCTGAGCCAGGTTGTATCCCGCGCGGTGGTGCGGGTTATCAATGATGGCCTCAAGATGCAGGAGCTGCAACTGACCGTGATGGCCGATGAAACCCTGGATGGCGTTGAGCGCTTCCAGAACTATGGGTTCACCAGTCACCCGAAAGCAGGGGCCGAGGCGATCACCTTATCTGTTGGTGGTCATCGCAGTCATAGTGTGGCCGTGGTCGTTGATGATCGCCGTTACCGGCTGAAAGCTTTGCAAGCCGGTGAAGTGGCCTTGTATGACGATCTCGGCAACGTCATCAAACTGGGGCGCGATGCCGTCAGCATCGATGCCGTCACTGAGCTGAACATCACAGCACCACAGACCAACATCACCGGCGATGTGAACATTACCGGCGATGTCACTGTGACAGAGGATGTGCTCGCTAATGGCATCAGCCTGACTGGTCACACTCATCCGGGCGATAGCGGCGGCACAACAGGAGCACCAAATTGACAGACCTAGCGATCACCTTTGATGCCGATATCACTGTGCTGAACTTCTCGGCAGCAGTCAGCAGCGGCGATCTGGCAACCGACGATGGCTTGCATGCCGCCGTGCTGTATTCGCTGTTCACCGATAAGCGTGCCGGGGCTGATGATGACATCCCCGATGCCACAGATGATGCGCGGGGTTACTGGGCAGACAGTGTGCTCGGTGAGTCAGAAGGCTCACATCTCTGGCTGCTCACACGCGAAAAGCAAACACAGCAAACCCTGAACCGGGCACAGGACTATGCTCGCGAAGCACTGCAATGGCTGATTGATGACGGCCATGCCAGCCGCGTTGAAGTCATCGGTGAATGGCTGCGGCTGGGTGTGCTGGCATTACAAATCACTATCTGGTCCGGTGACCAGGTGCGTTTTTCTAACACCTTAAATCTGGGGTAGTGCATGGCATACGCAAGACCGTTACTCACTGAAATCATCGAGCGTAAGATCGCGGATCTGGACAGCCGTCTGCCAACAGCCTCGGCAAGGCTTCGCCGTTCTGTACTGAATGCCCTGCTGCGGGCTTCCGCTGCGGTCGAGCATGGCCTGTATGGTTTCATCAACTGGCTATCACGGCAGATCATTCCTGATACGGCTGAGGCCGATATTCTGGAACGCCATGCCAACTGGTGGGGTATTACCCGTATAGCAGCCTCAGCGGCCACAGGCAGTGTCACCGTTACCGGCTCCGGTACAGTGCCGGCGGGCACAGTGCTGCAGCGGGCAGACGGTGTTGAATACACCGTTGATTCAGAAGTCATGATCAGCAGCAGTGGCTCGGTCGATGTGACCTGCTCAACGCCGGGCGCGAGCGGTAATGCCTCATCCGGTACCAGCCTGTCATTCGTGTCACCGATAGCTGGCATCGACAGCACGGCCACGGCAGGAGACTTGACCGGCGGGGCAGACACGGAAACAGATGATGCGCTTCGCGCGCGTCTCAAGGCAAGGGTGCAGCAGCCACCGCATGGCGGCGCATTGCATGACTACATCGCCTGGGCTAAAGAAGTGGCCGGTGTCACCCGCGTCTGGCCCAAGGCGAACTGGCTGGGTGCCGGTACCGTTGGTGTCTTCTTCGTGCGTGATAACGATGCCAGCATCATTCCCGATGCAGCAGAGGTCCAGACAGTGCAGGACTATATCGACACTGTTCGGCCAGTGACAGCAGATGTCACTGTGATTGCACCGATTGAAGCATCACAGGATATGACGATCAGCATCAGCCCGAATGACAGCACCACACAGGCCGCCATCGAGGCAGAACTGTCCGATCTGTTTTCGCGTGAATCCAATGTTGAAGACGGTAATGGTTCCGGCACTATCCTGATCAGTCATATCCGCGAGGCAATCAGTGTTGCCGCCGGTGAAAACGATCACGCTATGGTCACACCCACTGCAGACATCACCCTGAGCATTGGCGAAATCGCCACGCTTGGCACAATTACATTCCAGTCGCTATGAGCACGCTAACAGACTACCTGCAGCAGATTAAGCAACTGCTGCCACGCGGCCCGTTGTGGTCAGGCTTGGCAGAGGATGACACCTTTCAGGCCTACCTGGAGGGCGAAGTCGAGGAAAAGCTCCGCATTCACAACCGGGCTTTTAACCTGATCAACGAAACCGATCCCCGCACAGCCTACGAGCTGCTGCCGGAATGGGAGCAATTCGCCGGACTGCCGGATCCCTGCCTCGGTGAACTGGGCACACTGGAACAACGCCAGCAAAACCTGCACACCAAGCTCACCACCATCGGTGGTCAGTCACGGCAGTACTACATCGATCTCGCTGCCACGCTAGGTTACACCATCACCATCACCGAGTTTGATCACTTCAGCGTCAATGACACGGTCGATGACAGCGTCAACGGCGCTGACTGGGAGTTCGCCTGGCAGGTTAATGCACCGGATGAAACCGTTACCTATCTCAGAGTGAGCAGCGATGTCGATACCGCGCTGGCTGACTGGGGCAACGAGCGTCTTGAGTGCGCCATCTCAAGACTGAAACCCGCACACACCACAGTTCTATTTGCCTACGGAGGTTAATGAATGGATCCACATAATTACGAATCCGGCGCTGCCGGTTCACCACCGTCCGCACCGGCCAGCCCTTCAAACGGCTACCCAACCGGCGGCGATCCGCAAACAGCCACGCCAGCCACCAAGCCGGGTGCGTTCTGGTTCTACAAAATCGGCGAATCCTTGCGCAACATCATCACCACGGCAGGCCTCACGCCGGATGATGGTGACCTGAACCTGCTACAGAAAGCCATCGTCAAGCTGGTCTCAGCCACCAATCACGTTGTCCGTCTTGAAGATGTCACTTTCGGCCCTTCCGTGTCTGATGGCGATGCCGTCTACTGGGATAGTGCCAACAGCCGCTATGACCGAGCGTTAGCTGATGGCACTGACAAGCAGAAGATGGTCGGCTTTGCCGATGTCACCAACAGCCTCGTTGAAGCCTTCGGCCGTTCGTCATTGTTTTCCGGGCTGACTGCCGGCACTAAATATTACCTGTCTGGCAGTACAGCGGGGGCTATCACCACCACAGCACCATCCGAGAAGGTGGCTGTAGGTTTGGCTAAATCAGCCACTGTTATGTTTGTGGATATAGATCCAGTCGCCGGTACACCGATTCAAGACCAGGCAACGTGGAACACGGGCACTGATACCACTGAGAGCATTATCAGTCCTGACAAGCTGGATACGAAAATCAAGACTCTGGCGATTGGTGAGGGGCAGACATGGCAAAACATGACTGCATCCAGAGCGATTAATACGGTTTACACAAACTCAACAGGAAGAACTATCGAGGTTAGTGTTCGCGGCGCATTATCAACCTCAGCTGCAATTTTTGCAGAGATTGATGGAGCAATCGATCTTGGTGGTGGGTCAGCGACTAGTGGTGCGGTTATCGGCATTACATTTCTGGTGCCGCCCGGTTCTACTTATCGTGTCTTCCCTCAAGGTGGCTCACTGTCAGGCGTTACATGGTCGGAGTTAAGATAATGAAGTACTTCAAAGATGAAAATAATACAGTCTATGGTTTTGAAGATGATGGTTCTCAGGATCATCTGATCACTTCAGAGATGATTCAAATCAATGAAGCTGACATTCAGTCAGTGATTGATTCATCGCTATCCACAACTGAACTGCTTAACAATAAACAGACCGATATCGTTCA
This sequence comes from uncultured Methylophaga sp., assembly GCA_964389455.1. Classification (GTDB taxonomy): domain Bacteria; phylum Pseudomonadota; class Gammaproteobacteria; order Nitrosococcales; family Methylophagaceae; genus Methylophaga. Next base: position 8,425 of record CAYMEE010000018.1, on the reverse strand, counting down.
GAAATTTAAAGCAGCCATGTCACCAATTACCGGCATATACACCGATGAAGACATTGCCAGCTTTCCCACACAGGAAGCCGAGGCCAAAGCCTGGCAGGCAGACAACACCGCTGCCACGCCTTTCATTGATGGCTTGCTGGCGAACCGTCCAACGGTAGATAAGGCAACGCTGGTGCAGCGTATCATTGACAATGCCAATACCTACAAATCAGTGGCCGGTCCCGCTATCGGTAAAAAGCAGCACTATGAAGACTTGCTGTATGCACTGAAGGTCCAGCACGAGGATCCAGAACAGCCTGATGTCACCAAGGCGGATATCGATGCCATCGTGGTTGATTACTCGTAACTGAAAACTTGATTCCATCCCGGAGCCCGAAAGGGCTTTTTTTATGCCTGGAGGTTTTATGAAAGCGTTATTCCTTGTGTGTCTCATGCTGCTGATGACCGGCTGTGCGGCGGTCGAGTTGCAGGAGTCAAGTGCCCGTGTGCCAGTGCAATACGCCACACTCAAAGTCATTGAAGATTCAGACAGCATCGCTGCCCGTGATGTGCTGCAGCACACCGAACGGGTGAGGCAAGTTGTCGTTAACGATGCGGAAATCAACGTCACACAGCTGGTAGATAACACCATCGAGCTGATCGGCATCGATAGCTTTGAAGCTTCAGACCGGCTGCTATTGCTGATCCTGTTTAACAACATCCAGCAAGCGGTCAACGATGTCCGGCCGGGTATGCCATTGCAGGAGCAGCGAGTCAGGCTGCTCACGCTGCTGGACTGGATTGACCAGGCCGCGAGGCTGGCCCAGTGAAGGGCTATGACTTCGATCCGCTGGAATATCCTGCACTCAGACGAGTGTGGGATGTGGAGAACAAGCGGCCAGTTGATCAGTGGCTCACTGAAACCGGGTTTCACATCACCTTGCCTGATGGCCGTGTTGTGTATGTGCATCCGGGCTTTGCCTTTGATAAAGCCTCAGTGCCTCGAATCCTGCACGGCTATCTGAACCGCGATGACAGCCATGTGATCGTGGCCGCGCTGGTCCATGACTATCTCTATGAGTACCAGAAGATAGAGAACAAATGGATCACTCGCAAGGAAGCTGATCAGCACTTCTACGGCATCATCAAACAATCCGGCATGCGAGCCACCAAAGCCTGGCTGGCCTACATGGCCGTCCGAATGGGTGGCTGGCGCTTTTTCAATCCACGAGCCAAGCGGCTCAGGAATCCTCATTATGTGGAGGCAGCATGATTCAGGTCGACCGCATTATCGATGATGTGCTGGCCATCGAGAAAGGCTATGTGAATGATCCGGATGACTCAGGCGGCGAGACTAACTATGGCATCACCATCGATGTGGCCAGAGAAAATGGCTATCACGGCCCGATGATTGATATGCCGGTGTCATTCGCCAGGCAGGTCTACACAAAGCGCTATATCAACGAACCGAACTTTCACTTAGTGATCGATCACAGCGAATCAATCGCTGCAGAGTTGATAGACACCGGCATCAACATGGGCCCGCATCGGGCAGCTGAGTTCCTGCAGCGCTGGCTGAATGGTTTCAACCTGGGGGAGCATCCCGATCTGTTTGTTGATGGCCGTGTCGGCAGAATCACAATCAACGCACTTGCTGCCTATCTGCGTAAACGTGGCCAAGAAGGGGAGCGGGTTCTGCTTACAGCACTGAACTGCACCCAGGGTGATCGATACCTGGAACTCACCGAAGCCAGAAAGAAAGACCGCAAGTTCCTCTATGGCTGGATGCTTCACCGGGTTTCAATGTAATCTAATCACTGAGCCTGCCGGTTACCAAGGAAGGGGTGGCCGGCTTAGAGATTCGTCGACGTTCCGCCGGCAGGCTCACATCACCATAGTCAATTTCGATTGATCCTTTCCTTCTTGTTCTCTATATTTTCTCCATGAGAATAAACAGAGAACACATCAATGTGTGACGCCGTCCGGTTCCAGCTCGGTCAGGAGATTCTGAGCGTCAACTTCACACAGCCAGCAGCCAGACTGCCTGTTCGCATGCGTGACGGATCTGTTCGCCTGTTCCCTTGGGGCCGTCGTAGCAAGCAACCCGGAAAACTCCCTTTAGGCCGCCACGCTTCTCTCGATGCCATTCACTCCGGAGCCTGGGATCGCTTCTTCCCCAAGCCAGTGAAGATCCCACACTTGGCATTCATGGAGAAAGACTTCGAGAGCCGTTCAAACTGGTATGACAACGGCATGCCAACAGCCAGATTCATTCAGGGATTATTAGCCAGAGAAGGGGCAGAGGTGCGCGTCTATATCGTAGTGCTCAAACCCGGTGCAGAGGTCAGTGACTACCACGAAACCTGGCCGAGAATTGTCTAATGATAGCTGCCATTTTTACTTTCGCCATGCCGAACAGGGGCAAGCTATATCAACGCTTTCAAGCGTGTAATAAACAGCAATGGCGAAAGTGATTTGATATCTAAGTCCATGATTGTATGAATATTAAGTTCGGCCTTCTAAGCCGAGGGTAGCAGGTTCGAGTCCTGCCGGGCGCGCCACTCTGCCTATATGCTCTCCTGTTTCAGAACGTTTCATTCAACAGTCATTCGATCCCTTAGATTTTTCACCCACATTGCTTGGTTAATGTGCGACGGGCATGAAATAATGCCGTGATGGTCTCAACCAACGGATTGATAGTTTGAAACAATCATTAGTCTTTAACAGCCTTGGTCAATGGTTTTTGACACGGTCGCGCAGTCTGAAACGAGTCATCAGTATTGTCGTTGATTTCGTGGCTGTCATTGTCTCACTCTGGTTGGCGTTTTCATTACGTCTGGGTGAGTTTTATTCCCCGCCATCAGATCAGCTTTGGATATTTCTGATAGCGCCGGTAATAGCTATTCCTATCTTCATCAAACTTGGTCTCTACAGGGCAGTGATTCGCTACATTGGTATAGATGCTCTATGGGCGATCAGTCGTGCTGTGATTCTCTTTACGCTTGTTTATGCAGTGATTGTACTGACTGCAGGCGAACTTGCCGGACTTGTTCCCAGAACGGTTTATGGCATTAATGCGGTTATTGTCATGCTGTTTGTTGGCGGCACAAGAATGCTGGCACGGTGGTTGTTTACACGCAGTCAGCAGCAGAACTGGGCTTCACTTCAGACAGAGCGTTTCGTGCCACCCGTGCTTATTTATGGTGCCGGGCAGGCGGGTGCCCAACTTGCTGCCATGCTGAAGATGAGTAATCAGATGCGGCCGGTTGCCTTTATTGATGATGATGAGTCACTGATACATCAGCAGATTAATGGGCTGACTGTCTATTCCTTTGGCCAGATTGTCGGCTTGATTGAACGTTACCATGTACGAGATGTTTTACTGGCCATGCCCTCTGCGAGCCGAAGAAGGCGTAGTGATATTTTACTACAGCTAGAAAAATATCCCGTTCATGTCCGAACACTCCCAGACTTAATGGAAATTGCTGAAGGCAGAATTGAAGTTTCTGATATTCAGGAAGTGGATATTGGTGACTTGCTGGGCAGAGAGCCTGTAGCACCAGATCAAACACTTCTGCACAGCAACATCACAGACAAGGTCGTTATGGTCACCGGTGCCGGGGGCTCTATTGGTTCTGAGTTATGTCGTCAGATCATGCACCTGTCTCCGAAAGCATTGATTCTCTACGAAATCAGTGAATTCAGCCTGTATCAAACTGAAAAAGAACTGGAGAAACTGAATTCCAGCGTCTCGTTGGTCGCTGTGCTGGGCTCGGTACTGAACCAAAATCGCGTTGAATCAGTCTGTCAGCATTTCAAAGTCCAGACCATATACCATGCCGCTGCTTACAAGCATGTTCCCATCGTCGAGCGGAATACCAATGAAGGTATTCGCAATAATGTTTTCGGCACATTGCATACTGCTCAGGCCGCTATCAAGTCTGGTGTTGAGACTTTTGTCCTGGTTTCGACAGATAAGGCGGTAAGGCCAACAAATACCATGGGAGCCACCAAACGTCTGGCAGAGTTAGTACTGCAGGCACTGGCTCAGTCACCAGAGCTACATCAACAAACGCGTTTCACCATGGTTCGATTCGGTAATGTGTTGGGGTCGTCCGGTTCGGTCGTCCCTCTGTTCAGAGAACAAATTGCTGCTGGAGGACCCGTTACTGTCACTGACCCGAAAATCATTCGCTACTTTATGACCATCCCCGAAGCTGCTGAGCTAGTGATACAGGCCGGCGCTATGGGGCAGGGCGGTGATGTGTTTGTGTTGGATATGGGGGAGCCAGTCAAAATTATGGAACTGGCAAGACGGATGGTTAATTTGAGTGGCTTCAGCATCAGAGATGAGGATAACCCTGAGGGTGATATAGAAATTCAATTCACCGGCCTCAGGCCCGGCGAAAAGCTGTATGAAGAGCTCCTAATTGGCAATAATGTCAGCGAAACTGTGCACCCTAAGATTATGAGAGCCGAGGAAATGATCATTCCGTGGCAAACATTACAGTCGACATTACAAACAATGTACGAGGCTAATGAATCTGATGACAGCGCAACCTCGCGTAGTTTGCTGTTAAAAACGATTGATGGATTCACGCCTCAATGTGATTTAAGCGACTGGTTGCTTAGCGAGTTACCAGACCCCTCAGCAGATTTGAAAAGCCATATAGCTGAGTAAATAAATTTGTCATGCTGTGCATGAGTAGTGACTCATGGCTCTGAAGCTGATTAGATCTAATCATGGAAGCAAAAACTCGCTGAGTTTTTAGTGATTTTCTGACAATAATCTCATGGACAGAACCAGATTTAACTTTTATTAAGCTTAAGCATTTCAACTCAATAGAAAGGCTTGTTCTGTATAATGCAATTTTGAACGAACGAGGGATTATTCATCGTGTGTGGAATTGTCGGAGGAATCGCCGAGCGTAACGTGGCCCCCATTCTGATGGAGGGACTCAGAAGGCTCGAGTATCGTGGCTACGACTCATCCGGTGTTGCATTGCTCGATACAGAGAATAATCTCCAGCGCGTGCGTGCCATGGGCAAAATCAAGCAGCTTGAGACCAAAATCGATACGCTTGATGAACCTTTTTCAGGCCAGCTCGGGATCGCACATACCCGCTGGGCCACCCATGGTATTCCTTCTGAGAATAATGCCCACCCGCATATCTGCAACAACAAAGTGGCGGTGGTTCACAATGGCATTATCGAAAACTACCAGTCACTAAAAATCCGACAGCTTGCCGAAGGTTACCGCTTCACATCTGAAACTGATACCGAGGTGGTAGCGCACGAGGTTTTCCAGCAACTGGAAAACACAGACGACCTGCTTGAAGCGGTCATGGCATCAATCAAATCTTTTGAAGGTGCTTATGCACTGGGTGTGATGGCAACCAATAATCCAGACACGCTGGTGGCAGCCAGGAAGGGTAGTCCATTGGTTATTGGTATCGGCATTGGCGAGCACTTTATCGCATCAGATGTATCGGCCTTACTCCCAGTCACGCAGAATTTTATCTTTCTTGAAGATGGCGATGTTGCCAGACTGACACGGGACAGAGTCGAAATCTTCAGCATACACACTGGCGAAAGGGTTGAACGCCCGGTTAAACATTCCAATCTCAACCTCACCTCGGTTGAACTGGGTGCTCACCGTCATTACATGCATAAAGAGATCTTTGAACAGCCACAGGCAGTGATCGATACGCTGGAAGGCCGGATGACACAGGACCAGATTCTGGTGTCAAGCTTTGGGCATAATGCCGAATCTGTGTTTGCCAGTGTAAATCGTATCCATATCATTGCCTGCGGTACCAGTTATCATGCCGGAATGGTCGCCAGATACTGGGCTGAAGATATTATCGGTATGCCCTGTCAGGTGGAAGTGGCCAGTGAATTCCGTTATCGGAACCCGGTAATAGAAAATCACACCTTATTTGTGACCATCAGTCAGTCAGGGGAGACTGCGGATACCCTGGCGGCACTGCAACAAATCAATGCGTTGCGACAAAATAGAATTACCGAGCTTCGCCGTCGTTCCAGTGATGAGCCAAAGGCTCATCTCAATAAAGCTGATCTTGCTGGCTCGCAAAAGCTGAACATTCCTACACTCAGTATCTGCAATGTGGCAGAGAGCAGTCTGACACGTGAAGCAGACTTGGTTTTTCTGACTCATGCCGGACCAGAAATTGGCGTTGCCTCTACCAAAGCATTTACTACACAACTTGTTGCCCTGGCGTTATTGTTGACGAGTGTTGGCAAAGTCCAGAATCGCCTGGATGAAGGTCGTGAAGCCATGATTGCTGGTGGTCTGCAGAAACTGCCCAACCTGATTACAAAGGCCCTTGGACACGAGGAAGAGATCAAACAGATATCCGAAGATTTCGCCGACAAGCAACACGCTTTGTTCCTGGGGCGGGGCACTATGTACCCGATAGCTTTGGAAGGGGCGCTAAAGCTCAAAGAAATCAGCTATATTCATGCCGAGGCCTATCCGGCAGGTGAACTCAAACATGGCCCATTGGCGTTGATTGATGAAATGATGCCGGTTATTGCTATCGCACCTCTGGATGACTTGCTGGAAAAACTCAAATCCAACCTGCAGGAAGTGAAAGCCCGTGGCGGGCAGATGATTGTGTTTGAGGATGAGCGAAGTGATATCAGTTCTGAGACCAGCTTCAAAGTTGTTAAAGCCACCACGAATGTGGGCCGTATAACCGCGCCGATCACATACAATATTCTGCTGCAACTATTGAGTTATCATGTCGCGCTAATTAAAGGTACGGATGTTGATCAGCCAAGGAACTTGGCTAAATCTGTTACAGTCGAGTAAGTTAAGCTGTTTAGCGGGCAAGCCTAATCCCTTAAAAATTCGTCTCGTGTCTTATTCAGTGCGATAGTTAGTCTGCCTTTTTAAAAACGTCTGCCAGTCCATATACAGGGAGGGTCCAGACTTGGCTTACAGGAACTTTTCACAGTTTTCTGGAAATCAATCCGGTCGGATTAAAACGACCACACTAGTTGCGATTACTCTATTGCTTTTCTTGGTAGGACTGCGCCTGGCTCTACCTGACCTAGTAAAAGATTATCTGAATCAGCACCTCGCGCAGATGGGTGACTATCGTGGTCAAATCAATGATGTGGATATAGCCCTTTGGCGAGGTGCTTACTCATTAAGTGAGATGAAGATTGTCAAAATGGATGAGTATTCTGTGCCATTTTTTGAGTCCAGAGCCATCGATTTCTCTATTAACTGGTCAGCTTTGCTCGAAGGCAAAGTCGTTGCTGAAGTTGAACTTGATGCACCCGAGTTGCATTTCGTTGATGCCAACAATGAAACGAAACAGACTGGCGCGGGTAATGATTGGCGCGACACGCTGCAGCAACTCATTCCTATAAGAATTGATGAACTTTTGATCCACCATGGTGAGATACATTTCCATAATTTTGATTCCAACCCGCCTGTGCATTTGGTTTTAACCGAACTTGATGGACAATTTAGCAATATCAGCAACAAAAATTCTGATGCCAGCTCTACTTACGCGAACTTTAAACTGACAAGTTTAATTCTTGGTAATGCACGAGCGTCGGCAGAGGGCAGTTTAAATCCTTTAGGACAATTACGTAACTTTGAAATAAAACTGCGAGTTGCAGATATCGACTTAACCAAAATCAATGATCTCGCTGAGGCTTACGGCAATTTCAGCTTCGAATCAGGACAAGGTGAATTTGTCATGGACCTGGAAGTAGACAGCGGGACATTAGAAGGCTATGCCAAACCGCTATTCGATGATGTAGAGATACTGGATGTCAGTGAAGATAGTGAAAAAGGCGTTTTGAGTGTCGCCTGGGAATCGTTGGTTGCCGCTTTGGGACAGATTTTTCGAAATCAACCGAAAGACAGGATCGCAGCTCAAATCCAGATTAACGGTAATCTGGATAGAGAAAATATCAGTAGTTGGCAAGCTTTTATTTCAATTTTACATAATGCATTTGTTGATGCTTATGAAGCTGAGTTCCGCGAAGAATAATTGTATTTGCGGGCTATAAACTGTCTTATCTCTCAACGCAAAACGGAATAAGCGATTATCTAAAATTAGGACATTGTGAAGATCAATCACCTGTTATGTCATTGATGCTTTACCTTTATTCATCAGAAGAGCGATAGAATTATGGCTGCATAAAAATCACGATTGAATCACAAAATAATAACTTTCTGATGGTCAGTTATGAAGACTCCTGCTAGATTAAACAACGGCATGGATGCCAACTAATAACATCACATAGTCACTTCCATGGAAGGTGGGGCATTGTTATGTTAGGCATTCATGCCAATAGCCTTTCTGAGAACGACTTGACTTAGCTGTTCTGATCCCAATACTGAGCTCAAGCATTTACTTTTCCATGAGCTTTGCATACAGTGTTCATTCATTGAACGCATGAT
>CAYMEE010000017.1:0-50359 GCA_964389455.1 uncultured Methylophaga sp. | reverse complement strand
TGCCTTCATAAGGAATACCACGACCACGGTCCAGTTCCAGGATCCAGCCTGCGGCGTTATCGAGGAAGTAGCGATCATGGGTAATAGCGACCACAGTCCCCGGATATTCTTTCAGGAAGCGCTCAATCCAGGCAATCGATTCGGCATCAAGGTGGTTGGTGGGCTCATCCAGCAGTAACATGTCCGGATGATCCAGCAGCAGACGGCATAGCGCAACACGACGGCGTTCACCACCGGACAAGGTACCGACTTTGGCATCCCAGGGTGGTAGGCGCAGTGCATCGGCCGCACGCTCCAGCGCGTTTTCCAGGTTATGTCCGTCTTTGGCCTGAATCAGGTTTTCGAGCTTGGCCTGTTTTTTGGCCAGCTCATCGAAATCGGCATCCGGTTCCGCATAGGCGGCATAAACGGCATCCAGTTCAGCCAGTGCCTCTTTGACATCGGAAACCGCTTCTTCGACGACTTCCAGTACGGTTTTATTGTCGTCCAGTTCGGGTTCCTGGGGGAGGTAACCAACATTAATGCCGGGCATCGGTCTGGCTTCACCAATGTAGTCCTGATCCAGACCTGCCATGATTTTCAGTAATGTGGATTTACCGGCACCGTTGAGACCCAGCACACCAATTTTGGCACCGGGGAAGAATGAGAGGGAGATATCTTTGAGAATTTCGCGTTTCGGCGGAACGACTTTGCCGACGCGATTCATACTGTAAACGTATTGCGCCATGTTTGAATTCCAAAATTCCTGAATTGCCAGAAGCGCAGAATTTTACATCTCCGGCGACAGGATTGCGAATCTCTGACGCCGGAGAAAAGGTTTATTTCATTGAATATACTGACTGATAGAATTTTTTCTCGAAGTTCCTGATTTCGCGCTTCTCATGACGATGATAATCAGGGTGATGGTAATTGGTCACCATCTGCACAAACAGTAACGGATTGCCTGAAGCCGTGGACATGATACCGGCGATATTGTAGGTGCCATAAAGGGTACCGGTCTTACCTTTGACTCTGCCTTTGAAGGTGTCACCACGCAGACTGTAGCGATAGCGCAGCGTGCCGCTTTTACCGGCTTCGGCCATCGCATCCATCAATTTGAGTTCGGGATGAGCGTAAATATATTGCAATACCTTCATGATCTGCGAGGCCGTAATCCGGTTGTTACGTGACAGCCCTGAGCCATCGGCCACTGCGGCATTAGCCAGATCAATACCGGCTTTTTCCTTCAGCACGGCTTTGACGGCAGAGGTACCGTTATCAAAACTGCCGGGTTCTTCGTAATAGCTGCGACCGATTGCTTTCAGCAGATTATCAGCGATCAGATTATCGGAATCTTTGAGCATTTCATCCAGCAGTTCCGGCAGGGCGGCAGATTCATGTCGGGCGATAATACGGCCGGAAGCACGATCATTACGAATGACCTCTCCCTGTAGCTCGATACCGGCATGTTTCAGCTCGCGGCGGATAATTTCGGCAGCATAGAGCTCGGTATTTTGTATCGCAAAGCTCAAAAAACGCGGGATTTTATGACGGCCCAGACAGCCACCCAACGTGTACTGGTTGGTGTTATCAGCCATCAGTTTGAATTTGCAGTAGCGTTTTTCGAGCCCATCGGTCAGTTCCAGTTTCTCAACAATGTTGATGGGCGCATCACGGGATACCTTGAAGTCGATGTTGGTATTGTTGTTATCGGTGAAATACATTTTGGCGACAGCACAGTTATCGTCCAGAGATATACTGCTGGCTGGAGCGCTATAACAAATGCCGAGATTATCCCAGGGCAGGCCATCGGCCAGTTCAAAATCATCAAAAGCGGCCCCATTCAGATAAATATTGCCACGAATAATCGAAGTCTCACGCTTTAATGCGCCAACCAGCCGACGGATATCATCCCGCCGCAGCGAGGGATCGCCGCTGAAGCGGAAAATCACATCATTATCTTTGACTTCAATATCGGTGTTAAAGCGATATTCATTACCAAGCTGCAGGCGTGCAGCGAGGGCGGTGATAACTTTCTGCACACTGGCTGGCGGCCTCAGCGTCTCGGCAGCATGGCTGTAAAGGGTTTTGCCGGTTTTGGGATCTGTGACCAGCAGACTGGCTTCAGCACCATCCGGTAACAGGGTCAGGTGGGAATCAGGCGCAGCGGCACCATTGGCGTGGGCCAGTGATGAGAGCAGCAGCGCAAATAAAATAGAGGGAAGTTTCAACATAATCCGTTTTGCAAAACGTTGAATGAAAGAAAGTCACAGACCCGAACTGTTTGTCAGGGTCTTCACCAGCCAGAGTCTCCCCGCATTAAACATGAATGTAAAGTGGCTTACCGCTACAGCGGTGAGATTGGATACCGGATCAAATGCTTAGGAACAAAGACGGATGCAATGGAGACATTCTCTTGCGCGGCCATGCGCTACTATCCATTAGCGGCCAATAAACTTTACAATGAATGACGGCTCTAATACTCAAGATATCAGCTTGAGGGAGGTGGCGAATTTTGTTGGAAAAGAGCATTATCATCCTCGCCCGGCATCGTCTGAAATGGCTGAAAGTGCTGGTTGCCGACAGGCAGGCACCGTCAGTCAAGGTTCAGAATGCCTTTTATGAACTGACCGGTCTGACCAGTCTGCGTTTTGTGCAGGATAATGGACTGTCAGAAAAAACCCGTTATGAATTGGTTCTGATAGATAATCTTGCGATTCTGACGGTGAAACATACTCATCCCGAGGTACTGAAGTTCTTTTCCAAGGAGACTCAGAATCTCGCTGCTTATCTCGATATGCCTGCGCGGGAGCTCGTTGATTTAATTTTCAAGGATGGCGCGCGATTCAACAACCAGGAGGCTGTATCGGTGGCCATTCACCGTGGCCTGGTTGAGAACATTAATAATGAATCTCAGGCCTACGAAAAACTGGCTTCGATTGAGCGTCGTCTGGAAGGAAGGCAACAGCCTTAAAGGTAGCCCCTGGAATAGCCAGCGACAACTTTATCCGGGTTCTGCTCTTCTGCCTGACAGGCAACAATCGCCGACAACATTCTCTCATAAGCCTGATTGAGATTGCCAAGCCCCTGTCTGGCTCTGTCGAACTCTTTCTGCTGATACAAGGCAAATATCTCACTGGCATTGGCATGATAAACATCATGCGCCAGACTCAGCTCCGACAATGCGCTGGCTTTGAATAATTGTTCTTTTTGACCGGCCTCTATCCAGACACCGCAGTGGCAGTGACTGGAATCCATGATTGGCCAGTCGAGAATGCTGTCCTGGTTGGCATCAAGTCTGGCAAGGAAACGGGCATGCCAATGTTTGAAGGTCAGGTTCAGCAGGGTGGATTTGTTATCCGCCAGTGAACGTGTTTTGGCGGCATAGTCCAGCCAGCTTTGCTCGGGTCGGTAGCGCTTGAGCCAGGTCTGGAATTCATTGGCCGGCATTGGCCGCGCAATGCCAAAACCCTGCGCTAATTCGCAGCCCATCGCCAGCAGCATCAGACCATGCTGTCTGGATTCCACGCCTTCAGCAACCACTTTTCGGCTGAATGACTCGGCCAGGCCAATAACGCCATCCACAATCACATAGTCATTGGGGTCATCGAGCATATCCTGAATAAAGCTTTTATCGATTTTGACGGTATCAGCCGAGAAAGAACGCAGGTGAGTCAGTGATGAATAACCGGTGCCGAAGTCGTCCAGTGCCACGCTGACCCCTAACTTGTTCTGACAGGCGTCTATGGTCTCGCGGATCTTCTTCAGGTCGGCCAGTACACTGCTTTCAAGTACTTCCAGTTGCAGTTGCCCTGGATTCAGTCCGGGATATTCCTCGAGCGCATAGGCCAGTCTGGAAACAAAGGACGACTGCTGTAAGTGATGAGAAGCGATATTGACACTGATTTCCATTTCAATGCCTTGAGTCGACCATTCATGCAATTGGCGAACCACCTGCTGAATGACCCACTCACCGACTTCCACTTCCAGTTCGGTATTGGAAATCTGAGGCAGGAAATTGAGTGGTGGAATCAGACCTTTTTCCGGATGCTGCCAGCGTAACAGGGCCTCAACACCCAGAACTTCACCAGTAGCCATATTGATTTTGGGTTGATAAAACAGCGTTAATTCATCAGCATAGAGCGCTTTCTTCACTTGGTCCTGAACCAGCTGTTTTTGCGTGACGACTTTGTCGTGTTGACTGTCAAACAGATTGTAACGGTGCTTGCCGGCAATTTTCGCCTGATACATTGCCTGGTCAGCATGACGTAACAGGGTATCGACATCTTCATCATCACGCGGATACAAAGTCGTACCAATAGAGGCTGAAATATAGTGAGAATGGCCATTGATCACAAAGGGCATTTCCAACTTGTGGAGAATACGATCCAGCGTACGCATACACTCTTTTTCAGAGTTAATGTCGTTCAGCAGCAATGCGAATTCATCACCGCCCAGCCGTGACACCGTATCTTCGCCACGCACGCTTTCCAAAAGCCTTTTGGCGACTTCAACCAGCAACTGGTCTCCGGCTTCATGGCCAAAGTTATCGTTAACCGGTTTGAAGTTATCCAAATCGATAAAACAGATAGCGAGCAGTGTCTGGTTGCGTTTGCTATGCATGATCGCCTGACTGAAGCGATCAGCGAACAGGGCGCGGTTGGGCAGGGAGGTGAGCACATCGTAATGCGCCATCATACTGAGTTGTTCCTGCTGCTCCTTGCTGCGGGTAATATCTGAAAAGATGCCGACAAAGAATTCGATATAGCCGTTTTCATCAGTCAGTGAAGAAATCGACAGTTGCTCCGCATAGATTTCACCGCTTTTATTACGGTTCCAGACTTCGCCTTTCCAGAAACCATGCTGCTGCAGTTGGCGCCACATTTCTTCATAAAAAGCAGGGGACTGGCGGCCCGAGTTGAGCATGGCCGGATTCTGTCCCAGCACATCCTGACGCTCATAGCCGGTAATTTTATTGAAAGCGGGATTCACGTCGACAATGGTGCCGTCACGGTCCGTGATCATGATGCCTTCAAGCGTGTTCTCGAACACTTCGCGAGATAGCCTGAGTTCTTCTTCTGCTTTTTTACGGCTGGTAATATCGCGGCCGATACCCAGCATGCCGATGACCTCATTCGCCGCATCCAGTATCGGTGTTTTGATGATCTCCAGGACTTCTTCATGGCCATCAGACTCGAATTGATAGACCTCCTCCTGAATGCTCGGCAGTCGCAGCCTTAATACTTCCTGGTCATGAATATGTATCTGGCTGGCTTGCTGTGAAGGAATATGTTCGTGATCTGTCTTGCCCAGAATGCTATCTCTGGTTTTGCCCATAAAACTCTCATAACGGCTGTTGCAGTCAAGATAAATGCCTTTCGGGTCTTTAATCCAGACCAGATCCGGAATAGCGGAAAAAGTGCTGCGCAGAAACTGATGGCGCTTTTCAATTTCTTTCAGGTATTGAGTCACTGTCTGTTCACTCAGCCGGAGTGAATAGTTCTGTCGGGCGATCACCAGCAATAACAGCAGGATCAAACCGGAAGCCATCACCAGCGCGATGATCAGCTCATTGTGCTGATGCCAGATCTGCATCAGACTGACATTGGGCTCAACATCAAACGGCGGCAGTCCGAGTTCCCGCATCGACAGTTCTACCGGCAGATAATCTGCTGGCACAGTAAAACCGGAAATACCAATTTGCTGGCTGACGGGATGATCGGGTTCCAGTGCCAGAATTGCCGAGGCCACACGTCTCGCGGTCGACTCCCTGACTTTAGGCAGTGCAATGAAAGGCCATTCAGGAAACAGGCGGGTGCTGGTAACAAAGGGATAGTCTGACAATCGCTGTTCGTTGATGATGTTGATTTCAGCCAACGATACCCGGCCTTCGTCAGCCAGCTGTTCCAATGCACTGGTTCTAACGAAACCAACTTCAGCTTTGCCGTCACGCAGATACTGAAGCACTCTGTCATGAGGAGACCCCGTGAAGACCATATCAAGCTGACTGATATCAATGCCTGCCTGATGCAGTTCATACAACGGCGCTTGATAACCACCCAGGAAACCTTCGCCGGGGGAAGCAATTCTCTTGCCCTCAATATCAGCCAGTGACTCGATTGATTGATTGTTTTTCAACGTAAATATAACGCCACCCAGCGCAGAGACAGGTTGCGTATTTTCCAGCCTGACCAGCGTGCCTAAGGCGCCGGACAAGGGATACTTGCTGCGCATCTCAATAAAATGACGCGGATTGGTGAAGACAAAATCAAATCGGTTTTGCTGGACGCCTTTTTCCAGTTCATCCAACTGCAGAATATGCAGAACAAAGTCAGAGTTCGGGACCTGTTGTTCCAGATAGCTTTCCAGGTATTGCCAGCGCTTTTCAATGACTTCAACCGGCCGGTAAGCAAAAATCCCGAGATGAAAAGTGTCTGCTGCCAGACTGAGGCCGGGCAGAAATAAAGAGAGTAGTAACAGACCGATCTTCATTACCTGGGTTTTCATGGCAGGAACTTGTCGCTGTGTAATTGCCGGGTCAGCATTTTTTCATTGCTTTCAGGAAACAGGCCCAGTCGCACAATGTCCTGAGCGACCTCGGTCAACTGGGGATTGGCAGGTGTGAGCAGCTTTTTATTATGCTCGATACTGGGTAGCTCCAACCCGTGATATAGATACATCACTTCACGACTGGGCACATTCAGTCTGTCGGACATGCGATAGGAGGCATCCTGAGGGTTGGTCAGAAAATGTTTCTGTGCCTTGAAAAAGCCGGAGACCAACTGACGCAGCATAGTGGAGTGACCCTCGATAAGATCGGTTCTTACAGCTAATACATCGACAATTGTTTCGGGAACTTGACTACTATCGAAGATGATATGTCCACCCTGGCTCAGTATCTGGGTGGTCGCAGGCTCGTAAGTCACTATCGCGTCAACTTTGCCTTGCTTCCAGAGCCCAACATGCTGGTCAACTGTGGCAGGCACTAGTTCAAAATCCTCTAATGCCATGCCAGCCTGTTCACTCGCTTTGGCGAGCAGTAAACGGCCCACCGCGGTCTGTTCCAGCGCCACTTTTTTCCCTTTGAGTTGCTGGAGGGAGTCAATCTTTTCTCTGGTGATCAACTGGTCGGCACCAACCGAGATATCCATAATCAGAATAATGGTGAGGTCCAGGCCCCGACTTCTTGCCAGCAGGACTTCATCCAGGGTCAGCGTCGCGGCATCCGCCTCGTTATCAAGCAACAACATAATGGATTGTGTCGCTGACGCCGTATTGATTAGAGACACACTCTGTTGAGGCAAATGACCTAACTGTCGCCCCAGATGCAAAAATTCATAGCCGGGCCAGACATGGCTGGCAACACGAAGGGGTGGTTTTTCTCCCTCACAGGCTGACATTGACACAATCACAAATAGCAGCAAAAAAAACTGCATTAACGGGGTTAGCGGTTTCAAATCAATCCCTTATTTGAGCCTGAAATAACATTTCTGTGACAGCCTAACCATGTCAGATTGTCACTGCATTGATCCAGCACAATTATTAGCAAGATTTCAGCCAAGGCCTGTGATAGCCTGATGCAGCCATTAACATGCATCTAATTTACCGGTTTCTATGGTAAACAGGGTAGTCGAAAGTTATGATAGTGCACCAATATCGTGCATTTGGGTAGTGAATGAGCTTGAAAGCGAAACTGGCTGAGGCAGCCCAATGGCTGGGTATCGAGCAGAACCGAACCAGTCATGGTGAAAAGATAATATCTGCCTGTGGCGCCGCTATCGGTATTGTGCTCACCATGCTGTTTCCTTTCTGGCTGATGAGAGATGCAGCCTTAGACCAGACAGCCACTTTACTTATTATCAGCTCGTTCGGCGCTTCGGCGGTGTTATTGTTTGCCGTGCCCCACGGCGCGCTGTCACAACCCTGGCCAGTCATTGGCGGTCATATGATTTCAGCTTTTATCGGCGTCAGTTGTCAGCAGTGGCTGCCTGATGGTTATATTGCTGCCGGCGTTGCAGTGGGATTGGCTGTGGGAGTGATGTATTACCTGCGGTGTATACATCCGCCCGGGGGTGCTACGGCGTTGACCGCGGTCATAGGCGGCAATGATATTGTCGAACTGGGCTATCAGTTTTTACTGTATCCCATATTGATCAATATGCTTGTGATGCTGTTAATCGCGCTCAGCTTTAATTGTCTGTTTTCGTGGCGACGTTATCCCGCACATAGCCATTCCCGCCATTACAGTGAGTCCAATACACCGATACCGACTTCAGATTATGTGCTGACAACGGAAGACTTTAATGCTGCTATTCACGAACTCGACTCCTTTGTGGATATCACCGAAGAAGGTCTGACAGCGTTACTGGAAAAAGCGAGGCAACATGCCCAGCTCAGTGTCAGCCATCCATCACAGATTGAGCGCGGCCGTTATTACAGTAATGGCAATATCGGCAGCCTCTGGGGTGTTCGACAGGTCATTGATGCCGCAGATAGTCAGAAGCCGGGCCGGGATCTGATTATCTACAAAACAGTAGCAGGACAGAATTTATATCAAACCGGTTACTGTGATCGCGAAAGCTTTCGCCAGTGGGCCCGTTATGAAGTCTTCGAAACACAGGGCTTGTGGGTAAAGGCTGGTATGGATAACTCACCTTAATCAATAGCCTAGTGGCTGTTTCCAGAAACAGGCTGATCCCGATGTCTTAAACATTTCATTTGCGAGGTCGGGGCCACTCGCTATGATAAGAGGCATTCATAATCATCAAAGGGTCTGATGAAAACCTCACCCGATTTAAGCAGACTGAAAGTCATCATTGCCGGAATCAGCGCCCTGATTCTGACTGTCGGCATTGCCCGTTTTGCCTACACTCCGTTTCTACCTTTAATGCTGGAGCAGGCAGGGTTGTCGACTCTGGCCGGAGGCTGGCTGGCCACCTTTAATTACACGGGGTATCTGCTTGGCGTGGTCCTGATTGCCTGGATCAGCGATTTAGAGATTAAATACCAACTCTATCGGCTCAACCTGATTCTGGCTGTTATCAGCACCATCGCTATGGGCCTGACGACGAGTGTTGTTCTATGGAGCCTGTTCAGGCTGGTTGCCGGCTTATCCAGCACCGCCGGCATTATTCTCGCTGCGGGTTTTGTGATGAGCTGGCTAAAACGTCATCAGTTCAGAGGCAATCTAGGCCTGCATTTCTCCGGTTTGGGGCTGGGTATTGCGATTCCGGGTATAGCCATTGTCTGGATGAACCATCAACTCGACTGGGCGATGCAATGGATTGTGATGGGTGTATTCGGACTGGTTTTTTTTATTCCGGCCTGGCGCTGGATGCCGGGTCCGGTCAAACAAACCCAACAGCAAGACAGCCAAATTGAACCACCGTCAAAAAGCTGGATGAATCTGATGATTGCGGCCTATTTCTGCGCCGGTGTCGGTTATGTGGTGAGCGCGACTTTTATTGTCGCCATTCTGGAACATATGCCCGCCCTGGCAGGGTGGGGTGACTGGATCTGGGTTATTCTGGGGCTGACTGCGGTGCCATCTTGTGTCATCTGGGATAAAGTATCCAACCGTCTGGGTGAGACCAGCGCGCTAATCGCAAGCTACAGTATTATGCTGGTATCGATCATTATCCCGGCCCTGACTAATAGTCTCTGGCTCAATGTGTTGGGCGCGACGCTGTTCGGCGGGACTTTTGCCGGTGTGGTCAGCCTGATGCTAGTTTATATCGGCCATAAGTTTCCCCATAACCCGGCCAAAGCGATGGCGAAACTCACCATTAGTTACGGCATTGCGCAGATCACCGCTCCAGCGGTTGCAGGGTATATTGCAGCTCTCACTGGCAGTTACGGCGGCGCACTCTGGCTGGCTGCAGCTTGTATGGCAATTGGTATTGCATGCCTTTGGCAAATTCATCGCGCTAATCGCGATGGGGAAAATGCAGTGTAAAACAGGTCTGTTCTTCGTTCGTTTCCAGCGAGATAGTGCCGCCATGAGCCATAGCAATGGACTTGACCAGAGCCAGTCCCAGCCCCGTGCCTTTATTCTCGGTGCTCCGGGAACGATAGAAACGGTCAAACAGTTTCTCTCTTTCTGACACTGGAATCGGGTCACCGGGATTGCTTACAGCAATGCGAATTTCATCTGACAGAGGCTGAATGTGCAGCTTGACCCAACCTCCCTCGGGACTGTGACGAATAGCATTGGTGAGCAGATTGCCGACAGCACGCCTGAGCATCAACCGGTTTGCCTGCAGTGTCGCTTCGCCCTCAAGGTAAAGATTCATCGACTTATCATCAGCCAGTATGGAGTAAAACTCTAAGAGGCTATTGATTTCATGGCTCAGGTTAACCGTTTCAATATCCGGTAATTGCTGTGTATTGTCCGTCTGTGCCAGAAACAGCATATCGGCGATCATCTGACTCATGCGCTGTAACTCTTCCATACTGGAATAGAGCACCTCACGATATTCATCAGAAGTTCTGTCAGTACTCAGCGCAACCTGAGTTTGTGTCATCAATGAAGTCACTGGTGTTCGGAGCTCATGAGCAATATCAGAAGAGTAATCGGCCAGATGCTGAAAGGCATCATCAATACGTCGCATCATGGTATTCAGAGAGCTTGATAGCTGAGCCAGTTCTCTCGGGGCATGATTGGTGTCGAGCGGCTCATTCAGTTGCGAAACGGACAGATTACGGATTTTTGCCACGATGGCAGAAAGTGGACGCAAAGAATAGCGAATCGCCAGCCAACCCAGCACTGTTGAAAACAGCGTTGCGGCCAGCAAAATCATTAACAGGCTCTGATTGAACTGCTGTAGGAAGCTCAGGTGGTAATCAATCGCGATGGCGGCAGTAATGTGATATAACTGACCATCCTCAGTCCCAACCGTCTGATAGCGAAGCCGGTAAGATTGATTTGCCTCTGTTTCCAGTGTGATTGGCTGCTGCGTAATATCAGTCCGCCAGCGTAATATGTTGGCAGCGGAAGGATCACTCAGATAAAGCGTTTGTCCATCGCCTGCAGTGACGAGAAGCAAGGGGTGATGATGACCGATAAGAATGTCATCGAAACGTTGGCTTAGATTGTCACCCCCCTGATTCAAAGTGATTTCAACCCGATTGATAATTGCTGCCAGTTCGGCATTGTCACCGACTTTGAAATGATGACGAATGGCGGTCTCAACAAACACGCCCAGTCCGCTGATAACGATCAGCATAATCAGTGCAAACAACAGGGTCTGCCTGGCCGCCAATGATAGGGATTTGAATTTAGTCCTGGCTTGTTGCATCACACACATAGCCCATACCGCGAACGGTATGAATTAGTTTCTGCTCATAACCCTGATCAATCTTAGAACGCAATCGACGAATCGCGACATCGATGACATTGGTGTCACTGTCGAAATTAATATCCCAGACCATTGAGGCAATCATGGAGCGGGGCAGGACTTGGCCCTGATGCCTGACCAGAAGTTCGAGCAACGCAAATTCTTTGGCAGTAAGCCTGATTTGTTGACCGTCGCGATGGACCCGGCGTCCAACCAGGTCGATTTCAAGATCTGCGAGTGTCAGTCGTGACTCAGCAAGCGGTTGCTGTCCGCGCCTGAGTAATGTCCTGATGCGGGCGAGCAGTTCTGCAAAGGCAAAGGGTTTTACCAGATAATCATCTGCACCGGCTTCCAGCCCTGTAACGCGATCTTCGATGCTGGCTTTGGCAGTCAGCAACAACACGGGTGGAGCAGCCCCCTGCGCCTGTATCTGCTTCAGCACCTGCAAGCCATCCATATCTGGCAACATCCTGTCTAGAATAACGAGGTCAAAAGGCGTGCTGGCCTGTTCGTGTAAACCATCGACACCATGACGAACCCAGCTGACTATATAAGAGGCCTCGCTGAGACCCTGCGTCAGATATTTTCCAGTTTTCTCGTCATCTTCAATGATTAACAGGCGCATAAAGGTTCCAAATACAGTCAGCCTGCCAGCGTTAATCTGACAGCTTGATGAAACCAAGATGACATTTTTGTCATGTTGGCGTCACCTTGCTGAAAGCTGCTGTTTGCTAGCTTGGGACTATCAATATTAAAAGCACATTCCTATGACACAGCTACATAATATGCAAAGACGGCAAATATTACAGGCGCTGGCATCAGCAGGCCTGCTGAGTGCAGTTTATCCTCTGATGCCAGCCATGGCGAAACAATCTGCCATGTCCCTGGTGCCTGGAAGATCAGAAGGCAATGCTGATATTTTCGATTTCAATATTGCCAGAACACCACTGGAGATTGATGGTCAGTTCACCGCCCAGGCCATCACCATCAATGGCACTATTCCAGCACCGTTACTGAAACTCAAGGAAGGAAGGGAGGCCGTTTTGCGGGTCAAAAACGAGCTCGATGTCGATACATCAATACACTGGCACGGTATTTTACTGCCGTACCAGATGGATGGTGTACCAGGGATATCCTTTCCGGGGATTAAACCCGGTGACACTTTTGAGTACCGGTTTCCGGTCGTGCAGAACGGAACATACTGGTATCACAGTCATTCCGGCATGCAGGAGCAGTTGGGCCATTATGGCCCTCTGGTCATTGAGCCTGAGCAGGGCGATGATATCAGCGTTGATCGTGATTACGTCATTATGCTTTCCGACTGGACTTTCGATAGTCCGGCCGATGTAATGCGCAAGCTGAAAGTAGCGGAGGGCTACTACAATTACAATCAACGCACCGTTGCCGATTTTTTTGATGATGTCGAAAAAATGGGCTGGCAGTCAGCTTGGCAGAAATCCGCGATGTGGGGCCAGATGCGAATGAGTCCGCGCGATATCCTGGATGTCACTGGCAGTGAATACACATACCTTATAAACGGTAAGGCGAGTACGGGTAACTGGACTGGTTTATTTAACCCGGGCGAGAAAGTCCGTCTACGGGTTATTAATGCCTCAGCAATGACCTTTTTTGACCTGAAAATACCTGGCCTTGAAATGACGGTGGTGGCCGCTGACGGACAACCGGTTCAACCTGTGAAAACGGATGAATTTCGAATCGGGGTGGCCGAAACCTATGATGTGATTGTCGAGCCTACGGATGAGGCCTACACCATCTTTGCCCAGTCTCAGGACCGCAGTGGTTACGTCAGTGCCACGCTGGCATCACGTCATGGCCTGACAGCCCCGATCCCCGACCTGTATCCTCGGGTTGAACGTGGGATGGAAGCGATGGGCGCCGGTCATGATATGCAGGGTCAGATGGCGATGGACAGCAGTAACAATGACATGCAGATGGATCATGGAAAACACCATGAACATCAGATGGCTGCTGAGGAAACGGTAGAAATGGTTACCCACGGGCCTGATAACCATGGACCCGGTGCCGCCATGGTCGTGGATAAGCCTACATCCAGACTCGATGATCCCGGCGTCGGTTTCGAACATGTCGATCATCGGGTTCTGACTTATTCGCAATTGAAAAGCCATGATGGATGGCCGGATAAAAGACCGCCGGCACGGGAAATCGAATTGCATCTGACTGGCAGCATGGAGCGCTATATGTGGTCTTTTGACGGTAAAAAGTTCTCTGAAGTGGATGGCCCCATTCGTTTTTATAAAGATGAGCGGCTGAGACTGACACTGGTGAATGACACCATGATGGATCATCCGATTCACCTGCATGGTATGTGGATGGAGCTGGAAAATGGTCATGGCGACTTGAGGCCCAGAAAACACACTATTATTGTCAAACCGGGTGAGCGAGTGTCGTCCCTGATTACAGCCGATGCCTTTGGTGACTGGGCCTTCCACTGCCACTTGATGTATCACATGAAAGCCGGCATGTTCCGTGTTGTCTCGGTGGCTTAGGAGTCATTCATGCAATTATCCAGAACCTTACCAACTTTGTTTTCGCTGGCTCTGATGGCGGTGGCAAACCAGACTTCGGCTGATGGCACCGGCCTGCAGGCCGATCCCAGCTGGCCCAAACCCATTCACGATGACATGGCCTATGGCCAGGTCATGTTTGACCGCTTTGAGATGCAAAGCATCGAAGGCAAGGAGCAACTGCTTTGGGATGCTCAGGCCTGGTATGGTAAAGATTTGAATCGCTTCTGGCTGGAAACGGAAGGCAAATATGATGATGAGCACAAAGGTGAAATAGAAAACCTTGATTTGCAATATAGCCGACGAATCAGCCCTTTCTGGGATCTGCAAACCGGTATCGGTACCCAGACCAGTTTCGGTGCCGGTGATAAGCACGAACGCTACTACGGTATCATTGGTTTTCAGGGACTGGCACCTTACTGGTTCGAAATCGATACCAATCTGCGCCTCAGTGATGAGGGGGACACCTGGTTGGATCTGGAAGCAGAATATGACTGGCGCCTGACACAAAAGCTCATTCTGCAGGCCAGGGCAGAGACCAGTTATGCCTTTTCTGATGCGGAAGAATTTGAGCAGGCACAGGGCCTGACGGGGATCACTACCGGCTTGCGCCTGCGTTATCATCTGAGTCGTGAGTTCGCACCCTACATCGGGGTTACAGCGACCCAATTATATGGCGACACCAGAGACCTGGTTGAAAGTGAAGGCGGTGAAGACAGCACCGCAAGCTTTGTTGCCGGGGTGAGATTCTGGTTCTAATTTAGCTTCTGCGACAACCGGTTATCATGCCCTGTAAAACACGCTCAAAGAGTTAATAAACACTTTCTGTCAGTGATGTGGGCTATCTACCTGCGGGGGAGCTCCAGCTACCGATCGGCTCTCGGCGAAAGCAGGATGGAGGTATAACGAAGCAGGAAGATGCCGTAAGCAAAACTCCAGAGTGTGATGCTCAGCCACCAGACCCAGAGACTGAGCGATGGCACTATTATTAACAGCCCGACACGCGCCAGGGCGGCCAGCAACACCAATCCCAGCGCCAGTTTGATGACAGGCATGGCAATAATCGGTCGACCGGTATGACCCAGTGATACGCGGGACATCATGCTCAGAATCAGACCGCCCATTGCGCCGACGGTGAGGGCATGTAAAGCGGTGCTGAATCCAACAGTCATACCGGCATAGTGACCGGCAATCATCAACAGTCCCAGCGGGATAAACCAGTAACTCAGATGCAGCGACCATAGCAGGGCGTGTTTGGAAGTCGAGAAGGGCCGCCATAGCGCGCAGCGGGCCGCGATAAGAATCGCTGAAATCGCAAACAGCGCTGCCAACAAACTGTGAGCCAGATAAACCTGGAGTTGGATAAAGTAAATCACGACCAGTGCCCAGAGTAAGCCGAGACCGGCTTTATCCAGCGATTCAACCCTGGTTCTGGGAGGAATTTGTGTCGTATTGCCAGTAAACATCGGAATAACACGACCACCAATCACCGCCATTAACAGGGTAATCAGCAAAATCACACTGTGTAGTGCCTGCATCGCCGTTTGCAGATGACCGCTTGCTACAGCCAGATGAAACACCACATTATCCGCAGCCAATAACAGCAACGCACCAACGGCAAAATAATTGCGACGCTGCTGTTTTTTAGTTAAAAGCCGTGCCAGTATCCAGGCAGCACCCAGCAGAAAGCTGGTGTCAACGACAATCACCAGCCACCATGGCAAAAGAACAGCAAACCAGGTCGCAACCCGGCCGAGGAGCCATAAGCTAATCAAAGATAACAGGGCTTTGCCATGGGCCGAGCGCAGTCCGGTCCAGTTTTGAACCGCCGTCAGTAGGAAACCAACCAGAATAGCCGCCACAAAACCAAACAGCATTTCGTGACCGTGCCAGAGTTGGCTATATCCATGGTAAGCATGACTCAGCCAGCCATTCAGGTTCGCTCCCCAAAGCCACAAGGCAATCACACTAAATACACTGCCAAGCAGAAAGAAAGGCCTGAAAGCCAGATCCAGCAATGCGTGTCGAGAGTCTTTATCTGTCATTGATTCTGCCTGGTTAGATCGTTTTTGGGCACGCCGGTGATACCTTGTCCGGTGAAATTGATCAGTCGAGTCAGTAAATGTTCACGATAGCAGTACGCTTGAATTCAATAGCTAACAGTTCATCAACCCTGTTGAGTCATCAGCTATTTTGCTCTGCGCCGGTACTTGGCAACGCAATGCCGAATAAACATGCATGTAAATTACCAGTTTAAGTTGTTATGTCAACCCAGGCACAGATCACCAAGGAAGAGCTGCGATGAGCTTGATGGCTTTAATGGCATTGTTATGCAGGTTGATGCTCTGTTAACTAAGCCAAACAAGCCGACAAATGCGCGGCTTGAGGACTTGATACGGCTGGATGTAGCATCGAAGTTCGCGCTGTACAACATTTTAGATAGGATCAAAGTGTCCTGTACAAAGTTTCAGCGCTGCTAGTCCAAATAGATTGTCGATCTATTTCTGGCCAGACACCACCTGTTGAATATATTGCTTTCTGTTCCTGGCAGGAATGGGGGAATAGTATTTTTGAAAGCATGTGAACATGAAGAGATGGAATCTGTCACAACTCGTAATCACCACAATGTAAGACTTACAAACTGATAAGTGTGATCGAAGTTACCAATCACCCAAGCTGATTTGTATTCAGTCCGACTGTGCAGTCCGCTTCTGAGCGTGTTGATACGGCATACACAGTTGCAGCTATAGGAGGCCACTATGAAAGCCATTATTCTCAGTACAGACCAATTTGAAGACAGTGAGCTGACAGAGCCACTTCAACAGTTGGAACAGGCCGAAGTTGAATGTGATATTGCCTCCCTGCAAAGCGGCAAAATCACAGGCAAGAAAGGCGCAGAAGTGGTTGCTGGTATGACCCTCAATGAAGTCAACCCGGATAACTATGACCTGTTGCTGTTACCTGGCGGAGGCGCGCCGGCTAAGCTGAGAAAATCTCAAACTGCTCTGGATATCGCCCAGCATTTTTTCGACAAAAACAAACTGGTCGCTGCTATTTGTCACGGACCTCAGATTCTGGTTACCGCTGACCTGCTGCAGGGACGAAAAGCGACTTGTATCGACAAAATATCTGATGAACTGACACAGGCTGGGGCGCAGTATCTTGATGCGCCGCTAGTCATCGACGACAACCTGATAACCTCAAGACACCCCGGTGATTTGCATGAGTTCATCAAGGCGATTCTAACCAGGCTGCAACCGGCCAATTCGTAACTAATCCTGTTCGCCGAAAACAATATCAAACTCAAACGAGTCAATGATGAACCGGCTAATGCGGAAGGCCATCAGAAGACATACAGACAGGCTCTGGTTCGATATGACGAAACGACAAAGGACAATCACTGAAGTCACAAGTGATGACACTTAGTTGAATGACGTGATTTTAGTTTGAACCGTTTCACGCAAATAGGAGCCTAAATCAATCAGGCTGATGAAAGATCTGAATGTCATGATGTGATCAGGAGACTTATGACAAATGAAAAAATAGAACAATTAAAACAAGACGAGTCTTATCTTAAAATTTCACAGAAATACCCACATATTGCTAGGAAGCTGTTGATTTTCTGGGGAAGTGAATTTTGCGAGCCTTACCTGGACTCCTTGTTCACCGAAACGCGTAGCGGAACGCGTCGGGGCTTCCCACCGGATGACATGCTTGCTTTATTGAATATCAGGCTGCTACATGAAAAGCAGTATGAATTTGAACGCAAAGAGGATGTCTGGACCTATCCCCATTAAAAATCAGATCTGACCTGGCTAAATTGTTCATTGAGATAGAACTTGACACTATTGCTACAACGTAGAAAACTCTGCTGATTACTTCAGCAGTACAGACACCATCAATGGAGATGGCGGCAATCGAGCATGTGAGGCGCTGACTGCTTAGCAAATAGGTCAGGTTTGAAATGAAATTTCTGTTGCTGATTGTCTGTTCTGTCTCGATCTGTGTGTCCAGTCCCAGCGCCAGTGCGCTGTCACCTGTTAACTCTGATAGCAGCATACAATTGACAGAAGCTGAGCGAGCCTGGTTGCAGGAGAATCCTGAAGTCACTGTCGCCGTCAGTCACGGTTGGGCACCAGTGGAGTTTCTGGACGAAGACCATCAGTTCAAAGGTATTTCAATTGATTACCTGAAACTATTGGAGCAAAAACTCCCTATTCGTTTTCGCTTTATTCGTTCAGAAGAAGATCCCAATCAGGAAACCGCCGATCTGCTGTCAGCTGTCGCAGCGCCCTACAAGCTTAACGATTCTGATTACTCAGTCATTGATTCCCCATTTCTGGAAATGCCGTTTGTGATCTTCACCAGGGAAGAAACAAACGCCATCAATGAGCTTGAGGACCTCAATAATAAAAAAGTTGCCGTATTTCGTTATGGCGCCGCTGCCCGGGCGCTGGAGAAAAACCATCCTCAAATCGAGTTATACCGCGTCGATAT
Source organism: uncultured Methylophaga sp. (assembly GCA_964389455.1). Taxonomy (GTDB): domain Bacteria; phylum Pseudomonadota; class Gammaproteobacteria; order Nitrosococcales; family Methylophagaceae; genus Methylophaga. Next base: position 32,001 of record CAYMEE010000017.1, on the reverse strand, counting down.
TGCCGATGAAGCACTGGCTGCCCTGAATGCCGGAAAAGTTGATGCTTATATGGGCAATCTGGTTGTCATTAACTATGTTGCCCGGAATCTTGGCTTTGCTAATGTCAAAATCGCTGCCGACACACCCTACGGGGCCAATTTATACATGGCCGCCAGGGATGATTTACCACACTTGCAATCGATACTGGCCAAAGGGCTTGGCTCATTCAGCGTTCAGGAAAAAAACCAGATCTCGCGCAACTGGGTAGCAGTCACCTACGAGCATAAAACCGATCCGACCCTGCTTATCAGTGTCGCCGGGTCTGCCGCCTGTTTGATCCTGATATTCGCATTGTGGAGCTGGAAACTGTCTCGTGAAATTCGCTGGCGTAAGCAAGTTGAGGCCGAACTGAGTATTGCTCGTGAACGCGCTGAGTCTGCCAATAAAGCCAAATCGCGATTTCTGGCCAATATGAGTCATGAGCTCAGAACCCCTTTGAATGCCGTTATGGGCTACAGCCAATTGATTGAAACCAACCCTGAAGGGCATCAAGATGATAAAAAGTCGGCGGCAGAGGTTATCAGGGCTGGGAAGCATTTATTATATTTAATCAATGAGTTGCTTGACTTATCTAAAGTTGAGTCTGGGAAGGTCTCGCTGCAAATCAAGGCGGTTGATTTGAATGAAACCATTCAGGAATGCCTGGTTTTAATCGCCCAGTTTGCTGGGGAAAAACAGATTGAGATACAGCACAATAACCAGGAGCAGGTCGTTGCCATGGCCGATCAGGGTCGGCTGAAACAGGTGCTGCTCAATCTGCTGAGTAATGCCATTAAATACAATCGACCGGGTGGCAAAGTCTCGATTAATGTGACGACCCGCGATAACCATGCAGCTATTGCTATTGCCGATGATGGCGAAGGTATTGCCGAAGAGCACCTGGAATTGCTGTTTGAGCCATTTGAGCGTCTTAATGCCGAAAACAGCCATGTCGAGGGCACCGGTATTGGCTTGACTATTTCACGTCAGATAGTGGAACTCATGCGTGGCTCAATTTCAGTGGAGAGCAAACTGGGGGCGGGCAGTCTGTTTGAAGTCCGGCTACCGGTTATATAAAGCATTCTAGCTGCCGGTCTGCTTGGATATCTTCCGGACTGTCAATATCGCGAAAGATACCTTCGTTGTCAGCCGAAATCGTATAAACCAATGCTTTGTTTGAATGAATAATGGCTCTGGCACCAGCATCTCCGCCCAAACTCACTAACTGTGGGAGAAAACGGGCAGCAAAGCCAACCGGATGACCGCGTCGTTCCCGGAACTCAGGAACAGTGATCGCAGCACCGGATTCCAGCGCAGTCAGAGACGCCGCTATAACACGGCTCTTCAGATAGGGCATATCAGCGAGTCCGACTAACCAGCCATCTGACTGATCATGGGCTTTAACACCGGCAATTAAAGACTGACTCATCCCCTTATGCGCATTTGCCGTTGTGATTAGTCTTAGCCGGTCGGAAATGTGGCAGCCTTTAAGCAGCTGGAGCAAAGCCTCATTGTCTTCTCTTACCACAATATTAATTGCAGGAAAGACTTCGAGCCATGGCGATAAACTATGCAAAATCAGAGGCTTGTCCTGTCCCTGATGAGAGATATGATGCAACAGCTTGTCACTGCCGAAGCGGGTGGATTGCCCGGCAGCCAGAACGAGTGGCGAGAAAATTTTTGCTGTCATTTAACCGTTACTGACTGCACGGACAACGGGTTGCTGGTTTGATTGCTGGCTTTTACGTCTCAGTTTAACCAGCTGTGCCAGGATGGAAACGGCGATTTCAGCCGGGGTTTTACTGCCGATGTCGAGGCCAACCGGGCCATGCAAACGGCTAATCTGTTGAGCCGTCAGATCAAACATGGCCAGTCGTTCGCGCCGTTTAGCATTGGTTCGGCTGGAGCCCAGAGCGCCAATAAAAAATGCCTCTGATTTCAGTGCTTCCAGCAGCGCCATATCATCGAGCTTGGGATCATGAGTCAGGGTAACAATGGCAGTGTGCTGATCCGGCGTGATTTTAACCACTGCATCATCGGGCATCATCGCCAGTAACTCACCATCTTCAGCTTGCCAGCTTAGCTGCATCTCTTCACGTGGTTCGGCGACCAGAACCTGATAATCCAGTGCTGAGGCCATTTTGGCTAAATAACTGGAGGTTTCACCGGCGCCAATCAATAACAGGCGGGCACGTGGACCATAGCTGAACGTCAGCTCTTTAGCAGTTTCCTGAACCAGATGTTCACTGTCTGCCGGCTCAATAAAGCTTTTCGCCTGAACGAGATCAAGACGACGCTGGATAGTCTGACGCTGTTCGATTGTTTCCAGCACTTGTTTCACCCAGCTGATGTCTGTCACTTTCTCCATAGAAAGGCGCAAAGTGCCGCCGCAGGGGAGGCGAAACCGGTCACGTTCTTCAACCGATTCACCGTAAGTCAGTAACCTTAGTTTTGTCCCGGCTAGTTCTCCCGACAGGACCTTGTCTTTAAGGTCTTCCTCTATGCAGCCTCCCGAGACTGAGCCGGTAAGGACGCCATCCTGGCGGATGGCGCACATCGCACCGGGCTGTCTGGGACTGGAGCCATAGGTTTTTATCACCGTGCTCAGCCAGACAACATGACCGGCTTCGTGCCAGCTCAGAACCTGCCGCAGAACCGTAATATCGGTGCTTTGCATCTAGGCCTCCAGCTGATAGCGGATAGGCAGGTTACGGATGCGCTTCTTGGTCGCGTTGAAAATGGCATTACATAACGCCGGCGCAATCGGCGGCATGCCGGGCTCACCAACACCGCCCAACGGCTGATTGTAATCTTTGGCTGGTACAAAGTGGACATTGATTCTGGCCGGTGCGCCATCCATTCGGGTGACCTGGTAACCATCAAAGTTATCCTGTTCTGCCACACCGTCCTTAAAGCTGATTTCTCCCAGCATGGCAAAGCTAATCCCCATCACACAGGCACCTTCCAGCTGTGAACGGATACGCTCAGGATTCACCTGCGGCCCACAGTCGATAGCAATATCGACCTGGGGTATCGTGACTTCACCGTCATCACTGACCTCAACCTCGACAACAGCGGCGACATAGGAAACAAAGCTGTAGTGGGCAGCCAGACCCTGACCCTTACCAGACGGTAATGACTTGCCCCAGCTGGCTTTGTCTGTGACAAGCTCAACAACCCGGCGCAGGCGACCGGTGTCGATGGGGTAAATCTCCGGTGACTGACCATAGTTCCAGTCATCCTGTAAGGTGCGCGGGTCAATCTGACGTTCGTCACCCATCAGTTCCAGCAAAACCGCTTTGTGATCGCGATTCTGCTGGTGCGCCATTTCTGCGATAAACGATTGCACGGCAAAAGCATGAGGCAAATTGGAGACCGAACGGAACCAGCCAATTCGGGTATGGTTTTTAGCAGCCGGGTTCTCCAACTGAATATTAGGAATGGCATACGGAATATTCACCACGCCCATGCCAATTTCAATCGGCATCTGATGCACAGAGCTGGCATCAAAAGTCGATGAGATCGAAGGCGCGACTGTGCGATGCAACCAGGCCTGGGTTTTACCGTTCTCATCAAATGCGGCTTCCAGGTGCTCGTAAGACACCGTGTGATAGTAGGCATGCTGGATATCGTCTTCACGTGTCCAGACCAGTTTGACCGGTTTGCCATCCATTGCTTTGGAGGTCAGGGCCGCCTCAACCAGATAGTCGGGCTTGGATTTACGTCCGAAACCGCCGCCAAGCAAAGTGACATTCACGGTGACTTGATCTGGTTTGAGTTCCAGCCACTTGGCCACGGTATCCACGCTGGCCTGGGGATTTTGTGTCGAAGCCCAAAGCTCACAGGCGTCGCCCTGAAAATGCGCTGTCGCAACTGGCGGCTCCATCGGTGCCTGTGCCAGGTGTGGAATGTAGTAGCCGGCACTGAGGGTCGACTCCGCATTTTCCAGTGTCTTGTAAGCATCACCGAGCTGCCTCAGGACTTTGCCACCTTTTTGCTTGGCTGACTGCTCCAGCGTTTGACGAAAAGCGTTTGAGTCATAGTCGCTGTTCGGGCCTTTGTTCCACTCGATCTTGAGTTTTTTACGGCCTTCCATCGCTGCCCAGGTATTCTCGGCAACCACGACCACCCCGCCCAACGGGTTGAATACCGCAGGCGGCGGAGAAGAGGGTAGAGTCAGCGTTTTAATCACGCCTGGGACTTTCAAAGCTTCGCTATCATCATAGGATTTTAGCGTGTCTCCATAAGCGGGCGGATGGGCAACGACGGCATAGACCATGTCATCGAGGCGAACATCCATGCCATATTCGGTTTGGCCTGTGGCGATGGCGGGACCGTCGATATTCTTACTGCTGTTTTTGCCGATGTAGCGAAAATCTTCAGCAGATTTGTATTCCAGACTCGAGCGTTCTGGCACATCTAACTGAGCAGCAGCCTGGGCCAGTTCACCATAGCCCACTTTGCGGCCAGAAGGCTGGTGAATCACTTCATGATTCAGCGCTTTCACTTCTGAGACCGGTACTGCCATCATCGCCGCTGCCGCAGTCTCCAGCATCATGCGGGCGGCTGAGCCCACATTGCGCATCGGCATGAAGAAGTGGCGAACACTGCGGGAACCATCGGTGTTCTGGTTGCCATATTTTTGCTCATTACCCGGCGCCTGGACGACCTTGACCCGGTCCCAATCGGCTTCCATTTCATCCGCCACCACCATAGGCAAGCTGGTACGTACCCCCTGACCCATTTCTGCACGGTGGGCGACGATGGTGACGGTACCGTCCTCAGCAATCGACACAAACACCAGTGGGTTATCAACCCAGCCGTTAGGCATGGCATCACGGCCATATTTGGGGTTTTCTTCTTCGGCGGACAGCCCCGGCAGACCGACCGCCAGAACCAGACCACTCAGCGCAAAACCTTTGACAAAAGCGCGGCGGCTGATATTGACAATATTATCCTTCATGACCAGCCTCCATGTTATTTGCAGCCTGTTTGATGGCATCACGAATCCGCGTGTAGGTACCGCAGCGACAAATATTGCCGCTCATCGCATTGTTGATATCCTCATCACTGGGTTTGGGGTTTGTGTTGAGCAGGGCGGTGGCAGAGACGATCTGGCCTGACTGGCAATAGCCGCACTGTGGCACATTCTTTTCCAACCAGGCAGCCTGTATGGCGCGTCCCGCAGGTTGTTCTGAAATCGCCTCAATCGTAGTCAGTTTTTTGTTTTCGGCCTGTTTGACCGGGGTGACGCAGGAGCGGATGGGCTGGCCATCGAGCATCACGGTACAGGCACCGCACAGTGATTGACCGCAGCCAAATTTGGTGCCGGTCATGCCTAAAACATCACGCAGAGCCCAGAGTATGGGCATATCCTCAGGTACATCGACCTGGTGAACTTGTTCATTAATGGTAATTTTCATACACAATCCCTTAAATTAGAAAACGCGTGCGGTTTTATTATTGTTTAGCTGACTGTCAGCTGTGAGCGCGCATCTTTGCTGGGTGGTACGCCAAATAAACGACTGTACTCACGGCTGAACTGAGAGACACTGGAATAGCCCACATACATACAGGCCGTGCTCACGTCCATCATCCGGGTCAGCATCACCTGTTTGGCTTCATGCAGTCGCAGCTCTTTCTGAAACTGCAGGGGAGTCATGCTGGTGACCGTTTTAAAGTGGGCATGAAAGGCGGATACACTCATATTGCTCATGGCAGCCAGCTCTTCCACCTTCATGGGTTCTTTGAAATGTTCGCGGATCCAGCTGATAGCCCGGGAAATCCGTTGCAGGCTGGAGTCGCTGGAGGCGATTTGGGCAACCAGCGAACCGATATCACTGCGAAGCAGACGGATAAAGATTTCATCGATAATCAAAGGTTGCAGAAACTCGGCGTCATCAGGCTGCGCCAACAACTCCAGCAGCCGGGAGCCAGCCTCAACGATTTTGGGGTTCGCTTTGCCTATAAACAGCGCCCGAGGGTGCTGTACACGAGGCACGCCATGGGGAAAGGCTTTCACGGTCAGTTCAGCGAGTTTCTGGGGTTCAATATCGACGATCAGGCAAAGGTACGGTTCGGCTTCACTGGCTCTGACGATTCTGGCTGACACCGGCACTTCGGTGGAATAGACCGCCATGCGGGAGTTGTCATAATCGTAGACATCCTGCCCAATCAGAACGCGTTTTGCGCCCTGGGCGATGATGCACATACCGGGCTTGGTAACGGCGCGTGTGGGGTTGGTATCTTTACTCGAGGTACGAAGCAGGTGCACGCCGGGAAGAGGGAGGTCGAACAGGCCGTCGTGAGGGGCATAACGAGTAATCAGTTTTGCTAATGCTGCCCGCGCAGCGGCACTGCCGTCACCGCCGACATCTTCATTACCAGTTTGGCTTAATTCAGTCATGATCATTTACCGATATGGGCATGGTAGGATAAGAACCTAATCTGAGCTCTCATTCTAGAGTGAGACGGCCTCAATAACTTGCCTGAAACTACAGTCTTTTTGACTGATACTCCAGCAATTGAATTCACTCAATTAAACTCATAAAGAATGAGAACCGCAGCTTGGCGCTTGCAGGTTGCTCTGTAAAACAGCAAAAGTCATCGTTCTGACGCTCGGTTTTTCAGGTTCGCTCACGCCCATGCGGCTGATTCAGATTCAGCACTGGGCCGGCTGGCACGATGCCGGTGGGATTGATCGTGCCGTGACTACGGTAATAATGCTGCTTGATGTGTGCCATGTTGACTGTGTCAGACACGCCCGGCCACTGATACAGCTCCCGCAGATAGCCTGACAGGTTCGGGTAATCAGCAATACGCCTGAGGTTGCATTTGAAGTGACCGGAGTAGACTGCATCAAAACGGAGCAGGGTGGTAAACAGTCGCCAGTCTGCTTCTGTGAGTTGTTCCCCAACCAGGTAACGTTGTTTTGAGAGCCGCTCGTCGATCATATCCAATGCTTCAAATAATGGCATAACGGCTTCTTCATAGGCAGCCTGGGTGGTGGCAAATCCCGCCTTGTAAACCCCATTGTTGATGCGGTCATAGACAGTGGCATTAATGTCATCAATCTCGGTTCTCAATGTCTCAGGGTAGAAGTCACTTTCTCTGGCACCCAGTTGATCAAAGGCCGAATTGAACATGCGAATAATTTCGGCAGATTCATTATTCACAATCCGATTCTGCTGTTTGTCCCACAATACCGGCACGGTTACTCGGCCGGTAAAGACAGGGTCGGCAGCGGTATAGATCTGATGCAGAAAACGAGCATCATAAACAGGATCCGCAATGACGCCGTCATCAGCTTCAAACGTCCAACCGTTTTCGCCCATATAAGGATTGACCACAGACAGTGAAATCAGGGATTCCAGACCTTTGAGTTTGCGGAATATCAATGTCCGGTGTGCCCATGGACAGGCCAGTGACACATACAAATGGTAACGATCCTTTTCAGCTTTGAACCCAGCGTCACCACTGGGACCCGGCTCACCATCTGCTGTCACCCAATGGCGAAACTTGGATTCACCGCGCTTGAAGCGACCTTGATTGGATGCCGTGTCATACCAGCGGTCGTGCCACTGGCCATCAATAAGCAATCCCATTATCTGACTCCCGTTTATTTATCTGATGGCTAATCTGGCTGTCGCAATGACCCAAGGTTCCAATTCCCCCAGTGTTGGAGGGTTTACTGTCGACCTGTGATTGGGCAGAGTGAGCATGATTATCTAATCTGATTAAGACATTGGATACCAGATGAAAAGAAGCCTGATTGCGCCGCTGTTATTAATTGCGTTGGTGACCGCACTGTGCCTGCTCGCAGCTTATTACATCAAAGATTTCCGCTTTGATGCTTCAGAAGACACCCTGGTAGCAGAAGGCGATCCCGATCTCGCTTATTACCGGGATGTCACTGAGCAATTTGGCGGTGAAGGCTTTCTGGTACTGACCTATAAGCCCACCGAACAGGCATTAATCAGTCCGACCAGCATAGATAAGCTGCAGCAGCTAGTCGCTAGACTGGAACAGATCAAAGGCGTCAGTAATGTCGATTCCATGCTGGAAGCGCCATTACTGCAGAGCCCGCCAGTGCCGGTATCTGAGTTGGCGACGGGTTACCGGACGCTGCTGTCAGAGGATGTTGATCTGGCGATGGCCAGAGATGAGCTTACACAAAGCCCGTTGTTCAAAAACCTGCTGATATCAGAAGACGGCCAGACCACAGCGATTCGGATCCAGTTGAAGCAGAATCAGCAGCTTGCGGAGATCCGGCAGGAACGTCGTCAGTTACGTGCCATTGAAGCGCCAACAGCTGAGCAGGAACAGCAGCTGACATTGCTTGAGGACCGATACCAGAAAATCTACAGCCAGCATCTTGAGGACAGAGAGCAGTTAATCGCTGATATTCGCTCAGTTCGGGATAGTCTCAGTGATGATGTTGTTGCCTATCTCGGCGGCGTGCCGATGATTGCGGCTGACATGATCAGCTACGTAAAACAGGATGTCGTTGTATTCGGCGCCATTGTTATTGCCATCATTTCAGCGATGCTGTTCTGGTTGTTCAGACAGTGGCGCTGGGTACTTTTCCCCCTTGCCAGCACCGGTGTAACCATCTTTTTAACTACCGGCATTCTGGGCTTTTTGCAGCAACCCACCACGGTCATCTCATCCAATTACATATCGCTGCTTACCATTTTCTGCATTTCTTTTGCGATTCACCTCATCGTCCGCTACCGTGAGTTGGGGACCAAACATCCAGACCGGGCGCATCACGCTCTGGTGGTGGAGACGATGAAAGACAAGCTGGCGCCCTGTATTTATATGGCGCTTACCACCATGGTGGCTTTCGGCTCTTTAGTCACCAGCGACATTGTGCCGGTGATGGATTTCGGCTGGATCATGAGTATTGGCATTCTGGTGTCCTTCCTGATGACCTATCTGTTATTTGCCGGCATTCTGCTTCTGTTGCCGAGGAGTGGGGACCGGGCCCGTCTTCATGATGAACCCGGCATCACGAAAGTGCTGAGTGCATTGGCGGTAAACCGCACTAACCTGGTTCTGGGACTGTTGCTGATTAGCGTAGTGGTTGCTTCTTTTGGCATCAGTCGGCTCAGCATGGATAACCGTTTTGTCGAGTATTTCCGTGACCATACCGAGATTCACACCGGGCTGGAATTTATCGATAAAAACCTGGGCGGCACCATGCCCATGGATATCATTCTACAGTTCCCACCTTATGAAGAACCGGATGAGGAGGAGGTTAGCTTTTTCAGCACCGGGGCTGAGGATACCAACTCCAGACTATACTGGTTCACCCCTACCAAGATTCAATACCTGCGGGAAATGCATGAGTACCTGGAAAGTAGGGAAGCGATAGGCAAAGTCATTTCACTGGAAAATCTGGAACAGGTCGCCCAGACCTACAACGACGGCGAGCCACTTGGACCGGTTGAACTGGTCACAGCCCTTAAAGCGATGCCAGAGCGTGTTTATCAAGATTTGATTGAACCCTATGCATCGCCCGAAAGCGGCATGATGCGCATGACGCTCCGGCTGCATGAGACGGTGCCTGATTACACCATTGAAGGCCTGATTCGTGACATTAAAAACCATGCAGTCGATGAGCTGGGTTTTGAGCCTGAAAATGTGCAGATAACCGGTATGGCCGTCTTGTTTAACGGCATGCTGCAGCATCTGTTTGATTCACAGACTTCCACACTGCTGTTTGTCATTCTGGCCACTTTAGTCATGTTCATACTGCTGTTGCGCTCATTGACGCTGGCCGTGGTGGGCCTGGTTCCCAACGTGCTGGCTGCCGCCACGGCACTGGGTTTGATGGGCTATCTTGGCATTCCACTGGATGTGATGACGATTACCATCGCCGCCATCATTATCGGTATCGGCGTCGACGATGCCATTCATTATCTGCACCGTTTCCGGAAGGAGTATGCTGTCAGTCATAATGTCAGAACAGCGGTCAGCCATAGTCACCACAGTATCGGTAATGCAATCTACTACACCTCAATCACCGTAATTATCGGCTTTTCGGTACTGGCTTTTTCCAACTTCATACCCAGTGTTTATTTTGGTCTGATGACGGCGCTCGCCATGTTACTGGCGCTGACAGCCAATCTGACGATTCTGCCCGGGCTATTAATTCTCGCTTACCAGTCAAAAGACACGCAGCGAACTCAGGGCCAGTAAAACTGACTTATTGAATGAAATACTCACTACGGGAAAGGGATAAAACAATGATGAGACAAACGACTTTTTTCCACCTGCTAATCATGTCATGCCTGCTCTTCTTTACGCTGTCAGCCAGCGCTCAGCAGGACAGCAATAATCCTAGGGAAATCATTCAGGAATCTACTGATGAAGTGCTGGATATCATCAAGGAACATCAAACTCTGGAAGAAAGCCAGATGACTGAGGCCATGGCAGACGACTTGTTTCAGGTACTCGAACCTGTTGTCGACTTTGATGCCATTGCCCGCGGCGTCATGGGCAAGCACGGTAAAGAAGCAACACAGCAACAGAAACAGGACTTTTCTTCCGCGTTCAAACGCAGTCTGTCAAAACTCTATATGAAAAGCTTCCAGAGCTTTGAAGTCAAAAGCATCGAAGTCCTGCCTCTACCAGATGACTTCGACGCACAGACAGATAAACGGGCTTATATAAAAATGAAAGCCCAGGCTGGTAATAACCAGATCTATTCGATTGACTACGCTATGGGTAGAAAAGATAGTAGTCAGCCCTGGCAGGTGCACAATATTATTCTCGACGGGGTGAACCTGGGACTGGTCTACATGAATCAGTTTGATGGCGCTGTCGGCCGTCATGGCAGTGTGGAGGCAGCCATTAACAACTGGTCAGCTGATGAAATTGAGAGTGTCGAGGAGCTCTAGCCGCTTCTAGCAGCAATCACGGTCCTGAGCACTTGATGCAAGCTCAGGGCCGTTGTTGCAGTTGCTCGGCAATCAGCCCGGATAATTTATCCAGATTCTTGCCCAGTGCTCTGACCAGGGCAGGATAGCCGGACTGATTTAAATCGGTCTGTATTTCAAAACGCTCTATCTGCTCCACTTTGCCTTGTTGGTTTCTGATCTGCCACTGGCCAGTGGTAAGCGCCAGCCCATCGTAACGCCCATGGAAGGCATGTATCTCTATGGATAGTCGTAAAGCCGCGGCAGTCTGTGACCCGACCACTGTGTAGGGTTGCTGTTGGCGGTTCAGACGTTCCTGTAAACCACGATTGATTTGTTGTCTTAAATCTTCTGCCCAGACATGGTTTTTTGCCTGATTCAGGGTGATGTCATCCAGTTGCAGCACCAGGCCGGATTTATCCAGAAAATCAGCCAGTGCCACATCACTGATTTGAAGTAGGCGTTCGGCCTCTAGCTTGTCTACCGTTTCTGGCTGACCGCTGGGTGAAGGCAAAAAGTAATGCTGTTTATCCACCGCCTGTTTGGCACAGGCCGAGAGCAAAATGATAAGCAGGGCGGTTATATAGGGTTTCAACGTCATCACAATAAAACAGCTCCTGTTATGGTTTGGCTGCCGGCGGCTGCGGATCATCTTCCACCGGCGGCTTAAAAATCAGTGCGTTAGGCTGCTCACCTAAAGTACGGGCGAGGGGCTGTAGATCACGTAGCAGGCTATCCAGGCTTTGCAGCGTCTTATTCAGTTCCTGATAAGTCTCTGACTCGGGTGACAGGCCTTCTATGGCTTTGCGCAGTTCAGACAGGGTCTGATTGATATTGGCCGGCACCTGCTGAATTTCCGGATTGTTCAGCATGTCTTTAATGCTGGCTGTCAGCTCGCGAACTTCGCGCAGCAGGGATTCTGATTGCTGCATATTCTCGTCCATGCCATCCAGTATCGGCTCCACCTGCAAGGCGTTCAGCTTGTCGAGCAGACTGGACACCTTAAGCTCGATTTGCGCCAGACCGGTTGGCGTAGTGGGTATCACCAGCCGATCTTCAAATTTTTCAGCCACATAGTCGTCAGCACTCTCACGATTGAAATTTAAGTCGACGAACAGGGCGCCTGTCAGCAAATTGGCTGATTTTAATGTGGCATGCAGCCCATTGCTGACAATATTCTGCAGCCGTTCATGCCAGGATTCCAAATCAATTTTTTCCTGTCCATCAAGACGTTGCGGCTCAATGCTAATTAGCACCGGAATAGCGAAATTATCGCGAATACGCCGCTCAGGCGAGGTAAAGCGCCAGGGTACTTCCTTCACCGTACCCACCCGAATGCCTCTGAATTCGACAGGCGCACCTTTGGTCAGCCCCCGCACCGTGTCTTCCACCAACAGCACAAACTCAATCGAGTCACTGAACATCCCCTGGCGGGCGCTTTCTTCATTGGCAAAAAGTTTGAAAATTTTATCGGGCTCGATGGGGGTGGCAGGTAACTCTTCCATCACACCGAAGGTCACACCGCCACTGATTAAGGCCTCCAGTGACGCCACATCAAGTTTAAAGCCGCTGGCGCCCAGTTCCATATTTATGCCTTTGGCTGACCAGAAACGGATGTTGGAGTTAATCAGTGTATCGTAAGGCTTTTGTATATAAAGTTGGTGATGGACTTTTTGCGTGTCTTTCTTAAATTCAGTCGTTTCCACACGGCCGACGGTATAACCCTGATAGGTCACCGGGTCACCCACACGGAGTGAATTACCCAGCTGGCTGACCAGCTTGATACGCATACCTTCTTCGCCATTCAAGGCAACAGGTGGCTGCTCTAAAACTTCAAACTGACGTTCAGACTTGTCGGATTCGCCAGGATGAAGCTGTATATAAGCACCGGATAAGACCGTGCCGAAACCACTGATGCCTTCCCGGCTGATCCGAGGTTTGACCACCCAGAAGCGGGTATCTTCAACCAGAACTTCTTCGGCATCGTGATTAATCCGCGCCATGATGAGTGCATGGCTGAGATCATCAGATAATTTGACCTCTTCAACACGGCCAATATCGACATTGCGGGTTTTGATGCGAGTTTTACCGGCCTCAATTCCTTCGGCATTGGAGATGGTCAACGTCACCATCGGTCCGGTATGAAGGTAAGTGTCGACAACCAGCCAGGCACCAATCAATGCCGCCACCACCGGGATGATCCAGATGGGGGACAGGCGCGATGCCTTGAGCGTCGTCGCTTTGGTTAAATCCGTATTCTGCGGCTGGTCGGCTGAACCGTTTTCACTCATGGAGCGGGTCCTTGAAAGCTTGCTTTGATTGTTCGGCGGGTTTGTCCCAGATTAGTCTCGGGTCAAAACTGATGGCAGCCAGCATAGTCAATATTACCACTAGCGCAAAGGCGAGGGCAGCAGGTCCTGGTGTGATCGACATTAAGTTACCTCCCCGAATCAGGGCGACAAGAATGGCGACTACAAAGATGTCGACCATTGACCAGCGTCCGATAAATTCAATGATTCGATACAGGCGGATTCGGCTACGGTGTCTGATTTCAGTGCTTTTACCGACCCGGAGACACAGCCACGCCAGCGCCAGAATCTTGCCCACCGGCACAAAAATGCTGGCAGTAAAAATAATCAGGGCTATCGGCCAGGAACCACCGTTAATTAAGTCAACCACACCCCCAATAATAGTGTTGGGCTGGGTTTGCCCCAATCTAGTGCTGTGCATTATGGGATAGACATTGGCCGGGATGTATAAAACACAGGCCGCAATCAGCAATGCCCAGGTCCGCTGCAAAGAATGTGGCAATCTCTGCCGAAGCCGCTCCCCACAGCGCTGACAAAAGCCCCTCCCTTTATCCGGCAAGCGCTGTAATAAATCACAGGTGGTGCAGGCTGTCAGTTTCTGGGATGCCGCCGTCTGGCCTGTTTGCGTGCCCTCCGGGGCGAGCGGTTCGCCTGCGATCGCAAACCAGAGCCAGTCATCATCGAGAGAGCGCATGGTCATCAACAAAAAAATCGCAAAGCAGCAAAAGGCCCAGAATCCGATCCCAAGCGTGATGTCTGCAGAACTGGAAATTTTAAACAGGCTGACCAGCGCCCCAATGATAAACACATCAGCCATCATCCAGGGGTGCAAATGTTTCAGTGAACGGGCAATGGTCCGGCTCAGTCGAAGTGGTTCGCCGCCTAGCAGCCCGGCTTGCAGCCAGATCACGCTGGTGAGGTAAAAAGCCGGCAGGATAACGATAGTCAAACCCACCAGGATCGCCACAAGCGGCTGATCAAAACTCAATAACTGGGTCGCAGTTTGGCTAAGCTGAATTTGTTCTCCGACACCGAATGCAGCAAAAGTGACAAATGGAAAGCTTACCGCCATCAGCAAGGCAATCAGGGCGCTGATAGCAAAAGCCATACTGCGCTGAACCGGGCGGAAATGGCGCTTGACAAGAATGTGCTGACAACGAGGACACACAGCCACCTGGCCTGGCCTGAGCGCCGGTAAAGCGACTACCCAGTCACATTCCTGACAGGCACGAAGCCGCCGTCGCCGGCCCTGATGTTCCGGCGACCCCGGTTCAATAAATCCCAGTATTGGTAATTCTTCACGCTGCAAATTGAGTTCTCATTTAAATTCGAGGACAGCTTGTCATCAGAGTCGGATGGTTTGCAATTACGCATCTCTAGCTTAGCAGCCCTGATAAGTTGATGTTTCAATAACTTACCTGATTTTCATACGAGAGCAATCACTCTTGTAGATTCACTTTAACAAAGTCATATATTTTGTATTTTGACGAGGAACTTCGGAAATGCACTCTGTTTGACTGAGATCAAGGCACTATAGTCATATGCTCAGTCATACTCATCCATGAAAAATGTTTCATAGGAGTCAGAAAATGCCTCTCAACAGTTTAAAATTTGCCATTGCAGCCACATTAACAACTGCTATTGTCTGGATAATTTGCAGTGTTTTCGTGCTAAGTTTGCCCAATATTTCGATGATGTTTACCGGCGATATGATGCATATGGATACTCAGGAAATGATGTGGACCTTAACCTTAGCCGGGTTTATAAAAGGTTTGCTACTGTGGTCAGCCTCTGTAGGAATCACTGCCTGGATTTTCGCCGTCATTTATAACTACTTACAGTAAGGAAAGCGATGATTCATCGTCACCACTGCCCAGTTTGTGAAATGACGATGGCGCAAGATGCCCTTGTCCAGTCTTAAAGAGATTTAGCCCTTAGGTTCTGCTCAAACCAATGTATTAACAGGCTCGAGCGAATACCCGAAGTTTATGTGGGTAATCCCAGACAGGGAAAGGCAGCGAAGCAACTTGGCATCAGTATCATTAAGCAGCGCAGACTCAAGTTTGAAACACCTGGTGACCCTCAAGTAGTGGCATCAATCCAGACATGATTGCAGGCATTAAGGGTGGGTATGAGGTCAACATCAGTTCAGGTTCACTTGAAAAAGAATTTGACCTGAAGTTGACACACTCCTGCCTGGGCAGACTGCGTTATCTCTTGATTCTTTTTGCTGAAGATAACGAGTTATCCAGCCTCAAACTTCCGGCAAAGAACGGGGGTTGTCATTGAGGCGTCAGTGACTGGGTCAGCCATATGTTTAGCTTTTCCTTGATCAGTATTACTCACCGACCAAATCAGTCATGTTCTCTTTGATGCTTGTTTCCCTCTTGATTATTGCCTTTGTGGTGGTGATGACCTCTGTGCATAAAGAGCTGCATCAATGGACATAATAATAGGATTAGATAAGGCAGCAATGGCAGAACATGTTCAGCGTGCTCAACCAGAAGAACATAGAGTGACAGACTGACTAATAGCAAGGTGAGTAGACCATGCAGACTTAACCATTTTGACTTCTTATTCATCATATCTCCTGCAGCAAAAGACTCTGAATACGTTATCTGTTTGTCAGTATCCAATGGACCGAGGGAACCAGATTCTGATAGTAAATCTTTATTTTCTGATCCAGATCAACGCCTCAGTCTGCATCGCTTTTGATAATTAGACTGTGGCGTTAGCATGGTATCCACATTGACGGGCTCATTTATTCTTATTCTGAACTGGCAAATGAATTAACAGGCTTAAGCGGAGGACTCCAGCATGCGGGTAGAAACATTAAGAGATATTCTTCACTGGACCAGTAAGTTTCATCATCATCTCAATCAGCGACTGCATCAGAGTACTGACGATAATAAAAGTGAGCGAGCCAGACTACTTCTGGATTATTTATCAGAACATGAGAAGAGGCTAAGCCATGTGATCCATCGCTTTGAAGAAGAAGGCGACGAGGATGCGCTTAATACCTGGTGTTATGAATATTTGGATAAAAACCCTATTGTTCAGCATCGCTTTTGTGATGCACCTTTTGAACAACTAACAGCCAGAGAAATTATGGCCGTTGTCGTTGAGCAACATGAACAGATAATTGAACTTTATCGCTATCTTCGAGCCAGGGCTGACATTCCCTCTGCAGAGGCCCTGTTGGATAATCTCAAAGCGCTGGAAGAGCGTGAGATTATGCAAATGGTGCAGTCAGCTAACCGGCTGGACGAATTGTAACCCTCCATTCCAGAAATCAATGAACACAAAAGCTCATCACTGATCATGCTGATGATGCTCGGCATCTGAGCTGTCATGGGTTTTAAGGAAATAGTGCTCAACTAGCCAGATACTGGCCATGACAGCCAGAGCTACAGCCAGTATGAATGGGTCCTCATCCCACTTTGTGACTACAAAGCCCAGCATCAGCAACAGATTAAGAAAAATAGCCAGCAGGGGCATCACAGGATTGGCACCGACATCCTCGCGCAAGTGTCTGAAAACACCCCAATGTATGGCCGCATCCATAATGAGGTAGAGAATAATGCCTAGTGAGGCAATCCGGCTCAGATCAAAAAACAAGGTCAGTACCAGTCCCAGAACGACGGTATAAACCAGCGTATGTTTCTGAATACTCCCGGGCATACCGAAATGGCTGTGAGGTACCAACTTCATCTCAGTCAACATCGCCAGCATTCTGGAAACAGCAAATACACTGGCCATCAAGCCGCCAGCTGTTGCAACAATGGCAATAATGACGGTAAACCCGACACCCAACTCACCGGCAGCCGGCCTGGCAGCGGCTGCAAGAGAGTAATCTCTGGCCTCGACAATTTCTGCAATAGAGAGATTGCCTGCCACTGACCAGCCGACCAGGGCATAGATGATGATGCAAAACACAATAGAAATAATGATGGCACGACTGATATTTTTACGTGGATTGACCACTTCAGCACCGCTGTTGGTTATCGTGGTGAAGCCTTTAAAGGCCAGTACCCCAAGGGCGGTCGCGGCGAGAAAACTGGTCCAGTCATCCCGAGCTGATTGTAAGTTGATATCCGATTCCAGTGCCTGACCTGAATTCACCATCAGGTAGATGCCTATCAGTCCGAAAACAAAAATGCCTATTATTTTTATCACCCCCAGAAAATAGGCCGTGCCCTGGATATAGCTGTTTCTGGTCAGGTTGATCAGAAACACAGCTATCAACAAACATGCTCCGAGAACAGGCACCCAGAATGCGGTGTTTTCGACATCGAAGAGCTGCAGGGTATAGCTGCCGAATGTCCGGGCCAGAAAACTCTGGGCAATGACCATGGAGATATACATCAGCAAGGCATGAAATGCCGTGCTCAGCGAATGACCATACATTTTGTGCAGATACATGCCGATCCCACCGGCAGAGGGGTACTTATCAGAGATTTTGATGTAGGAATAAGCACTGAATGTAACCACTATGGCAGCAGCAAGAAAGGCAAACGGAAACGCGGCGCCCGCCAGCTCTGCCATTTGTCCTGTCAGGGAAAATATTCCTGCACCAATCATGACGCCAGTGCCAAGGGCAATCGTCCCTGTCAGCGATAAACTGTTTTCCTGATAGTGCGTTGTATGATCATCCTGAGAAGACATTGTTTATCCTCCATGTTTGTATTGCCTGAATTATCAACCTTAATTGGCTGCTGATGACATCAGTGTGACTGCGTTATGACAAAAATGTCATCTTCAAGCACGAACATCCAAATCAGAGATCCATACCAAACTGTTTTAACAGGCCGAGCATAAGAATGTAACTGATGGCTGTCAGACTGATAGAGAGCAACAGGCTGATATAAAAATTGAGCCCCGTTTTCAGTAGCAGTGGCAGTGCCAGGAACAGGACTAATGACGGTATTACCAGCCAGAAAATACCGTTCGCGAGGGCACTGATTTTCCCTGTATCCCTTGTTTCGTGATACAGCCAGATCATCGCAATCACAGACACCAGTGGTACCGAAGCCAATACAGCCCCCAGCACTGAACTGCGTTTCGCGATTTCGGAAATCGCGACGATCAGTACGGCACTGACAATCACCTTGATGATGTAATACCACATTGTTCTTTCCCTATTTTCTAGACCGTCTTTCCTGCCTGCGGTGAGCGAGAATATACAACGCTGGCAGTACGACCAAAGTCAGTAGGGTAGAGGAAATAATCCCTCCGACCACTACGGTGGCCAGCGGCCGCTGAACTTCCGCACCGGTGCCAGTATTAAGCGCCATCGGCAAAAAGCCCAGACTGGCAACCAGCGCTGTCATTAACACTGGCCGCAAGCGTTGCATGGCTCCGCTTCTGACGGCGATTAACAGGGCCTCACCTTTCTCGCGCAGTTGGCGGATGAAAGACAGCATGACAATCCCATTTAGAACTGCGATGCCGGACAGTGCGATAAAGCCAACAGCCGCCGAAATCGACAAGGGCATATCTCTTAAAATCAGCGATAAAACTCCACCAGTAAGTGCCAGCGGAATACCGGTGAAGACCAGCAGCGCGTCCTTGAAGGAACTGAAGGCGCTGATCAACAAGCCCAGAATCAGCAGCAGTGTCACCGGCACCACAATCGAAAGCCGCTGCGTGGCGGACTGCAATTGTTCAAATGTGCCGCCGTAATCAACCCAGTAACCGGCGGGCATGGCCAACTGATTATTAATGACAGCCTCCACATCGCTGATAAAGGAGGACAAATCGCGCTCAACCACATTGGCAGAAACCAGCACATGCCGCTTGCCGTTTTCCCGGTTGATTTGGTTAGGTCCCACGAATTTCTCAATGTGCGCTATCTCGCCCAGTGGCACATAGGACAAGTCCGGTTCATCACTGTGTGGCAAAGCCACGGGTAAGCGAGAAAGGTAATCGATGTTTTCGCGCTTCTCATCGGTCAATCTCACTACCAGTTTAAAGCGTCTGTCACCCTCATAGATCAGACCAACATCACGACCACCAATGGCCGTGTGAATGGTTTGTTGCATATCACTAACACTGAGACCGAGCAGGGCGAGATGATCACGATCCGGTTCAATCGATAACATCGGCAGCCCCGTGATCTGCTCCATTCTGACATCGGCAGCGCCAGTCACGCCCTCGATGATACTAACGGCCGATTCACCAATCTGGCTCAACTGATCCAGATCATCACCATAAATTCTCACCGCGACATCAGCCCGGACACCGGCAATCAGTTCATTGAAACGCATTTCAATCGGTTGCGTGAACTCATATTTATTACCGGGCACCACTTCCACGGCTTGACGTAGCTCATCGACGAACTCCGACTTGGTCTGAGTTGGATCCGGCCACTCGCTTCTGGGCTTGATGATGATATAGGTGTCAGCCACGCTTGGCGGCATCGGATCCGTCGCAATATCAGGGGTGCCGATTTTGGAAAAGACCCGCTCGACCTGACCAAATTCACGCACCACGCTCTCTAGCTGGTTCTGCATCTCGACAGACTGTTCAAGGCCGGTGCCACTAATGCGGAGCGCATGCATGGCAATATCGCCCTCATCCAGCTTAGGCAGAAATTCTGCGCCCATCCGGGTTGTCAGACTCGCTGTCCAGATCACAAAAATGAGCGCAGCCAGCGTGACGATGACCGGCGCTCGCATCGCTATACCCAAAAAGGGTCGGTAACCGAAACGCGCAGCGCGCATCAGGAAATTCTCATGGTGACGCACTTTGCCGGTGACAAAGATCGCAACTGCTGCCGGCACAAAAGTCACTGCAAAAATCAGTGCCCCGGTCAGCGCGGCCAGAACCGTAAAGGCCATGGGTTCAAACATCTTGGCTTCAACACCACCGAGTGCAAACAGCGGCAGATACACCAGCATGATAATCAGCACGCCAAACACGGCGGGATTAAACACCTCGCGGGTACTCTCTGCGACTTCCTGCAGACGCTCCTTCAGCGTCAGTAAACGCCCCAATCTTTCCTGTGCCAGTCCAAGCCGGCGCAGCGCGTTTTCAACTACGATCACCGCACCATCAACAATAAGACCGAAGTCGATAGCCCCTAAACTCATCAGGTTGCCTGATACCCGATTATTCACCATTCCGGTCACCGCAAACAGCATACTGAGTGGAATGATCAAAGCAGTGATAAAGGCTGCGCGGAAATTTCCCAGCAAAGCGAAGAGCACCACAATAACGAGCAAGGCGCCTTCAAGCAGATTCTTCTGCACTGTCGCGATAGTCTCTTCAACCAGTGTGGTACGGTTGTAAACAGCTTCAGCTTGAATCCCTTCAGGCAAGCTGCGATTGACTGCCTCCAGTTTTTCAGAAACAGCTTTGGCTACAATCCGGCTGTTTTCACCGATCAGCATAAAGGCGGTGCCGAGCACAGTTTCTTGTCCATTCTGGGTAGCAGCACCGGTTCGGAGCTGTTTACCTAGCATGACTTCAGCGACGTCACCGATGGTAATGGGCATATCATCGCGTTTGGCGATAACAACCTTGCGAATATCCTCCAATGTTTTTAACTGCCCGGGTGAGCGAACCAGCCACTGTTCACCATATCGCTCAATATAACCGGCACCGACATTTTGATTGTTTTCCATCAGGGCTTGGGAGACATCGGCCAGAGTCAGCTTATAGGCCAGCAGTTTGGCCGGATCCGGTGCCACCTGATACTCACGCTCATAGCCACCGACACTGTTGATTTCGGTAATGCCTGGCACGGTCACCAGCTGCGGTCGAATTATCCAGTCTTGAATGGTGCGCAGGTCCTCTGCATTGTAGGGCTCGCCATTGTCCTTGGTCGCGCCTTCCTCGGCACTGATGGCATAAGTGAAGATTTCACCCAGACCACTGGCTACGGGCCCAAGTTGAGGCTCAGCACCACCCGGCAGTTCGCCGCTGATGGACTGCAACCGCTCACTGATTTGCTGCCGGCCAAGATAGATATCGGTGTCATCCTCAAACACCACCGTGACTTGGGACAGCCCGTAACGCGAGATGGAACGGGTATATTTCAGGTCGGGCAACCCAGCCATGGCATTTTCGACCAGATAGGTCACCCTTTGCTCAGCTTCTAGCGGTGAGTAGCCTGGCACTTCAGTGTTGATTTGCACCTGTTTGTTGGTAATGTCCGGCACTGCATCAATCGGCAGCCTGTAGGTGTTATAGACACCGAGCCCGGCGATCAGCAGGGTCAGAACCAAGACCAGCCAGCGTTGATTTATCGCAAAGCGAATAATCGAATCAATCATTGTTCGCTCCTAGTGATCGTGACTGGCGCCATCTTTCAAGACTTCGGCCTTGAGCAGATAGCTGTTGTTAATGACATATTCTGTGCCTGCTTCGAGCCCGCCGGTGACCTCAATGTAATCCTCATCATAATCGCCGAGCTGTACCATTCTGACTTCAAAGGTATTGCCAAACCGGGCAAAAACCACCGGCATCTCACGGAAAGTCTGAAGTGCAGAACGTTTGACTGCCAGTGGCACCTCAACTTGTTCAGTCACAACCTTGGCAATCACGTGCATTCCCGGTCGCCAGTTGCCATCTGGGTTAGCCAGCGTAGCCCTGGCGCGGGCGATATGACCACCTGTCATCTGCGGTGACAGGTAGTCGAGTTTTGTTTCTGCCATCTGCTCGCCATGCAGATCACTGACCATGACTTTCATGCCCTTTGAGATTGCCTCGATGTCCTGTGGAAACATCGACATTTCAACCCAAACTTTGGATAAGTCACTGACTTCCACCAGGGTGCCCATATCGGTATGGTCGCCTTTTTTAACCGGGCGCAGCGTCACTTCGCCGGCAGCGGGGCTGGTGACGGCATAAGTCTGCAAAGTTTGCTGATTGATTACGGTCAGCAGGCGCTGGCCTTTTTTGACTTTATCGCCAGTGTTGACTTCCACTGCCTGAACAATACCGGGGTAGGGGGCGTGCACATGAAAGACCCGATCTTCAGCTTTGCTGATAATGCCATAGACCGTATTGGTCATGGTTAGCGTCTGCGGCCCAGCCACCTCTGTTTCAACACCTGATAGCGCCAAGAGCCTGTCAGGGATTTCTGCACGACCTTCGTAGCTCTCAAAGTGCCAGTGATAGTTTTTATTCTGATAATTAGCTGAGATTTCCACCTCAAAAGAGTGGGGCTCTACAATTTCCGTATCGCCCAGCAGGTATTCGCCCTCGGGCATAAAATCAATCAGATCTTGCTCACCACCAGTGCGGTTCAGCGTGACCGTCATATTCACCGCTTCCGGATCAACCGCTGTGCCATCAGGCTGATAGGCATAAACACGCATTTCTGGCGGGATTCCTGATTCAAAAATCGTCAGTTCCAGATTCAGGTTTTCACTTTCCAACAGCCGACCACCGTGGGGACCTTCAGGTGGTTCATCGTGAGCAGCTTCGTCATGTCCGTGTCCGTGTCCACCGGCCGCATAGGCAGCGGCATTCAAAAACAGGGTGAGTATTAATAGATAAAATTTCATCTTCAGTCCTTATTAGCGGCGGCTGTTGTGGTGTGATTAACCAGACTCATGCCGCTGAGTCTTTCCAGTTCCAGAAACTGCCGGTGAACGGCGTACTGGGCTTCGATAATCTCGCGCTCAATGGCATACAGCTCATCCTGCGCGTCAACCCATTGCAACACGTTGTAGATACCCAGCTTGTAACCGCGCTCCACTTCCTGCAGCAGAGACTGAGCAACCGGCTCAAGTTGCTTTTTAAGGCGCTTTTCCTGCTCTAGATTATTCTGCATCGCAGCCTGAATCCGGTTTAATGCGATTTCGAGCCGGGTCTTCAACAATGCCTGCTGAGCCAGCTTTTCCTGATACTGGGTATGCGCCCTGGCAATATTGCCCTGGTTACGGTCATTGAGTTGCAAGGGCATGGAAAAATTGAAAAGTAAGGCGACGTCATCATTCGACTCAAATCGTCTAACGCCAGCGCCAACTGTCACATTCGCGGTGCTCTCGGCTTCAGCCAGAGACAGTCTCGCCTCGTTGATTCGGGTCTGAGCAACGACCAGCAGGTAATCAGGGGTTTCTAGTAAGGCCTGTTTCAGCTGTGCCGGTTCGGGTAGGGCAGGAAGGTGGCCCATATCACCATCCAAAGCATTAAAATCAGGTTCCTGCGCCCAGTTCGCAGCCAGTACTCTCAGCGCCTGTTCATGCTGCGCCCTCAGCGTTTGCTGCTTGGACTCTGACTTGGCCAGACGCAATTGCATCCGCATCAAATCAGCTTCACCGACCACACCGGCATTGGCCCGCTTTTGAATGACTTCCAGTGCGTCTTTCTCAGAGACAATACGGCGTTTGTTCCATTCCAACAGCTGTTGCAGTCGCAAAACATCGTAATAGTCCCGAAGCGAAGCAGCGACGACATCCAGACGTTTGACCTCATACTCGCGCTGTAGCTCTGCGGTTTGTCTGTCAACGACATCTACCCGATGCTGACGCTTGTCGCCAAGCTCAAGTACCTGACTGAGAGATAAAGTCAGTTCATGTCCAGCCAGAACACGACTGTCTCCTGTGCCCATGACGTTCTCAAGCTCTACACCGACAGTCGGGTTAGGTTTCAGACCAGCCTGAAGCGCCTCTCCCTCCAAAGCCCGGACATAATAAGGATAGAGCTGTAGTTCAGGACTGGACTCCAGTGTTCGTTTAACAGCTGTGGTGGTGTCTATTGCTTGAGCGGCTGCAGATGGCAGCAGGCCCGATACCAAAACCGCCACCAGCATGGCCGAACGATAGAAAAAATAGAACGGTTTCATGATTGAATCCCATAGCAGATTGACACGCAGGGTGCGTGTTTAAAAAGACCAGGTGCTAGAGGATTAGGCGTTGGGTGGGGGAATAGGTGGGGTATAGGTGCGAGACACCAGCGGGGTAATCACATCGCCAGCAATCAGATTGGCGGATTTGATAAAGCCAATGTCGCTGTGTTCAACCAGATCACCCACTACATGCAAATTGAAATGGTGCGCATGATCAGTTTCATGTTCTGAACCGTGGGAATGATGATCGTTGTCGACAACATGGTGATGACTACCAGCGTCGGCAAGAAAGTGTTCATTAAAATGCAGAAAAGCCGTAGCCGTGGTCGCGAAAACCATGCAGATAAGTAAACTGATTGTGACGAGTGTGTTTGGCTTCACGACGATAGCTTATTGAATAGTGGGTTAATGGTATGACCAGAACTCTGACAAAGCAAATTTTCAGTGGCTAATCACCCTACAAGAGAAACCTTAAACAGAACTTAAACTGCTCGCTCTTCAGTAATGCCTTTATTTGTGCCGCAGGCAAGGTTGCAAATAGCTTTTAATCTCAATATCCGTCCCGATAAGATTCCTTAAACCACATTACGATGCTTTCAGGCTATCTAAATTGAGACTCAAATTAGGTGTTTTTACGGATATTCAGCTTAACGCCCTCTCACTATTATGAGACACAAGCGGGCACATTATGGCCCTGAATGCCTGAAAAAGAGGCACATCTGCATAACTGAACCTTTTGTGAGGAGACAGCGGTGGAAAAACATCCTAAGCAAACCACAATCTCGACGAACTTTCTTACAGCTCAGGAAATTCCATCACTCGAAGATAGATTCAAGGATGCACTGATTCAGCGTCACAAGCTTTGTTTTAATTTTGAACAAACAGAGGAAGTAGATACAGCAGGCGTGCTGTGGTTAATGAGCTCCGTATCCAGAATGGAGCGGCAAGGACTTGAATATGAGTTTCAAGCCATCAGTCCGTGCTTTCACAGCTGGATCAATTTTTTCAATCTTCAGACCTGGATTGCAACAAATTCCCAGCACTAAGCTATACGCCAATAACAAGTTCAATGAGTGGTTCACTCGCCCAATTCAGGCTGTTGAGCTGCTCTTAGATAATCTTATTTAAATTGAGAAATTTATGAATATTTGACACGTATGGCCTGATACTGCAAAGTCACTTTTGGACAGTAAAATGATGGACAAAAATGACAGAAAATTCTGATTCTCACCTTCCTGACGTATACATCATTGATGATGACGACCTGATTATTTTGTCCCTTACGACCACACTGAAGCGTTCTGGCTTCACCCCGCACAGCTTCAACAACGCCACTGATTTTCTTAAAACTGAGCTTTCAGAATCCGGTTGCATCATTCTTGACCTGAATATGCCTGATCTCAACGGCCTGGATGTGCAGCAAGCGCTTTTGAATCGGCAACAGACCTTACCTATCGTCATATATTCAGGCAGTGCCGATGTGCCCTCAACCGTTCAGGCGCTCAGAGACGGCGCATATACGCTGCTGCAAAAGCCAGCCTCAATGCAGACGATGATCGATACGATTCACGATGCCATCAATGACCATAAAACGCGACTGGCAGAATCTGCCAAGAAGCAGCTGGCTGAAACT
The DNA here is from genome assembly GCA_964389455.1 of uncultured Methylophaga sp. Classification (GTDB taxonomy): domain Bacteria; phylum Pseudomonadota; class Gammaproteobacteria; order Nitrosococcales; family Methylophagaceae; genus Methylophaga. The sequence continues at coordinate 6,320 of CAYMEE010000017.1, read as the reverse complement.
AAAATCTCAATGCTCTCAAAACGTGAGTTAGATGTTGCCATGCTGGCTGCTGATGGTCTTGCGGCATCACAAATAGCTGACCGACTATTCATCAGCACGCGAACAGCAGAGGCACATAAGGCCAACATCTTTAACAAATTAGAAATCAAGTCCATAGCACCATTGGCCCGTTACCTCGAGCTGGCGGGTTATTTATAGGCTTGGTGCTCAGAGTCAAGAACAAGCATTCAATATTTAGGTATTTTTACGAATAGATAGCTCCCCGGCTACTGAATACACTGTCTGTAACTGGCAAAAAATTCAGCTAAAGGAGGGCTCTCAACATGTCAGACCTAAATGAAGTGTTTCCCGTTTGGCCCTTCAAACTCACATTCCCCAGATGCCAGCGTGATGTTGAAATTCAAAAGTCTCCGGACTCAGCGCGTCAGCAGGTAGCAGTCAGAAGCGTTCATTTCAAGCAATGACCCCATTTTGCAAGTTAACTCAGGCGCGCTCTGTCGAGATAGCCCCTATCGAGGAAACAGTCTGTCGCCCCGGGTTTAACCCCGGCGTTTCGATCTATAGAGCCAAATCTCTGAGTAAAAGGCACTCAGTTATTTTCAGGGAGGAAACATAAATGTATGCACCCTTTAACACCTCATCGATCGCGAGTATGGTGGAAGAAAATCCATCACTAATCGGAATAATCGGAAATGAAATGAAGTCACTCATATTGGATGATGAGTTTTTCACAGCCCAGACTATTGCAAGAATGGTCAAAAGGCAGGGCTGTGGAACACGGTTTGTGACCGATTCAACCCACTTTTTTGTTGAGCTTGAACAATGGCAACCGGATATCATTTTTCTGGACCTGAAAATGCCGGATATGGATGGTGTGCAAATTATCCAGAAGCTGGCCGAGATTAATAGTCAGGCCAAACTGATACTCATGAGTGGCGGCCAGGAAAAACTTCTTGAACTGGCCCAACACGCTGCCAAAGAGCATGGCTTGTCGATGGTGGGTTACCTGCCTAAACCTTTCAGCAGCAAGCAATTGACTCAAATGCTGGATCAGGCGCAACTCAGTCTTGATACACCATCCAGTAAAGTATGGGCAGGCCCGGCATCCAGATTACCCACTGCCAATGACTTACGTCAGGCTCTGAAAAACAATGAGCTGGAAGTTTATTATCAAGCCAAGATCTCATCCAAGTCTGAAACCCTGATCGGATTTGAGGCGCTTGCCCGCTGGCGGCACCCTCAATTAGGGTTTGTCGCACCTGATTACTTCATCGCTCTGGCGGAAAAAAATAATCTGATAGATGAGCTTACTCGCTTGGTGGCTGCAGAGAGTATCGAGTGGCTGGCAAAGATGTCTACCGATGAGATGGCTGACAAATTAAATCATCACACTTTTCAGTCAGTCTGCATGTCACTCAACCTGTCTGCCCAGTCTCTCTCTCAAACGCAGCTGTTTGATTGGTTAGTAAGCTGTTGTCAGCAGCATAACGTGGCCCCAAACCGGATCATCCTGGAAATCACAGAAACAACCGTGATGCATCATGCCGCTGAAACCTATGACAATCTCGCCAGGCTGAGTATCAAGGGATTTGGACTTTCAATTGACGATTTCGGCACCGGTTACTCCTCACTCTCACAGCTGGTCAAGCTGCCTTATGCAGAAATTAAAATAGACAAATCCTTTGTGGTTAATGCCAGTACAAATCCTGAATCGCGGGCAGTTATCACTTCAATCGTCGAGCTTGCTAAAAGCCTGGGATTGAAAACAACAGCTGAGGGCGTGGAAGACCGCACGACCTTGCAGTTTCTGAAGTCTCTGGGATGTGATTTGTGTCAGGGCTATGCTATTTCGCGGCCCGTTAACGCTGATGGTGCTGTTGAGTGGTTCATCGCGCATGAGAAACAACTTGAGGATCAGCGCGCCCATTTTCTTAATGACCTGAAAATGCTCTACAGCCCGAGAGAAGAGCGTTTCGACCGGCTAACGCGGGTAGCGGCAGAGGTATTTGACTTACCCATCGCGATGTTTAATCTGATGGATAGTGAAGTGCAATGGTCTAAATCCAATCATGGCTTCATTCATGATCAGGTAAACCGTCATGAATCAATTTGTAATATTGCCATACAGCAAGATCAACCGCTGATATACAGTGATTTGCAAAACAGTGTGTTGTTTGCTGGTTGTCCACTGGTGACTGGCCATCCACATATCCGTTTTTATGCCGGCCAGCCCATCAGCCATATTGACGGTGGCAAAGTCGGGGTGATGTGTGTCCTGGATAACCGTCCTCGAGAGTTCAATGAGGCTGAAAAGAAAAAGCTCGCAACCCTCTCTGCTATCGTTGAGAAGGAAGTCGCCTATACCCATTCATCTCCTGTAAACAATGAGAATGATCATTCGCTGGTCATGCCTTTCTGGCACATGGCCCCCAAACTCAAAGATGATATTTATCTCTCTTCAGCACTCGACATCAAAGTCGGAATGCTGTGTGTGAAGATCATTGGGATAGAGAAATTAATACTCACTCAGGGCGCGGCGGTTGCCGAAAAATTATCGAATGTCATTGCAGCCTTAATCAGAAAACATTGTGATATTGGCTTATTGGGTTTTTCCAGTTATGGCTTACTGGTGATGTCCGTAATTGGTCAAAAGGCAGAGCGACTGAATGACCTAAAACCCTGTTTAATCAGTGAGTTAAAGGGTTTGCTGGCAGATAAATCACAGCGGGAGCAGTCGCTGGACTTCAATATCAGCACACGTGTTGATATCGCCAGACATGAGCTCACTGTGGAAGGGCTGATTGAACAGACCATCATCAATGATACCAACCTGGTCTCTATGAGTAGTGCAGGAGCACTCTCATGATGTGCTGGAAAACTTGTCTAGTGCCGTTTGTTTCTCTGTTGATATTGCTGACCAGCTGCAATCAGGAGAATTCATATCATCCACTGCGTCTGGCCGGTATGGAATATCTGGGTGATCTTCCTACCCTGATTGCCGATGAAAAAGGGTACTTTTCAGCTAAAGGTTTAGAAGTCGAAGTCATTTACGGTGAGTCGGGCAAATCGAACCTCAGAAAGCTGAAACGTGGGGAAGTGGATTTTGCGCTCATGGCACCGACCCCATTTCTTATAGAAAAACTTGAAGCCGAGTTACTGGAAACAGAGAGTGATACAGTCATTTTATCCAACCTGTTACATACCACCAGCCTTAGTCACATTGTGACATTAAGAGCGAGAAACCTGACAAAAGTGGAACACCTAAGAGGCAAAAAAATTGGACTGCCAGAGGGCACCAATGCTGAATATCAATGGTGGCTGTACTGTTACCTCAACGGGGTGGAGGATGATCTGGTCGAGATTGTTGACATTCCTCCCAACCAGATTGACGAAGCACTTAAAAACCAAACTATTGATGCCGCCGTCACCTGGCAGCCATGGACAGCCAAAATTGAAGCTCAAATGGGGGAGCAAATCGCCTTCATGACCGGCAAGGAACTCTATGTGGGTAAATGGCTGTTGGTCACCACAAAACAAACGCTCAATCAACACCCGAATGAAACTCGACTGCTCATCGACGCCTACATCGATGCCGTTGAGTATGTGAACACACAACCCATCATCGCCGTAAACACTTTTGCCAAAAAACATGGCCACGATTATCTGTTGGAGAACATTACAGAGTTTGATGTCGGGTTGGCCGAAGTCAGCCTGGACTGGTCATTAATTGCAGAATTCAATCAGATCTTTGAATGGCTCAGAGATAAATATGAAGGGCAGTTTATCGAAATCAGCCCATTAACATGGATTGACTCAGATGCGCTAAGTGAGATCAATCCGATTGCAGTTGGTATTCCCAAGCCTGTGAGGTCATCGCATGAGTCTGCAGAAAACCTCTAAACTGTTACTGGGTTTTTGCGCGGCAGGGCTAGCCCTGCTTATTATCCTGGCCACTTGGACCCAGCGGGAGATCGCGAGCTATCACAGCCTGGAAAAAAACCTCATTGACTTAAAACTGCGTATGGATGACTTCTCTGTGGGCAGTGATCAGTTAATGCTGTTCCACGTCGATCATGACACCTGGTTAGCATTCCGCGCTGACGCCATGGATCTCCGTGCCGAACTTGACCATCTCCACATCGACGAGAGTTACGTCAAACGGGCCAAGCATCACATCACCCAGCTCATCGAAACGCTGGAACATTACTATTCTGATACAGAGGTGGGCAGCCGTGATACTGCCAGAACAACCGCATATGAGAGCTATCCGCAGGTATCGTTGGAAGCCAGGTTAGCCATGAACCGGGTTGCGAACCACGGGGTGGCGCTTGATACGGCCCTGGATTACCTGGTGGGGCAAAAGCAGTTACAGATTGAATCCTACAGCCACAACGTGCTGAGTGCTTTCATTTTTGCCAGCCTGTTATTCGCCATGTTGAGTGTTATCGCTTTTAGCTCGCTCAACAAGCGGCTGGTTAACCCAGTCTCTTCGCTGGCAAACACGATACGTTCCATCAATGAAAGTAATAACCTGGATAAGAGGGCCAACCTTGAGGGCCAGGATGAAATTGCTCAGTTGGGCAAAGCCTTCGATAAAATGATGGATATCCAACAGAATGATAAGGCTCAAATCGAACAACAAGCGATGCAGATCGCTGCGCAATCGCAGCTACTTGAGTTCAGCGCAGAAATCGCCTCATTAGGTGGCTGGCGATACAACTTGAAAGATCAAAGCATCGCCGCGTCTAAAATAGTCAGAGAAATTCATGGCCTCGCCGAGGACACTGAAACCACATTGGAAGATATTCTCGCCGCCTATACCCCAACAGATAGATTAGGACTTGAAACCTGCATTTATCAATGCGCCGAGGACGGCCAGGCTTTTGATGAAATATTCGAAATCAGTCACTCTGAACAGAATCGCTCGGTGCGTTGTCTTGGCCAGCCAACGATTGAGAATGGCCAAGTTACCCAGATCATTGGTGCGTTTCAGGATGTCTCTGAGCGCCGTCGACTCGAACTTCAATTGGACCGTTCACAGAGAATGGAAGCCGTTGGCAGGTTAACTGGCGGGGTGGCTCATGACTTCAATAACCTGCTGACTGTCATCATCGGTAATTCTGAACTGCTCAATGAAGATCTTGAAAACGAGGATGACAAACAGCTTGTTGACACCATCCTGCAAGCTGCCAACAGGGGGGCAAACCTGACGAAAAGCCTTCTGGCTTTTGCCCGTAAACAGCCGCTCAAACCTGAGGTCATCAACATAACCCGAACCGTGCAGGAACTCAGGCCAATCCTTGTCAAGGCCATTTCCGAATCGATACAGCTCGATATTATCAGTGATGACAACAATTACCTCGCGGAGGTGGATACGGTCCAGTTCGAGAGCGCATTATTAAACTTGGTTGTTAATGCCAATGATGCCATGCCGGGTGGTGGCGAACTCATTATCGAAACCAATCTGCACGAGTTTGATGAGGCTGAGGCCGCTCAGTATGAACTCAAACCGGGAAAATACGTGCGAATGGCTGTTTCTGATAATGGTGTAGGTATTGCTGCAGCGGATTTGAATCGAATTATAGAACCTTTCTACACCACAAAGAGTAAAGGCAAGGGCACCGGCTTGGGACTCTCGACCGTATATGGTTTTGTCAAACAAAGTCATGGTCACCTGAATATCTATTCTGAGCAAGAGAAGGGGACAACGGTAAAAATCTACTTGCCGATGATCAAAGATGGGCAAGAAACGGAAACATCACAAGCTGATTTCGAGAAACCAGTTGACCGCTCACAATCTGCCGAGGGTAAGACCATACTTGTAGTAGAGGATGACGAACGACTCAATGATTACGTGACCAACTTGCTACAAAAATATGGTTATAAGGTCATTAGCGCCATGAATGGCCCCGAAGCAGTGAACGTAATCAAGAGCGATGCAGATATTTCACTGTTGTTCACAGATGTCATCATGCCGGGCGGAATGAATGGTCAGGAACTGGCTCATGTTGCAGCTGAAAACCGGCCTGAGATTAAGATCTTGTTCACATCAGGATATACAGAAAATGCCATCATTCATCATGGCCGACTTGAGCCGGGTGTGGACTTATTGCAGAAACCCTATACGCCCAACATGCTGAAGAGGAAAATCGAAGCGGTATTTGACTAGCCGAATAGTAAATTGATCTTTCATTTTTCGAGTCAGACAAGTCATTTTCTCATCAGCAACTGCCGATAGGCTCTTGGAGAGAGAAGATAACGCTCTTTAAATACCCGGCTGAAATGTGAAAAGTTTTTAAAACCACATCTCAAGGCGATAT